>JAQTNC010000007.1:44892-52198 GCA_028714475.1 Patescibacteria group bacterium
AAAAAGGTGTATAATATATATGAACTAAGGAGGAAAGGAATCCACAGCCGCATGATGCGGCCACGAAAGGGATTATGGGCTTGTTTGGACCGAAAAAAATGAGTTATGTCGGCGTTGACTTGGGAGTCGGCGGCATTAAGGCCGTCGAGCTTAGGAATGAAAAGGGGCGGGCGCGGCTCGTCACCTACGGCTTCACCGAGCGACTGCCGGATGCCGAGCCGCTGAACCAGATTGACAGCCCGAAGGAGACCGCCGACATGTTGCGGGCGATTTTTCGCAAGGCGCGCTGCACGACCACCAAGGCCGTCGCCAGCCTGCCGGTGGCCTCGGTTTTCAGCTCGGTCATCACCGTGCCGAATGTCGCCGAGAAGGAGTTCCGCGAGGCCATCCAGATGCAGGCTCGCAAGCTGATTCCCGTGCCGCTCGAGGAGATGGTGCTCGATTTCAAGAAGATTCAGGCGTCGGGCGAAGCGGCCAAGGAAAAGGCACCGGAACCGGAAAAGGAGAAGAAGGAGTCGGGCAAGACGCCGGACAAGCAGGACAAGGCGGAAAAGGACAAGAAGGAGCAGAAGGATCAGCCAAAGACCGTGCCCGTGCTCATCACCGGCGCCTCCAAGACGATGGTTCAGAAATACGTGACCCTCTTCAAGGCGGCCGGCTTGGAGTTGAACAGCCTGGAGACGGAAACCTTTGCGCTGATCCGCGCCCTCGTCGGCAAGGATCGCGCCCCGACCATGATTGTGGACGTCGGCGCGGCCCGAACCAACATCATCATCGCTGAAACCGGCGTCCCTTATGTCACCCGCAGCCTCGACATGGGAGGCTCGACGTTCACGAAGGCGATGAGCCGCGCCCTTTCGATTGACATGGCCGCGGCGGAAAAGATGAAATGCGACATCAAGAGTGTCTCGACGATTTACCCGGGCGAGGGGTTGCCGCGCGTCTTCGAAGCGACGGTCGCCCCGCTCGTCACCGAACTTCAGTATTCGTTAAGCCTTTACGCGTCCCGCGGCGAAGGGGCGGAGGCGAAGCGCGTGGAGAAGATCATCCTGACCGGCGGCGGCGCGTCATTGCCCCAGCTGGCGGATCATTTCGCCAAGAACCTCAACGTCAAGACTTACGTCGGCGATCCCTGGGCGCGCGTCGTCTATCCGGACGGCCTACGACCGGTGCTCGACGAGATTGGTTATCGTTTCGGCGTCGCCGTCGGTTTGGCGATGCGGGACATCGAATGATTGACTTATGGCCATCAATGCCTTGGACATGGGGCAAACGCCCCAGAAACCAGCCGCTGCGCCAACCGGCCCCACGCCGGGGACGCCGCGTGAGCCCGTGAAGCCAGCCGCCACGCCGGGTGCCGCCACCGCTGCCAAGGAGGCGCCGGCCGGCGTCGGCCTGCGCATTTCGCTCATGCCGTCCGATCTTGAGGGCGGCAAGCGGCCAGACCTAACCAAGCGAGTGCTTGTCCTGGTGCTGGTCTTGGTCGTCGAAACCCTGGTTTTCGGCGGCATTCACCTGTACTTGAGCCGTCTGGCGAGCGATCGGATCGCGGAGGGGGTCAAGCTGGAAGCCGAGCAGAAGCAGCAGGCCGTCGAGATAGCCGAGGAGGAAAAAATGATGGCCGAAGCGCTGACCTTCAATCGTCAGGTCGCGGCCGTGAGCGACACGCTGGAGCGCCACATCTATTGGAACGGGATGTTGAGCTGGCTTGAAACCCATACGCGACCGAACGTCATTTACTATAACCTCAATGCGAACGCCGATACCGGCCTCGTGGTGGTGGACGCCAGAGGCAAGGATTATCGCGATTTGGCGGAACAGATCATCATGTTTCGGGAAGACCCGGCGGTGCTTAAGCTGAGTCATTCCGCCGCGTCGCTGTCCATGAGTAAAGACGGCAAGGTTGACGGGGCCGTCATGTCCTTCTCGCTTAAGCTGAAGCCTGATGTTTGGAAGCTCGCGGCTTCAGGCGCCACCCCGCCAGCCGCGAATGAAACCGCGCCCGCCGCCACGAGTCCGGTGCCGGCTAATCCGTCTGCGGTCACCCCGACCGCCCCTTGATATGGCTGCCCCCACCCCAAAGAAAAGGAAAGCGCCGTTCAACATCGCCCCGTGGCTGCCGATCATCACGGTGGTGGCCGGGTTGGGTTACGCCGCGGCCGCCTATTTCCTCCTGCTCATGCCCAAGATTAGCCCGCTCATGGCGGGCGGCGGTTATGATTATGCGCCGCTTCGGCAGCGCGTGACGGAGGACCGGCAATACCTGGACAAGGTGAGGTCCTCGCTGGTGGATTACGAGAAACTGACCGAGGCGGACAAGGACCGCATCGGCCAAGCCGTGCCAACGGATACGGACTTCCCGGGCCTGATGGTTCAGCTCGATGCGCTGGTCAGGAGACATTCGATGTTGCTCCTGTCGCTTGACGCCGTCGTGGACGAAAAGAGCGTTAACGCCGTTGGCCGGAAGCCGGTTCGGTTGAGCGTCACCCTTTCGGGCGGCGATTACGAGACCCTCAAGGCCACGCTGACCGAACTGGAGAGGTCACTCAGGATCGTGGACGTGTCCAGCGTGAGTTTCTCGCCCGACAGCGGATTCGGCATCGCGCTCCGCACCTATTATGTTGACCTCACGAAGACGGCCGCCAAGCCGGCCGCCGCGCCAGCCGTGCCGGCTAACCCATGATTTATGGCCATGACCAAGGAACAGCAACAGATGTACGCCCTCGGCGCCATCTCAATCATCATGGTGGGCGTGTTGGGGTATTATTTCCGTGACCGCATCATGCCGAAGCCGTCCGGCACGGCGCCGACGCCGCCCGCCGCGACGCGGCTTGAGTTGCCGTCCGCCACTGACTACGGCAAGCTCCTGAATCGCCCGGATTTCTCGGCCTTGGAGCCGCTCACCTCCACGCGCCTCGAGTTCAATCGCGAGGAGCCTTCGCCGGGCATCTTTCGCACGAAGCTGTGAACGGCTGTCGCCAATGACATGAATAACGACGTTGAACTGCTGGACATTTTGCTGCAGTCCGGACACATCACGGACGAGCAGTATCAACAGGTCCTCAAGGAGAACGGCGAGACCAAGGCCTCGGCCGAGAAGCTGCTTCTCAAGGGGAAGATGGTTGATGAGGAGCTCCTGACACGCGCCAGGGGCACCCTTTTTGGCATGCCTTACGCCGACTTGGTCGGCAAGAAGGTGGACGTTCAGGTGGTCAACCTGATCTCCAAGCCCGTGGCCGAAAACACCAAGGCCATCGCCTTCGACAGGAAGGACAACGTGGTGAGCGTCGGCATGCTCAATCCGCGCGACGCCATGGCCACCCAAGCCATCGACTTCCTGGCCCAGGCGAGCAATTTCAAGGTCAAGTATCACGTCATCTCCAATGCCTCGTACAGCTACATCCTCAAGAAGTACGAGGAGATCGGCAAGGAAGTGGCCAAGGCCCTGGAGGTCGCGAAGGAGAAATTCCAGCCGACCCCGAAGGAGGAGGCGAAAGCCGAAGTCAATCTTGAGGAGATCATCAAGGGGGCGCCCGTCTCGCGCATCGTTTCGGTTATCATTCGCCACGCCGTTGACGGCGGCGCCTCCGATATCCACATTGAGCCGTTTGGCGACGAGTCACGGGTCCGTTATCGCGTTGATGGCGTGCTCCGCACCTCGCTTCGCCTGCCGAAATACATCCACAACTCCGTCGTTTCCCGCGTGAAGGTGCTGGCTAACCTCAAGCTTGACGAGACCCGCGTGCCGCAGGACGGCCGCATCCGCGAAACCATCGGCGACAAGATCATAGATTTCCGCGTCTCGACCCTGCCGCTCCAGGACGCGGAGAAGGTTGTCATGCGTATCCTCGACACCTCCAAGGGCGTGCCGCTTTTGGAGCAGCTCGGCTTTCGCAAGGAGTACGTCGATATCATCAAGAAGGAAATCCGCAAGCCGCACGGCATGTTCCTCATCACCGGTCCGACCGGCTCCGGCAAGTCCACGACGCTGTTTACCATCCTCAACATGCGTAACGAGGAGGTGGTCAACATCTCGACGCTCGAGGATCCGGTCGAGTACACCATCAAGGGCGTGAACCAGTCACAGGTGCGGCCCGAAATCGGTTTCACCTTCGCCTCCGGCCTCCGCGCCCTCCTCCGTCAGGACCCGAACATCATCATGGTCGGCGAGGTCCGCGACAGCGAGACCGGCGAATTGGCCGTGCATGCGGCGCTTACCGGTCACCTCATCTTCTCGACCCTGCACACCAATGACGCGCTCGGCGTCGTGCCGCGTCTCATGGACATGCATATCGAGCCGTTCCTGCTCGCCGCCACCATCAACCTGGCCGTGGCCCAGCGCCTCGCCCGCAAGATCTGCGAACGCTGCAAGACGCAAGTGGCGCTGCCGCCGGAGGTGGAGAAGGGGATTCGAGACGAGGTCCTCGCCATTCCGGAAGTCTACCGCAGCCACCTGAAGCTTGATGGCCCGAACCTCGTCGTCTTCAAGGGTCGAGGCTGTCTGCGCTGCAACGACACCGGCTATGCCGGGCGCGTGGCGGCAGCCGAACTCATGCCGTTTGACGAGTATTTGCGCGAGCTCATCACCAAGGGTTTCCCCATCGACAAGGTCAAGGAATACATCAAGGAAAAGAAGTTCCTGAACCTGCGTCAGGACGCGCTATTGAAGGCACTTGAAGGTTACACTACAATAGAGGAAGTGATGCGCTTAAGCAGCGAATAGGTTACGTATTTAATGGAATTAATTATGACTGAAGAACAACCGAAGAAAAAAGCCAAGGTGCTGATCGTTGACGACGACGCGTTTCTGGCCGGCATCTACGCCACCAAGCTTGAATTGGAGGGTTTTGAGGTGGCCTCGGCGCGCGACGGCGAGGAAGGCGTCAAGGTGGCGCTTGAGGAAAAACCCGATCTCATCCTGCTTGACGTCCTCATGCCCAAGCTTGATGGCTTCGAGGTGTTGAAGAGGCTGAAGTCGGAGGAAACGACCAAGGATATCCCGGTCATCATGCTCACCAACCTTGGGCAAAAGGAAGACGTGGAGAAGGGGATTTCGGAAGGCGCGGTGGATTACCTGATCAAGGCCCACTTCGTTCCGGCCGAGGCCGTCGCCAAGATCAAGAAGGTGCTGAAGATGGAATGAGGGTTAGTGAGTAGCTAGTTGCTAGTAGTGAGTAGTTTGCATGTAAGCAAGCTACTACTAGCTACTAGCTACTAGCTACTAGCTATGCCCAGATACGATTATCGCGCCACGGACGCCAAAGGCCAGGTCTTGAGAGGCGTCATCGAGGCAGACAATTACGAAATCGCCACCGACACCCTTCGCGACAAGGGCCTTTCGGTGGTATCGCTTGATGAAAGCGCCAAGAAAAGCGTCTTGGAGTTTGAACTACCTTTCTTGAACAAGGTTTCGGTCAAGGACACGGTCGTCTTTTCGCGGCAATTCTCCGTGCTCATGGGTGCCAAGGTGCCGGTCGTACAGTCCATAAAGACGGTTGCCCGGCAGACCCAGAACAAGAAACTCCAGAAGATCCTGGGCGAAGTCGCTGACGAAGTCGAATCAGGAACGTCGCTTTCGATGGCCATGGCCAGATATCCGGACGCCTTTTCGGACTTTTTCGTGAACATGCTCAAATCCGGCGAAACGACGGGTCGGCTTGAGGAGGTCATGAATTATTTGGCCGATCAGATGGAGCGTGATTATGATCTTATGGCCAAGATCAAGGGCGCCATGACCTATCCGATCATCGTGCTTTTTGGCATGGTCGTCATTGGCTTTATCATGATGACGTTCGTGGTCCCTAAATTGACGGAAACGCTTAAGGAGTCGGGCACGAAGTTGCCCTGGGCCACCCAGGTACTCATTTTCGTGAGCGACTTCATGAAGAATCACTTCATCTCAATCGTGATTTTCGTTGGTTTAGCCTTGGCGGCATTCCAATACTGGATTCGGACCGAGACAGGGCGACGAATTTGGGACAACGCCAAACTCTTCATTCCCGTATTCGGCGATTTGCTTAAGCACATCTATATCGTGCGCATTACCCAAAGTTTAGGCACGCTCATTACGAGCGGAGTAGACATCCCGGCCAGTCTCGAAGTTACGGCGGATATCGTCGGCAATGCCAAGTATCAGGACATGCTGATCCGTACCCGCAAGGAAGTCCTCGACGGCAATTCCATTACGACTGTTTTTGAACAGGAAAAATCTATTCCAATAATGGTTTCACAGATGATGGTGGTGGGTGAGTCAACCGGCCGATTATATGAAGTTTTGGCTAAATTGACGGAATTTTATTCGAGAGAGTTACAGAACAAAGTGGCGACCTTGGTCTCCGCCATCGAGCCGCTCATCATGCTCGCGATGGGCGGAGCTGTCGGCGTGATGGTGGTGGCCATCATGATGCCAATGTACAGCATGGCGACGAATTTTTAGTGCTGGAGTGCTGAAGCGCAGGAGTGCTGAAGAATTGAGGCTGATTGGCTCAAATCTCCAGAACCCCAGCACTCCCAATCTCCAGTACTCTCCAAAAATGCCTTGTTTAAGGCATTTTTGCATTAAACCGTTGAGGATAAGGCAAAATCGTGCTATACTAAATTTGCGTCAATGAGTGTGGATAAGCTCAATGACGCTTCTCCGTACGGAGAACAAATTATCCTTATCCCCATTGGTGAGAGGAGGTGACCCTCATGAAAACCAACAAGAAAGGCTTCACCCTCATCGAGCTGCTCGTCGTCATCGCCATCATCGGCTTGCTTTCAACGCTGGCCGTTGTCGCCTTGAACAGCGCTCGTCAGAAGTCCCGCGATTCGAAGCGCGTTGCTGACGTCAAGCAGATTCAGACCGCCCTCGAACTCTATTTCGCGGACAGCACCAACGGGTACCCGGAAGCTGCCACCGCCATCACGCTCGGCGACACCAACCAAAAGTCGCTTTGCACCGGTGGTTGGAAGACGGGCTGCGGAACTGCCGACACGACCTATATGGGTCTCGTCCCGGCCGCTCCGACGCCGGCTGATAACCCGGCCGGTTCGACCGCCTGTACCGCTGGTAACACGTACGCCTACACCGCTCCAGTCGGTGGCGCCACTTATCAGATCCTGTTCTGCCTTGGTGGCAAGGTCGGTGATTTGACCGCTGGCATGCGCACGGCTAACGCCAACGGCATCCAGTAAAGCCGATAACCGGTTTTATCCGACCGGCAAACAGCCGAATTCGGCAAATAAGACCCTCCGACTCACGTCGGAGGGTCTTTGTTTAGGCAGCCGCTGGGCGGGGTCGCTTGTGAACCGGCGAGCAAGCGAC
>JAQTNC010000007.1:52298-58639 GCA_028714475.1 Patescibacteria group bacterium
GGTCTATTACGATTACCGCTGGTTCTTGCTACAATAATGAAGCTATGAATCCCATCAGCCAGCTATTCGTCTTCTTCTTCGGCGCGGTCATCGGCAGTTTCGTGAACGCCGTGGCTTGGCGTCTTCGGACGGGCGAGAATTTCCTTTTCAGCCGTTCCCACTGCCCGGCCTGTCGGCATGATCTGGAACCCGTGGACCTCGTCCCGGTCGCCAGCTGGATACTGCTCGGGGGCAAGTGCCGCCACTGCCATCGGCCCATCAGCCCGCAGTATCTTCTGGTGGAAGTGGCCATGGGGTCGCTTTTCCTGCTCGCGGCCATCGGCCTGCCGATCGCGGCCGAGCCGGCGGGGTGGTTGCCGCTCTTGTTGTTCCGCTGGTATTGCCTCGCCGTCCTGGTCCTGGTTTTCATTTACGACTACAAGTACCTGATGATCCTCCGGTCGGTTACCTTGCCGGCCACGGCGGTTGCCTTTTTGGCGAATTTGGCCTTGGGCATGTCTTGGTGGCGTCTGATAATAGGAATGGCGATCGCGGGCGGTTTTTTCTGGCTGCAATACGTCGTGTCGCGCGGCCGCTGGATCGGCGGCGGCGACGCCTATCTGGGCTTGCTCATCGGGGCGATCCTTGGCTGGCCGCAGATCCTCGTGGCCCTGTTCCTGTCTTACGTGACCGGCGCGGCTTGCGGCGTCGTCCTGCTCCTCACGCGCCGCAAGAACATGCGCAGCCAATTGCCGTTCGGCACTTTCCTGGCCATCGGCACGGCGGCAGCGTTGATTTTCGGCGAACGCCTGCTGACGTGGTATTTGGGCTTGTCGGTATGAGTTATCTTGAGAGACAGAGAGACAAGGAGACAGAGAGACGGAGTGGGGGTTTGAATCTCCATCACCCCAGCACTCCGTCAGTCCGTCACTCTCGGTGCCGCGCCTTCACGATCGTCGAAATGATCGTCACCATGGGCATCTTTTCCGTTGTCACCGCTTTCGTGACGGCCAACTTCCGCGGCGGCAGCCGCAGTGACGAGTTGCGCATCGCCAGTCAGTTCGTGGCCGGCGAGATCCGGCGGGCCCAGACGATGACCATTTCCGGCCGGTCAACAAACATCTGCGTGGCGGGCGTGAAAAAGGGCATGCATTGCCCAAGCGGCAACAACAACCAGTGCGGCCACGATGACGGCCTTTGCCTGCGTTCGTTGCCGCCAGGCGGTTATGGCGTGCAGTTCAGCACGGACGAGCAGGGGAGCCACACCATGCAGCTCTTTGCGGACATCGACGGCAACGGGCTTTTGGGCGGCGGCGAGGAAATTCGGACGGTTTCCGTTTCGCCTGACGTTTACGTGCGGACGGACGAGGTCGCTCCCAATGATAACGGCAAGTTAAGCATCGTGTTCCGCCCGCCGAACGCCAGCCCATGGTTTAACGGTCAAACCGATGAAGTGTCCGCTTACGTTCGTTTGGCCTTGCCGAACGCTGATAACCAGAAATATGTCCGCATCAATGCCATCTCCGGACAAATCAGCGCGGATTAGCGGATCAACTCGTCACGAGCGTCGCGAGGGGCGTTTTTGGGCTGGCCAGACCATTCTCGAAGCAACCGTCGCTTGCGGCATCGTGGCCACGGCCATTGCTTCGGCCCTAACGGTCACGCAGGCCGCCTTGAACGCGGAGAAGCAAAGCGAAAGCGGCATCGTCGCCGCTAACCTGGCACGCGAGGGGGTAGAAGTCGTGCGCGGCATGCGCGACTCGAATTGGCTCAAGGACTTGCCGTGGGACGAGGGTCTGACCGGAGCCGACAACGACCATACGGCCATCGCGATCTTTGACCCGGCCTCGGGACGATGGTCCCTGGATTTCCAAGCTAACGACGTTGCCGAATCGGTGGCGCGTTTTTACCGTTACGTCACCGGCGACAACATCGGGCTGATGGTTCAGGCGCTCGATCAGCCTCCTTTCACCACGCCGTTGCTGTTTTCGCGCCTGCTCATCATTGATCCCATTTGCGATGACGGCTCGATTAAGGAAAGCGGGTACAGCTGCGATATCCCACCCGTCGGCTACCGCGTGACCTCGCGCGTCCGCTGGCTGTCCGTCGGGCGTTTCCGAACTTTTGACGTCATCGAAAGGCTGTATGACTGGCGGTAATAACAGAACAGCCATAAGCGATAAGCCTTAAGCCATAAGGTTTATGTTTTTGAACATACATGCATTCAATCGGCTTAAGGCTTACGGCTTAAGGCTTACGGCTGACTTTCGGGCTCGTCGTCGTATCGGGCGGCGATTTGCCGGTTTCACCCTGATGGAGCTCCTCGTGGTGTTGGGGCTGTTTTCGATCGTCATCACGTCCGCCACCGATATCCTGATGATGTCGAGCCGGGCTCAACGGAAGACCTTCAACCTGGAAAAGACGCAGGCTGACGCCCGCTACACGATGGAAACGATGGCTCGGGAAATCCGCACCGGCTTCATTGATTACGTCTGGTACGAGGCCAACGAACCGCTGACCGGGGTGCCGTCGCGCAACCTGGCCTTGGTCAGGGAAAACGGAGAACGCCTGCGTTTTTACGTTGAGGACAGTCAGCAGGCCTGTGGCGCCGAAAACAACACCCCCTGTGTCATGGTGACGCTTAATGAGACGGCTTCGGCGGCAATCACCCCGAAAGGCGTGGAGGCGAAATACGCGCGCTTTTACCTTTCTCCCAAATCTGATCCGTATCAGCTTGACATCGGAACCGGGGCCTTCTTAGCCGATGACCAGCCGCAGGCGACGATCGTGCTGGTGCTCGAAAGCACCGGCCCGGGCGTCGACCAGCGCTCGCTGGTACATTTCCAGACGACGGTCGTTTCGCGCGCCTATCGGCGCTGATCGCTTATGAGATACGCTTGCCAGCCAAAGACAATCACGGGGAAACGGGGCGCGGTGCTTTTGTTTGCCTTGCTGGTTTTGTCCCAAGTCATCGTGTCCTCGGTCGGGCTGGGCACGCTCATCCTGAACGCCATCCAGCAGGCGCGATACATTGACGAGTCCATTGCGGCCTATTATGCCGCCGAGACCGGAGCGGAGGAGGCATTGTATGAGCTGCGTCGCGAGCACCGCCTGCCCGAGCAGAGACTGAATCCGCAACTGGTCGAGAACAGCGCCACTTGGACGCGCCTCGTGAGCCCGACGGAACCGACCCTGACTTTTGACCTGGCGCGGGATTCGTTCGTGGAAATCGACCTTTTCGATCCGGATAAGCCGAGCGAGGCACTGGCGCCGCCGAATGACATCGCTTCCATCCTGCTGACTTGGCCGGAAAACACCTGCCAGTCGGGCGCTTGCCCCCATTTGGTGGCCTCGCTCGTCGCCTGGGATCCGCTCAACTTCAACACCTGGTCCGAGGAGGCGTCGTCGGTGCAGCGCGTGAGCGCCAGCTTTTCCGGCCTGACCTTGAGCAACCTCTCTGACCGTCAGCATCGCTTGCGGTTGCGGGCCGAGGACGGAGACTTCCGCCAGCTCACCGTGGCCGCCCTGAACGGCGTCGGCAACCAGGCGCTGATTCCGGGCCGGGCGGTCATTCGCGTGAGTGGCCAGTACGGCGGAGCGGTTCAGACCATCCAGGTCAGGGCGCCGCGTCATGCGCCGCTCTCCAGCATTTTCGATTTCGCCATCTTCAGTGAGTGTTCGGTCGTTAAGGGATTCCCCATCCGCTGCCCCTGATATGGACAAGATGAGCGCCAAACGCCGCGTCGCCCAGTTGCGGCAGGCCATCGATCACCACCGCTACCTCTATCACGTCCAGGATCGGCAGGAGCTTTCCGACGCCGCCCTGGATTCGCTCAAGCATGAGCTGTTCCTGTTGGAACGCGAACATCCTGATTTGGTGACGCCGGATTCGCCGACCCAGCGCGTAGGCGGTCGGGCTCTCGACAAGTTCGAGAAGGTGCGGCACGCCGCGCCGATGCTGTCCATGGAGGACGTTTTCTCGCCGGACGAGTTCGACGATTGGCACCGCCGCACCGGCAAGCTGTTGCGTGAGGAGCGGTTTGACGTGTTCTGCATGGTGAAGGTGGACGGTTTGGCCATGTCGCTCGTCTACGAGGACGGTTTGCTCAAGGTCGGCGCGACCCGCGGCGACGGCGTGGTGGGTGAGGACGTGACGAGCAACGTCAGGACCATCGAGGCCGTGCCGCTCCGGCTGAATCAGCCCGATTCGCGGAGCATCGAGGCGTTCCTCAAGGCACATCACGGCCGGCTTGACGCTCGCCGCGTGCGGTCTTTCCTGGAAAATCCGAGCGGCCGTCTGGAGGTTCGCGGCGAGGTCTTCATGACCGAAAAGGCTTTTGCGGCGCTCAACGAGGAGCAGGCCCGGCAGGACAAGGAGTCGTTCGCCAATCCGCGCAACGTCGCGGCCGGCAGTGTCCGCCAGCTGGATCCGAAAATCACCGCGAGTCGGCACCTCTCCTTTTTCGCGTGGGACATGGTGACTGACCTGGGGCACACGACCCACGATCAGGAATGGGATTTACTGCGGCTCATCGGGTTCGTGGTGAACAAGGAGAGCGTTCTGGCGAAAACCGCCGGCGAGGTGCATTCCTTCTGGAAGCGGTTGCAGGAACGGCGGCCCAAGCTCGGCTATTGGATTGACGGCATCGTCATCCGCGTGAACGACAACCGGGCCTTCGAGCGGCTGGGCGTGGCCGGCAAGGCGCCGCGCGGCATCGTCGCCTGGAAGTTCCCGGCCGAGCAGGCCACGACCACGGTCAGGGAAATCCGCGTCCAGGTCGGGCGCACCGGCGCCGTGACGCCAGTCGCGGTGATGAATCCGGTCTATGTCGCCGGCACGACCGTCACTCACGCCACGCTGCACAATCTCGACGAGATTCGGCGGCTGGGCCTCAAGATCGGCGATACGGTCGTCATCGAGAAGGCGGGCGACATCATCCCTAAGGTCATGCGTGTCATCAAGGAGGCCCGTTCCGGCGATGAGCGCGAGTTCCGCATGCCGGAGAAATGCCCGGCCTGCGGCTCGAAGCTCGTGCGCCGTGAGGGGGAGGTGGCTTATTATTGTCCGAACCGCCATTGCTACGGTCGCACCCTGGAGCGGCTGACCCATTACGCCAAGCGCACGGCCGCGGACATAGACGGCCTGGGCGACAAGATCGTCGAACAGCTCGTGGATCGCGGTCTGGCTCGCGACCCGGCGGACCTTTACGATATAAAGAAGGAAGACCTGATGGATTTGGAAGGCTTCGCTGACCGGTCAGCGGAGAAATTGGTGGCCGCCATTCAGGCCAGGCGACGATTGCCCCTCTCCCGCCTGATTTTCGCCCTTGGCATCCGTCACGTCGGCGAGGAGACGGCCAACGCCTTAGCCGCCCATTTCGGGAGCTTTGACGCCTTGCGGCAGGCGACCCGCGAGGAACTGGAAGAGGTGCCGGATGTCGGCCCAGTCGTGGCCGCCAGCATCGCGGACTATTTTGGAGACCCGACCACGGCCAAGTTTCTTGACCGGCTGCGGCAGGCAGTGACGCCGGAACGCGCGGCGAAAAAACCCGCTGGACCGCTCAAGGGGCAGTCGTTTGTCCTGACCGGCACCCTTAAGTCGCTCACCCGCGACGAGGCTAAGGAGCGCCTCCGGGCTCTCGGCGGCTCGGTTTCCGAGTCGGTCAGCAGGAAAACCGATTTCGTGGTCGTAGGGGAGAACCCCGGCTCCAAGGCCGAAAAGGCGGCCAAGCTCGGGGTGCGCCGGTTGAATGAAAGCGGATTGTTGGATATCCTGAAGGCGGGTAATTAATTGCCAGGTTCAAGCAGCTTTAAGCCAGAAACCGGCATCCATTAACTAGAAACTTGAATCGCAAGCAAATGTCCCTCACCAAACAACAAGTCGAACATATCGCCAACCTGGCGCGGCTGGAGCTTTCCGAAGAGGAAAAGGCGCGGTTCGAAAAACAGCTGTCCGGCATCCTGGATTACGTCAGCCAACTGTCACAGGTGGCGACCGAGGGGGTGGAACCCCTGTCTCACGTCTCTCCAGTCGTGAATGCCTGGCGAGCTGATGAGGTCGTGGCCTGCACGGCGGACGAGCGCGAACGGCTTCTTGAGGCTTTCCCGGAAAGGGACGGCGACCTGCTTAAGGTCAAGGCGGTTTTCTCCTGACGCACTATGATTGAACTGGCGAGAAAGACGATGCTGGAAGCGGCCGAGGGGTTGCGCCGCAGCGAATGGAGCTCGCGTGAATTGACGCAGGCTTGTTTGGATGTCGCCCAGAAACAGGCTCCGCGCACGGCCGCCTATGTCGCCATGGCCGAGCGCGAGGCGCTGTTCGCGGCCGACGAATCGGATCGCCGCCGCTCGTCCGGCGGGGC
>JAQTNC010000008.1 GCA_028714475.1 Patescibacteria group bacterium
CAGCAGGAATTTCTCTTTTAATATGCTGGACATCCATTTAGACGATAAAAGGGGTTCCGCGTTACACCAGATGCCCCCTTAGAAACTTTGAACAGTATATTCATTATTGGCAGGAAAGGCAATGCGGCGGCCAGCCTAGCGGAAATACGGCCGAATGGTTGCGGGTCTTATACGCTGTGAGCCGGATTATTATGTCAGGTCTGGACGTAAAGCGATCAGGTAGGGTTTGACAAAACTATAGTTTCTGTCTACAATATTGTGGACTAAACAGGATATTTATTATATTATGGTTAAATCGACGGCAACCCCGATTCCCTGCTTCGAACCATTGCCAAAGCCGTTAATATCTGCTAATCTGTCCGGTTCGTGGTCCGGGTGGCCTACTGCCCTCGGACCGGTCAGGATATACTGGGTATATAGGAATGCCCTTCGCCCCGGCTCCCGGGCCGGGGCGGCGGCGCAGTATTACATTATGGTGCGCCGACTGCATTTCGCTCAGGGAATAAAAATGTTCTGGCCCGACCCGCGTGGAGGGCCTGCCCCTCGACTCCGCTGCGCTCCGCTCGGGGAAGAACAAGGAGAGCCCACGAGGGCAAAAACTTATGAACCTCATCCGCGTTTCCATTTCTGAAGCCTCCCGCCTGTTCGGCGTTTCGACCAGGACGGTTCGGCGTGCCGTGGCGGAAGGCGAAGTGACGTATGTCGTCGTGCGCGGCCGGTACAAGCTGAACTTCGAGAGCCTGGTGAAGTGGTCGCAGGCGCGGCCGAAGATCCGCAACAAGCTCGCCCGCGAAGGCATCGGCCAGTTCGTTGACCAGTGGAAGATCCGCAACCGCCTCTACAGCCCGAACCCGAAGGTGCTGGCGAAGGAGGAATGATCGGAATGCCCTTCGCCCCGGCTCCCGGGCCGGGGCGGCGGCGCAGTATTACATTATGGTGCGCCGACTGCATTTCGCTCAGGGAATAAAAATGTTCTGGCCCGACCTTATGGAGGGTCTGCCCCTCGCCCCGGCTCCCGGGCCGGGGCGGCGGCGAAATAATGCACTAAGGTGCGCCGACTGCGCTCCGCTCGGGGAAGAAATCTATATGACCATCGGCTATCGTCAACACACTGTCATCGTCATCATTGCCGCCGTCGCGCTCGCGACGCTTTTGGCGATGCCGGTTGAGGCGAAGCTGAACGCGCCGGCGGACAAGTTCGTCCGCACGGCGAACTTCTATTACCGCGCGGGCACGGACATCACGCCCGGCCTCTTCCCCCAACTCGCGAAATACGACGTGCTCGTCCTGCCGTCCGAGGCGCAGATATTCAACCCGTCGCTCGCCCGCGAACTGAAGAAGCTCAACCCGAACATCACCCTGCTCGCTTACGTGCCGACCAAATCCTGGAACGACACCTACTGGACCGACGCGCTTCACGCGAAACTCAAGGCTGGCATCCAGGACGACTGGTGGCTCGTGGATTCGTCCGGCAACCGCGTCTCGGTCTGGCCGGGCACGACGATGATCAACACGGTGAGCGGCTGGCAGAATTGGCTGCCGCAATACGTGAAGGACCACGTCATGTCCTCCGGCTTCTGGGACGGCATCATGTACGACGAATTTTCCGGCAACGTCTCCTGGGTGAACGGCGGGAACATCGACCTCCACCGGACCGGCCAGCGGACCGATCCCGCGCTCGCGGACGTGGCTTGGCAAAGAGCCACGACCAACATGCTCAAGCGCACGCGCGACCTGCTCGGTCCGGACGCCGTCATCATCACGAACGGCGACTCGACCGACGTCTTCCAGCCGTACGTGAACGGCCGCGTCTTCGAGTCCTTCCCTACTCCGTGGGAGGCGGGCGGAACCTGGGGCGGCGTCATGGCCAACTACCTGCGCCTCCAGTCGCGCGTCGCCAAACCGTCAGTCTTCATCGTGAACGCCAACACCGGCGGCAGCGGCAACCAGGCCGACTACCGCAAGGTCCGTTACTCGCTCGGCTCGACGCTCCTCGGCGACGGGTTCTTCAGCTTTGACCTGGGCGAAGGCGACCATGGCCAGCTCTGGTGGTACGACGAGTTCAACGCCAACCTCGGCCGGCCGCTTGGCGCGCCGAGCGAACTCCTCTCCCCTGCCCGCAAGAACGTGGCGGCCGGATTGTGGCGCCGCGATTTCGAGAACGGCATGGTGCTCGTGAACTCGACGGGCGAGACGCATGCCGTCCGTCTGGATGGCGAGCTAGAAAAGATCCGCGGCACGCAGGCGCCGCAGATCAACGACGGCGCGGTGGTCACTTCCGTGAACGTGCCGCCGAATGACGGCCTCATTCTCCTCAAGCCCCTGAACAACCTGCAAGGAACCGGTTTCCCGAATGGCGCGTTCGCCCGCGTCTATGACGCCAAGGGCGCGCAACAACGAAACGGCTTCTTCTCTTATGTCCGGCCGTTTCCTGGCAACGCTGTGGTCATCATCAAGGACATAGACGGCGACGGCCGGACGGAAAAAACCGTCGGCGCGGGCGGCCAACTGACCGTCTATGATGCGGACGGCAACCGCAAATGGTCGGCGCGGCCTTTTGGCGACAAGTGGAGCGGCGCGGTCAACGTGGCGGCGGCGGACACGAACGGCGACGGCAAGACGGAAATCATCGCCGCTGCCGGAGCCGACACTACGCCACAGGTTCGGGTCTATTCCCCGACTGGCGAGGCGCTCGGGCCGTCCTTTCTCGCTTTCGCGGCCAACTTCAAGGGCGGCGTGAACGTGGCGGCCGGCGACCTCTATGGAACTGGACGGGCGGCCATCATCGTGGGCGCCGGGCCGGGCGGCGGGCCGCACGTGCGCGTTTTCAGCCAAGGCGGTCGCCTGCTCAATACCGGCTTCTTCGCCTATGACTCGCGCTTCCGCGGCGGGGTGAGCGTGGCCGTTGGCGACGTGAACGGCGACGGCAAGACGGAAATCATCACCGGCGCCGGGCCGGGCGGCGGGCCGCACGTGCGCCTCTTCAACCGTTTCGGAACCTCGCTTGGACGCGGCTTCTTCGTCGGCAGCCAGACCAACCGCGGCGGCGTGAAGGTGGCGGTGGCGGACGCGAACGGCGACGGCCGGCCGGACATCATTGCCATGACCGCTGACGTTTTCCAGATTTCGGCGTCGGCGCGGTGACGAAAGCGCGTAGGAGATATATAATATAGGAAGACCCTTCGACTTCGCCCCCTTCGCCGCGGGCTCCGGGGGACTCCGCTCAGGGAATATTTTTTATATGAAATCCCGTAAAACCCGACGCCAACCAGAAGAAACCAGCGTCCTGCCCGTCCCAATAGAGGAGTTGGCCACCGTTCGCGCCGAAGAAAACGGGAAAAAGGGGCGACGCGGCAATAATTTCTTCATCGGCACCCTGAACGTGTTTTCCGGACTGACCCAGCCTTTCGCGGATCCGATGCGCAAGGTCTGCTATGAGCCGTTCCAGACACACTGGGAGGAGCGTTATCGGAAGCGTTACCCGCGCCATGGGGGAAAGCTGCTCATCCTCGACCTCACCCTGCTCGCCGTCTTTGGCGCCTTGCTGGTCGGCGGTCTGTTCTCGTATTTCGTTTTGCCGATTTTTCCCCAGCCGCAGATCGTCTCGCTCACCGTGCTCTCCCCCCAGAAAGTCGTCAGCGGCCAGCCGACGGACTTCATCATCAGCTACCGCAACGAAACCGGCTCCCCGCTCGCCTCCGCCGAGCTGAAGGTCAACCTGCCGGAAGGGTTCGTGCCGGACGAGCCGGCCGGGGCGCAGGAAGAAAATGCGGCTGCGAATACGGCCGCCCCGACGAATGTCCAAGGGGAAGAGACGACCAGCCAAACCTTCCCCATCGGCGATCTGAAGCCGTTTGGCCAAGGCGAAATCCGCCTCAAGGGCACGATCTTCCTCCCCATCGGCCTCAAGACGACACTGGCCGCCGAGTTCATCTACTGGCGTGAGGGCGAATCATCCCCAACGCGGCAGGCCGTCTATAACGAATGGCTGATCGAGGATTCGCTCCTCGACGTGGGGTTGCGCACCGAGGACGAGATACTGCGCGGCCGCCAGAATTCCTTCGCCGTCACCTACGTCAACAACGGCGACACACCGATTGACGCGGTCATCCGCCTCACGACGCCGGACGATTTCGTGCTGACCGGTGCCCAACCGACCATGACCGGAGCGAATGAGTGGCGATTGCGCGGCATCGAACCCGGCGCCCGCGGCTCCATTGACGTTTACGGGATTCTCCGCGCCAACGGCGCGCGCGGCGCTGAGCCGAACTTCACCGTTCGCGGTTACCTGTTGCGCGATGGGTCGCGCTATCTCACCCAGGAAACCCGCCAGAGCGTGGCGACACTCACGACCGGTTTCGAGATCGGCCAGGAAGTCGCCGAGCCGGCTGGAAGCACCTCGCTCAAGCCGGGCCAGGAAGTCGCCGTCACCGTGCGCTACCGCAACGGCGGCGACCAACCCATCGAGAACCTGAAAATCACCGTCCAGCCGACGGAACGTTACGTGGCCATGACGCCCGATGAACAATTGGCCTGGGACAAGGAAACGACCCCCGAACTTCGCAAGGTCGCGCCAGGGACTGAAGGCGAAATCACGGCGCATTTCCGCGTTCGCCCGGACATCAATCCGGAGCTGATCGGCGCCGACCCGTTCCCGCTCATGGAAATAAAGACCTACGCGGAATACTCGACGCCGGAACAGCCGACGAAACCAGTTCACGCGGAAGCGGCAGCGTTGACCCTGCCCATCACGACGGACCTGCAGGCCCATGCCGCCGCCTTCTATTACACCCAGGATGGCGACCAGGTCGGCGTCGGGCCATTGCCGCCGCGCGTCGGCCAGACGACCAAGTACCGCATCGTCCTGCAGGCGCTCAATTCAACCAATGCCGTTCATGACGCGCGCCTGGAGGCCGTCCTGCCCCCCGGCGTGGAATGGACCGGTGTCTTCAGCGTGACACAAGGAGAGCCGCTCGTGCGCCTGCCGGTCGAAAACCGCATCCAATGGGAGATTGGCGAAGTGGCCGCCGGCGCGACCGGCCCGGCCGCACCCACCGCCAGTTTTGAGGTTTCCCTGACGCCGACCCCGAACGAAGTCGGCACGGTCCCGACCCTGCTCAAGGACATTGTAATTTCCGGGCTTGATGCCGTGACGGACGTCAAGGTGCGCGGCATGGCTCCGGCCGTGACCGCCGACCTGCCGCTCGACGAGAAGGCCAGCGGCACCGGCACGGTCATGCCCGCGAGCGTGAAAACGCCGTAGCGGATGAGATAGGTACCCCTTCGCCCCGGCTCCCGGGCCGGGGCGGCGGCGAAATATTACATTATGGTGCGCCGACTGCTCTCCGCTCAGGGGATATTCAATAAGTAACGAGACCCCCGGATATACCGGGGGTTTTGACTTATTTATGAAGAAAATATCGATTTTCCGCGTCGTCGATTGACTGGAAGCCAGCCTAAATTTGATGGGCATTTGTGCTTGGTATCGGCTATTGACAAAAATCGTTTTTTGTGCTAATTTTATGCGTCGGCCTTATGGGCGAAAACTGCCCGTTCAGGCTTAAACATCAACTTATATTGAAAGCCCCCTCGACTGCGCCCCGCACCAGTCCCGCGTACCACTCGCTCCGCTCGGGTACGCGGTCCGGTACAGGGCTCCGCTCGGGGAATACTGGATACTTATGAAAATCGCCATGATTGGCCAAAAAGGCATTCCCGCCTCCTCCGGGGGCATCGAGCGGCACGTCGAAGAGATGTCCCGCCGTTTGGGTATGCTCGGCCATGACGTGACGGTTTACACCCGCGCTTGGTACGCGCCGGACACAAAATCCGGTGCCGAGCTGATGCCGGGCGTGCGCGCCGCAGTCACCCCTTGCCTCCACACCAAACACCTGGACGCCATCACCCATACTTTCATCGCAACCCTGCACGCCATCCGAAACGGTCATGACGTCATCCATTATCACGGCGTCGGGCCGTCGTTGCTCGCCTGGCTGCCGCGGCTCTTCGCCCCGCGCACGAAAGTCGTAGTGACTTTCCACTGCATCGATCGCCGCCAGCAGAAATGGGGCCGCTTCGCGCGGTTCATGCTCGGCGTCGGCGAATGGGCCGCCTGCCGGTTCCCGCATGAGACGGTGGTCGTGTCGCGCACCTTGCAGGAATACTGCCGATCCCGATTTGGCCGCGCGACCACTTACGCCCCGAACGGCGTGACTCCGGCGGCGACAACCAATACAGATAATCTGTCGCGCTGGGGGCTGGAACCGAACGGCTACATCCTGACCGTGGCTCGCCTCATCGAACCGAAGGGCATTCACTTCCTCGTTGAAGCTTTCCGCGAGCTGAAACGGCGTGGCGCGTCGGCCAATCTCAAGCTCGTCATCGTCGGCGATTCGTCTTTTACCGATGACTATGCCCGCCGCCTCAAGAGCCAGGCCGCCGACCTTAATGACGTCATCTTCACCGGCGCCTTGGCGGGCGAATCGTTGAACGATCTCTATGCCAACTGCCGCGTGTTCTCGCTGCCGTCGGAAACGGAAGGCTTGCCGCTCGTCGTGCTGGAGGCGATGAGCCACGGCCGGCCGGTGTTGGTCTCCGACATTCCGGAAATGAAAGAGGCGGTCGGCGTTGCCGGCGTGACCCACCGCTGTCGCGATGCCAAGGATTTGGCCGACAAGCTCGCCGACCTCATCGTCAATCCGACCGCTGCCGAACAGCTCGGCTTGGCCGGATGTGCGCGTGTTGCTTCCCTCTACTCCTGGGATGAATCGGCCGCTATCGTGAACCAGGTTTACCATGAGGCCAAAGACCCAACCAACAAATGCCGCGAGGCGGAGTGTCGGTGCTAAATGCATCAACAAAGTAACGGCGGTTCGCGCAGAGCGAGCCGCCGTTTTGGTTTACCTCCGATGAAGATACGCGTACCCCTCGACTCCGCTACGCTCCGCTCGGGGGATAACTGCGAACAAATAAAACTCAAATCCCTTTTGCCCCCGCCGCGCGATACACCGCCATCACCTGCTCATAATGCCGTTCGGGGGTGAATTCGGTTTCTGCCCAAGCGCGGCCAGCCAAACCCATTCGCTTACACCAGTCCGCATCATGCCACAGGCCGTCCATGACCTCGGCCAGGCCGCCAGCATCGCCGGCCGAAACCGGCACGCCGGTCTCGCCTGGCCTCACGAGCTCGGCCAAGCCGCCAATTTCCGAAGCCACCACCGGCTTGCCGGCCGCGTAAGCCTCAAGGGCCGTGAGGCCAAACACCTCGTACCAAATTGACGGCATGACCACGAACCGCGCGCCGGCATACTCCGCCGCCAAAGCCGCGCCGCTCTTGAAGCCGCGGAACTCGATGTTACTCGCGCCCAACTCGGCGGCCAGCTTTTTCAGCGCGGTTTCCTCCGGCCCGGTGCCGACGATGCGCACCGGCACGTGCCGCGACTGTGCCGCGGCGCGCACGAGCGTGGCCACGCCCTTCTCCGCCGACAAGGCGCCAGCGAACAACGCGTAATCCCCCGCCCCAACGGCCGGCGTGACGGACAAATCGGCAAAATGCGGCACGTGGACTATTTTCTCCGCCGGCCAGCCGTAATCAGCGAACAGCGCCTGCATGAATCGGCTCGGCACGATGATGCGGTCGAGATTGTCCCACAACCCGAGTTTCCGATGAAGCGTCATCTCGGCGGCGCAGAGCGCGCTCGCCATGAGCGAACCCTTAACGCAACGGTGTTTGACGGCCCGCCAGAAACGGTCAGGCTTCGTCACCTCGCAGATGTTGCCGTCATGAAACAACGCGTAATTCGGCGCGAGCAAGGCGTAATCATGGGCGGTCAACACCACCGGCAATCCGCGTCGTTTGGCCACCGGCAGGATGGACGGGGAGATCTGATGATAGATGTTATGGACATGGATCAGGTCGGGCCGGAACTCGTCGAGCAGGGCGGAAAATTTCCGGCGCGCCTCGAAAGAATACAGGTACCGGGCCGCGGTGCGCAGTCCTTGCCAGTCATACGCGGTTTTTTCGGTCTGCACCTGGCTCACGAAATATTTTCGCCACGGCGTCGGCGCGTCACGCTCGGTGCGCATGGCGAACGGCGCGACCTCGTGGCCGTGCCCCCGCAACAGCCTCTCCAAATCAAAAACGTATCGCTCGGCGCCGCGATGCGGGAAATAATACTTGTTGGCGAAAACTATTCGCATGGTGGTTTGGCCCCCTCGACTCCTCCCTCGACTCGCTTCGCTCGCTCGGGATCCGCTCGGGGAATAACAAGGTTCTGCCCCGAGCCTGTCGAGGGGCAGGAACAAAACAAACCCAACTGTTTCGACGCTCTTCTATGCATATATCTTTTCCCTGCGCGCCAGGGCATAAACCAAGCCGCCGTACAGCCAGACGTACAGCGCGAGCGTCCGCACCTCAAGATAAGTCGCGAGAAAAGCCTGAAAGGTCACGGCGAGCAGACAGCCGAAATAGCCGAGCGCCATGCCCTTGAGAAAAGGGTCCTTCGCCTCGCGCCAAACGTGCAAGGCCATGAGTGCCAGCGCGCCGAACATCCACAGGTAGAAAATCAGGCCGAGCGTGCCGGTCTCCCCCCATAGGGAAAACCAGTTGTTATCGATGTAACCCTCGCTGCCGTACACGCCGAACGGCAGGTTCAGCCGCTCATAGACGCGCGTGTTGCCAAGTGCGGCCGCCGCGCCGCCGCCGTACTGCCCCGGACCGACGCCCAAAAGCGGCGACGACCGCACGACCACGAGCGGCGTCTGCACCATCCAGTAGAGCCGACCGAGGCCGTAATACTCGCCGCGCCAACGCTCGTACGAAAACGACTCGAAGAAACGCTCGATCGGCGTTTGCCCGGGATAGTCGGTGAGATACCGCACGACCAAACCCGAATAGCCCCAATAGGCCACGGCCGCGATGATGACGGCAACGAAAGCCGTCCGCACCCTCCTGTCCCCCTTCAGCATCGCGCCGATGACGAAAAAGGCGCCGATAAAACCGAACCACGAAGCGCGCGACAGGGTGAGGAGCAGGGCGACCACCGCCACCACGACGAAAAGGAAAAGCGGCTGGCGCTGGCGGACGGCCTTCAACTCATAGAGCCAGCCGACCGCGAGCAGGAGGAAGAAACAAAGGAACGTGCCGAGCTGATCATACCGGCCGAGCGTGGCGAAGACGCGCGTGCCCGGTTCCCAGAACTGATCTGTTCCCGAGGACAGCTGGATGTCCTCGAAGAAACGTCGGGCGCTCGGCAGGAGGAATTCGTCGAAATAGCCGCCGGTCGCCCATTGGACGATGCCGAGGCCAGCCTCGAGAAAAGCGATGACCAACATCAGGTAGGAGAGGCGACGCGCGAACTCGCGGTTAGGCGCGAGATAAGCGACGGCGAAGAACAGGAGGATGAAGCGGATGATCTGACGCAGACCGAGGATGCCGATGAACGGCGGAACGGCGTTCACGACAAGCGAAGACAGGGCCACCAACAGGAAAAACGCGAACGGCAAGTCAATCGGCGTCGGCACCCACGGCCGGCGACGGGACAGAACGCGGATGACGGCCGCGGCGACGACGGCATAGACCAGCACTTCGGAAAAATACTTGGCGTAAACGTAAACGTCGTCGGTCAGGAACTTGAGCAGGAACGGCTCAAGCGGGATGTAGGCGACGATGAAATACAGGGCGCTCTCCGGTCGGTAGAAGGCCAACGCGAAAACCGCGGCCGCAAGCAAGAAGGCAAAAATCTTCCACGGCGACGACAGGGCGACGAGCGTGCCGATGGCCAAGCCGGCCACGATGAGCGCGGCTGGCGGGAAGGTCGGCGATTGGCTCTCCGAGCCGCGAATTTGGCCGTTGATTTTGCTGAAAAAATTGATCATTTTTGTCGGTTCGGCGCCATTTGATTATGCCGTCCTTGGGCTGAGTTATTGTATCGTTTTAGCGAAAAAATTAAAATAGGATATTTTCTGCCCCGAGCCTGTCGAGGGGCGGCCCTCGACTTCGCTCGGGCTAGAACTTTTTTCTGTTTTGGACATTTCAAAGAACGCCCCGATTTCTCCAATATCAAAATCAGGACGGACTCCACAAACCCATACAAGAGGTTTGGTGGTGTCCGCCCTGAAGTGAAGTGCCCGGTTAGGGGCTGCTGGCTGAACGTTGCGTGATCAGTTGCTGGGGGTCGGAGGGTGGGCGATGCCAGGCGCATTCCCGGTTCCCACGAGCCTGCCGTTCTGCACGACAGTGGCCTTGTAGCCGCAGTGCGTTACGTAACGCCAGTCACGCGCCTCGGGAGCCACCTGACAGCTGTCGCAGAGCGCCTCGCCCTGCTCGTCCGCCGCCGTCGTGAGCTTGCAGTAGCAGTTCACATACTCTGCGCACGCCTCACCCATCTTCTCGTGGTGAGAATACGCGCCGTAGTACTGCCAGCACTCCTTCGTGAGACAAAGGGGCCGCAGGCCGTTTTCCGGCTTCTCGTCCGGAATGGCGTAGGCAGAGTTGAACTCGACGGTCGAGCCGACAGTCAGGCCGGCAACCTCGGTCTTCCAGACATTGCCGCCGTCCGTCAGTTGCTTGCCCTTGGTGACCCAACTCGAGTTGGGAAGGCCGGTGCCGAACAACGCGACGACAGGTGACAGGGTTTGGACGACGACGCTGGGCAACTCCGGGAAGTAGCTCTTGTCGAAGGCGAACACGTTCGCGCTCGGATTCGAGAAGGGGCATACTGCCGCCGGTTTTCCAGCCGACCCAGCCGCGCCGGCCGTTCCAGCGCTTCCGCCGGTGGCCGTGCCGCCAGTTCCCTGACCGCCCGTGGCCGGAGCGTTGCCGCCCGTGGCCGGAGCGTTGCCGCCCGTGGCTACCGGAGGTTGCCCGCCGGTCGCCGAGCCGCCAGTTCCCTGACCGCCCGTGGACGGATTCACGATCGTGATGTTGACCACCACGGTGGTGGTCTGGTCGTTGTTCTGCGTCGTCGTCTGCACCGGAACTACCAAGGAGGTGTCGCCTTCGATATCCACGTCCCCGCCGGTGGCCTCGGAGTCGCCGCTGGTCGCGTCCGCGCTCGGGTTCGCCGTGGCGGACGGATCCGCGTTGGCGCTGGAGCTCGGGTTCGCGTTGGCCGCGGAATCCGAAGCGGAATCGCTGTTGGCAGACGCGTTCGTACTGCTGCTTCCAGCCGCGCCGGGTGTTCCCGCGAGACCGGCTGGGGCGGCGGGAGCCTGGCCAGCCGTGTTGGGGCTGGAGGGCGCCGCGCCCTTGTCGCCGGGCTCGTAGCCGCACGCCAGGGCAGAAAGAACCGAGAGAACCGCGAAAATCGAACGTAGATGGGTCATGTTTACCTCTTCTTGAGGATCGGGATTGGGTTGATGGTGAATCTTGCCATGGCCGCGAGTCACCCCGCAGCCACGTTGGTGTTGGGGGATGGGGCGCGGCGAATTCCGCGCCCCGGTGATACACGCCTTCGCCGATGGGCTAGAACGTGTAGATGGCGGAACCGACGGCACCGCCAGCGAAACTCGGGCCTTCCTTCTGATAGCTAACGCCCGCGAGGACGCCAGCTGCCAGTTGGAAATCTCGGACAACGGTCAAGGCAACGCCCGCGTCGCCGAGAACGGCATGGACCTTGGCGGTTTCGGCGTTCCTGCGAACGTCACCTACCAAGTACTCGACTCCGGTTCTCAACGAAACTAGGCTGCCCAAGCGCGTCTCGAGGCCGAACCTCGCGGATGCGCCCCAGGGTCTGCTGGACGCGGCCAGGTTGACGTTCCCGCCCAACGTAGCTGAAACCACGTTGGAGACTCGGAACTTCAGCTCCGGCCCGACCGAGAAGGCAGAGTACCGCCCACCGTCGAGCAAAAGCACGAACCCGCCGCCTTGAACCGAAAGGCGAATCCATCTCTTGCTGGCTTGCACGGACATGGCGTCCAAACGGGCATCTTGGAACTCGTCGTGTTGCTCGTTGGCATCCATCCGGCTGACCAGAGGATCGTAGAGCTCCCTCATCTTTTCCTCGGTCCGTCGGTCGCCGGCAGCACGGTCCAGAATCTCCTGGTTGCTGGCCGCGGTCAGTGCGCGGAGGCTGTCCTCCATGATCCCGAGTTGCTCTTTCAGCGCCTCGACGTCATCCGCCGACGCGCCGTTTGCCTCGAGCTGCGCAATCCGCTGCCGCATGCTATAGATGTTGCCTTCGAGAATCTTCGCCTTCTTGGCCGCGGGATCTTCTTCATCCGTCGCCGTGTCCGCCGGCGCCGGTGGGTCTTTCACCACCTGACATCCGACCGGGCAAGGTTCGGGCGTCGGAACGCAACCATCGCCGCAGGTTTCCCCACCGGCGCTTGCGCTGCTGGCCGAGAACAGAACCGCGAGGGCAACCAGAACCAATGATGACAATTGCTTCATCTCACTTCTCCCATGCTGTGCCCCATAAGGGCGTTGTGCCCATGAGGGCGTAACCTATCTACGCTCACGCAATGTTCAGTTGTAATGAGCGCCGGCCAACACCTTTCGATGATGGCCTCAAACCGCCCGGCGTGTCGATGGCGACAAGGAGGAGATGTCGCTATCGCCCGCCGGTCGGTTCGAAGTCACCAAGACCGGCTCTAAATTGACCCAATACAATAACACAATTCGACGATTTTGTCAAGGGTTTTATCCCTCAAATTCGCCGAATTGTCGGGTTTCGCCCAGCCGCTGGCCGCTTTACCTCAACCTAACCGGCTATTGGGCCGCCCCTAGCCTAAAATAAGCGGAAAAAACAGTCAAGGCTGTGAGTGGAGCAGTCCAAGAGGGCTGCCCCTACTAAACCAAAAAGAGCCCGGCTAGGGGCTCTTGGCTTGTCTCAGACCTGTTTGTCAGAACTAATCCCCAAAGACGCCGCGCCGGCGACTCGTCGCCAGCACGTAGCCGGAACCGACGATGATGCCCAGCACCAAGCCGGTGAAGGCGTTGGCCGGGATGTTCGGCTTGACCGGGAAGCGCGACTGCAAGGGCTCGTCCACGAGCTTAATTTCCAGGTCGCCGCCGCCGACGTATTGCGCGCCGTCGGTCGTGAGGACGAAGGCGATGGCGCGGGCGAACTGCTCGGCCTGGTCGCGATCAACATGATACACGGTCACCGCGAGCATGCCCGTACCGCGGATGACCTGGGTGTCGATCATCTCGCGCCACTGCCGCCGCTTCTTGACCTCGTCAGCGCTGAAGACGGAGGCATCGGTGTTGAACTTGGCGCCCATCACTTTTTCGTAGAAGGAAGTGGTGTAGATGATTTGCCCAAGATTGTCGGCGATGCGCTCCGAAGCCTTGATGGCAGTGTACGGGTCCGCCTGGGACAGCTGTTTCTGGATGATGAGCAGGCGCATCGTGGAGCTGTACTGCAAGGGAAAAACAAAACTCAAGCCGGCGCCGAACAGCGCGGCCATGAGCCCGAACATCACGATGGTTTTGGAGCCGCGCCAGAGCGTGGCCACGTAATTGATCTCTTGCATGTGGGTGCCGGCAAAACAGGGTGACCGTTCAGACTAGCACAATGGCGGCCTTTTGTCAATCCCGCGACGCGCCCGGCGCCTCGTCCAGTTTCACTTTGACCGTCAGGTTGGCGCCGGCCTCGCCGCGCTGAACCGCCAAAGTCAGTTCGGTTCCCGGCTCGTATTCAGCCAAGACGTCAGAGAGCGGCCGCCCAGCGGAAATCTCCCGGTCGTTGACTGCCAGGATGACGTCGCCTTCCTTGAGGTTGGCGTCCGCTGCCGGGCTGTTTCGGATCACGGCCGGGCGGCGACCGTCCAAGGAGTCGGTCAACATGGCGCCTCGGTTGAGATCCGGCCGCGAGGAAGCGCCGGAAACCACCTGCGACAGGTCCACGTAATTGACGCCCAACCTGGACCTGACCGGTGCCTTGCCGCGCAGGACGAAAAGCAGCTGATCCTCGAAGGCCGGCAAGGGAATGCCGAACGATCCGACCGCGTCGTTGCCGGAGAGCACGCCGATGAACCCGCCGCGGCTATCGACCAGCATCGACCCCGGCAAGGCGCCGTTCGCCGACGACAGGCGCAACAGGGATTGAAGGCTCTCCGAGGACACGACGTAATCCGCCGCCCTAGTCGGCAGAGTCCGGCCATAACCGACGAAATCAATCCGATGGGCGCCGCGCAAGGCGTCATATGAGAATACGCCGTCGCCAGCCCCCAACGCCGCTTCGCCGAACGCGGCGACCGGCAGGTTGGACGCATCCACCTTAAGGAAAACCGCGCCCGAATAATCATCGCGGATAATCGTCTGAACGGCATAAACCTTGGCGCCGATGGCCGCGACCAGGTTGGCGGCGCGTTCGGATGACTTGGCAAATGGTTCCCCGGCCGTCACGATCCAGCCGTCGGACGTGAGAACGCCGCCGGCCGCCACGGCCTCCTGCGGCAGGTAAACCTGATCCAAAAGCCCGATGCCGGCGGGTTTGACGCGGAAGATCAGCGCCAACGAGCGGCTTGAGGTGTCCACCGGCGTCGGCACAGCGCCGTACTCCTCCGATTGCCGCGTGGTCCGGCCGCGCATGATCGACAAGGCGCTGGCGCCGGAAGAATCCGGCGTCGGCAGAAAATAGGCGGCCACGAACATCATGCCGACGGCGCCGGCGGCGAAGCCGAACAGGACACTGAAAAACAGCGGCGTGACCAGTGAGGTCGCGCGGCTTTCCGGTCGGCTCGACGATTCGGCCGGAGTTGGATTGTTCTTATTGGTCATAGTCGGGAAGGGTGATTAAAGCCAGCGGGCCGTCAGCAGCAACACGGCGGCCAAGGCCAAGGCAAAAGCGAATTCACGGCGAAGATGGACGGTCGCGGAACCGGTCAGGACCTGACGGCTGACCTGCAGCAAGGCGGCCAGGAGGACGGTGATGACGGCGGCGTCCACCAAGTGCGAAACCGGCAGGAACGTCAGGACGACATGCAGTTCGGCGGAAAACAGGGCCACGAAGCCGACAATCGCGCGGTGCCGATCAGGCTCAACGCCGCCGCGCCGGAACGCTCCGAAGGCCACGAAGGCGGCGGCGGCGGCCATGACCGCCGCGAGCAACACGACCGGCACGCCGTAGTACTGCCGGATGCCGAACGCGAAAGCGGCCATGAAGTAGAAGCCGACCAGGTCCACCAAGGCGGCGAGATGGGTCAAGTCAGTCTGACTGCCGGCGTCAGCCGCGACCGCTGACCTCAAGTTGTCGAAATAGGTCAGGACCAAAATTGCCGCCAGGGCGATGACCCCGTAGCGGCCCCACTGGGTCTCCGCCAAAAGCACGTAGAGGAAGGCGCCGGCGGCCATGAAAACCGGCGGGGCGGCCAGATAAAGCCCTTGCCGGCCTTCATGTCTCGTCAAGCGATAGGCCATGGCAGCCGTCGCGCCAACGGCAAGGGCGGCTAACACGCCCCAAACCAGCAGCGGCCCGGTAGGCGTTCCTTCGGCCGCCATCCGCCCGAACCACCAGAAAACGAGGGCGAGAAACGGCGCGGCCAGCCAATAACCATGGCGGTGGTTTGGTCTTTTCATAAGCGAACGCTACTTTTTTGGCGCCAAGCCGATCTGCAGGCTACCCGGTTCCGTTTTCACTTCCTGGATGGTGCCCGCCGACGAGATGCCGGACGTCACGGCCTGCCCCAAAATTTCGCCGATGGCCTTGCCGATGGCGTCCACCGCGAAGGAAGGCAGTTGCCAGGCGCCGATGACGATTTCCGTGGCTTCCAGCTTCAACGCCCCGTTCACCAAGTTCGGACGGAAGGAGGCACGGACGGTCACCGGCCGCTCCGGCCGCGGCGAAACCAGGAACAGTTCCAAACGACCGGTGTCAACGACCAGTTGTGCCTCGCTCACCGGGAACGGCAGCTGGTCGGCGGCGGCGGCGAACGCCCCACGGACCATGGTCGTGAGTTCCGCCTCGGTCAGCCGCAGGCGCACCAATCCGAGTTGCGGTTCCGGCTTGGCGCTGGCCGCCTCCTCCATGATGATGGCTTGCGTGCTGCGGCTGTCCGGCGTCACGATGCGGGTCGGCGCGGCCGGGCGATATTGCCATTTCGTCAGGACCGGCACATTGGCCACGCCGGTCTTGGCCACGATCGAAGCGACCAGATAAAGCGGCACGGCGATGATCAAAATCTCCACGAACAGGCAACCGACGCAGGACCAAAGGCGACGACGACGCTCGTCGCGCCGGATCTCGCCGATGATTTCCTTCTTCATCTCTTCCTTTTCCGCATTCTTTTCCGTGTTCGGAATCATAAGTAATCGGCCGATCACTCGGCCAGCCAAGGATTATCCGCCATGACCTGGCGGGTGGCGTCGATGACGGTTGCCTGATCGCCGTCCGAACCGGCCAAGGCCCGTCGCCACTTGTCGAGCAGCAAAACGAAAGACATGTGGGTTCCCGTCGCCGCCTTCGGCACGCGCATCGAGAAGCCAAGAAGGCTTTGCCGCGTTTGGCCCTCCAGCTGAACGAGCATCGGGTCGGGCTGAACCAAATCCTCCGGCGACAGTTTTACCGCCTGTTCGAAGAACGGCTTGAGGATGGGCTTGATGGCGGCTTGGTACTCCTCCACGGTCGGGGCCGTGATGGTCGGGGCAATCTCGCCCTGACCGCCGTTGCCCGACAAGATGACGTGCGCCATGCCATAAGCCAGCCCCGCCAAGACCACGGCGGCGAAAACGAACAGGCCAGCCAAACGCCAATAAACGCGATGTTTTTCCTTCCGCATAACACAGGAAATATACCAAAAGCTAGCGGTATTGGGAAGGCGGCTCGGCGTTGACAGGCACCGGGTCTCGTGTTAAGGTCGGCTCTGACCTTTGTGCAATTTCACCCAACCACAGCCCACGAGAAGCGAGGTTTGCATGGCTTCAGCAGAAACGAATGTTGCTCCTCAAGCCGCTGATTCTTCGGTCACGTTCACGTTTTCTCCTGAAGGCGCCAAACGCCTGTGGGGAATCAAGCCCGAAACGCGGGTGCTGCGCATCGACCCGCCTAACATGAGGAGAACGTTTGACTACTTCGTCGGCTACGGGTTCACCGCCGGGCAGCTGAAAGTGATGGGACGCAAGCGGGCAACCATCTTTGCCGTGTTGACCGAGGATGAGGCTCGTTCGGCCATCGCGAGATTCGAGAGTCTGGGTTTCGACCCGCCGGCCATACGCCACATCCTGGCGACCAACCCCGGCGCCGTGCTGATACCGAGGAATCGAATCGAAGCCCTGATCAGGAGCCTCACGGACATCGAGCTGACGCGCCAGCAAGCGCTCTTCATCATCACGAAAGCGCCGCTGCTCATCGGCCGCGAACAGGAAAAGATCGACGCTCACATCGAGCTGTTCGTTGACCGCCTGTTGACGATGGAGGATGTCCATGCCGTGCTCGTGGATTTCGGCGGGATTCTAAGCAACAGCACCGCCCGCAACCACGAGATGCTGGATATCCTGTTCGCCATGGGCTTCGACGTGACCAAGCGGTGTCGTCGATTCGAGTTCGCGCCGGAGCTCATCCGCGGCCGAATTGCCTTTCTGCAGAAGAAGGGCGACGACGCGGACGAATACGCGGTCTTCCTCGACAACGATGAGTTCGAGGAGACCCACGGCATCACCCGCGCCGAACTGGTCGCGCTTGATCCCGGTTCGGACTGGTACCGCGAGGAAGCGGCCCGCTGTCGTGAGCAGCTGCGCCTCGCTATCGCCAAAGCCAACCGCGGCGAAGGCGACAGAATCTAGTGTCTCGGCGATAGGTTGGTAGCGACACGACTGGCAACTTGCCAAACGACTCCGGCGGCGCCTTACGGCCGTCGGGGTTTTGTTTTTATGAATCCTGCGGACTCACGTTCGGAACTTCGTTCCTATTTTCCCTTCAGCTCTAACTCAAATTCTTTCAAGAACTTCTTGAGGAAATCCGTCCGTCGTTCCGCGATTTTTTTCGCACCCTTAGTGTGCATCCTCTCCTTAACTTTCAGCAACCGGGTGAAAAACAGGTCCAAGGCGTATTTCATGTCGTCCGGTTGCCGGTTTGCCGCAAACGGATCTTCGTTGTTATAAAAGGTCCTTTTCATGCCTCCGGTGGACGCGAAAGTCCGCATGACAGAAATCGCCCCCGTTGCCTCCAGCCCATCTGCATCCTGCAAGATTTTGGCCTCTAACAAATCAGGGACGATGCCTTTTGAAAAAGAGCAGGATCTTATCGCCTGAACAACCTTTTCGATTTTTTCCTTCGGATAATCATCGACGGCTTCCAAAATCTTTTTGGTTTGTTCCGCGCTTTCATCGGCGCTGTGTATTCTGCGCGGATCGTTCTTGGGATAATTCACGATGTCGTGAAACAGGGCGGCGGGAACAATGATGTCTAAATCGGCTTTCTCCTCCCTAGCGATCTTTTCTGCCGTAGACAAGACCCTAAAGGCATGATTCAAATCGTGCGATGGGTCGTCGCCGCTGATTTTACTCGCGGCTATTCCGGTTAAGGCATCGCGTAAACCTCTTTTCATAGATTACGATGGTTCGTTTCTCTTTTGCCGGTCAATAACCAGGTTTCTTGGTCCATACGCCAAAGGCAAAAGTTCCTTAATGCTGGTGACGATTATTTTGTCCTTATTCGTGGTGGACAAAATTACCTTCAGGTCGGTGTCAGACAAATCAGCCATTTCGTTCATCACCTGGCGGCAATCGCCGCAAGGAGCCGTGACTTCGCTGGTGGGGTCGCTGCCGTTTCGCGCAATTGTTGCAATGCTCTTAAATTTTCTGATGCCCATGGAGTTTGCGCGCAATATGGCGGCTCTTTCGGCACACAAAGAAGAACCGTAGGCAGTGTTTGCATAATTCGTTCCGCTAACTAATTCGTCGGCAACGGATATTAAACACGCGCCAACACGAAAACCATAAATCGGCTCGTAGGCGTTTTCCATGACTTTTTCCGCCTCGGCCAATGCCTTTTGCTCAATTTCATTAAGGTCAGAGTATTTGATGGATTCCATAATTCATAATATTTATGCCACGCTTGGTTGCGCAACAAACCGTGAACAAAGCTGGGTTACGAAATATTCTTACCATACTCTTCTTACTCATTCAATCCACGTTTATAGGTGTGGCCGCGCCGCGTGAACACCAGCGTTCGCCTAGAGAAGGCCCCGTACCACTCCCATGTACCACTCCCCTATACCAATCGCTCCGCTCCGGTATAGGGTCGGGTGCATGGTCGGGTACAGGGCACGTAAAAAGCCATCGCTACCGCGATGGCTTTTTACGTGGTGGAGATGGGGAGAGATTTCACGCGACGAAACCGCTGTTGACGCGGTTTCGTCTTCACGGGCACCTTCGGGTTCCCGTGAACCCTCCTCCAAATGTGGAAAACTACGTTTTCCACCCCTTTCCTGTTCGACTCCCCCCTTTCGATTCCACCAAAAAGACCAACTCGCGGTTGGTCTTTTTGGTGGAGATGGGGGGAGTCGAACCCCCGTCTGGTGAGGCATCTCGCGACACCGCTACGATCATAGCCCGCTTGAAATTTCGGTCAGCCGATGAGGAACGGGCGAAACCCGGCTGGCCTAACCCCGCTGATTATTCGACCGACGCCACGAGATACTGCGTCGGCTCTGCTTCATAAATGGCACCCGGATCCGGCCTATGAAGCGTCAACCGGTCGGATGGGTTCACGCGTTACGCGTAAACCGGAGAAAACGAAGGCGCAAAGGCGTTAGCCAGAGCGCTCTTCGCCTTGGAAATCAAGTTCGCACTTGTATCCTTGCCCGATGATTAACGAGGTCACGGACATCCTCGGATCGCATGCCGTAAAACGAACTCCCGTCGATGCCCAGCATCCCCTTTTTTAATCGTAGCGGTCGGGCTTGTCCCGACCCCACCAATGATTTCGGTGGTGCGCGGGCAAGCCGCGCCGCTACGTTCCAAAAAGCGAACGCCGTTCACCACTTCTTCGCCGCCCCGCGCATCTCGCGATCGAGATCGCGCTTCTTGATGGTCTCGCGCTTCTCGTATTGCTTCTTGCCGCGCGCCAAACCGAATTCAAGCTTGATGAGCGAACCCTTAGTATATACAGATAATGGCACTAATGTCAATCCTTTCTGCTCCAGTTTGCCCGCCAAACGCTGAAGTTCGCGGCGATGGATGAGCAGTCGCCGCGTCCGATCCGGATCGTAATCCGCGAGCGGCCCGGCCTTGTCGTATTTCGGCAGATGCGCGTTCAGGAGCTGGAGCTGGCCGCCCACGATGGTCACGTACGCGCCCTGCAGACTCATCCGGCCGTTGCGGACCGCCTTCACCTCTTGGCCAGCCAACTGCAAACCGGCCTCGAATTTCTCGAGGATTTCGTAGTCATGAAAGGCTTTCTTGTTCGCGGCGAGCTGCGGCATACGAACGTACTGTACCATCGCTGGCGGGCAGGCTCAATGCGCCATGAGACCAGCGCGATGCGCCATGAAAGCCGTGTAATCAGCGCTCATCGGGTCAGGATCAGCCTGAAGCGCCTTCATGAGCGCGTCCTGGGCCGCGGCCCGGTCGCCCTTCTCCAAAAGCGCGCCGGCATAAACGTACAAGGCCCGGCTTGTCAGTTGCCCCATGGCATAATCGCGTGTCGGCACGGGCATGAAGGCCGGCAACGGCGGCGCGGACAGCTCGATATCAGGAAGCGTGACTCCAACCGGATGCAATTCGTAAACGAACCCGTTGGACCGCGAACCCCAGATGATCGGTTCGGCTCCCCCACCGCTCTTGACCATGAGGCGGTCAACCGGATAGGTCGTGAAGATCGGCCGCCCCACAAAACGCGGGTCGGTCAGCGTCGCTCGAGCCAACGTTCGGCGACGCAACGACAAGCCGGTCAGGCCATGGGCGGGCGGAAGCGATACCCGCGTCGGAAAGTTGGTGAGGGACGACTCCTGAATCACGGTCAGGTCCAGCCGCGTCTTTTCGACTACCTGAAGATAGGTCAGGACGAACAGCTCCGTGTCATTGGCCGTCTCCCGGTCATTGATGACCAGCACGGCGTCCGACGGAAGGCTGGCAAGCAATCCGCGGACATACCGTTCCGGAAAAGAATCTACGAAAGGCCGAACGGACAGCCAAGAGGACGAGTAAAGCAGAAGCGGCAGCGCGGCCGCCAAGACGACCACCAGACCTTTGCTGAAGCCGCGCTCACGCAAACGACCGAACAGCCAAACGGCTCCGACGGCGGAAATCGCGGCGAAAGCGACATAAGCCGGCAAGCAATAAATGCGGTAAATGTAGGATGACTCGTTTGACCAATCGAAAGACCGAAACATCACGGCTAAAGGAGCCGCCGAGACGACGCCCATGAGGGCGAAAAGCGCGGCCGCGCCGGGTCGGCGCAACCGCGCCAAACCAACGAGGCCGCCGACGGCCGCTACGGCGATGAGCGGACCCGTCTCCGCGAGCGGACGAACCAACTGTTCCCAAATCAAACCGAACTTGTTCCAACCTCCGCCGCCGAAATCCGCGTATCGAGTGCGCAGGACATAAGCCATGAAGTCGGAAAAGCCGTTGATCGGTCCCGCGGCATAGGGCGCACCCATCGCGAATCGCAACGGCAGCAGCAGATACAAGAGCGGGCCGAAAGAAAAACAGGCCAACAGCTTGGCTGCTTCGGCCGGCTGTCGCCGCCACGTCGGCTTCGCCACGATGAAAGCGGCCAGGAAAAAGGGCAGGGTCAGGACTGTGATCGCCAGATGATTGGCCGCCGCCAGACCCAGCCAGAACGCCGCCCATCTCAGCCATTTGGTGGTCTTCTCGTCGCCGGCCGCGCACACGACCGCGTAAACCGCCGCCATCATGAGCAGGGCCTGCAACGGGTAATTCTTGGCGTATACGGCCTGGCTCAACCAGGTCGGGGTGACAGCCACCGCTAGGCAGACGGCGGCCGCCAAGAACTTGGCCGGCCAGCCGAAATGCCAGCCCGCGCGGCGAACGACGGTCGCGGCCGTAAGATACGCGAGCGCCACGGCTGCCGCCGCACACAACGCGGAAAACAAGGCGACCCGCCACGGCACGGTCCCGAAAGGCAGGTGCGCGAACGGATAAGCCAAGAGGACATAGAGCGGCGCGCCGGAAGGATGCAGGATGCCGAGCGTCGCCGCGGCCGTCACGAACTCCGCGCTGTCCTCAAGGGAAACCGTCTGCGGCAAGAGCGGCAGGTAGCACGAAAGCGCCACCAGGCCAACCAAGAGAGCCGCGAGGCGGTCCTGCTTTTCTTCCGTCTTTCGCTGACGCCAAAATCTCCAGAACATAACGTCATAATTATACGGTGCCTGTCCCCCTTGTCCACACCCTATTTCGTGCGAAGCAGTTTCGCTCGGCCGGGCGCGAATTAAAGAATGACAAAAAAACTTCCCGCCGAAGCGGGAAGCTTTCATGCAATCAATCTATTTCGTCGCCTTGACCACTTCGGCAAAAATCGCCGGATGCTCCGCGGCCAGCTGGGACATGATCTTGCGATCAATGACGATGCCCGCCTTCTTGAGCGCGTCGATGAGCCGGCTGTACGACAGACCGTTCTCGCGCGCCGCGGCGTTGATGCGAATCTGCCAGAGCGAGCGCATGTCGCGCTTCTTGCGTCGGCGGTCGCGATAGGCGTTCTTGCCCGCCTTTAGGATGGCAACCTTGGCCAGCTTGACCTTGCTCTTCCGGCCCCACATGTACCCCTTGGTCTGGGCCAGGATGTTCTTGCGGCGTTTGAGATGGGCTTTGCCGCGTTTGACTCTCGGCATAACAGTAATGAATGGGCGGCCGCGAACGGCCAACCGGAAAGTTACTTCAGGATAACGCTCTTGATGGTGTTGGCGATAACGCCTTCCATCTTTCGGTCGCGCCGCTTCATGCGGGTGACCTTACCCGGCTCGCGGGAATTGAAATGGTCCTGACCGCAGACGCGCTTGAGCACCTTGCCGGTCTTGGTGACCTTGAAGCGCTTAGCGATGGCTTTTTGAGTCTTCATAAGGTATGTCTCTTCGGGGACGCCCGCCGGTTCGGGACCGGGGCGGCCCGTACCGAGGCAGGTTAAAGCGGGCTTTTCGCCCGCTTCCCTTTTTTCAGCGATGAAACGATATTACGCCTTACCCACGATACTTGTCAACTGTCCGCCTTGGCGCACGACCGGCTGTTCAACCTTGACCGGCATTTCGGCGTTCAAAGTGGTGATGAACTGCTGGATAATCTGGGTGGCCCGGTCGCCGTGCCGCTTTTCTCGGCCGCGGAGGATGATCTCCACCTTGACCTTGTCGCCGTTGTCCAGGAACTTCTTGGCCTGGCCGCGGCGCGTTTCCAAATCATGCTCGCCGATGCGGACCGACAGGCGCACGCCCTTCACCTCGACGGTCTTGGCCTTGGCCTTCTGCTTCTGGATCTCCTTGTTCCGCTCGAACTTGTACTTGCCGAAGTCGATGATCTTGGCGATGGGCGGGTCGGTGTTCGTCTGGATGACGACCAGGTCCTGCTCGCGCTCGCGCGCCTTCTGCAGGGCCTCGCCTGTCGACATGATGCCCAAATGCTCGCCTTCGTCGGTGATGACGCGGAGCTGGGGAAAGCGGATCTGCTCGTTGATGATGTAGACGACGGCGGGTGTCTTCGGCCGGAAGCGGCGACGGGAAATTCGCAAGGCTTTGTCGGTTAGAGGAGTTACTAGGCTAGGATAAGCTTTTTTCAGGATGTTGTCAACTAAAGTGAATCCAACCTTACCCTGTCGGCCATTTGACAGAAACACGAAAATATGATACTTGTTTTGGCAAACAAAGGGCAAGAAAGGAGTTTGACGATGGGGCGGTTTTATCCTTCTGCATTAAGAGGCTCAGCGAGGTCCGGTACGGTTTCTAATCCCAAAAACGACACGGTGATGGTCGACGGACGAGTCGTCCACTACACCGTTTGGCCGGACCAGGTTGACTGTATCATGAGCATCGACGTGCCGGGCAAACATGTTGGGGATGCCCAGCCGCTGTCCAGAGATGTCGTCTTCTACGATGTCGAACCGGTGCCCGAAAACGAGCAGGCGTCCGTAATCGATGCCATCAGAGCTCACGAGACGGAAAAGCTTAGTCAAACACCTGCGGCTAAAGCGGTGGTCAAGCACGCCGCCCTCGATCGATGCCGTTTTGGATTCTGGAAACATTAGGCAACGACCAACATCTTCGCGCCTGACCGGCCCAGCACCCTTGCTTGGCCGGTCGCGTGTTTTTTAAGCCCACTTTATGCCTTGATACACGACCTGCCTTGAGCCTTTACAAATACGGCAAAGGTGGTTAATGTTAGCTCCTTCCCAGACTGTTTATGGGAGGCTTGCCAGGGCATAAGGCCAGCAAGAATGTAGTTGTTTCCCAACCGATTTTCTCCGGAGGTATCAATGGACTCACAGCGACCCATTCCGCGCCCCATAACCTGTCTCGACGGCGGCGAAGACGCGACGGGCGAAGACTTCTTCGGCCAATCTGGCGGACAAGCTGGTCCCCCCTTTGGCCAAGCGAGCGCGACTCGACGGCACCGTGACGGCAGTTACGACCCGCCCGAGCATGACCGCTCCGGGCGCTGCAACGGCCCCACCTATCTCCTGTTGGGTTTAGTCGGCCTCATCGGCGCGCTCCTCGGCAGTTTGGCTGCCTTCAGCGTCATGACGCCGTAGATCCACAAGGTGCGCGACGTCGCCGCCTAAGCCGCGGCGCAACCTCGGCGGTGTACCAGAAGTACGAGCCACCGCCCCACCTCCGCGCTGCCAGATCAGCAGCCTGAACGGCTGCGCCAAGCTGATGGCATCGAAGAGTAACCGTCGCTGGACGGCCCCTTCCCGCTTCGAACGCGTCCCGCCAGGGTTCAACTCCTGGCGGGCGCTGTTTGTTTAGCCGATTTTTCCTACGTCCGTCCCTATTGATTATTTTTCTCGCCTATCATATATTGTCTCTTGTCGCGGGCTGACGGCATCTCGGATGAAGCGCCTCCATTGAGGCAAGAAGCCGAGACCGTCGCTCAAAAATTCAGCATTGGCGTGGGTCCGTGGTGTAGCCCGGTTAACACGGGCCGCACTGCTGCGGCCAGACCGAGGGTTCGAATCCATATGGTCACCGTCCTATACATCCTAAAAAATACAAAAGGCAGCTATTACGTCGGGGTCACCGAGGACATCCAGCGCAGGCTGTCCGAGCATAATGTTGGGAAAAGTCTTGCCACGAGAGGAAGAGGACCGTGGGACCTGGTCTACACGGAAACCTTCCCCTCGCCGCAAGAAGCGAAGAGGCGGGAATATCAGATTAAGCAAAAGAAACGGAAGTCGTATATCGAGTGGTTGCTGAAGAATCGTGGGTCCGTGGTGTAGCCCGGTTAACACGGGCCGCACTGCTGCGGCCAGACCGAGGGTTCGAATGCACGACACGATTCGCTAAGCATGGCGTGGGTCCGTGGTGTAGCCCGGTTAACACGTCTCCCTGTCACGGAGAAGACCGAGGGTTCGAATCCCTTCGGACCCGCCACGTAAAAAACCCAGCTTGCTGGGTTTTTTACGTGGCGCCCCGTGATGAACTGCGAAGCGGTTCATTTTACGGGGCTTTCCCTAAACGAACGCTGGGTTTCACGTGGCGCGGCCACTTAATTTTGATACGGCTTGCCCGGTGTTTTTACGTGGCGTCCCGTGTGGCTCGCCGCGCGAGCCGCTTTACGGGACATTCCTTGGACGAACGCCGGTGTTCACGTGGCGCAACCACGAGACGAAAGGATTCGAACCCATACCCGCTGCCAATCTTGACTTTTTCCTTGATTTATGCTATGTTTAGCCTGTAATCTCGCTTAATTACAAACTGACTTTGAAAGGCTAAGGTCCAAGAAATATGCCAACCAGACCACCTGCCGCAGAACAACCTCCTGTCATTTCCGACTCCGACATAGAGGGGGCTTTTGAGGCAATCACCGAGCAGCCACCCGCAAGCGGCGTCCAACAGGCAACCGAAGCCAGGCCAGACGCGCCCGAAATCAAGCAGGCCCGCGTCGGCGAGGTCGCGAACCGATTCGCTGGTGAAGCCGTTGGCCTGCTCAAGGCCGATAAGGGAGAAGGCAAACAGGGGCTGGCAACGCTGAAGGATCGCTTCCTACAAGAGGCCCGTCAAACCGTTCCGGACATAACGAACGGGGAGGCCATGGATAGTCTCCGGGCGTACCTCAAAAGCCAGCACGACGCGCACTTCTCCCTCGATGAAACGTTGGCTGGCGACATCGACGCATTTGCGCGTTCGTTAGAATTTGAGGCCAAGGTTGAATCGAAATCCGCCAAGGCCTTCCTGACGATGTTGAACAGCGACAGCTACGAGACGATGGAAGACGCCATGAACGGTCTGGATGAATACAAGAGGCAGGCAACGGCAGCTGACATGGGTGCCGACGAAATGAACAGCGAATTCAACGCCCTCTACCAGATGGCGCAAAGGCATTTCGGCGGCGAAAGCCGGGGTGAGAAGGGGGCGTTGGAAGCTTCAGACGAAGACATTGAAGGTGCCCTCAATCAACTCGGATAAACGTCGATACAAGCAACGCCAATGACGAATAAGCGGCCTGCCTCATGGCGGGTCGTTTTGAATTCGTCATAACTAATAAGAGCCCGCGCTTGGCAGGCTCAAAAAGGAATCCGGGCGCCGTGCGCGTCGCGGATTCGGGCGCGGGTTTCCTCGACCGAGAGGGCCCGGGCCGAATCGAGAACGAGCGGCGTGACGCGACCCTCGGCGCTGACTTCGAAAATTGGACAGCCGCGACTGGCCAGGAAATCCGCCTCGGCACAAACTCCCGCCCCGAACTTCCCGTCGCGGAAAGGGAGAAAAACGCCGGCGCTGCAGGGGGGCAACATCTCTTGCAAGAAATACGTCATGCCGTTCCCCGTCTCTCGCCGATAGCGCTGGCAGGCCTCCTGATGCTCGGGCTGGTTCGGATTCAGGACTTCCCAATCCGGGAAGGCGGCCTCGATGGCCTCGACCAAGGACCTTTCCAACTCCGTGTCGTAGGTGTTGATGGGGTGACCAAAATAGATCTTCGACATCAGCTGGCCTTTCGCGAAAGGACGTGATGACGGTATGTTATCGCAACGACTCGCGAAGTCAAGAAAAGGCCCTTTTCCGGGCCTTTTCTGAAATCAATTATTTCTTGCCTTTCGCCGCGGCGGCCTTTCCGCCCCTTTGCCTCGCGAGCTTCGCTTCCGTCTCAGCGATAGCGATCGAGGTCTTGATGACCGAGTCGGGGTTGAGTGACATGCTGTCTATCCCCTCCTCCACCAGGAACTGGGCGAACTCGGGATAATCCGACGGCGCCTGGCCGCAGATGCCGACCTTCACGTGTTTCTTCTTGGCGACGCGGATGAGATGCCGGATGGATTCGTAAATGGCGTCGTTGCGCTCGTTGTAGAGATGGCTCACGTATGACGAATCGCGGTCAACGCCGAGCGTGAGCTGGGTTAAATCATTCGAACCGATGCTGAAGCCGTCGAAGATGTCGGCGAACTGGTCGGCGAGGATGACGTTCGACGGGATTTCCGCCATGACGTACACCTTGAGGCCGTCCTTGCCGCGGACCAAACCCGCCTCGGCCATGGCCTTGAGCACGTCCTTCCCTTCCTGCGGCGTGCGGCAAAACGGAATCATCACGACCAGATTCTTGAGCCCCATCTCCTCGCGCACCTTGCGGATGGCGCGGCACTCGAGCAGAAAGGCTTCCTTGTATTTCGGGTCGTAGTAACGCGATGCGCCGCGCCAGCCGATCATCGGGTTCGATTCGACCGGTTCGTAGGCCTTGCCGCCGATGAGGTTCGCATACTCGTTCGTCTTGAAGTCCGAGAAGCGCAGGATGACCTCCTTGGGTGAGAACGCCGCGGCGAGCCGGCCGACGCCTTCCGCGAGACGATCCACGAAAAATTTGGTCTTGTCCGTGTAGCCGATGGTCAGGTCATCAATCGCTTCCTTGACGTGCAGATCCGGCAGACGGTCGTAATTGAGCAGCGCGAGCGGGTGAATCTTGATGAAGTTGGTGAAGATGAACTCGGCGCGCGCGAGGCCCACGCCGGCATTCGGCAGGAAGGAGTGGTCGAAGGCCATCTCCGGCTCGGCGATGTTCAGCATGACCGCCGTCTTCGGCGTCTTGAAGTCATCGAGCTTGGTGCGCTTGACTTCGAACGGGATGAGGCCGGCGTAAACCTTGCCTTCCTCGCCCTCGGCGCAGGAGACCGTCACTTCCATGCCGTCCTTGAGCTTCTCCATCGCCTCCCTCGTGCCGACGACCGCCGGCGTGCCCATTTCGCGAGAGACAATGGCCGCGTGACAGGTTCGGCCGCCGCTGTTGGTCACGATGGCCGCGGCCTTCTTCATGATCGGCACCCAATCCGGGTCGGTCATCTCGGCGACCAGCACCTCGCCGGCCTTGAACCGCGGCATGTCCGCGATGTCGCGGATAACGCGGACGCGGCCGGAGCCGATGCGCGTTCCGACCGACAGCCCGGTCACGAGCACTTCCGCCTTTTTCGACTTGATGACGTATTCCTCGAGCACGTGGCGATCCCGGCCAGCCTGAACCGTTTCCGGACGCGCCTGCACGATGAACAGCTGTCCCGTGACGCCATCCTTGGCCCACTCGATGTCCATCGGCTCCAAATGACCGACGAGCTTGGAATAGTATTCCTCGATGGCCACGCCCCATTTTGCCAACTGGAGGACCTCATCATCGTTCAAGCACGGCTGTTGGCGCTCGTCGGCGGGCACCGGCACGGAATGAATCGGCGCGCCGGACTCTAGGCTGTAGACGATCTTCGTCTCCTTGGAACCGATGGTGCGCCCGATGATGGGCCGAAAACCCTGCTTGAGTGTCGGCTTGAAGACGTAATACTGGTCCGGATTGACCTTGCCCTGCACGACGCTTTCGCCGAGGCCATAGGCGCCGTTGATCAAGACCGCGTTCTCGAAACCGCTCTCGGTGTCGATCGAGAACATCACGCCGGCGCAGGCGAGATCGGAACGCACCATCTTCTGCACGCCGACCGAGAGCGCGACCTTGAGGTGGTCAAAACCCTTCTCGACGCGGTAGGCAATGGCGCGGTTGGTGAAAAGCGAGGCGATGCAGCGCTTGACCGCGTCCAGGAGCGCGAATTCGCCCTTGATGTTGAGATAAGTGTCCTGCTGGCCGGCGAACGACGCGCCCGGCAAATCCTCGGCCGTGGCGGAGGAACGCACGGCGACCGCCGGTTCCTTGGTGCCGATGCGCTCGCCCAGCTGGCGGTATGACTCCGTGATGGACGCCCGAACGTCTTCCGGCAATTCGGCGGCGAGGATGGCCTGGCGCACGCGTCCGCCGGCGTTCGCGAGAGCATCAACGTCCCGGGTGTCGAGGCCGCGCAGCGCGTCAGCAATGACCTGCCGGAGCCCGGTGGCGTCCATGAATCTCCAATAGGCGTCGGCCGTCACGGCGAAACCGTCCGGCACCGGGATGCCGCGCTTGCCGAGGTTGCGGAACATCTCGCCGAGACTGGCGTTCTTGCCGCCGACCGAAGCGACATCGGTCATGTTGACGACGGAAAAATCCTTGACGTAAACGGGGGCGACGACATTCCGCTGGGGCTTGTTGATCTTGGTTTTGGCCATAAGGCAGTGCGTTCAAGCCGGCGTCTTCGCGTCGGCTGCGGGTAATTGACTATTTGACGTGGCGGATTTCCACGAGGTTGACGCCGCCGGAGGTGCCCACCGGCTCGCCGGCGACGATAATTAAGGTGTCGTCGGTCTTGACCATCTTCTCGCGCTTGAGCCAGCCGACGGAACGGTCCACCAGTTCCTCCACGGTGTTGCAGCGCGGCAGGATGAACGGCAAAACGCCCCAGGAAAGGTTGAGCTGGTGCCGGACGCGCTCGTTGTCAGTGGCGACGAGAATCGGCAGTTCCGGCCGATAACGGCTCACCACGCGGCCGGTTCCGCCCGAAAGGGAAGCGACGAGAATCAGCTTGGCTCGCGAGTCGCGCGCCAGGATGGTGGCGACGTTCGACAAGGCTTGTTCGGTATCGCGGCCATAGCCCGGCAATTCCGAATTGTCGGTGTTGTCGTACTTCGAGGCCTCGGTTTCGCGGACGATGCGGGCCATCGTCTCGACCGACTCGACCGGATACTGGCCGCCGGCGGTCTCGCCGGAAAGCATCACCGCGTCGGTATGGTCGATGACCGCGTTGGCGACATCGGACACCTCGGCGCGCGTTGGCCGGGGATTTCGAATCATGGAATCGAGCATCTGCGTCGCGACGATGACCGGTTTGCTGGCCGCGCGGCACTTATCGATGATCATCTTCTGGATGAGCGGCACCTCCTCGGCCGGCATCTCGATGCCCAAGTCGCCGCGCGCCACCATGATGCCGTCCGCCGCCTCGACGATCTCGTCAATGTTCCTGACCGCCTCGTGCTTCTCGATCTTGGCGACGATGCGGATCGGCGAGCCGTAGGCATAGGCCGAGCCCAACTCCGTCTCGTGCTGCTTGATGAGGTAGCGCAGATCATAGACCTCCTTGGCCGTGCGGACGAACGACAGTGCCACCCAATCCACGCGCTGTTCCACGCCGAATTTCACGTCCGCGACGTCCTTCTCGGTCACGGCCGGGATGGAGAGGGTCGCCGTCGGCACGTTGATGCCCTTGTTGGACTTGAGTATGCCGCCCGTCACCACCTCGCAACTGATGTCGCGTCCGTCAACGGCGGCGACGCGCACGTCCATGAGCCCGTCGTCAAGCAGCAGGCGGTCGCCGATTTTCACGTCAGCATGAAGGTTGGCGTACCCGACAGGGATCTTTGGCAAAGCCGCCGCCGGATCGGTGGACAAGACGACCGTGGCCTTCGACTCCAGCTCCACCCCTTCCGCCGGCAATTTGCCGACGCGCACCTTCGGCCCCTGCAAATCCTGGAGAATGGCCACCGGTTCCTTGGTCTTGCTCGACAGGACCCGCAAGTCGCGAATCATGGCCGCGTGCTCCTCGTGCGTGCCGTGCGAAAAATTCAGCCGGGCGACGTTCATGCCCGCCTTGACCATGTCCGCCAAGACCTCCGGCCGGTTTGAAGCCGGGCCGATGGTACAGACGATTTTTGTTCGCTTATTTTGGCGCATAAATCGGCCCAGCCCCAGCCAGGCATTTCTTTACTTAATTATACCAAAAAAACGCGGCCTCTTGAACCGCGCTCTCAGCCCTGAATTCAGGCCGCTTTTTGCTTTTCGGCCAACTGGTCAACCTCTTCCCGGAAGGTCTTGATGTCGTCGAAGGACTTGTACACCGAAGCGAACCGCAGGTAGGCCACGGGGTCAAATTCCCGCAGGTGCAGAATCACGATTTCGCCAACTTCCTGGGTGGACATGATGTCTTTCCGGAGACGCTGCAGATCGCGCTCGATGGCGCCGACCAGGGTCTTGAACTGTTCCGGCGTGCACGGCCGCTTCTCGAGGGATTTCTTGAGGCCGGCTTCAAGCTTCTCACGGTCATACGCCTCGCGTCGCCCGTCGCGCTTGACGAGCGTCAGATCCAGCAGTTCCATCTCCTCGACGGTCGTGAATCGGTTGCCGCAGCCGTCGCACTCGCGCCGCCGGCGGATGCGCAAACCATCGCCGCTTTCGCGCGAATCCACGACCTTGGTTTCCTCATGGCTGCAGACGGGACAATGCATAGTAGCGGCAGGGCTTACCCCTGCACCTCCTTAAACAATCGACAGCAGCGGCAGGGCTTACCCCTGCACCTCCTTAAACAATCGACAGCAGCGGCAGGGCTTACCCCTGCACCTCCTTAAACAAACGACAGCAAAAGGCCTGCATTTATTGTGGTGGCGGGATGAACCCGCCCGCTACCCCCTACCCCATCTTGCGCCGGATGAAAGCCGGGATCTCGATATCCTCTTCCGCGGCTGCCGTCGCCGCTTGCGGCTCGTAGGCCGATGGCTCGCGCGTCACGCCGAGCGTGCGCTTGACGAATGGACGGGTCGGCTCTTCGGCCGCCTCTTCCGTCGCGCCCACCCGCGTCGCGTTCGCGTCAGCCGACTTCGTGGCGTCCGCCTGGATGTCCTTCTTCAGGAAACGGTTCGCCGAATAGACCGGTTCGCCGACGCCCTTGGCCGCGATGAGCGGCTTGTGGTCGCCGTCAAAGCCCGTGGCAATGACGCAGACTTTGAGTTCGTCCTTCATGGTCTCGTCCACGGCCATGCCCCAGATGACCCTGGCGTTCTCATGGGCGTTGGCGGTGATGACCTTGGTCGCTTCCGAAACCTCATGCATGCCCATCTTGGAGTTGCCGGTGATGGAAACGAGGATACCACGGGCGCCCTCGATGGAAACCTCGAGAAGCGGGCTCGAAACGGCCGCCTTGGCCGCCTCGACCGCGCGGTTGTCGCCGGTGGCGCGGCCGATGCCCATGAGCGCCGTGCCGGTCTCGGCCATGATGGCGCGCACATCGGCAAAATCAACGTTGATGAGGCCGTGCACCGTGATGAGCTCCGAGATGCCCTGGACGCCCTGGCGCAAAACATCGTCCACGGTGTCGAAAGCGTCCAAAAGCGAGGTCTTCTTGTCCACGATCTGCAGGACGCGGTCGTTCGGGATGGTGATGATGGAATCAACGTGCTGGGCCAGTTCGGCGTGGGACTTCTCGGCGATGTCGCGGCGCTGGGCGCCCTCGAACGCGAACGGTTTGGTGACCACCGCGACGGTGAGCGCCCCCAAATCGCGGGCGATTTCCGCCACGATCGGCGCGCCGCCGGAACCCGTGCCGCCACCCAAGCCGCACGTCACGAAAACCATGTCCGCGCCCTTGAGCGCGTCGCGGAGCTCGTTCTGGCTTTCCATGGCCGCCTGCTTGCCCACGTCCGGATTCATGCCCGCGCCCAAACCACGCGTGATGGTCTTGCCGAGATGGATCTTCACCGGCGCCTGCGAATAATGCAGGGCCTGAACGTCGGTGTTGGCCGCGATGAATTCCACGCCCTTGATTTTGGACGTGATCATTCGGTTGGTGGCGGAGCAGCCGCTGCCGCCGATGCCGATGACTTTTATCTTCGCGAACGTCTCGATGGCTGGTTTCACTTCGGCCATAATTGATGGGCAAGCGCAGTCGGGAAATACCCGGCGCCGGTCTATAAAAAATTTCAGGTTTCAACTCATAAGAACTATATGGCTAGATATCCACATTGTCAAGAATATTGGCTTATTGAACAAAAAAATTGTTCATGGATATTTTCCGAGACGTTGACGTTCTCGTCGCCGTTGGCGGCTAAACACTCCGAAGTCAAACAGGTGTGGGGCAGCCGCAACAAAAAACCGGCGAAAAACGCCGGTTTTAAATGCTTTTTGATGAATCAATTTCGCCCGCCAGCGAAGCCCTTGAACAAACGCTTCGCCTTCTCGATGAGGCCGGATGAGGCGAAGGCCATGGTGCCGCCGCGGCCGGCCGCCACCGCGTCGTTCATCCCCCACTGGATGAGGCCGATAGCCGTGGTGAAAGACAAATCGTTAACGCGATCGGTGATGCTCGTGACGTTCAGCGGGTAGCCGAGCGAAACCGGCAGCCGCAACTTGTTCTTGGCGAGTTCCACCAATCCGGAAAGCTTGGCGCCGCCACCGGTGAAAACGACGCCCGCCGGCAGAAGGCCACTCCGGTCGATTTTCTTGAGTTCGTTGTCGATCCTCTCCAAGATTTCCTCCATCCGCGCCTGAACGATCTGGCCGACGTACTTGAGGGAAACCTCCTCGTCGGAGTCAGACCCTAATTCTCGCAGGTTGACCTCCGCCTTCTTGTCCACGTCCTTGGCCACGGCGTAGGCGTGCTTCAGCTTGACCCGTTCGGCGATGTCAATGGACGTGCGCAGGCCGATGGCGATGTCTGCCGTCACGTGATCGGCGCCGATCGGCAAGGTGGCCAGATGCAGGATTTCCCCCTGCTCGAAGACCGCCAGGCTGGTCGTCGAACCGCCGATGTTGACGATGGCCACGCCGAGATCCTTCTGCCGCGCGGTCGCGACGCATTCGGCGGCCGCCAGGATGCCGAGCACCAGGCGCTCGATGTTGGCGCCGGTCCGGTAAACGCACTTGGTCAGGTTCTTGATGTGCGCCGTCTGCCCCTGGATGATCTGCGCGTCCACTTCCAGGCGAATGCCGGTCATGCCGACCGGATCCTTCACGCCCGCCTGGCCGTCCACGACGTAAGAGCGCGGGATGACGTGGATGATCTCGTAATTGGTCGGCGTCGCGACGGTCTGGGCGTGATCCAGGGCCCGTTCCACGTCCTCCTCCCTGATTTCGCCGTCCGGCCGGGAAACGGCCACCACCCCCTTGCTGACCTGGGAGGTGATGTAGGCGCCGGACAGGGAAACCCAAGCCGAGCTGACCGGGGCCCCGGTCATGCGTTCGACCTTCTCGATGCAGGATGAAACGGAAGACACGGCGTCCTCAATCGAATTGATGGCACCGCGGTTGATGCCTTCGGACGGCACTTCGGCCGCTCCGATGATATGCAGGCCTTCCCGGTCTCCGGCGGGCATGCGCTGACCGACCGCGATGCGGACGGCTGTTGAGCCGATGTCGATGCCGGCAAACAAGGTGTCTTTGGCCATATAGGAAGTGTTCCTCGCTATCGAAATAAGGCGCTCACGGGCGGCCAGAAGATGACCAACCCGATGACGACGGAACCGATGGCCGCGACCAAAACCGAAGCGGCCATGATGTCCTTGATATCCTCGACGTAATGATGAAGTCGCGGCTTGAGCAAATCTGCCAGCCGTTCGTACACGCTATTCATCAATTCTAGCACCAGCACCAAGACGGTCGCAAGCGCCAAAATGCCCCGTTCCGCCGAACTCAAGTCGAAAACGAACATGAGCACCAAGACCGCGGCGGCGGCGGCCGTTTCCAGACGAAAATTCGGCTCCTCGCGGAAGATCCGAACGAGGCCGCGCCAGGCATAAGTGAAGCTCCTGATTAGTTTGCGGGAATCCATGGGCTAGTCATTAGCCGTTAGTCATTAGCTACTAGCGCTAATGACTAATGACTAAAAGCTAAAGACTATAAATATCCGGCCTTCATGAGCGCGTCCTGCTGGATGCGGAACATGACTGCTTCCTGACGCGGCGTGGCGTGGTCGTAACCGAGCAGATGCAGAAGGCCGTGGCAGAACAGCAGGGCGAAGTGATCGGCCGCCGGTCGCCCGATGCGCCGAGCGTCGCTGGCCATCCTGGCAGAACAGACGACGACGTCGCCCAAGAAGACCGTGGGGCCGGCCGGCAGGTTGCTATAAGGAGAGCCGAAGGATAACACGTCGGTCACGCGGTCTTGTCGGCGGTGGCTGCGATTCAGGCGACGGATTTCCTTCTCCCCCACCACGGCCAAGGCCACCTGGAATTTTCCGACCCGTCCGACCTGGCGGAGCACGGTTTCAGCCAGTCTTTTTATGGCTGACGCGTTGATTCCTTTCGGTAGTCGCCCCGAGATGTCCACAGTGACCATATGCGGCTAGTATATCAGCAAAAACGCGCGGGGGCGAGGGGCGTAGACGCTTTCTTCTTGTCCGCGCAAACCCCCACCGTTCTGCCCCGAGCGGAGCGCAGCGGAGTCGAGGGGCAGGCCCTCCACGCGGGTCGGGCAAGAAATGCTTTTTTCCCTAAATTCATGAGGAATGCCCTCGGCTATTGGGTAAGATAACCAAAAAACAGCCCGTTTTCCGGGCTGTTTTTAGCGATTCTTTCATTGCCCCGCGGCTGGTTGTCCGGTCGGCTCGGTCGCCGGCGGTTCGGCTGGAGCTGGAGCTACTGGTACCGGTGCCGGGCCGGTCACCTTGAGGCTGGCAATCAGCATCTGGAAGGTGGCCTTGTAGCGGATTTCCATCTGGTCGCCGAGGTTGTAGCTGACGACAAAGATGCGGCCGGGCGTGGCGATGAACGCCGTCATGCGGTCAGGGCCGATGATCTCCTCGTAGCCGTTGCGCGTCCGCAAGGACTGAACCTGGGAACTGCTCACGCCGGGCGACTTTTCCAGGAACCAGTCGATGATTTGCCGGTTCTCGGGATTGGCCTCGACCAGCACCTCGATAAACTCGCCGGTCGGCGCGGTGAAGTACGCTTCCTGTTCCTGATCGCCGTTGACCCTCTTCTGCCACGAGGACGGGTAAAGCAACTCGTAATTCTGGACGGTGTTGCGGTAGGTCGCGATGCCGGGGTTGTCCGCCAGCATGGAAGGCGACGGCTTGAGCGGATTGAACAGGTTCAGAACCTCGTTCACGTCCACGAACGAGTCGTGGTCCGTGTCCGGGTCGTTGGGATTGGTGCCGTAGATGGACGTCTCCTCGATGTCCGTCAGGCCGTCGCTGTCCGAATCCTTTGACGGCAACGGTTCTGGCGGTGGGCAGTCGGCCTGACAGGTCGCGTAAGTCTCCGGGCTTTCACATTTGCCGTCGCCGCAAGTCGGTTTGGGTTGGCAATCCTTGGCGCAGTTTTCCGCCGTCTCGCCGGCTTCGCACTGGCCGTTGCCGCATTCCGTCTTCGCCTGACAATCGGCCGAACAATTGTCGGTCGTCTCTCCGCTCTCGCACTGGCCGTTGCCACAAACGGTCTTTGGCGGCTGAGTCGGGGGCTGGTTAGTTATCGGCGGAGTGGCGGGTTTTGGCTTAACGTAGAGAAAATAATAAGCTGCCCCGCCACCGCCACCTAAAAGCAGGACGACAACCAGGGCGATGATGACCGCCGACGAACCTTTCTTCTTTGCCCCGCCGGGAGCTGGCGGTTTTGGCGGCGCGGTCGGGGATTTCGGCGAGACGGTCGGCGGCGCTTTGGGTGCGTCAACGACGCGCTTCCTCAAGGCGGCACCGTAAAACTTGTCCGGAATGACGTGGATCACCGGTTCTGGCGCTGGCGTGGCGGCGTCGGCTGGCCGCTCCAGTTGGTTCGATTTTTCAGTGGGGTTGGTGGCCATAAGCCAGAATCAAGGCTGGGGCGGCGCTTGCGGCACGCCAAACAGCTTGCCGGGGCCGTTCGGGTTATAGCCGTTCTTGACTTCGGCGCCGTCCTGAAAGCCGTCGCCGTCCGTATCCGGATTGAGCGGGTTGGTGTGGTAAATCTGAACCTCCTCGCGGTCCGTCAAGCCATCGCCGTCGGTGTCGGTCTTGGTTGGATCAGTGCCCAACTGCTGTTCTTCCGCATCCGTGAGACCGTCCCCATCTGTGTCCACCGCCGGTGGAGGCTCGACGGCCGGCGGGGTGACGGCCGGTTCGGTTGGGGTGGTGGGTTGCTCGGTCGTTGGCGGTGCCGGTTGGGTGGGTTCGGTCGGCGCTGGCGTCGGGGTGGTCGGCTCGGCTGGAGCACTCGGCGCTGGTGTTTCGACAGGCGGCTGGTTCGTCGCCGTCTGGCTCGCTGGCGGTGTTACCTGGGGACGGAGGAAAAACCAATATCCGGCCCCGCCCAATCCGGCCAATACCACCAATCCGACCATCACGAAAATCAGCCACGACGGCCCGGCCACGGTCACTGGGGCAGGCACGGAAACAGTGGTCGGGGTATTCGGAACCGGCCCATTCGGCGCTGTTCTCGCCTTAAAGGGGTCGGTTTCCGCGAAGATGTCTGGTGGTTCCTGCACGTTGTCAAACATAATGACTGGTGATTGCTAGGCTATACTTATTATATTGCAACCCGTCATCCTTATCTCGCTTAAGTATAGCATGTCGAAGTGTCGGTTGGCATCGGGGCCTTGGGGCGTTGTTGGCGCTAATCAAACGAACATTCGGGTCACGGTCGCCGCCTGCGGCGAAACGTTGAACAATGACCTTTGCTAGCGGCCTCCCCCACGATTGCCCTTATGAGCCGCCTCTTCCGCCGAGTTCGTAAAGCCGCTCTGATTCCATATTTCCTTCTGGACGGCCGGGGTTGGCGGCTCGTCAGCGGCGTTTATCAGCTGCATGCCTGCCACTATGTCCCCTTCTTGGGCAGCGCCAGCGGCCGGTGAACCGCTTATCGCGCCGCCTGGGGTGCCTGGGCCGCCCGCTCCGCCGGGCAACTGGCTACTTGGCCCTCCGGCGGCAGGAGTCGGGACGGTCTGGCCGCGCCTGACCGCCATGACCGCGACGATGCCGATGGCGACCAACAAAACCGCCGCCACGCCGATGATGATCATTGTCCTTTTTTGCATACGCTGGGATGCTAGGGTGTCGGTTTCGTGTCGCTTATCGTATTAGGCGCTGAAACCTGGTGCGGCCCGCTGGTCTTCATGATGTGGTGCCACACGTCCCAATACTTGCCGTTGTTGGTGGGCGGAAGGTACGGCCCGGACAACGCGCAGTCGGTATCAGAATTGCACCAAGTCGCGTAAACCTTGGCGTTCATGGCGGCGAACTTGTTCCGGCCGCAAGTAGCGCCGCAGTTATAGTCGTCCACGTAGAATTTCCATATCGTGTCGTTTGGATGCGGCTGACCGCTCCAGTTCCAAATCATGATTTCCGGAGCCGTGCTGAAATCATTGCAGTCCTCCGTGCCATTCTCATGATAACAGGAAAGGTACGCGTACGGATCGGCATCGAGCTTGCCCTGCTTGCCGGCGAAGAAGATTTCCCCGTAAGTCGAGTCCGGCGGCACCAACAGGTGAGAATCCAGGTAGTCGCCGTTCAGGTTGCCGTCCCAAACCAGAGCCACCATCATGTGGTTCGCCGGCGGCTTGGGCATGAGGAAAACGTTAACGTCAAAGGCCGACTGGCCGGGTTCGCTCACGATGTCGGGCGTGAAATCGTGCGAGAAGTACCCTCTCGTGTGACGGTCGGTCAGGGCCAGATAAATCGAGTATTTTGACGGGATGTCCCAACCGGGCTTGAACTCGTCAACCTGGACGATGGTCTTGCAGCGGTTGTTGCTCGTGTTGGGGCGCCTGATCTGTTGCGCGAAGCTGAACCGCCCGTTGCCGTCGGTCGTGGCAAACTCCCCGCCGGCGCCGCATTTGCTGCCGCCACCGCGGCTCGTGCATTCATCGTTGCTTTCACAGGGCATGCGGTCGCCATCGCAAATCATCGGCTGGACGCGGACGGTGGCTCCGGAGATCTTCTGGAAGCTGTAGACGGCGTCCATGACGGTGCCGGCCAGCGTTATCTTTTCCGAAGTCGGCGTGTTGGAATCAGCCAGGACGCTCCAGTTGTCGTCAACCTTGTAGTTGCAGTCGTTGTCCTTGCCGTCACAGACTTCCGTCACGGCGGACACGACGCGCGGCGTTCCGGTCGGGTTGCCGCTGTCGTCAACCTGCTGGGCGGAATAGGCGCCGTGTACCGTCTTATCAAGCGGCGCACAATCCAAGGCATCCGGCACGCCGTCATTATCGTCATCTGGGTCGCAGGCGTCGGTTATCCCGTCGTCGTCGAAATCCGAACCCTCGTTCTTGCACAAGGAGGTGTTTGGCATGGGGCAGGACCGCTGGCAGTTCTTGCCGCTGCAGACCGCGTCGCCGACGATGCGGCCGTATGCCTGATCGTAAGCCGTCGTGCTGACGCAGGTCCAGTTAACGAGATACTGCGGCTGGCCCGGTTCGCACTGTTCGAGCCCCGGCGGACGGAAAGCCGCGTCCTGCACGATGCTGTCGCCGCAATAGCCGCCGGAAACGGTCACGAGCTTGCAGGCGGTCGAACAGTGGTTGCAGGACAGGCCGTAAGGCGCCTCGCAGCGCTGGCCGTTCTTGGCACCGTCATCGCACTGCTCGCCTTTCGTGATGCTGACATAACCGTCGCCGCAAACCGCCTCCCGGCACATGTACGGCGGGTTCTTGAGCGGGTCAATGACGCAGGCGTCGCGGTTGTTGTCGTTGCCGTCATCGCACTGTTCGCCGGTCTCCTTGACGCCGTTGCCGCACTGGCCCGGCGCGGTGCAGCTCCAGTTGCCCCATTGGCAGGCGGCACCATCGTCAGCGGTCGTGGCCGGATCGTTGGCCCCGCAGACGCGCCGCCATTTCCGTTCCGGCTTGGCCGAATCGCACGAAGCGCCGCACTTGTAGCCGTTCGGGCATTGGCTGTCTTCCGTGCATCCGTCCTGGATGTCACCGGCATCAGTCGTGTTCACGCACCGCTTGGCGTATTCCTCGGTCTCACCGTCGCACTGCTCCGATCCGTTCTTGACGCCGTCGCCGCAACGCGGCCCGACGCCGGTACAGTCCCAGGAGCAGGAATTGGCGTTGGCGCCGCCTCCGCCGCACTGTCCGCCAAACGACTGCAGAACGCCGTTCAGGCTATAGACGCCGTTGTTGTCGCCGCAATCGCAGGCCTCGTTCGGCTGTTTGACGCCGTCGCCGCAGGAGGTCCGGCCGGTGCCGAGACAGTGGGCATCGCAATGTCCGTAGGTGCCGTTCAGCGAGCCGTCATCGCAGGCTTCAGGATACTGGACGCGGCCATCGCCGCAAATCCCGGCTTGGCAGGCGCCGAAGCCGCCCCAAGCGCACTGCGGCGTGCAGGTTCGCTCACGGACGCCGACGCGGAAAGAATCCTCGTTCGGGTAAAGGAGAGAATCGATCTGGCGCAGCGGCTTGCACGGGCCGACATTGGTGTCGCCGACCTTGCAGGAATTGTCGTCAGTACAGGATTTGGTCCGCTGCTTGTCGCACACCGCGAAGACCCGGCACTCGTTGTCGATGTCCGGCAGCGAATTCGGTTCACACATTTCCATGTTGGTGCAGACGCCGCGGCCGGCATCCCAAGCGCAGGTACCCGCCGGCGAACAGGAGCCTTCGGAACCGCCGCACTCGCCCAACTGCCGCTGGACGACCCCATCTCCGCAAACGCCGCCGCGACCCATCTCGATGTCGCTGCAGTTGGCGACCGTGGTGTTGACGCCGTAAAGATTCAGGATGCCGCCGTCGGCGTACTGACAGGTGCCGGTGGCGTTATTCCAGGCGCAGCCGGGGGTGCCGCCGCAAGCGGCCAAATCGGTCTTCTCCAGACAGGTGCCGCCGCCCCAAGTCAGGTTGGGGTTAGGCCCGCACCAGTAGGTGTTCCAGGAGCAGAAGCCGTTCTGGTCGTTGTTGCAGGAGTTCGCGTCCCCGATCGGCAGGCAGCGTTCCGTGGTCAGCAGCTCAAAGTCGGCGTTAAGCGAGAAGTTGGTGCCGCCGGCCGACACGTATTCATAGATATGGGAACCAGCCGGACAAAGATAAACCTTGTTCGTGGCGTCCCAGCAGGTGTTCAGGTCATATTGGCCGCCATAGGACAGCCGACAGTTCATATAGCTGTTGAGCGGGTCAATCGGCAGGCGGTCCATCCCCAAGTCCTTGGCCAACACCTCGGTCCACGACGGCCAGCCGCTGACGGTCCGGCCGCGCAGGTAGGTGCCGGCTTCCAGCCGCGGATAGGCCTGGCCCTTGAGGGCAACCAAGGTGCTCCGGAAGTTCAGCAGATCCGACCAGCGTTGCAGGTCGCGCCTCATCTTGGACTTGTCGGCCAAGCAGATGTTGCCGGCGCGGCCGTCCACGAAGCCGCCGGCGGCGTCCACGCGGCATTCCCGATCCGTTCGGCAGGAGATGGCGCGACTGGTGGCGTCAAGCGTCTGTTGGCCGTTCTCGTCGATGCAATAGCCGATGTCCCGGACATTGCGGTTGAAATCCATGTTGGCCAGGATGCGGTTGAACACGGCGACCGTCTCGGGCGTTGACCCTTCGCTGTAGGAAAGGATGTTGACGTTCGTGAAGATCTTGGTCGCGGTCTTAGCCGCGGCGTTCGCGTAAACGGTCCGCCCTTCGCGCACGGCCTCGTAGCCGTCCACGCTCGTCGGCGTCGGCGCGCCAGTGAAGCCTTGGCTCAAGTACCAATCCGACACGCTCATGTGCTTGGGGTTGGTCATGATGCGCAAGCCGATGGCGTTCTTAGCCCACTCGGCATCCGGCGACACGCCCGTCAGGTCGTAGGTGAAGAGGTATTCGCGGTAAATGTCCGGCCGAGTCGGCGCGATGCGGATAAGCCGCTCCTCGTTGAGCGCCGGCAGAGTTTCGGTTTCCGCGCCGGCCTTCTGCCCGTCACGGCAGTAATAAAAGGAAAGGTTGGTGTCCGGATCGTAGAACGGGAACCAGACGAATTCGTTCGGCAGACAGTCCTGGCGGTTGTAGTCGCCGTTCGCCTGCCGGTCCCACGGCAAGCTGATCTTGCCGTCGCTGTCGCAGGTGCGACGGCGCGGCCACGGTTCCTCGCAAAGCATGACCGTCACGCTGGCCGAATCGCTGAAGGACAGCCGATCCACCTTGTCCGGCAGGCGCTTATAGACATTGGCCTTGACGGTCACGATGTCCTGCCCGTTCTTCGGATAGACGTCGCTCGAACCGGCGGGCGCCTGGCGCCGCACGTTCACCCAGGCCTGGTTGGTCTGCGATGACGGGAACGAGCAGTCATCGGCGCAGGACGTCACCTCGCCGACGGAACAGTAGCCGTCGCCGCATTGGGCGGGCTTGGCGTCACGGCAATCGGCGCTGTTCGGATCCTCGGCCACGCCGCAAACGCCCGCGCCGCACGAGGCCGGACAGCGGCGCGTCGGGTCGTTGGAACAGGCCGGCATGTACTCGCAGACGCCGTTGCCCGCGGCCGGCGGGAGGTAGGTGGGGGTGATCTCGATGACGGAGTCAGGCGTCACCTGTTGCCATTCCCAGAAGAAGGAATATTCCGGCGTCGAGGCGATTTCGGCCTCATCGGTTTCGCCATGCGGATGGGCACGGGCGGCGAACAACTCGTCGCCGTCAACCTTGTCCTTGGGATCCGGGGCATCGCCCAGGTTCTCGGCGGTGGTGAAGAGATGCGAGCCCGGTGCCACCGTCACGTAGTCTATTTCGCAGATGTCGGCCTTCGTGCGGAAATGCGTCTGGAAGGAGGTCGGCATCGGCACGCCGTCACTGCCGGTCACGGCCTGTTCGGCCTTGGCGGTCCGCTGCCCAGGCGTGTCCGTGGCCAGGTAATCGTAGCCGACCGCCTTGACGCGATACCAAGCGTTGGGCTTCAGGGCCACTTTCGGATAGAAGGTGACCACCGAGCCGTTGACCATGACTTGACCGGGAATCGGGCAGTAAACCGCGTTGGCCGGAGGGTTGGCGGCCGCGACGCCCGGCACCAACGAGCGGAAGAACGACTTGATGGCGTTCCAGGCGCCCCGCAACAGGCTCGGTCGGCCGGTCGGGGCCTGGTCGGGGGATGACCAATCAAAGGCCAACGGCACGCGCGTGAGGCAGCGTCCGCCGGTGCCGCATTTCCCTTCATCAAGGCCGTTCGCGCCGGGCGTGCAGGAAACGTTCGGGTTGTCCTCGCAGATTGACGAACAGGTGCTGCCGGAAACGTTCTCGGCGACGACGATGCCCTTGTTAACGCTCTCCTTCTTGATTTCGCGGTCGAAGGTCATCCGCACGACCGTATTGCGGCAGACCTTGTCGCGGTTGTCCGTCGGATAGGTTTCGCTGACTTGCGGCGTTGGGGCGCAACAACCGCCGGCGTCACAGCCGAGGTCGTTCGTGGGCGTGACGGTCTGGCCGTCGCAGTACTGTTGGGAGTCGCCGGTCTGGGCTATCTGCGGGCTGCGGCAGACGCAGGACATCGTCACGGTCGCCTGGCCGGCACTGGCAGGCGGCACACCCGTGAGCGTCGCGCTCAAGCTGTCGCTGGCGCTCACGACGCCCTGGGGCCGTCCGCCAACGATGATCTGGAAAGGATCGGCGTAAGGCCGGTTGGCGGTGGTTTCGCACCGAGCGTCCTCGCCGTCGCCAGCCGCGCCGTCGCCGCAGAAAGACGGGTTCGGGTAACGGAACGAGGCGCCGGCGAGCAGACATCGGCTCGTGCACCACGGCGGCAACTCGCCGCCCACGGCTTCACATTTCTCGCCGTTCTCCGGAACGCCGTTGCCGCAACAATTATGGTAATTCGGGTCGCCGATGACCGCGCAGGGGCTGGTCCCTTTTTTCAGGCAGGTGGACTGGTCGCAGAAGATTGCCACCTGGCCCACGCCGAGATCACAGCCGTTGTCCTCGCCCGGTTCGGTGATGCCGTTGCCGCAATAGTTGACGCAGGGCGCACCGGGCATCAAGGCAGGGTCGCTGCAGGAAGGCGCGGTTCCCTCGTTCAGACAGTCGGCGCCACAGCCGTCGCCGGAGGCATTGTTGCCGTCATCGCAGGATTCGCCGTCGCCGATGACGCCGTCGCCGCAAGTCGCTCCGCCCGCCGTCGCGCCCAAGAGGACACAACCGCGGTTGTTCAGGTCAGGACGATTGGCGGCATCCACGGCCGGATCCTTACAGCCCGGCGGGAAGACGCCGCCGTACTTCTCGCAGGTTTCCCCGGCATCGAGAACGCCGTTGCCGCAGGTCGGCGCGACTGTGCCGAGCTTGAGGCAGGTTTTCTGGTCACAGCCGTTCGGCCACGCGCCGCTCACCGACTTTTCGCAATCCTCGCCCTTCTCGAGACGGCCGTTGCCGCATTGAGCCAAGACGTTCTGGGAGCCGGCGTTCAAACAGGCAGGCGTACAGCCGACGGCTGGCGCGGCGGTTCTGACGCGCGCGTTCCGGGTGCCGTCAGGCAGGAAGCCGGCGATGACATTCTTGGTTTCCGTGAATGACCATTGCCAATCCTGCCGCGAATCCAGCTGCTGGCCGGAAGCACTGCAGGCGTCGGGCTCGCCGAAGGCCGCGACGCTGAAGCCGGCCCTTTCGCCGACATACCGGAGTTGGGTCGCCTTGGGGTCAAGCGTCGTGCGGTCCGCCTGGCAAATCGAAGGGGTGTCCTTAACGCGGAATTTCCAGGTGAAGTATGCGCCGCTCGTCAAGCCCTTGAGCGCCACGCCGCTCATGCTGCGGAGATAGGTACCGTCGGCTTCGGTGAGCGGTGCGCCCTTGAGTCGAACCACGTAATAGGCGCCGTTTTCCATCGGCTGGGCCAGCTGGGCGACCACGTTCGTGAAGCCGGCCGTGGTGCCGTTCGTCGTGAAAGAGGTGATGGTCGGCGCGTGGTCGGCGTCATACGGCGGGTTGCAGGTCTCGTTGCGGCACTTGGCGATGATGAAAGTGCTCGCGGACAGCGACGCGGAATCCATCGGCACGTTGAAGGTCGCCGCCACGGCCGCGTTCGGGCAGGCCTCGAGGCAGTTCGGCGCGTAGGACACGACCGCCGGGTCAGCGAACTTGACCGTGATCAAGGAGGCTCCTTCCTTATAGTAAGTCGCGGCTGACGTCTGGGGGTGCACGCGCACCGTGAGCGAGGCCGGCTGTCCGGTCGGCGTTTCCTTGGCGGCCGTGACCGGCTGGAAGCAGGCGTTCTGGTTCTGGAGCAGTGCCAGGATCTGGGCATCGCTCGTGGACCAAGCCATGTCATAAGGCTGAACCGGCCGGCACGGCAGGCTGTTGCAGTTGGCGGCGAGGAAGCCGGCGGCGAAACCGACCGAGGAGGTGCCAGGGGCGTTCGGGGCGAGCGGAATGGAAGCCGGCTCGCCGATGTGATCGATGGTGTAGCGCGACGACTCAACCATCACGCGCGAAAGCTCGCACGGCTCACTGCTGTCCGCGGTCGCGAAAGTATACTGGAAATCGCCGCCCTCCGTGCCGTCGTAATCGCCGTCAAGCAGCCGGCCGTTCAAAGCCGGGGCATTCCGGACGCCGACGCCGGTGGTCTTGTTGGAAAAGAGGGTGACGCGATAACGGGTCGCTTTCTTCAACAAGCCTTGGTTATAGGCAGGCAACGGATCAAGGGTCATGACCAAGCCGCCGACCGTGACGCCCAAGGCGAACTGGCCGCTCACGCTCATGGGCGTGCAGTTGGTGCCGTCGGTTCCGCACGCCAATTCCTCCACGCGCACCGTCGGCTCGGTTCCGGTCAGCCGGAACGAGGCGGCATCCATGGGTTGCGTGAACTTGACGCGCAGTTGGGCGTTCACGCAGGCGTTACTGCTGTTCGCGGCCGGCGACGGCGACTGCGTTTCACAGGGCGGTTCCTGGCCGCAAGACGGACAGCGCACGACTTTCGGCAGGTCCGGCAGGACGCCCGTGCTGAAATGCCAGGCGAACGCCGAGCCGACCGCCACCGGCTGACAAGCCGGGCGTTCGAGAGTCGGCGCCTCGCAGTAACCAAGGGGGCAACACACGGCGGCCGAATTGCTCTGTCGGCAATACGGCGTTCCGCCGGCCTCGTTGCAGTCCTGAACCTTGAAAGGCAAGGTGTTGGCGCTCGGCGCGTTGTTCGCGACCACGCGCACCGGGCCGGACTTCGGCCAACTGCCCTTGTCGCTTTGGGAACCGGGAACGGCCGGCGTGATGGTGTCGGAACTCCAAGAATAATTTCCCACGGCCGACATGGTGTGGCTCTGGTCCACGTAGAAATTGACGGCGTACACCGGCGGGCTCTGCTCACCGCGTTCGCCGAAACCTTCGCCGCGGATGGCGAGGAGCGTGCCGGGCGGACCGTTATCCGGATCGATGGAACAGATGCCGGGGCTCGGCGGGTTGCCGTTCATGGCCAGCGTTTTCTCGTTACTGTTGAGTCCGGCCTGCGTCCGCACCTTCACCTGGTAATTCTCCAGGCGGAACGCCGGGCAGTTGCCGCCCTCGCAGGTGTATGCGGCCGGCGTCTTGATGACGACGTAATTGTTGCGCCAGGTGACGGCGCACGGCGGATCTGGCGGCGGTTCGCCGAAGGCGTAATCCTCGGGATGCGAAGTGGAAGTGAAGATGATCTTGCCGGGCTTGGCGCCGAAGCCGCTGCCCACGATGGTGATGTAGGACGAGACCGGCGAAGCGGCCGGCAGGATCTCGGTGATGACCGGCTTTTCCTGGCCAGCGGCCGGCACCACGCCGAAGCGCGGATCGTTGGCCGTCTTCTCGCAGGCGAACGGCGGCTGAGGGTCGCAGACATCGGCTTTCACGACGTAAACGCCGTCCGCAAGTCCCGGCACGACCGCGTCAATGCGCTTGCCCGACGGATCCCAGGCCTTGGTCGAGGCCTCATAGCCGCCCAACATCAGTTTGCTTCGGCTGTCGCTGTTGTCGCCGAGCAGGTCGCCATAGACGCTGAAATCGGCGCCGACCGGCCCCATCATGGGCTCGATGTAACAGATGCCCGGTTTCTTCTGCGATATTTTCAGGAAAGGATTCTTGTATCGCCCGTTCGTCGGCTGTCCGGCCGGATCGGCATCATAGGCAACGCCGTCCTTTCGCACCAGCTTGACGTAACTCGTGGCCTCTATCCCTTCCGGCACGACGACCGCCACATGTTCGTTCGTCCAGGACTTCGGGTCGCACGGTTGGGCAGCCTTGTCCTGCTTGAAGATGACCTGACCGGGATTGGTTCCGAAATTAAGGCCAAAGATGTCAACGATTTGCCCGGCCGCACCGGACTCCGGGGAAACGGAAGTGATGACCGGCACGTCGGCGCAATGCCCGCCTACGCAGAAAGTGGTGCAGTCGGAATCCTGCGTGCACTCGTCGCCCGGACAGCCGCCGCATTGCGAATCGTGGCCGCAGTCAACGCCGGTCTCGAAAGGCGCGACGGTCGCGTTGCCGTCCTGAATCCCGTTGCAGCAATGGCCCGGATTGACGTGGAAAAGGGCCTCGACCGTTTCGCCGGCCCGCGGCACGCCGTCGTAAGGCGTGCCTTTGAGAATATAATCGCGATTCGGCTCAAGAGCGGCGAGATTGACGTACAGGTCCTCGACCGTGAACGAGTCGGTGCTGTTCACGTTGTTGACCGTGGTCAACCGTTGGCTGTCGCTGTCCACCAAAGCCAACTGCAGGGCATCGATCTCATCGCTCGTATGACCCGTCTCTCCCGGCGGGAATTCCAAACGGAAATCCACGCGCGCCGCGAGGAAATCGTCAGACACGCCGGCGGAAACGCGGGTCCGCTCAAGACAAACGCCCGGCGGCGACTTCGGCGCGTTAATCCAGCCGACCGGCGCTTCGGTGTCCACCTTGTCGCTGAAAGCCATCGCCCGATCGCACAGGGTCGCCGCGAGCGGCGTGTTGTCCCACATGTTGGGCGGATTCGGCAGGATGGTGGCGGGGTTGGTGCAGTAAAGCGATCGCGGCTGAACACCCGGCGTCTCGGGCAGATCGCGGATGGCGGTCGGCGTGACCTCGTTGCCGCCGAGACCCGTGACCCCGCCCTTGACCTGGACGTAGTACCAGCGTCGGCCCTCGAAATAGGTCGGGTCGTCGCCGGGATTCACGAGCGGCGTGGCAGACGGCTTGAACTCGACGGCATTACCGGAGACGGAACGGGTTCCGGACACGATCGTGTCGCAGGCCTGGGCGCTGAACGGCTCGTTCTCGTTCGGCCGCTCGTTGCAGCGCCGGACCACGAAAGTGTCCACGGTCACGCTGGCCGGATCAACGTTGGCATTGAAGACGACGCGGATGGCGTAATTCTTCGGCCAGCCTTCCGAGGAGTTCGGCAGGGTGCCGATGGGCGTGGTGCCGCTCACGCGGAACAGGTTGCCGCCGCCGCCGTCAAACCCGCCGCCGCCCGAGGAACAGGTCTGACCGGGCGGACAGCCTTCGTATCCCCCGCCGCCCGTGCCTTCCAGGATGGCGTTCAGGATGAAAGTCGTGATGGCGAAGGAGGCCATGATAATGACGAGGCCGATGACCGCCTGCGTCAGGAGTTTTTTCGCCCGCAACACCTGCTCGTCGTCGCCGCGCGCCGTCATCCACAGGAATCCGGCGTAGATGACGAGCACGACCGCCACGATGCCCAAGAGGCCGATGATGGTCCTGATGATGTTGCCGATGATGGTGGTCAGACTCGCGGTCGTGAGTCCGGACGCCTGCCCCACCTGCGAGAGCCCCAAGTCAGGCGCCACCGCCGCCACGGCCGGAAAACCGAAAGCCATGACCACGGCCAAGACGGCCGTCGTGAGGAGAAAGCTGGACAGGTTCCGGAAAATTGTTCGGTGGCGTTTCATGGTCGTGATCGTGCGCGCGCGTCAGGGCGGACAGCTGAAGGTTTCCTGTCCGATGCGTTCACAGCAGGATGGCGCGCCGGCATTGGTCGGACAGCCGTAGCCCTGGCTCGGGAAAAAGCAGTTCTGCTTGACGTCGCGAAGCTTGGCCCGCGCCGTCGGCCGGTAAATCGGCGTGGCTTCCAGGTAGTTGTTGACGTCATCCTCGGTCCAGCCCAGGTCGTTGGCCTTGAAGAACGGTCGGTGCTCAAGGGTGATGAGCGTGACCTGGCGATTCTGGCCGTTCACGCTCACCGTGATCGGGCCCGTTCCGGCGCTCACGAAGTAGGCCGGTTGGCCCAGAGGCTCGTTGGCGCAGTTTTGCTGGTTGGCGCCCTGGTCACAAGGCTTGGTGGGATTGAGCTTGCGCAACTCGCGGCCGGTGAGCAGGATGGTGGCCGGCGGGTTGATGTCGCTCTCAAGCCCGGTGCGGAAGGACGAGAGGCTCATGATCTTGCTCCAGGTGATCGTGACGGGCTGGGTGGCCGGGACATTCGAGGGGCCTTCGGGGGCGGGCGTGTCGCTGGTTGGCTCGGTAGGCGGCACGGCCGAGCTCGGCGGCGTGATGTCGATGATGGCCGGCGGCGTCAAGTCGATGTTGGAGCCGACCGTGTAGAGCCAGCTGACCGAATCCCCCCAAAGGTTGACGCGGCCACCGGCCAAACCCACGCCGTTATTGGTGACGTCGCCGATTGCGCCCGGGCCTTGCGCCTTGCCGTCCGCGTTGCCGTCGAGCGAATTGCTGACCATGTCGGTGACGCCGTCCGGCAGGACCAGGTTCGCGGCCGCCGGCGGATTGGTGGGCGAGACGGTGGCTGCCCGCGTCGTCACCCGCATCTGGACGTTTTTCGGCAGGCAATAAACCGGGTCGCCGCAGGAATTCTGGCTCACGCCCTCGCATTTGGTGCTCGGCACGAATTCGACGGTGCGGTATTTGTTGGCGATGTTCCAGCTGCCGTTCACGACCACGAAAGTGGAAGTGTTGGTCGAGACGCAAACGCCGCCCTGCCACGCGCAGGAAGTGGCGGCGGAACAGTCCGTCTGGCTGGCCTTGTCCTCGCAGCCGAGCCGACAGACGGTGTTCGGCAGGCAACGCGCCTCGACCACGACGTTGTTGAAGCCGCCGCCGGAACCGTTCAGGCCGCTCACGGTCGTCGGATCCATCGCCTCGTCGAAATAAACCTGCAGGAGCTGGTTGCGGTCCAGGGCGTCGCTCGCGGGATTTTCCACGCCGGCCGGCACGATGGCGGTGATTTTCGGCGGCGTGACGTCGGCGGCGATGCCGGTGGCGAACGACCAGAAGTAGGAACCGTCGGCCTGCCCTTCGGCAAACGCCGGCTGAATGACCGGTTCGGCCGCCGTCGGCGACGGAGACCAGACCTTGAGGCCGTTCGGCCCGCCCCGCAAGCCGACGCGGTAATTGACGGGGATGGTTGAGCTGCCGAGGTATTCCTTGGGCATGATGACGACCGTCTGTCCCTGGCTCGCCGGACTGAACACAGCCGGCACGGCCGTCACGGACACCAGCGGCGTTTTGTCGCCCACGAGCGCCTTTTCCTCGGCGGTCGCGGCGTAACGTCCGTTGAAGCGGGCGTCCATGTCGCCGTTCGGAATTTCCTTCAAGGCATCGTTAGGCAAAATGCGAATGTTGTCGGTATTGAGTTCCAGCTGGCCCGCGACCACTGACGCGCGCGCCGCCTGACTGCAACCCTGCGGACAAATCTGGTCGTCCGTGGTGACATATGTTCCCTTATCGTCGTAATTTTTGAAAATCGTCGAGAGCCCCAGCGGCTTCTTGAAAGTGATGGTGATCTTGGTGTTTCGCGGCACGTCGGTTTGCCCGACTTCCGGGTAATGATATTCGATGATGCCGTTGCCGAGGTTCTCCGGGCCGCAGCCGGCGCAATAGACGGTGACCAGCGAATTCGGCGAGGTCGGCGGCTGTTGATTGACGCCGCCGGTTCCGCCCGCGCCCCCGAGGATGGCATTCAGGATGAATTCGGCGATGGCGAACGCCGCCGCCCAGATTACCAAGCCGATGACGGCGTTCTTGATGATGTTCTTGGCCTCCTCGACGTCTTCGGCATTGCCGCGCGCCGTCATCCACTTGAAGCCGGCGTAAATGAGGAGCACAACCAGGATGATGCCGAGCACGCCGAAAACCGCGCGGATGATGCCGCCGATGATGACCGGCAGGCTGGTCGTCACGAGACCGCTGGTTTGGCCGACCTGCTCAAGCGCCGTGAGCGGGTTGACGGTGGCGGCCATGGTCGGCAGCGCCCAGAGCGCCGCGATAGCCAAAAGGACGGCGCCGCCGACCACGAGTGGCCGCCGCGTCCGTCCTTCGGCTTCGCAATGATTTTTCTTTCGACTCCACCTTCCGAGCATGGGACAGAAGGTTAAGTTCTTGAAACGGTTTCCCTCAGGAACCGCTTAACACTTTTTTGACAGCCGCGCTGACCTTGGCTCCATCGGCGCGACCCTTCGCTTCCTTCATGACCTCGGCCATGACGCGGCCGAAATCCTTGGCCGTCACCGGAGCCAGCGCCGCGACTTTGGCCTCCGCGATTGCCGCCAACTCCTCGTCCGAAAGCTGTTCTGGCAGGTAACGCTCGATGAAGGCAATCTCCTTTTCAGCCTGATCCACCAAGTCCTGACGCTGGCCGGCGCGGTACGACTCCACGGCGTCACGGATCTTTTTCGCCTCGCGGCCCAGCGTCTCAATCACGTCCGCTTCCTCAAGCGGCTTCATCTTGTCGATCTCCGCGCTCTTGAGCGCGGCGCGCATCTGGCGCAGGACCGAAACCGCGAAGGCATCGCGGGCCTTGGCCGACTGGACGTAATCGCTGTCGATTCTTTCCCTGGTCGTCATCGCATTGGTGATTGACCGCGCTTTAGCGGGCGCGGTTGCTTCGCTTCGGGCGAAAATCCTCTTCCGTCGCCTGTCCGGTCTTGATCAGGTATTCGCGTTTGCCGCGCAAATACTCGCGCCGCAAAGCTGCCTCACGGACAGCCGATTTGCTCTTGCCGCGGGTGTGGAACCGGATTTTCTTGACCTGCAACAGTTTTCCGCTTTCCTGAACCCGCCGGCTGAATCGGCGCAACAGGCTCTCAAAGCTTTCGCCTTTCTTTCGTTTCACTTCAGCCACAATATCACCCCCCTTTCATTTAACAGGATAAACGCGTCTGGCCTTTCGGTCGAAAACGCGTAGATAAACGATAAAACGGCCAGATTCGGACTGATTTCCACAGCCGCCTTACCTTATTAATAGATTACCAAAAACCGAGTTAGGCGTCAAACGAGCCTAACCCGGTTTTTTTCAGCTAAAAATAGCCTAAAAACATCAGCCTTTCCCCAGTTTCTTCCGAATCTCGTGAGCCGCCTTGTTGAAATCCACAATCTCCTGCATGCCCGATTCCATGTCGCGAATCAACACCGTGCCGTCAAGAACCTCTTTCTGCCCGATGATGGCCGTGTATCTGGCGCCGAGGCGGTTGGCCGTTTCCAACTGGCTTTTGAGCGCGTTCTTGGAGAAGGTAGCGGTGACCATGATGCCGGCCGAGCGCAGGTCCTCGAACATCTGGAACGCCTTGCGCCGCGCGTTGTCGCCGAGCTGGGCCACGAAAATGTCCGGACGGAACTCGTCCGGCGGCTCGGTTTCCTGCGTCTTCATCTGCAGGATGGCGCGCTCGAGGCCAAGACCGAAACCACACGCCGGCGTCGGCCGCCCGCCGAACTGCTCGACCAGGTTGTCGTACCGACCGCCGCCGCCGAGCGCCTGCGGGGTCTGACTCTGGTCATCGGCCGGCGTCAGCTCGAAGACAGTGCGCGTGTAGTAATCCAGGCCGCGCACGAGGTGCGGGTTCAGGACGTACGGCACGCCCATCTCGTCAAGCGACTCGAGCACGCGCATCAGGTGGTTCTTGCATTCGTCATCGAGGAAGTCAACGATGTGCGGAGCGCCGTCGCGCACGGCCGTGCAATCCGGTTCCTTGCAATCGAGCAGGCGCAGCGGATTCTTGGCATAGCGGCGCTTGCAGTCCTCGCAGATATGCGAGCGTTTCGGCTTGTAGTAAGCCATCAGTTCCGTCAGGTAGTTCTGCCGGCACTGCTGGCAACCGAGACTGTTGATGTTCACCAGCGTCTTGATGCCGAGTTCCTTGTAGAAAAGGTACGCGAGCAGGACGACCTCGGCGTCCATGGCCGGATTGCCGTCGCCGAAGACCTCGATGCCAAACTGGTGGTGTTCGCGGTAACGCCCGGCTTGCGGCCGCTCGTAACGGAACATCGAGCCGACGTAATACAGCTTGATCGGCTGCGGCAGGGTGAACATGCCGTGGTTGATGTAGGCGCGCACGACGCCCGGGCTGCCTTCCGGCCGCAGGGAGACGTTGTCGCCGCCCTTGTCGAGGAAGGTGAACATCTCCTTCTCCACCAGATCCGAATACTTGCCGGCCGAACGGACGAACAGGCCGGTTTCCTCGAGGAGCGGCGTGTCAATGCGCTCGTAGCCGTAGGCGCGGGTCAGGTTCTCGATGCGCCGCCGCACGAAGTGCCAGTATTTCTGTTCGCTCGGCAGGGTGTCGCGCATGCCGCGCAGCAGCTGCGGGGTCGAGCCCGGCTTGGGCGCGGGCGGCACGGCAGGTTTTGGCGCCGCAGCGGCCTTGGACGCCGGTTTGGCGGCCGGTTTCGACGCCGCTTTTGACGCAGACTTTGATGCCGGCTTCTTCGTATTCTTGGAAGCCATAAGGTGTTGCCTTAGGAGAGGAAATTATGCCAAAACAACACGCCGTCAAGGGGTGTTGTTGACGCTTGTCTTAACGTTTTCTTGGCTAAAAAAACCCATTTTCTCCGGTGGCCAGCCGCGGAACCAGACGCGGCCGACGATGAACTCTCGTTTGACCGGCCCGAAGATGCGCGAGTCCATGCTGGCGGCGCGATTGTCGCCCATGAGGAAGAACTCGTCGTCCTTGAGCGCCACGTCCTTGTCGCCGGACGTGCGGAGGCCGGCCGCGAGGTACTCGCTTTCGTCGAGAACGTAACCGTCGGGATGAGCCTGGTCAAAAATCCGCACCCGTCCATCCGAAATCACGACCCGTTCGCTCGGCAAGCCGATGACGCGCTTGATGAAGAACTGGCTCGGGTCGTTCGGGTAACGGAAAACGACGATGTCGCCACGCTGGGGGTTGTCGAGGCGGTAGCTGATCTCGTCGATGATGAGGTATTCGTGGTCGTAGAAGTTCGGTTCCATCGAGGCGCCTTTCACGTAGAACGGCTGGATCAGGAAATAGCGGATCGGCACGATGATGGCGAGCGAGATGATCACCACGTGCAAAATCTCCCCGCCGAATTCAAGCGCCGAAGAGATAAAAGAGCGCCGCGCTACACCCGCGCCGCCGACCAGGACGTCTTTTGCGGTTTCCGATCCGGTTTCCGGCGCTTCGGTTTCAACCTCCGTCGTCGGATTCGTGTTCTCTTGGTTGTCTTGGTTGTTTTCCATGTTGATGTCCTTAACTCGTCGCATTTCCTTTCTCAATTCTCTGGTGGCCGCAGAAGGGTGAATCGCGAACCGGTGAGCGATTCACGGGCGGCGTAGGCCGCCCGGGGTTCAGCGAGCAATTCAGATTCTTGCGAGCTGAACCGAACCTTCGACCTCCCCGCACCATTTGTTCATCTGTTTCAATTCACTGGTGGGCGCAGAAGGATTCGAACCTTCGACCTCTGTCGTGTGAGGACAGCGCTCTAACCAGCTGAGCTATGCGCCCATTGCGCCCACCAGTGAATTGGGAAATGGTGCGGGGCGCTCTAACCAGCTGAGCTATGCGCCCATTGCGCCCACCAGAGAATTTTAAAGATGAATTGCGGGGCGCTCCCTGTCCTCCGTAGCTTTAGCGAAGGAGGATAACCAGCTGCCACCCTTCGGGTGGTCACCCGCAGGGTGAAGCTATGCGCCCATTAAAACTGACTCCGCATAAAAACTGCGAAGCATAGGCAGTTTAGCACAATTCAACGGTTTGGCAAATCCTGCCGTGCGAAAGCGCCCCTGGCACCACAAAAACAAATATTTTGCATAATTTACGCTAAAAACAAATGAAATCAATTTGCCTTCGACGGCGTAAAACCAATACGCGCTCCGTCATTCCCAGATGAGAAACTGACAATTGTCAGCTGACGGCACGCGGGCGCTCTACGGATGTAAACTGTCAACTCCGGCCCTCCGCCGCCCTTGCCAAATCCGCCGTTTCATCTATTATATATATCGTCAGGGCGGTCTAAACCGTCCTTCTCATGGCGCACCGCGATGAATAGCCTCAAGATTGACCTGATTGCGGAGGCCCAGGGAGATTTCTCTGCGCCAGCCGGCCACGAACCGATCCGAATCATCGTGAAGACGCTGGTTATCGGCGTCATTTTCGCATTGTCGTTCGGCGCTGGGAGGCTCTCGCTGTCGCCGACCGCCACGGCCGCGCTCGCCACGCTCAACGAACTGCCGTTCTTCAGCCAGATGCACCTCATCGGCAGCGCGGACCGACGCATCATCGGCGAAGAGGAAGATCGCATCAACATCCTCCTGCTCGGCATGGGCGGCGACGGCCACGAGGGACCGCTCCTCACCGACACCATCATGGTGGCGAGCTTCCGTCCGTCGGACAAGCAGGTCGCCTTGCTTTCCATCCCCCGTGATCTGGTCGTGCCGTTGCCGAAATACGGCTGGCGGAAAATCAACGCCGCCAACGCTTACGGCGAAATGGAGACGCCCGGGCAAGGCGCGGAGGCCTCCCGCCTGGCGATCGAGGGCCTGTTGGGCATCGATATCCCGTATTACGTGCGGATTGATTTCAGCGGCTTTCGCCAAATCATCGATGACGTCGACGGCGTTGACATCACGGTGGATCGCGCGTTCAGCGACGCTTCCTACCCGACCAACCAGCACGGCTACCAGACCGTCGCCTTCCAGGCCGGTCCGCAACACATGGACGGCGAAACTGCCCTGCAGTTCACCCGCTCGCGCCACGGCAACAACGGCGAGGGTTCGGACTTCGCCCGCGCCAAGCGCCAGCAGAAGGTGCTCACGGCCCTCAAGACCAAGCTGATGGAGGACCGCAACCTGCGCAGCGCCTCCGTCATCAGCAACCTGCTTTCCACCCTGCACGCCAACATCGCCACCAACCTGCAGATCGGCGAAATCCTGCGGCTCGCCAAGATGACCAAGGACATCGACACGTCGAACATCCGCCACGTGGTCATTGACGACAGCCCTGGTTCGCCGCTCGTTTCGGCCTGGATGAACGGCGCCTTCGTCATGGTGCCCAGGAACGACGATTGGGGGCTGTTGCGGTCGGCGGCGACCGGCGTTTTCGGGAACGGCGTGGCTGACGCGACTGGCACCGCGACCGGACAGGCGGCAGCCGCTCACGGCATCAACACGTCGGTCGTCGGAGAGCCGAACGTGGCGCCGTCGGTTGAAGTGGTTGGCGGAGCGGTGGAGATACAGAACGGCTCCGGCGCGATGGGCTTGGCCCGGACTGTGGCCGGTCGGCTAGCCGAACACGGTTTCACGGTGACGAAAATCGGGAACGCCGATTCCTTCAAGCACAGCCGCACTCTCATCCTCGACCTCACCGACGGAAAGAAATCCGCCGCTCTCGAAAACCTGCGGGCCGCGCTCGGCGCCGAAGCCGAAACGGCTGATCCGAGAACCTGGCGCGGCACGCGACCGGACAACGCCGACTTCCTGGTCATTCTCGGCCAGGACGCCGCCACGTCATGAAAGTTGGGAAGTTAACAGTTGACAGTTGACGGTGGCCGACGAATGCCAACTGATAACTGTTCACTGTCAACTTCTCCACTCCTTATGGACTTGAGACTCAAAAACACGCCGGTGGTCGCCCTGGTCGGGCGGCCGAACGTCGGCAAATCAACGTTCTTCAACCGCCTGCTCGAACGGCGGAAGGCTTTGACGTCGGCGGAAGAGGGCACGACCCGCGACATCAATTACGGGCATTTCCATTGGCGCGGGTTGACCATGACGGCGATTGACACGGCCGGCCTCGATTTGACGAGCGCGCGGGCGACGGAGGAGGCGCTCAAGCGCCAGGCGCGCGCCGCCGTGACCAAAGCCGACATCATCATCATGCTCACGGACGTGAAAGGCGGGGTCATGCCGCAGGATCGCGCGCTCGCGAACGAGCTGCGCAAGTCGAAGAAGACCGTCCTGCTCGTCGCCAACAAGGCCGACAACCCGTCGGCACGCCGCTTGGCCGAGGCGCCGGAGTGGCTGAAGCTCGGTCTCGGCGCGCCGAATCCCCTTTCCGCGGCCAACGGCTCCGGCGTCGGCGATTTGCTCGACGTGGTCGTGGCGGCGATTCACGAACAGAAGCTCGACCTCAAGCCTGTGCCGGAAATCGACCTGCGCGTCGCCATCATCGGCCGGCCGAACGTCGGCAAGTCCACGCTTTTGAACGCCCTCGCCGGCGAGGAACGCGTCCTGGTTTCCGAAGTCGCCTACACCACCAAGGAGCCGCAGGACACCCTGCTCTCCTTCGAGCGCGACGGCGTCACGCATCACTTCCTGCTCGTGGACACGGTCGGCATCCGCAAGAAAGGACGCGTCGAGGAAGGGCTTGAGCGCGTCGGCGTAGACCTGACGCTCAAGGAGCTGAACCGCGCGGACGTCGCCTTCATGATGATTGACGCGGCCGCCGGCATCGGCCTGCAGGAAAAGAAGCTGGCCGGCATCATCGAGGAAGCGGACGCCGGACTCATCACCGTCATCAACAAGTGGGACCTGGCGGAAGAGCGCGATCTCGGCACGGCCGATGAGTACCGCGGCTTCGCCCGGCGCGAACTGTCTTTTCTGGAATGGTCGCCGATGACCTTCATCGCCGCCAAGACCGGCAGCCACGTGGGGCGCCTGCTCGGTTATGCCCTCGACGTCGCGGCCGAACGCGCCCGCGCAATCCCGCAGGCGGAGCTGGACAAGTTCATGGAACAGCTCAAGAAAACCCATCGCCTGATGTTCGGCAAGGGGCCGAACCGGCCGAAAGTCTATGGCCTCACGCAGATCGGCACCAAGCCGCCGCGCTTCATGCTGGTCGTGAAGGACGTCAAGATCCTGCACCCGAACTTCGTCCGCTTCGTCACGAAGCAGTTGCGCGCCAAGTTCGGCTTCAAGGGCACGCCGGTGAAGATGCTGGGGCGCGAGATTGAGAAGAGCAAGAGGAAATAATATGACGTGGCTCATCGTCGGCCTCGGCAATCCGGGAAAGAAATACGAGAAGACGCGGCACAACGTCGGGTTCAGGGTTGTTGACGCTCTCGTCGCGGAGCAGGCCGGCGTCGAGTGGAAAAAGAAATTCGAGGCCGAGGTCGCCGAGGGCCGCGTCGGCCGTGCCAAGGTTGTTTTTCTGAAGCCGCTCACCTACATGAACGAGTCCGGCCGCGCGGTTCAGGCGGCGGCGAAATTCTGGAAAATCCCGGCGACTAACATCGTGGTTATTCACGACGACAAGGATTTGTCTTTGGGGCAGATTCGCGTGCGTC
>JAQTNC010000009.1 GCA_028714475.1 Patescibacteria group bacterium
CGGTCGACGGACAGGTACCATCGGCCGCGGATGTCCTTGGGGTAGGTGGTGGGGTTCATATTCCCTCAGTTAACACCTGTCAGCCATGTCCCCGGCAACTGTCAGCGCATGGTGTTAACTCTACGGAATATTGACAAAAGGCTGTTATTGTGCTATATCTAACCTCTGTCCTAGGCGGTCTAGGCAGGCAACAGGAGGTTTCTCGATGAGGACCTTAAAAGCATTGCAGCGTTTGATAAGAAAAACCGTAAACGGCGACCGTCACTACGAGGCGACTGGCAAAATCGCGTTCTGGTACGGAACGTGCCCGGTCGAACCCAATCTCGAAACCCTGGCGCAGGCAATCAGAGAAGCCGATGCGGAACACCCTTGGATTGACGAGCCCCTGCCCGACGAGCAATGGGAAAGCATCTGGCACATGTCCAAGGGCGAATTGGTCAAACACCGCATCACCAGCAACGACGAGGACAAGACGGAACGAGTCGTCTGGTTCAGAATCGTGACCAAGAATGCCTACATGCGCCGGGCGCAGGTCTATGCCTACGAAAGGTACCTGAACGCGCTGGCGCAAACGCTTGCCAAACGCCATCTTCCGCTGGTCAAGGAAGTCAGCGCCGTGGTCGAGGTGATCGCCTCCACGCGCTTCGAAGTCTGACCGACTTCTGCCTCGCACAGAGAAGCCTCGCGCTTCACGTGTGCGAGGCTTTTCTGTTTCTTAAATCATTCCTTGCGGACAATTGGCTGTATTCTTTCTGGATTCCGGCCCCGTAGAACGGGGCATGCTTTCGCCGGAATGACGGTTTTTTTGCTAACGAAAACTTCCGTTCGCGACCGCGGCGGGCGACACGTCGCCCGCATCTAACTCCGCGAGCGCACTCCCCTCTCTAATCGGCGGGACGATTCCAAAAAAGCGACCGGCGGGCGGGGCCGGTTCCGGAGTCATTCGCTCGCGCAATTCCGCATCCAGCGCGAGCGCTGACGACGGAACCGGCCCCGCGCGGCGGGAGCGGCCCCGGACGGCGGACGCCTCCCAACAACTCCTCGATATTTTGAACCGGGCAATGGCTGCGCCACCCCGTAAAGTCCGCCGAAGGCGGACCACGGGGCAGGCGTGAACACCAGCGTTCGTCCAAGGAAAGGCCCCGTAAAATGAATTGCTTCGCGGTTCGTCACGGGGCACATGGCCGCGCCGCGTGAAACCCAGCGTGCGTTCATCGAATGGCCCCGTAAAGAGGCTCGCTCCGCTCGCCTCCTCGGGGCCACGTAAAAAACCCAGACGAGCTGGGTTTTTTACGTGGTCGGGCCAAGAGGAATCGGACCTCCGACTCACCCACCCCAAGGGTGTGTATTACCACTATACTATGGCCCGATGAGTCCCTGTTCAATTGTACTTTATCACGGTTTACTTGGAGCAACTGTTATTAATCGAGCCGATTCGCCAAGATTTCTCCCAAATCGGTATTCAACACCCTTATCCTGTCGAAACAATGGTTAATCCGCGATTCCATTTCTTCACGGCCCAAGGAAATGGCGGGCAATTGACTGGACGGATCCTCGCTTTCTTTGAACAGTTCTGTGTTCTGCTCGGCTGCCTGTAATTCATCCTCGATCTCATCCAACACCAGGTGCATTTCCATCAGCTGATCATCCGACAGGGGGCATTCCTCGCCGACCCGATGCGGATCATCATCGTCGTCATTCTTGAGTTCACTCATGATCCTCCGGCGCAAGGCACCAAGGGCGGCCAATGCCTCTTCGGCATTGCCGCGCAAATCTTCAACCCAAGCAGACTCTCGTTCGGCTTCTGGCATTACTTCTCGTCCGAAAGTTTCCACAACGGAGCCGGTTAATTATTCCAGCGCCATCCTACTCCTTTGCCGTCAAAACGGCAACCGTTCGCGTCGGGGCGTTACCGCCCAACGATGGCCACGTCCACCCAACGGCCGACGAGCATCGCGGCCTCCGGCGTGTCCTTGAGCGACCCGATCAGGTGGTCAGTCGAATCAACGTCGGCAACGTATGCCTGCTTGTAATACATGAGGCGCATGGCCAAATCCTCGCGGCCCAACTCCGGATGAAATTGGACGCCGTAAATCCCGGTGCCGGGAAAGGTGAACGCCTGGGTTGGGCAGCGTTCGGAGGCGGCGAGCCGGACGGCGCCGCTCGGCAATTCGCTGACCCGGTCCTTGTGGCCGGCTTGGGCCAGGAACCGCTCGGGCATCTGGCTGAAGAGAGGGTCATAGGTCGCGTCCGCCGTACACCACGCCTCAATCGTCCCGACTTCGCGGTGCTCGAGGTCGTGCACGACCTGGCCGCCGAAAATCTTCGCGAGCATCTGGTGCCCCCAACTGCAACCGAGAATCGGCAGACCGCGCTGCCTTGCTTCCCGCACTACCGCCTCCAAGCTGGCGATGTTCGGCACGTCATCGAGCACAGAATAATCGCCGCTGCCGCCGATGATGATGCCGTGAACGCCTTCGAGTTTGCTCATGAGAACCGGCTCTTCCACCAAATCATGCGCCTTGACTTGGCTGTCCGAAAGACCACCGCTCGTCTCGAAACAGGTTATCTCGTGAATCTTCATGGCCTGGTCGTGACGCGCTTGGACGAGGAGAAGTTTGACTTCGCGGCGGTTGGTTGGAGCGCTCATATTCATGTTTAGATTTTTCACGACTTTGTTGGGCACCGAATGAAGACTCCCCGGGCTCACGCCCGGGGTATCTAACGCCCCATCCTGTTTCATTCACCGTAGCCCACTGCCCCCTACGCCCTCCGGGCTTCGGGGGATTCACGCGTCAGGAACCCGGGCTGACCCCACTACGCAATGCTTCGTGGGGCACCGCGCCCGGGGTATTCGGCGGAGGTGAACAAAAAGCGGCCGCGCGCGGCTGCCGCTCGTGGTGGCGGGGGTGTCAGAAACCGACCGTATTCGGCTCGTTAGGTACGGGTGATGGCGAGACCGGGGCGGCGTTCGTCGGTGCCGTGACGGCGGGCTGGTTCGGGGCGGTTGTGACAGCGTCCTGAAAGGGGCAACCGGCCTTGGCCGCGAGTTCGGCCATCGTGATTTCGCCGCTTTGCCGCTGGCCGTCCGCAAAAACCCAGGTCGGGTAACCCGTGATGCCGGCGTCGGCGCATTCCTTGGCCTGCCCGTTCGGTGCGCTCTCGTCGCTGCACTCGACATAAGGCAGCTTGTCAGCGGCGGCGCCGAAGGCCTCTTTCTGTTTCTGGCAATGCGGGCACCACTTGGCGCCGTACATTTTCGCCCCCTTGTCGGACAGACATTGGGCCAATTCCGTCGCGGTCGCCTCGTCCATTTTCTGTCCATCTCCCGTGCGGCTCATGGCCACGCCGGTCACGATCGCGGCCACGACGACGAACACGCCGACAACACCGAATATCGCCAGCCTTTTGTCTTGTGATTGTTTCACATGGGTTGGGTTATTTGTCTTGTCGTGCAAAAAGTGCCCAGCCCAAGCAAGTACGGGTGACCGGGCACCGTTCGTAGACTGCGGACATGCCGCAGGCCGCTGTTTATGAAGAGCCGGACGACAGAAGCGGAAACCGCCCCAGTAGCCGGCGCTCACGACAAGACATGATTATTATAGCTACCTTTGATTAATGCGCAATACGGGGGATGTGGATAGTTTTTCGGCATTAAATGGCGCTTTTTCCCGCACAAACACAATCCCCCGAACCAAGGCTGGTTCGGGGGCGGGAGCGCCTTGAGATCAAGGCGTCTCATTGCGAGAAAGGACGGGTCGGCGGCCTAACGGCCGGGGTGCGGCATGGACGGCAGGACGCCTTTGGGTAGGGTTCGCTGTTCGCCGCTCGGCAGAGTTAGACACTCGGCCAGAACCGTCACCGCGCGGCAATGCGCGCAGGCAATCAGGATCATCCGATACGGATAGCCCTGACCGGCGACGCTGGTGTCGAAGGTGCAGGTCACGATCTTGTTCGCGCAACCGCACTCGGGACAATCGGTGTGAACCGCGCCGTCGGCAACGGATTCGACGCAAGCCGTGAGCAGGCGGTGGCCCGAATCGACCTTTTCGCCCGCTCCCCGACCGATGCCCAACGGATTGGGGACGTCGGTCGAGAAGCTGCTGACGTTCGCCCAGTGTACCGGCGAATCCGTACCCGCGGACAGGCCGGTTTGTACCATCTCGTACGGGTCGAGGACGGGACGGACGCGACCGCCAAAAAACCATTGTCTCTTTTCGCTGCCTTTGCTGACGTCTGACTGTTGCATGATGCCCTCTTGTCTGGACGGTTGGGGTGGAGACGGACGAACCGTAGCCACGATGGAAAAAACAAAGCCCCGCTTGGTGAGCGGGGCGGTCTCTCGTTTCAGGTGAATCGCTTGATTCAGTGATACTAGAAGCCGCCTCGCCGATAAAACGGGGTAAACCAAAACGCAAACGCGCTCACGTTCCGGACGGACAGATTGGCGGTTGCGGTGGTCATACAGGGGCAGTATGCCTCACGGTCGGGATGGTGTCAAGCGGATGGCGGCAATAAAAACAGAGAAGTGAGAACCGTTCTGGCCCGACCTTGTGGAGGGCCATGCCCCTCGACAAGCTCGGGGCAGAAAAATGACAATTGATGGATTAAAGACATGGTTTCTCATAATCTTGCTCCGCAACTTCAAAAGTGCCAGCTTGCGCTGGCACTTTTGTACTATTTCTTGATGGTGAACTTCGTGTACGACGGGTTGCGCTCGACGAGCTCCTCCGGCTTGAACCAGACGCCGATTTCGGTCTCGGCCTCTTCCGGGCTAGCCGAGGCGTGGATGAGGTTGAAAATGCCGATGCCTTTCTCGTCCGCGTGACTGAAGGAAACATGGGCGTAATCGCCGCGGATGGAGCCAGGCACGGCGACCTTCGGTTCTGTGGCGCCGACCATCTTGCGCACGATCTCGACGATATCTACGCCCTCGAGACACATGGCGATGATCGGGCCGGACATGAGCATCTCGATCATCATCTCGCGCACCTTTTCGCCACGACGACGGGCGAGGTCATCGGTGTAATGCTTCATCGCTGTGTCCTTCTCGGAAACGAGCAGCTTGAGGCCGACAAACTGGGCGCCGACGCGTTCGAAACGGGTGATGATTTCACCGGTGATGCCGCGATCGAGGGCGTCGGGCTTAAGCAGGACGAGCGTGCGTTGGATCATATTTCAGGCGATTAGTTTTCCGTGAGGAAATCATAAGGCGTTTCCGCAAAATTTTCAAGGGTTGGATAAGGCCGGGCGGTGACCGCACCAATGCCAACGGTAAGCCAACGAGGGGCAGGCGGGGGTGCCTAAATCCGGCTTTCCGTTCGGGCTGAAAACGACGCGCAGGCGGCCGTCCTGGTCAGTACGAAAAACGTTAACGCTGGCGTAGGCGAGACGGCGCAGAGTGAGCGGCGACGGATGGCCGAAGTTGTTCTTGCCGACGGAGATGGCGGCCACGGCGGGTTTCACGGCGGCGAGAAATGCGCCGGAAGTGGCGTAGGTGCTGCCGTGATGGCCGATCTTCAGGAGTTGGGCCGTAATGTCCATTTCACCGCGCTCGGCGCTCGCAATCAATTCATTTTCAACCGCGAAACCGGCATCGCCCATAAATAGCACGGCGCCACAATCGTCGCCGTTCTGGTCCAACCACGAACACGGTACCGCCAGCCGCCAGACGAGCGACTGGTCATTGGCCGATTGGTTCTCGACCGAACCGTCGTCCTGACCGGCCTCGCTTTTCGCTGTCGAGTCGTCGGTTGGCCAGAGCACCGTGAACCGCGCTCCCCCGCCGAGGTCAATCTGGTCGCCGACGAGCGACGAGACGATTTGTGTTCCGGTTTGGCGGGCGGTTTCGATAATCTCGTCGTAACGCGCCGGTCGCGACACGCCCGGACCGAATACGAGCCGCTTCACGCGGTAACGCTCTATGACGGCGGTCAGCCCTTCGAAATGGTCGGCGTGCGGATGCGTGATGATGATGGTCTCGATGGTGCGATCAAAAAACGGCATGGCCTGACCGAGGCCGACCAGAACGGAGTGATCAGGCCCGGCGTCAATCAGTATTTCCGTCGCGCCGTGGCGGACGAGCACTGCATCGCCTTGGCCGACGTTGAGGAAATCAATGTTGACGTTTCGAACATCGGCCGCCAGCCACCACGCCGCAATTAGTGGAACGACGACGATGGCAAGTGTTGCGCTAACTCTTTTCCACTTCATAATCCGCTTCGGTTATTGTCATGATTTGACGACGTGGCGTTGGTGGCGGGCGCGACCAGTGGCGCCACAGGAGAAAAATCGGGATATATAATGCCGCCGCCATGATGGACGACAAGGAAATGTTCCACGGCGGGGCGACGCGCGCCGCCGTCGCGACCACCGTTTCCGAAAAACGCAGCAGCCCGGTGGTGAGCCAAGCCGCGGGCCAACCCAAAGGAACCATGATTGCCCCCGTGACTAGAGCGGCTGTTCCAAGCGCCATGGAAGCCGGGATGGTCGGCAGGACGAGGACATTCACGAGCGGGCCAATCCAAGACAGCCGACCGAAATCGGCCAAGATGATGGGCGTGGTGGCGATGGTCGCGCCGAGCGTTTCGGCGAGAATCTGGCGCAAGCCGAATCGCTCCGGCACGAACCGCAGACGCTCGGCGATAGGTTTGCCGAGTGCGCCCATGCCGAGGACGGCGGCAAACGACAAGCGGAAACCGATGTCATGTCTTAATGCCAACGGATCAGCCAAGAGCAGGACGGCGGCCGCGAGAATCAGCGCGGCCGTGCCGCGTGACCGTCTTCCGCACGCAACGGCAAAACAGCCAAGACAACCCATGATGGCCGCGCGCACGGCTGGTGCTTCCCCGCCCGCGATGGCGGCGAACGTGACGATTGCCGCCGAAGCCACCATCGCCGCTCGACGCCTCCGCATGGCAGTGATGGCCAAGAGCACCAGGGCCGCATCTGCCACCTTGGTTACGTTGTAGCCGGAAACCGCGAGCACGTGCGAAGCGCCGGCGTCGCGAAACGACGTAGCCAAATCCTTTGGCAAGCCGCTCGTGCCGCCGATGAGCAGGCCGAGCAGGAACGACGCTTCGGGCTCAGGCAACAGACGACCGGCCAAGAGACGCAATTTCTTCTTAAAGGATGTCTGCCAGCAAGCCAGCCGGAATCCTATACTTTCTTCCTTTCCTATAATCGTCGGTGGCGCACGAATGAAACACGAATAGTTGTTGCCCGACGACAAAGGCGGTTCCAGTTTGCAACGCACGGATATCTGGTCGCCCGGCGAGGCGACGGAACCGGTTGGGGCAAACATACTGATGTCCGCTGGCCAGGTCATCTTTTCGCCTGCCCTCGTCAGCAACTGAACCTCGGACAAGACGTAGCTTGTTCCTTTTAATCCGGGGTTCGGTTCGGAGACAATCATCGCGTTGAGACTAATCGTGCCGGACGGCGGCGAAAGATTGGTCGGTGACAATGCCGCTACGACGGCGTCGAAACGGCTCAGGGCAAGAAAACCACATGTCAACATCAACGCGGCGAACCGCCAGCGCGGCCATCGCCAAACGATAACCGCCGCGACCATCGCGACCCCAGCCAAACCGAACCACGCCGCCGCACCCCACCACACCCGCTCGTTCCACGCATGAACGCCAATCGCCGCAACGACCGCCACCGCGCAGCCAGCCAGCGTCTTCGACGGCGATTCGACCCATTTTTTGACCCCTTCGCCCATAGCGCGAGGGTTTTAGCAGGGCGGCTAAAAAGACGCAAGGGCAAAAATGACTCCGATGCTGTTTTGGGTAAATCGAGGCTTTTTCGCATTTTGCAAGGAACCACAATCCCCAGCCGCTCGCTCAGGGTCGCTCGGGGAAGAAATTGGAATGGATTCTCGGGTCGAGCCCGAGGATGACGGAAAATTTTTTTTCAAAAGGTGCCAGTCCCCATTCGGGGACAGGCACCTTTTTCATTCCGACTATTTCACCACCACATTCACCAGTCGACCCTTCACCACGATGACCTGGGCGATTTCTTTGCCCACAAGCGCCTGTTGAACCTTCTCGAGCGCGAGGGCCTGGGCCTTCACGTCCTCTTCGCCGATTTCCGTGGGCACAGTCAAGCGGTCGCGCACCTTGCCCCCGACCTGCACGACGATTTCCACGTTCTTCACGGCCGCGAGGGCTTCATCATAAGCCGGCCACTCGGTCAGAAAAATGCTGCGCGAATTGCCGACCGTCTGCCATAGGTCCTCCGCGAGATGCGGCGCGAATGGCGCGAGCAGGCGCAGGAACGCCTCAACGAAAACGCGATCCCCTCCCCCGAGCCTCTGCCACTCGTTCAACAGAATCATCATCGCGGCGATGGCGGTATTGAACTTGAATTCCTCGATGTCGGACGAAACCTTACGGATGGTGCGGTGCAGGTGCGACGTGAGTTCCTCGGGCGTTTCCCCGTCAAAATTGGCGTGGACGCGATCATGCACCTGCGCCCAGAGCCGGTCGAGGAACCGCCGCACGCCGATAATGCCCTTCGTGTCCCACGGCTTGGCGTCGGAAAATTCCCCCATGAACATCTCATAGAGCCGCATCGTGTCCGCGCCATGTCTTTCTACCACGTCATCAGGATTGACGACGTTACCGAGCGACTTGGACATCTTCACGCCGTTTTCGCCCAAGATGAGCCCTTGATTGCGGAGTTTGAGGAACGGCTCGTCAAACGGTAGCATCCCGGCATCGAAAAGCGCCTTCGTGAAGAACCGCGCGTACAACAGATGAAGAACCGCGTGTTCCGCGCCGCCGACGTACAGGTCCACCGGGCACCAGTAATTGACCGCGTGCGAATCGAACGCGCGGTCGCCCTGATGCGGCGAGGCATAACGCAGGAAGTACCAGCTCGAGTCCACGAAGGTATCCATGGTGTCCGACTCGCGGCGCGCCGGTTCGTGACAGCGCGGGCATTCAACCTTATGGAACGACTCCGAACGCACGAGCGGCGACTCCCCGGTCGGACGGAAATCCACGTCGTCGGGCAGAAGCACCGGCAGGTCCTCTTCGGGCACCGGCACCTCGCCGCAATGCTCGCAATATATAATTGGAATAGGCGCGCCCCAGTAGCGCTGACGCGAGATGAGCCAGTCGCGCAGGTGATACTGCACCTGACGCCGACCGCGGTTTTTCGCTTCAAGCGCATCAGTGATTTTCACCATCGCGTCCTCATTCATGAGGCCGTTGAATTCGCCGGAATTCATGAGGATGCCCGATTCGGTGTAAGCCGCATCGACCGGCGCGGCCAGGGCTCCGACAGGCGGGACAATGGCGGTCTTAATCGGGAAGCCATATTTCTTGGCAAATGCGTAGTCGCGTTCGTCGTGCGCCGGAACGCCCATGACCGCGCCTGTGCCGTAATTAGCGAGTACATAGTCCGCGATCCAAATGGGGACGTCCTCGCCCGTGAGTGGGTTCTTCACGCAGACGCCGAGCGACACGCCGGTTTTTTCCAGCTCGGTGCCGGTGCGCTCGAGCTCAGACTTGTGTCGCGCCGCCTCGACGTACGCCACAACCTCCTTACGACGGTCCGGCGTGACCAGTTCCATGACGAGCGGATGCTCCGGCGCCAGCACCACCCACTGCACGCCGAAGAGCGTGTCCGGCCGCGTGGTAAAGACGGCGATTTCAAATTCACGCGAAGACACCTCGGTCGCGAGCCCATCATCCGCCGGCGTTTCCGTATCCGTGAGCTGTTGGCCGCGAAAAGCAATCTCCGCCCCCTCGCTTCGGCCGATCCAATGCCGCTGCATCGTCTTGATTTTCTCTGGCCAATCGAGGCCGTCGAGATCCGCGAGCAGCCGATCGGCAAACTGCGTCACGCCGAAGAACCACTGTTTCAGCTCCTTCTGACGCACCATGTTCTTGCACCGCTCGCATTTGCCGTCCTCGACCTGCTCGTTAGCGAGCACCGTCTGGCAGGAATCGCACCAGTTCACCGGCGCGGTCCGCCGGAACGCCAGGCCGCGCTTATAAAGGAATAGGAACAGCCACTGCGTCCAGCGGTAATAGGCCGGGTCGCAGGTGATGACCTCGCGGCTCCAGTCGTAGCAGAAGCCGAACGAGCGCATCTGCCGCCGGAAATTCTCGATGTTGTGATAGGTCGTCTCGCGCGGATGAATCCCCTTCTTGATGGCATAGTTCTCCGCCGGCAGGCCGAAGGCGTCGAAGCCGACCGGGCGCATGACATTGAATCCCTCCATCCGCCGCTTGTGCGCCAGGATGTCGGTCGCGGTGTACGACTCCGGATGCCCGACGTGCAGGCCGTCGCCCGACGGGTACGGGAACATGTCGAGCGCGTAAAACTTCTTGCGCGTCGGATCCATCTCGGCGCGAAAAAGCCCAGCCTCTTCCCAGGCCTTCTGCCATTTCTGTTCGATGTTCTTGTGGTCGTAGGGCATAGCCGTGGTTAGTGGTTCGTGATTGGTGGTTCGTGACCGTTGTCTGGGTAACGATTGATCGGCTGGCCGTGCACCAAATAGTGGATGAGGGAAATGAATTCGGCAATCGCGCCGAAAATCAGGCCAAGCGCGGGATAAAACGCCAAGGTCACGACGGCGACGAAAAATTGGCGCTCAAACGGCTCATACCACAGGAGCTGCCAGGCAGAGATGGCGCCGATGACGGCGCCGCCAACCAAACCGGCTAGCAGCAACCGGAAACGGCGGGCCATAAATGTCCAGGCCAAGCTGCCCACGACAACGGAGCCGATCACGCCGGACGTAAGCAGCCAGACGTTGCCGCCGCGCAGGAAATACCCGACGATGACGGTAATCAGGCCGGTTGCCTCAACGAACGCCCCGACCTGCCACGGCCTGATGCGGAAGGTTTTTGCCGGTTGTTCAGTCATGCGGAAATTATAGCTGGATAAGCGCCGGAAGCCAACGGCGGACCGACAGAAACGAACCCGCCCAAGCCAAACTCACGGCAGCCGTTAGACGGGATGCGATGTGCTCGGCTGGAGCGAGCGGAGCCGTGAGGCGCACTAATTGGTGCGCCGGAACGGTCCGCGAGTGAAGCCGAGTGCAGCGCGCCCGTCCAACGGCTGCCCGCAAACATAAGCCCGCGCTGACGAGAACCGTCAAGGCGCGGGCGGTGCCAGAGAGCCTGGCGCGGGTAAAACCCTACTTCTTCATCTGGCCGTAGGCGCTGATCATCTCGACGACGACCGGCACCATAGCGGTGATTTCGTCGGCCACCACGAACTCGGTGAGCTGGTGGCAGTTGCGTTCGCCGATGCCGAGGTTCGGCGCGGACAGGTCGGGATACCGAACATTCATCATGGCCCCGTCCGTGCCGCCGCGACAGCGCTGCTTCTTCACGGTGAGACCGTGCTGTTGCAGAGCGGCTTCGGCCAGCGCGACGTGTTCGGGGTGTCGCGCTATCGCCTCCTCGGTGGAGACGTATCGGATATCCATCTCGCTGACTTCGGCCTTGACGCCCAATCGCGTGGCTTGTTCGGCTGCCAACTCTGTGATGGTTTGGTACAGCAGCCCCATCAGCTCATCGCGGTCGAACGAGCGCGGCAGGAGCTCGACAACGCAGCGGCTGGCACTTCCGTCCCTGATTCTCGCCGCATAGACAAACGAGTCGTTGCCGCTGCTATCCCAAGGTTGCAAGACCGAACGTGACAAACTGTCGACGAAGCCACACGCGGCGTAAAGCGCCGACTTAATCTTGGTGCCGCACTCGCCCGGATGCGCGTCGTTACCCGTGAAAGTCACGGAACACTTGACGCCGTAGAAGCAGCCGATGTCAATCTCGCCGGCCGGTCCACCGTCGAGCGTCCAGAAGACGTCCCAGGTCGCGACCTTTTCCGGCGGCAGATGATCGAGGCCCAACTCCCCTATCTCCTCATCCGTACAGAGGATAAGAGTGATCGGGCCATGCGGCACGCGGCCTCTCACCACCCACTCAATGGCCGACATGAGCACGGCGATGCCGGCTTTGTCATCCACGCCGAGTAGGGTGTCGCCGCTCGAGGTGATGATGGTCTTGCCTTCGAGACCCTTGAGCTCCTCGGCCGGGATGATCGTGCCGCCTTTCGGCAGGACGATATTGCCGCCGACATACTGATGTATGAGCGGCTCGGCCAAGCCCGGTTGGTCAGGGCTCGTGTCCACGTGAACGGCAAAGACCACGTGTGGTGCACCCACGCATCCGTTCGTCGCCGCTAATTCCACCATGAGCGAGCCGTTGCCGAGCGTGGTGAGCCGTGCGGTATCGCCGAGTGTATCCTCCAACTCCGACCGCAACAGATCTACTAGGACGGTTTGCCCCGGACTGCTGGGGTGCTTCATGCTGACGGGGTCGGCGTCTGGCGCTGGCTCCACGGCGCGGGTGTCAATCCGAACGAATTGAAGGAACATGTCGATTGCGTCCATGATCTCTCCTTTTCGGCGCGATGCGCCTCTTTGGACTGCCCCAAGAAAACCACGCCTGGATTCTATTGTCAACCATCCTGATAGCCAAAAACTTGGTGCCGCAATCTAAGGTGAGGCCCGTATGGACCGACCGCGCGCCCAGAACCTAGCCGCAAATCCGGCAATCGGATATCATGGTCTTCAGTGCCCTCAACCCAGGAGGCCGACCGTGTTCAATTGTTGCCGTGATGGAGCTGTATGTGACTGCGATTGTCACGAGCATCCGGATACAGTGAAGCACTGCTTCCCGTGTTGTGCGACGTGTCCACTATGTAGTCAGCACATCCACTACTACGCGTACGACGGGCACCTGGCCAGTTGCGCCGAATCGGCCCGCCAGACTCTGCAAAGGGTCATCACTGAAAAAGACAAGCCCGACGTGGTGGAACAGTTGCTCGAAGAGCCGGCCAAGCGCGAGAACCTCGCCATCATGCTCGGACGCCATGCCGGTGCCATCAGGAAGCTCATCGAATACCTGTCGGAAGACCCGGCCGTGCGCCAAAAGCTCATGGAACCGCTGGCACCGTACCTTATCAAGGAAGAAGAGCCGCTCGAGTGAGCCCCCTCCCCCGTCGCGTCTTGCGGCGGGTTTGTTGTTTCGAGAGAAAAACACCGCGGAATGAAGACTCCCCGGCCTCACGGCCGGGGTATCTAACACCCCATCCTGTTTCATTCACCGTAGCCCACTGCCCCCTGTTTCGCTCGCGAAGAGTTTGAAACGCTCGCGAAACCCCGGGCGGCCCATGCCGCCCGTGCGAAGCTGCGCCCGCTCGCTTCGCACCCCTCCGGGCTTCGGGGGATTCACGCGTCAGGAACCCCGGGCTGACGCCCGGGGTATTCGGCGGAGGTGAATAATCCGCGGTGTCATTTTTTTCTTCAAGGCGTTGTCGTCTCCTGAGGGGCGGGGGTCTCTTCCGGGGCCGGCGCTTCGGGGGCGGGCGGCAGTTCCGACGGCGGGGGCGTTGAGCCGAGGTCGGCCGGAGCATCGCCTGGTGGCGGAACGATTTCTGTCGGCGTCTCGGCCGCTGGCGCCGCCTCAACCTCCGGCGGCGTCGTCTCGTCAACCACCTGAATCACCCAGTAGTCGAAGACCGTATCCTCCGGCACCGGCTGTTCCGTCTTGACGATGAACATCCCGTCGTCGATGAGCTCGATCCACCACTCGCTCTTGGGGCTCCGACGGAAGGTGACGAAGACCTTGGAGTTCTTTTTCACCGAGGTATTTTGTACCGTCACGTCGGAATTGCCGGCCGGGATGAACGCCGACCCGATGGTTTTGCTCGTGTCGGTAACCTTGACGCCCGCCTGCTCGGTCACCATCTCCTTGACGGTCAGCTTGCCGTTGCCGTCAATGGACCAGAGGCCGTCGATACCTTCAAGCGCGCCGATGCCGATGATGGGCTGACCGTTCATGTTGGGCAGGCTGGTCGCGCCGGCGAGCGAACCGGTCGAGGCGCTGTTCGCGGCCTGTTCTACGGCCCGGCCGTCATACCAGCCGATCTTCAGGAAGACGGTTATCGTGCCGACGCCGATTGCATCCGCTTCGCCGTGGCCGGTGGCGGGATCGAAGGGCTCGAGCGCGATGCCGACGACATAGGAGTTCGGGTCGGCCTTCTTGCCGACGCCAGGAACGTTGGCGATGGCGACGGCGTCGCCGATGGCGATGGGCCCGTTCTCGAGATTTACCTTCACGGTAACGCGGCCGGCAACCGTCACGGGATAGGTGTCGATCTCGTCGGGTCCGGCAAGATAACCAGGACGTTCGGCAACGACGCCAGCGACCAAGTATCCGTTCGTAACCTTCGTGCTGTCCGAACGCTTGACGTTGCCCGGGTTGGCCACATCAACCATCACGATGTCGCCTGCGGTCAGGTAGTCGCCGGACGGCATGGCTTCCGCGAACCCGGTCGAAGGTGCGCTGAAGCCGGAAGCGCTCGTCGTGAGGCGCTCGGAGACGGCATCGTAGCCGAGCGAGGCGCCCGCCGAACCGCCTAATTTCAGATGACCCTTGATGGCCGCGTCGCCGTTGCTGCCGAAGAAGGCGATTTCCTGGCCCTCGTCGTTGGTTATCGACAAGCGTTGGTCCGTCGCGTCAGTCACAATGTTGGAAAGCGAGATGCGGCGCGTGGTTAGCTGATTGGTGACGGAATCCCAAGAGGCTCCAGCGAATGCCAAGGTCTTGGAGTTGGCAGTCTGGGCATCCACCGTCGGCGTTCCATTCGTCTTAATTTCGTAGGCCGAACTGCCGTTGCCATCAAGCTGGAGTGCGCGGTCGTGCACATCCTTGATGGCGCCGAAGAGAATGGCCGTCAGATTGCCGTACTCGATGCCTTGGATGGAGCCGTCGACATTGTGAGTCACGACCTGCGGGTACAGCTCGGCCACATCTTCGGCGATGAAGCCGATGGTCGGGCCGGCGGAGCCGGGCGCTTTCCAGGTGTAGCTGACCGGCTGGAGCCGATAAAATTTGCTTTCATCGAAGGGCAACGCCGCGATATTGTCCTTGTATCGCCGCGAGGATGAACAGGTCTGGATCGTGCCGACGTCATTGCCGGATCCGCTCGTGCACAGCGACACGCCCGCACCGACGGAGGGGACGTAAATTGCGGTGTTGCCGGCGGCGACGTACAGGCCGTAGTTGGTGTCAGCGCCGCTCGCGTCAGCATAGATGCCGTAGTTGGTCGTGGCATTGACGTCGCCGTCGTAAACACCGGTCGACTGCACCCGCAGGCCGTACTTGTTGGCTGCGGTCGTGGAATTGGTCGTGGCGTTCGAGATGTCCAGACCGTAGTTGTCGGCGAAGGCATCGTTCGTCAGCTCGACGTAGCCGCCGTACCGGTTGCCGGGGTTCGACGAGGTGTTGGGCGAGGTGTTGGTGACGTAGAGGCCGTAGTCCTTGCCGCTGTACCAGTTGCCGGTCGCCGACACGTACGCGCCGTACTTCGTCGGGGAATCGACGGTGCCGGTGAACGTGGCGGTGTTGTCGAGCTTGGCGCCATACAGGTTGGCGTTGTTGCCGGTCGACCAGGCGCCGCTCAAAAGCCCGCTCACGCCGTACTGGTTCGAGGCCGGGCTCCCGGTCGCCACGTTGATCTGGCCGTAGATGGCGTAGTTCGAGCTGCCGCCGGCCGCCGAGCCGTAGAGGCCCATGGCCATCGCGCCACTGCCGGTGGTGTTGTCGGACGCGGTGAAGTAGCCGCCGTAGACCGTGGTCGTCGAGCCGACGCTGTTGGTGCCGGTGTCCGACGCGGCGACATTCAGGCCGTAAATGGTGTCGCTGCCGGCACCGACACCCATGTTCCCGGAATGGGTGACGCTGATCTTCTGGCCGTAACGCGTCAGGGCGGACGTGCCGCTGTCGGTCATGTCGAGGTTGACGCCGACCGCGTTTCCGGCCATCGCGCCGCTGTAGGTCGCGTTAATCAGGCTGCCGGTGGTGATGGCGGAAGTGGAAGAGATGCTCAAGGCCGAGCCGGTGGTGAGAGAGTTGGCGGTCAGGGCGTAGCCGGCGGAGCCGGCCGCGCCAGTCACCTGGGCGACAGCACCCGTCGAGCCATTCACCGTGAAGTTTTCGTTACCGGCGCCGTCGCCAACCGCGAGGGAAGCGGACGGGCCCGTGTCGCCAATGCCGACGTAGCCGCGGTCGCTGATCACGAACTTCGTGGCGCCCGAGGCGTCGTCGGCGCGGAAGAGGCTGCTCTTGAGGTTGATGGTCTGCGAGGTGCCGTTGCCGAGCGGCGCGTCGACGGTGAGGTTGTTGTCGTCGGCGATGGCCGTGACCGTGGCGTAGGTCGAGGCCGCGGAGGAGAGCGAGATGCGGTCGCCGATGCCGACGTTGTGGGTGAACCACGCGCCGTTGCCGTTGTTGGCGGTGATGGTGGTCGTGTTGTTGGCGACCGTCGTGTCCGCGAAGGACTGGAGGGAGTCGGTGAGGGGCGAGACGTCCGCGAGGCCCTTGACGGTCAGGCGGGAGAGCCTCGACGCGCCGGTGCCGACGCCGACGTTGCCGAGGTTGGTGACGCGCAGGCGCTCGGTGGCCGTGGTGAAGGGGTCGCCGCTGTACCTCGTGCCGAAGACGAGGTCGCCGCTGTTGCTGCTCCGGTGGAAGGTCTCCTGGTAGCCGATGTAGGCCTGCGAAGTGGTCGCGGACGAGAGGTAGCTATGGCTCCCGAAGCCGATGAGGGTGTACATGTTGATGACGCTCTCGGCGCCGCCGAGGTGGATGTACTCGTCGGTCAGCTGGATGGTCGTCGATGCCGACGCGCGCGCTATCTGCAGCCTGGCGACCGGGGTCTTGGGGGTCTGGGCCGTGTAGTACCCGGTGCCGATGCCGACGTTGCCGGCGGTGCTGTCGGTGACGATGGCGAAGTTGTTGCCGTTCATGGTGCCCGGTCCGGTGATCTTGAGGCCAATGAGCGTGCCCGAGTTGACGTTGCCTTCCGTGACGTTCAGGCCGACGGCGGTCAGCGTGCCGGCCGTCTGGGTGAGCGCCGGCGTGTTGACATTCAGGCCGGTCCAGTTGAGGGTGCCGCTCGTGGTCGCGACGTTCCCGGCCGCCGACAGGTTGAATGCGTTCATGTAGAAGGTGTTGCCCGCGCCCTGCGAGTACGCGCCGGTCGCCGTCTGGAAGCCGTTCCAGGTGCAGTACGGGTTGCCCGTGCAGCCGGTGAGCGTCGGGGCGGCCACGCTCACGCCGGTGACGGTCTTGTTGGCGAGGCCGGTCGTGTTCATGGACGAACTAACGAGGAGGCCGTTGGTGGTCGCGGCGCCGCCGGTGGCGGTCGAGTTGTCGACGAGGCCGATTGAGACGAGACTGCCGGTCTCCGCGAGGCCCGTATGAACGTAGGTGGCGCTGTCGATGGCGAGGAGGCTCCCCGTAGTCATGGCCGAGCCGCCGCCCAAGGTGAGGCCGGTCTGGCTCGTGAGCGTGCCCCAGTTCCAGGTCTGAGCGAAGTTGGCGTTGGCGATGGTGTTCGTCGCGGTCGCGGCCAGGAGCTGATCGAGGCGGGTGGAGGACGCGGGCGCGGCCCAAGAAAGGGTGCCGTTGCCGGCCGCGTCAGTAAGCACCGTGCCAGCCGCACCGAAGGCTGCCGGGAACGTGTACACAAGGCTCGTAGCCTGCGCCTGCGCCTTGAACGCAGTGTAGTCGGAGCCGGAGCCGGAGGGCTCGAGGAAACGCAGTTCGGTTGCGGCCGCGTTGCCGCCGAGGGCAACTGTCGCGTTCCTGACAGTCGCGGTGCCGCTCGTCGCGCCTATCACGAGCGAAGTAGCCGCGCCAGCTAAGTTGACCGTGGTAGCGTTGGCGTTCACCAGGTTGAATGTCCCGGCCGTGGTAGCGATGGTCCCGCCGTTCGCGTTGATGGTGCCGCTGTTCGTGATGTCGGTTACACCGACAAGGTTGTTGGCTTGGAGATCAAGGCTGGTCGTGGAAAGGATCGCCTCAAGCGTCTCCGAGCCAGCATCGCCAATGTAGATGCGGAAGTCGCTCGCGGCCGCGCCGGTGACCGGCTGTTTGAAGATGACGTTTCGATCAACGCTCTGGGCGCCGTCCCAATACGCACCGCGCATGATGAACTGTGGCGAATCCTTGAGCGTTGAGCCAGCGGTCGCTGCGGCCGAGGCAATGTGTGTCTCGCCGGAGTTGAAGACCGCGAAGCGATTCCGTGAGTAGTCGTTCTCGACGAGGCGAATCTGCTCCCAGCCGTCGGGCGCGGTGGTGAACTTCTGGATGGTCAGCGCGCGGGCCGGCGCCTGCTGGGCGAGGTACATGCCGTAGTTCGGGATGGTGACCTGCTCCCAAAGCGCCGTGAAAAGGGTGCTGTTGCCGAGGCCGGCCGCCTGCACCGTGGAAATGATGCCCTTAGTGCCATCCGTGAACGTCGCCGCTTCCATGGCCACGGAGGAGGTACCGTAGAGAGCGGCATAGATCGCGTCGCCGTGGCCCTGATGGATGACCTTGAACACGCCGTTCTCGGTGTCTTCCTGGTTGCTGGTAATCTCGCCGTAGATGCCGCCAAGCATGTTCGCGGCACCGGTCGGGTCGACACGCATGTACATGGCAGCGCTTTCATTGGAGCCCCCGACGGCTATCGGATAGATGCGCGAGTTGTAGCGCACCGTGAGCGGACTCGGTTCCAGGTTGCTGATGGTGTAGTTGCCGACCTCGAGGAGATCCACGCCGCTGTCTTTGATGTGCAGACGACCGGAAGGCGTCGTTGCGCCGATGCCGAGCCTGTTGTTCGTGTCGTCCCAGAAAAAGTTGGCGTTGTCCTCACTGTAGGTGCCGGAAGCGCCAGCGAAGACGACCGAGCCCTGGGTGAAGGCGGTCGCGGTGCCCGTGCCGCCGCTGCCGACAGGCAGGGTGCCGGTGAACGTAACGTTGCCGGCGGAGGAGAGCGCAATGTTGCCCGAAGCGGAGACGGCGAAGGTGCCGCCCGCGTCGGGGAGGGTCCAAGTGTGGGGAGCGGTCAGGTCGGCGTTGGTGATGGTGCCGGTGAAGCGACCCACGCCGCCAGCCGTGACCGAGACGGAGATGAGGTCGTCGGTCACGGTCGAAGTGTCAACCGTGAGGCCGCGCACAATGGCGCCGCCGGTCAGCGTCACGGCGGTCGCGGTCGTGGATCCACGGCCGGTGACGAGGGCGAGGGTGTCGGATTCGGTGATGGTGCCGGTGAACGTGCCCGAGCAGGTGAGGTTACCCGTCGCGCCGTCCACGGTACAACCGTTGCCGCCGGAACCGCCAGCGAGGTTCAGCGTCGAGACGGAAGTGCCGACGTTGAATATCGCCGCCGAACTGTCGAGGTCGCCGCCATTCACGTTGAGGTCACCCAAGGTCGAAATATTCCCGGTTGCCCCCGCCACGGTGAACGTTTCCGTCCCCGCGCCGTCGCCGACGGTGAGAGTTGCCGAGGGCGTCGAATCGCCGATGCCGACGTTGCCGGAAACGATGAGGCCGTTCAGCGGCGGCGTCGTGGTCGAGACATTGTAGCCGACGGATGCTCCGCCATTATTGAACCCGACCGCAAAGTTGCCGTTAATCGCCAGGTAGTGGTTGGTGGGATCAACGATGTCCCAGGCGATGTTGGTATTGTCGCCGCCGCTTGTCCGGATGCTGTGCGCGTAGGTCTTGCCGGTGGCCGCTCCGGCCCAGCCAAAAACGAGTTTCGAGGCGCCGGCCACGGATGGAGCGCCAATATCGAGCACGACCGAGGGGCTCCCGGTTGACGCTAGGCCGTATGACGTCTCCGTAACGGCTTGGCCACCCGTGTCCGTATAGACGCCGGGCGTCGCCTGCTGCTCGAGCTGTGCGCCCCAGAGAATAACGCCGGTATTAGTGCCGGTCTCAATGCGGAAAGTAGACGTTCCGGTCGAGCCGGCGGTAAAGGCCTGCGTTACCGAGAAGCGCTGCCAGGAGGTCGTGACGATAGCCGCCGTCGCCGTACCGGTCTCGTTGCCGGAACTCACGCGCAAGTTGACCGTCGCCGTACCGGCAGTCCGTTTCATCCAGACGCTACCCGTCCAAGTCGTTGATGCCGTGACTGGCGCGCCGGATGCCGATTGCGTGACGCCATTGGCCGCTCCGGCGCCTCCCGTGGTGACCGTATCCGCGGACACAACCCCGTTCGGCGCAGCTTGGCCGTTGGCAGTTATCGCAATCGTGCTCTCCTTGGTCCAGTTGACGTTGTCGAACACTTCGGAATAGGTAACGAAATTCTCGAACCGTCCGAAGCCGCCATATGCTGACGCCAGTTGACCACTGTTGAGAAGAACGTTGCCGCCATCTCCTACGGTCAGCTTCTGCGAAGGGGTCGCCGTACCAAGGCCGACTTTGCCGGTGCCGTCCATGGTGAATCCAATAAACCCATTCGTGAAGAGGCCCAACTTATTCGTCACGTCGTCGTACTGGATGCCGCCCAACGTCGTGCCGAAGGAGAGGTACGAGGTGGCCAACTGGTCGACATACAGCACATCCAAAAAGTTCACGTTGTCGTACAGCCAGAAATTCTGCGTTCCGTCGCCGTTGTAGTCGTTACCCATGGTCCAGAGCGACGCGTCCGCATTGTCTGTCCAGCGGACACCCACGTAGTCCGACGTCAGGTGGGTCGCCTTGAGCGTTAGGCCGACCGTGTCCGACACGGCGATGCGGGCGCCGGTCGCGCCGGACACATCGAGCGTGCCGGCGATGGCTGTGTCCCCTTCCGCATCCACGCTGAAACGGGCCGCGCCGTTGTTCCGAAGATTGATGAGCAAACCGTTCGCGGGTGGCGCCGCCGGGTTCGCCGTGATGACGCCGTTCGCAATCGTCGGCGTTCCCGTGAGTGTCAGCAGGCCAGAAGCGTCGGTCACCGGCACGAAGGCCGCCGTGCCGCCGATCGCCGAAGTGTCGAGATCATCCAAGAGATCGGCGTTCATCGAGTAAGGAGCAGCCACGATGCGCTTGCGGGGCGCAAGCGTCTCGTACACCGTCGGCACTGCGGTCTCCACCCGGATTTCGAGCCACCTAGTCTCGTTGCCGGAGAAAAGACTCGTCGGCATGACGTTATCCCCGGCCTCGCCGAGGAGCGTCGAGAACGTGCCGGAGGACACCGTCACGCTCTTTGCCGTCTCCGCGCCACAAGCCCCACGTGCCGTCCATTTGCAGTTGCCGGCGACGGCGGCGTCGTAGATGACGAACTTGACGTTATGGGCACCGTCGACCACGGCCACTCCGCTCGTATCCGTGAGGCGCGCCTGATAATTGAGGACCGTATTCGTGGACGGACCGGAAGCCGAGGCCATGGCGAAGGACAGGGCAATGACCCCGCCCGCCGCCAAAAGTGTAAAAAAAGCAGCACCAAACCCATTCGGATCAGTGCCGGTGGCGATTATCTGTCCCCAAATTGCCCCGATTTTTCGGCGCATGAAGGTTTAGTTTTTCTTTTTGTTTACACAATAATGATACCTTTTTTTGCCGCTGGTCGCAAGCCCCAATATAGATGTGTAAGCGGCCAATTTATACCCTCTGCCCGCGTGACATCAATTTTTTATCTAAAATAAGCGGTTTGTCGATGAATATCTCAACAAACCGCCAGTTGGACCAAATTACCTAGCTTGAACCTACCGCCACCCGCGTGCCTGCTGGGCTTCGGCGATGCGCCGGACGGCGAGGGCAAAAGCCGCCGTTCGGAGCGTCAATGACTTGTCCGTAGCCAAACCAGCCACATCATAAAATGCCTCAACCATGAGCTTTTTCAGCTTATCATTCACCTCCGCTTCGGTCATATAGTAACCCGTCCGATTCTGCACCCATTCGAAATACGACACGGCCACGCCACCAGAGTTAGCGAGCACGTCCGGAATGACGGTAATGCCTTTTTTGGCTAATTTAAAATCCGCTTCCGGTGTCGTCGGGCCGTTGGCAAGCTCCAAAACGACTCTAGCCTTAACCCGCCCGGCGTTCTTATCGGTCAGGACATTCTCCGTCGCGGCCGGCACAATCACATCCACCGGCAGTTCAAGGAGCCGCTCGTTGGAGATTTCCTTGTCGGCCGGAAAGCCTTTCAGGTTGCCGTGTTCTTTCTTGTAAGCCAGCGCCTTGTCCAAATTGATGCCCGCCGTCGCGTACACCCCGCCTTTGGAATCGGAAATGGCGACGACCTTGTACCCGGCCTCGCGGGCCAACTTGGCGAACCAGAAACCGACGTTGCCAATGCCCTGCACGGCGATGGTCAAATCCTTGGCTTTCAGGTTGGCGCGACGACGCCACTCCTCGAGCGCAAACAACCCGCCTCGTCCGGTCGCCGCCGTGCGCCCGAGCGAACCGCCAATAGCGATCGGTTTTCCGGTAATGACCGCCGGCTGGAATTTCCCTGTCACGCGCGCATACTCGTCCACCATCCACGCCATGATTTCCGGCGTCGTGTTCATGTCCGGCGCCGGCACGTCCACGTCCGGCCCGATGACCGGCGCGATGGCGCGGATGAACGCGCGCGACAGGCGTTCCAACTCCCCTGACGAAAGTTTTTTCGGATCCACTGCCACGCCGCCCTTGCCGCCGCCGAACGGCACGTTCACGACCGCACACTTGATGGCCATCCAGAAAGCGAGCGCCTTCACCTCGTCGAGGTCGGTCTTCGGATGGAAACGCAAGCCGCCCTTGAATGGTCCGCGCGCGTCGTTGTGCTGGACACGGTAGCCTTCGAAAACTTTCACCGCGCCGTCATCCATGACGACCGGTACCGACACCTGCAAAATCCGTTTCGGGTGTTTCAAAACCTCGACCACAACCGGATCGAGCCCCGCCGCTTCGGCGGCATTTTTTAGCTGAACAAGGGCATTTTTGAAGATAGTCATAATATGGCATCAAAAAAGATTCTAGCCCGAGCGAACCCCGGCGAAAGCCGGGGGAAGTCGAGGGCCAGTACCGACAAACCCGCCCATTTATTAGGCGGCTTTTTCCCATCGGCGTCAACAAACGCGGAGAGGCGAGTGTGATTCCCGAAAATTTTTTCGTCTCCCCTTCCTTGGGTCGAGACGGCGACGCTTTTCGTAATACAACATACAACGTGCGGAGCACTCCTTGCGGAATTGATGACTTCATCTCGCGAGGCCACCCTGTACCGTAATGGTACAGGGCTCCGCAGGCCGAGCGCATACGATTATTAGTGGGTGGAGGCTTGGTTTCTAGATGAGGCCGGGCGGGGTCGCCCTTTAAGGCCACTCGACGCCCGCGTCGGCTCAGTCCCCGAGCTTGCCCTGAACCATTACGGTTCAGGGCTTGTCGAGGGGCGACGCGGGACGGCGATGTGAGCGAAGGCCGCCGCTGGAGCGGCCGAGCGTGCCGTAAGGGCGACCCCGCACGGCCGGGCGTGTTTTTTGGAATGCCCTTCGACTCCCCCGGGTCGCGGCCCGGGGTCGCTCAGGGAATAATTTGATTTGAATAAACAAAAACGAGGCCGCTCGGCCTCGCCTCCATCAATCACATTTTGCTACGGATTCTCCTCAAGATAATGCAACGCGTCGAGCCCGGCCTGGCAACCCGCACCGGCGGCCGTGATGGCCTGGCGGTAACGGTGGTCAGCGATATCGCCGGCGACGAACACGCCCGGCACGCTCGTCGCGGTCGTTTCGCCCACGCGGCGGACGTAACCCGCCTCGTCGAGCTCCAACTGCCCGCGGAAAATCTCCGAGTTCGGATCATGGCCGACGATGGGAAAGAACCCGTCCACGGCGATTTCCGAAAGCTCGCCGGTCTTGGCATCCTTCAATCGCGCGCCCGTCACCCGACCCACGTCAGCGCCGAGCACATCATCCACGAGTGTGTTCCACCGAATCTCGATTTTCTCGTTATTCAAAACCCGCTCCTGCATTGCCTTCGAGGCGCGGAAAACGTCGCGGCGCACGAGCATGATGACCTTGTCCGCGAAGCGCGACAGGAGATCCGCCTCCTCAAGCGCCGCGTCGCCGCCACCCACGACCGCCACGCGCTTGCCGCGGTAGAAGAACGCATCACAGATTGCGCAGGACGAAACGCCGTGTCCGTATAACGCCTCCTCGGAAGGCACGCCGAGCCGACGCGGGGTGCTGCCGGTCGCGACGATGACCGCCCGCGCCTCCTCGGTCTCGCCGCCGAACGTCACCTTGAAAGGACGCGCCGAAAAATCCACGGCCGTCGCCTTCTCAGCCACCATTTTCGCCCCAAACCGCTCGGCCTGCTTGCGCATCCCGACCATCAATTCCGGCCCGTCCACGCCGTCGGGAAAACCGGGGAAATTCTCCACCGTCGTCGTCTGCATGAGCAGGCCACCGGCCAAATCCCCTTCTAAAACAAGCGGAAAAAGCCGCGCCCGAGCGCAGTAGATACCCGCCGTATAGCCGGCCGGTCCGCCGCCGATGATGATGACGTCACGCATATTTAGGCACTAGGCACTAGGCACTTAGCACTAGATTCTAGGCTCCAAAATCTACTCCAGAGCTTCCTTAATCCGCTCCCGCATGTCCGCCTTGTTGTGCAGGCCGACCAGCTGCATGACCGGCACGCCGCCCTTGAAAAGCAGAATCGTCGGGATGCTCATGATGTTGTACATGCCGGCGATGCCCGGATTCTCATCCACGTTCATCTTTCCGACTTTCAGTTTCTTGGCATCGTGCTCCTCGGCCAACTCGTCGATGATCGGCCCCATCTTGCGGCATGGGCCGCACCAAGGTGCCCAAAAATCCACTAAAACCGGGGTCTCCGATTTCAAAACTTGGTTGTCGAAACTGGCGTCCGTAAAGTTAAGAGCCATAAGAAAAACAGTTTATGCGCCAGCCGGGTCTGTGCTTGTCCGGGTCAGCTGATAGCTGACTCTCCGGCAAACCCCGCTCTCGCGATTATCCACAAGCGGGGGTCGCCCCCGCCCCACAAATATAACACCAATCGCCGTCTGTCCCAAGCCACGTTTTTTCGGTCGTTTTTGGCGTTATCAACATCACGAGGCGCTGGGTGCTCCTGTGTCGGCCGCCGGAATATCATGCGGCCATCGACGGAGACATAAAGAATGGAATAAAATAGCCGCCTTGTTCAGGCGGCAGCAGAGCTTCTTCGGCGTGTCTTCGGATGTCTCACACCAAGTGCAAGGCGGCGTGGTACAACGGCAAGCAGATATCGGTGACGCAGCACATGTCTCCCACGTGACGCAAGCGCATCCAAGGCGTTTCCCCGGCAGGCACGTCATGAACCACGTCTATCTGTCCGGCGGTGAAATCTTCCGTCAGTTCTTCAGCGCCGCACCGAAAAGCGACTGTCCAGCCGGCCGTCCCGCCGCACAAGCAGGGGGTAGCCTTCACGACTTCGAGCCGGGAGCTTACCATCCGGGCGTGGCGGCGCTGTTCCCTGCGCTCCGCGGGCCAGTGTATTCCCCAAATGACGATGAACGAAAAGAGGAAAACGGCAATGACGACAAGAATGCATTGGGCAGCTGATGGCTCCATGGAATCCTCCTTGAAAACAACCAACGCCACCTTACTACCCTATGCGGTGATGTCAAGTGGAGCCTCTCAGGGCCGAGTCTAATCGCTGGATTTGAACACGTCAAAAACGGCCCGCCTTCGCGGGCCGCGTTTTCAAATCTTCACATCTTCAGGTTCAGCTTTTTCTCCTTCCGCTCTTCGGTGAAGACGTGGACGATGTCGCCCACCATCACCGGGCGGCGGCAGGAAAGCTTGAGGCCGCACTCCTGACCCTGACGCATCTCCTTCACTTCCTGTTTGCCGGCCTGAAGCTGGATGATTTTGCCGTCGTCCACCGGATCCTCACCGCGATAGACGACGACGTTCGCGCCGACCGCGATGTGCCCGTCCGTGACGCGGCCGCCGATGACCTGGCCGGTCTTGTCGCTGCGGAAATTCGCGAGCACCTGGAGCTTGCCGAGGTCGGTCCTGATGACTTCCGCTGGCAGGAGCTCCTGCAGGCGCTTCTTGATCTCGTCGAACATTTCGTAAATGACGCGGTAGGTCTTGATCGGCACCTTCTTGTCGCGCGCGAGAATCTCCGCGTCGCGGGTCGCGAGCACGTTGAAGCCCATGACCACGCCTTGCGCCGCCTCGGCCGCGAGCACGTCGGAGTCGGTGACGTTACCGAGCCCCTTGGCCACGACGGACACGCCCACTTCCGGCGTGTTCATCTTCTCGAGCGTGCCGGTGATGGCCTCCAGCGAACCCAAAACGTCCGTTTTAAGCACGATATTGAAGAATTTCTTGTCCGCCGCGGCCTCTTCGCCCGTCGCGGCCCCGGCGGTCATGGCCGTGGTCTGCTGGTCGGCCGTGTAGGCCTTCCGGACCATCTTCAATTCCTTCCCCTCTTCCGGCACCTCGGCGATATCGCCGACCTGCGGCGCGTTCTTGAAACCGAGGACGCGCACCGGCGTGCCCGGCAGGGCCTTTTCCGTGAACTTGCCATTCCACTCCTTCATGGCGCGCACGCGGCCGTAAGCCGTGTCGCCGACAGACAAAACGTCGTTGCGCCGCAGCGTCCCGGCCTGCACCAGCACCGTCGCCACCGGGCCTTCGCCCTTGTCGATATGCGACTCGATGATGGTGCCGACGGCGTTGCGATCCGGATTGGCGCGAATGCGGTCCTTTTCCAAGTCAGCGACCAACAGAATCGTCTCCAATAATTCATCCAAACCCTTGCCGGTCTTGGCCGACACCGGCACGATGACCGCCTTGCCGCCCCACTCCTCGGTGAGCACGCCGTGCTCCGCGAGCTGGGTCTTCACGCGCTGGACGTCAACGTCCGGCTTGTCCATCTTGTTGAGCGCCACGACGTACGGCAGCTTGGCCGCTTCGATGATCTTGATGACCTCGATGGTCTGCGGCTGAACGCCATCGTCGGCCGCCACCACGAGAATCGCGATGTCGGCCACGCGCGCGCCGCGCGAACGCATGACGGTGAAGGCCTCGTGACCCGGGGTGTCGATGAAAGTAATCTGCCGACCCTTCTTCTCCACCTGATAGGCGCCGATGTGCTGGGTGATGCCGCCGGCCTCGGACTTGACGACGTTCGTCTTGCGGATGGCGTCGAGCAGCATCGTCTTGCCGTGATCAACGTGGCCCATGACAACCACGACCGGCGGCCGCGGCTTGAGTTTCGTCTCGTCCTCCGCGCCGAGCTTGGCCTTGAGCTCGTCGGCCGAAAGGCTGGCCGTCGCGTCAACCGTCTGTTCCTCTTCCGGCTTGACCTGAAAACCCAGATCCTCGGCGACAATGCTCGCGGTCGTGTAGTCAATGCGCTCGTTGACCGTCGCCAGGATGCCATTCTTCATGAGCTCGGCGATGACCATGTTGAGCGGCAGGCTCAACTTGGCCGCGAAATCGCGCACCGAGATGACTTTCGGGAGCGATACCTCCTTCACCCGCGCCACGGCCTGCTCCATGATCTGCTTTTCCTGCTGATACTTGACCTTGAGCCGCTCGAGCTTGGACATCTCCGTCCATTTCGCCATGATGCGGTCAACCAGATGGTCGTCCACCTTGATGGCGCGCCGGCCCACGTCAAAACCGAGCATCGGGAGCTTTTCCCGCAGCTCTTCAGGATTGGTGCGCAGTCGCCGGGCCAGTTCGGAGATATTCATATAACATGGCCATATTATAGGTAAAGCCGATTGCGGTCAAGGTTTCGCCGCCCGGGCGTAATTCGCCAACAGCCGCGCGTGAACGCCACAGTTGACGCCATCTCGCCAATGCGGTGGGATGTAAGCATCGGACGCAGCGCCGCCCGGGCCCGTCCTTTACAACCCAAGGAGACTAGTCGTGGCCTACCAAATCACTCAAACGTCCCTCCGCAACGGCACGCGCGTCATCCTCGCCCAGAACCCAAACCTCAATGCCGTCACCTTCATGGTCGGCTTTGGTGCCGGTTCCCGGAATGAGACTGGCGTTCCCAAAGGCACGGCCCACTGCCTCGAACACCTCACTTTCCGCGGCACGAAACGGCTTCCCAATCAGCTAGCCATCGAGACGGTTTTCGACCACATGGGCGCTGACAGCAACGCCAGCACCTGGTTCGAATGCACGAATTTCTATGCCACGGTGCCTGCCAAATGTCTGCCGACCGTCATCGACGCCGAATATGAAGCAATCTACGGGTCGCTCCTCCGTCATCGCGACATCCGCAAGGAAACCCTCGGACCGATTTCGGAAGAAGCGCTCATGTACCTGGATGATCCGGAGTCGTACAGCAGCGAACTCTTCCACCGAGTGCTCTTCGGCAGGCAGACCCAGCTCGGCGTCCCCATCGTCGGCACGCCGAAAACCGTCGCCACCATCCGGCAACGCCATCTGCTGTCCTTCCGGAGACAACACTACGTGCCGGCCAACACCGTCATCATCCTGGCTGGCCAGTTTGACCCGGACGAAGTCATCCCCCGCCTCGAAGCGACGTTTGGGCAAAGGCCCCCGGTGGACTACAGTGCCACCGTCGAGCCGCCGAACCTGCCGCGACAACCGAGACAAACCGCCGTCTATCGTCGCGACCTCAAGCAGGTGAACCTCAACATCGGCTTTCCCGGTCTAGAGCACAACCATCCCGACGAAGCGGCCATGGAGGTATTGGTCAACGTCCTTGGTGGCCGCCCCAGCTCGCGCCTCTTCCGCATCGTGCGCATCCAGTCAGCCTTGGTCTACCGCATCATGGCCTTTGCCATGCCTTTCATCGGCGCCGGCGAATTCCGGGTCGAGACCAAAATCAGCCCGAAAGGCCTGATGCGCGTGGCCAACCTGATCTTGACGCAACTGGCCAAACTCCGAAAGGAGCCTGTGTCGGAGAAAGAGCTGGCGCTGGCAAAGGACAACCTGGACCACGGCCAAACCGTCGTCCTGATCGATCCGGAAGAGATGGCTGACGACCTGCTGGACCAAATCCTGATGACCGGCCGCGTGGTTACTCCGGAACAGTATACGGCCAAGATTCGGGCCGTTCGGCCAGACGACGTCCTTCGGGTGGCGCAGACCGTCATCCAACCGGAACGTTGCGTCGTGGTCGGCGTCGGCCCGGTGCGCGACCTGTCTCCCATCATCGAACTCGCCCAGAAGAAACTGGGTGAGTGAGAGCCCTTGCTCACGCGTTCTTCACGCGGAGCGCCAGCGTCTGACACCACTCGTGGCAGGCGCTTTTGTTTTCGCTGGGGGCAGCCCCGCGTATTACTTGACTAACGGCTGGATTGTGCTAATTTTCAATCGCCCTGCGACAGTCGTCGTTCGGCATCTTGTTCCCTCCCAACCGAGAAAGACAAACGCCGTGGAACAGCTCATCAGAATGCACCGCCTCAGTAACGGCACTCGCGTCATCATCGCCCCGAACCCCCACACCCCTCTCGCCTCCATCATGATCGCCTTTGGCACTGGTGCGCGGGACGAAATCAAGGCCGGCGGCTACGAGCACGGCATCTCCCACTTCGCCGAGCACATGATGTTTCGTGGGACAAGGCATCGGCCGAACAAGCGCGCCATCGTCGGCTGGTTCGACGCGAATGGGGCGAAATACAACGCCAGCACGAGCCACGAGAATACGATCTACTACGCGACCTGCGTGGCGTCCGGGCTGGACATGGCGGCGGGAATCCTGACCGACATGGTTCAAAACTCGCTTTTCCGCCCCGAAGACGTCGAAGCGGAAAGCGGCGTCATCGTGCAGGAAGCGCGGATGTACTTCGATTCCCCCGAGGACCACGTCCCGGACGTGGCCCAACGGGCCATGTATGGCGATTCGCCGCTTGGCGATGACATCGTCGGCACCGAGGCATCCATCCGCGGCATCACGAGCGAGAAGCTTGCCACCTACCGAGCCGCCCATTACGTGCCGAGGAACACGGTCATCGCCGTGACCGGCAACGTCAACGAGGCAGCCATGCTCGCGTTCTTGGAACAATGCTACGGCGGAATTTCCGATACCGGCATCGGCTCCGAGAGCTACCTGCCGGCCAAGCCGCCGGGCGAACCGACCATCATCATGGAGGCACGGCCGGACCTGACCCAAGCCCATGTCATGATGGGTTTCCTGGGATACAAGCACGGCCATCCGCGCTGGCCCGCCCTGAAGGTGCTTTCGACGATTCTCGGCGGCAACATGAGCTCACGGCTTTTCGACGCCGTTCGTGAAAGGGGCAACCTAGCCTATCACGTCGCGTCAGTGCCCGAATCATACCGTGACACCGGCGAGCTGTGCGTCGTCGCCGGCCTGGATGCCGACAAGCTCGAACGCGCCATCGAGGTCATCGTAAGGGAGCTCGTCGAGGTGAAGACGAACGGCGTCACGGCCGCCGAACTCGAGGCCGCCAAGGGTTGCCTCAACAACCGTCTGCTCATGGCCGTCCAGGACCCCGGCACTCTGGCCGTCCGCCTGGCGCTCAGTACCCTCAACCTCGGCTCCCCCAAGCCCGTGGAAGCGCAGATTGCCGAAGTCGACGCGGTCGAGGGCGGAGACGTTCTCGAAGTTGCCCGTGAACTCCTGACGACCCCGCGCTTCCGCCTGGCGGTCGTGAGCGAGTTCGACGATCCTTCACCCTACCACGCCCTCGCCGAGCGCCTCGGCGAGTGACCAACGCCCCGCATCGGCGCTTGATGCGACCGGACCTGCCCCCTCGACAGGTCCTTTGTTTATTGACTGAATATCTTGACAAACAACGCCGATGTGCTAAGGTCGCCTCGCCGACGGCCTAGCCGCTCGGAGACCGATCTGTCACAACGAAAGGCAAAGATCATGGACGAGCGTCTAGCGCTTCACACCCTCTCCAACGGAACCCGCGTCATCCTCGCCCCGAACCCGCGCTGTAACACCGCCGCCGCCGTCATTGGCTTCGGCGTCGGCTCGCGATACGAGACCTTGGATGTCCACGGCGTTTCCCACGGCCTGGAACACAGCTGTTTCCTCGGCTCGAGCCAGTTCCCGAACAAGAAGGCCATCACCGACTGGTTCAACCGTCGCGGCGCCGTCATCAACGCCTCAACCGGCCACGAAATAACCATGTACTACGCGTGGATCGTGGCCGAGGAGCTGGCTGGCGCCATCAGTACCCTGGCCGACATGACCCTGAACCCCTTCCTGCGCAACGAAGACGTGGCCACCGAGATGGGCGCGGTCAAGGAAGAGGAAGTATGGATTCGGGACACGGCGCCCAAGTACGCGCCCTACCTGTTTCAGGAAGCCATGTACGGCACGGGAACGCCCATGGGCCGCAACATCACCGGCACGGTGGATGCCATTGGGCGGCTGACCGGCGACATGATGAGGGCCTATCACGACAGGCACTACGTCCCGAGCAACACGGCCATTTCCGTGGCCGGCCGGTTCGACGAGAGTGCCGTGCTCGACCAGCTGACCGAGCTGTTCGGTTCACGCCCCGCACTGGAAAGGGACGCGTCGTTCGAGCCGCCGGCCATCGCCCAGGAGCCCGTCGTCATCGTCTGTCAGCGGCAACAGCTCAACCAGGAGCAGGTGGTCATGGGCTTCCCGGGCTGCTGTCACACTGACCCACGGCTGCCGACCATGAAGGTGCTGTCCTACATCCTCGGCGGCGGCATGGGCTCTCGCCTCTGGAACGCCATCCGTGAGGAACGCGGCTGGGCCTACTCCATCCGCTCCATGCCGGACAGCTATCGCGATGTCGGCGAATTGGCCATCGCCGCCGGACTTCGGGCCGACAAGCTCGGCGAGGCCATCGAAATCATCGTCCGTGAGACGCTGAAGCTCAAGCAGGAAGGCGTGACGGAAGACGAGCTCACCATGGCCCAGGGTTGCCTGGCCAATCGGACGCTGATGAGCCTGGAAACCCCGGACAACGTGGCGCAGCGGAATCTCTTCAGCCTGATCTTCGAAGGCGAAGTGAGCCCGGCGAACGAGCGCATCGCCAGAATCAGGGCCGTGCGGGCCGAGGATGTCCGCGAGCTAGCCAACGCGGTCTTCACGCGTGACGGCTACCGCTTCACCTCCGTCGGACCAAATGGCTGGACCGAGCCTTTGCGACAACTGGCCGACCTTCTCGGCTAGCGAACGACCACATCCGGACTGGATGCGACCGGACCTGCCCCCTCGGCAGGTCCTTTGTATTTATGGACAAAACTGGACAACCGCGCCGGAAGAAGGTTTGATTAGCGCCGTGGGACTGTCCCCGGCCCATGCTTTATGGAAGGCTTCCTGTTAATCGACAAGCCCGCCGGCATCACTTCGCACGACGTCGTCTATCGCGTGCGGCGGGCGACCGGCGTGAAACGCGTCGGTCATGCCGGCACGCTCGACCCGTTCGCCACGGGACTTTTGATAGTGGGCGTCGGCCGCAGCGCAACGAAGCGGCTGGGCGAATTCCTCGGGGCTGACAAGGAATACGAAGCCACCCTGCGACTCGGCGCCACGAGCGATACGCAGGATTTGACGGGCGTGATAACGCCTGTCATGAACCCCGCACCAGTCGGTGCGGGGCAAAGCCGGAGCAAAGCGACTGGTTCGTGGCCTTCTCGGGAAGAAATATTAGCTGCCTTGAAAAAATTCTCCGGAGAAATCGAACAAATCCCGCCGATGTATTCGGCCAAAAAAATCGCCGGCAAGAAACTTTACGAATTGGCCCGCGCCGGGCAGGTGGTCGAACGTCAACCCGCCAAAATAACCATCCACGAAATCGAATTGAAATCCTTCACCCCGCCGGAAGCCGTCATCCGCGTCCGCTGTTCCTCCGGCACCTACGTCCGCACCCTCGCCCACGACCTCGGCCAAACGCTCGGCTGCGGCGCCTATCTCACCGCGCTCCGCCGCACCGCCATCGGCGGCCAAACCGTGAGCCACGCCCTCCCCCTCGCCGAACTCTCGCCGAAAAACTGGCAAACCCGCCTCCTCCCCGCCTAACCGACCCTTGCGTCGCATAATTCCATAGGTGCCGGACACCTGAAGTGTCCGACACTTTTTTGTTCCAGCCCGGACCGCTCTTGACAAAGAGCATCATTTGCGTTATATTAAACCTTCGTTCTCGGTCATTTTTTCCCGAAACCAAGCTGCGCCAGCCGAACCATCCCAAGGAGTCGCACATGTCCAGTAACGCCTACGAAATCGGAACGATGGAAAACCCCTGCACGTCAGAGAACTCCTCCCCCGCCGACCACGGCTACAAATACTGCCTCTGCGACGAGTGCCTTCAGACCGCGCTCTGTACGCCTAACTACGATTTCTGCGTCTGCGCTGACGGGAAACTGCGGTGCCCGAGCTGTTTCTTCGGCTTCTGCCAGCAGGCGGTGACAAACGCCCGAAACAATTGACCGCGCGTCGACAGTGACCAGTGTGTTCACGAGACCTTCGTGAACGCACTTGCTATTTAGAAGATGTTTTCCGCAACTAAAAGAGCCGACTCGCTGACGCGAATCGGCTAACGCTTGACGATTGGGTTCGACGCACCCTTTCGTTCGTTACATCATCGGGAGTGGAGCGTCGGGATCGTCGGGAGGAGAAAGGCCGTTCTGCTCGTCGGTCGCGGCCGGGCACTTCACCTCTGGAAAAGAACGCGGCAAGTCGAGATCGTTCAGCACGCCGTCACTGAAACCCTTCGCGTTGAAGTTGTACGCGTTGACGTGAACGCTCAACATCTTGCAGCATTCGTGGGCCAAGACGGCCGAGCTTTTCTCGGTCAGGCGCATGATGGCGGCCATGTCCGACCTGCCCCTCTTTTCCATCATTTCGGCGCCTTGCCGGAAAGCCAACTCACGGATGCGAAGCTGACCCAGCTGGTCCACCTGTTTCACGACCGCATTAGACAAAGGATTCAGCTCCCGGACAGCGGTGCGGTACTCCCTGGCGTTCCGATAGTCTCGACAAACGGCATTAACCACCAGGGTTCCTCCGCCCAAAACGACCAGAAAACCCGCCGTCATCACCAGAGCCGAAGTGGCCACCATAGACCAAACGGCCACCTTGAGGATCCGCCGCAAGCTGAACCAGCGCCCCACGGCTACCAATAGATACACCAGATACACCCACGCATCCCTGAAGCTGAACCGCCGTTTTACGGCTGCCACGATTCGTGTCCACGGTTTATTGAGCATGTCCGCCTTCCTTCCGAAAGGACGATGGTCCGCGATTGGACGAGGATATTTTGGCCTAGCTGCGGCGTAGCGTCAAGAGCGACGACGCATCCTCGCCCGCGGGCAGCCCCCCTGCCTGTCCCCTTGCCATATTACCGCCGTCTTGATAATCTCATAATGTCCTTATTCAAGAATAATCCCGCAGGACAACCGCGTATTGGGAAAGGCGTCACCTCCTAATTCAGACCCCACGACGCCCAACCGCCGAAAGTTATGCCAAATTCGCCGCAAACGGACCGCGAATGGATTGAGGAAACGCTCCGGAATTTCTTCCCGGGAGCCACCCCGACCGAAGGGTCGGATCGCGCTGACACGACATCAAACGCCACGCCGCAAGGCTAGGCGCCGTTTTGCTGCAGACAACTGGCCTGACCTCGGAACGCGATGACCTCGGGTTGACGAGTTTTTTATGAATACCTTTCTAATCATCCTGGGCGTCCTCGCGGCGGCTGGCGCCGGCATCGGCATCGGCTACTGGATCCGCCACAGCCAAGCCAAGACCAAGGTCAACACGGCCGAGGCGCAGGCCGAACGGACCCTGCAAGACGCCGAAAACCGCAAGCAAAAAACCCTGCTTGAGGCCAAGGAGAAAGCCCTCAAGATTCTCGACGACGCCAAACAAGAGGAGGAAAGCCGGCGCCGCGAACTGCGCGTCATCCAGCAGAAGCTGGAAAAGCACGACCTCGACTACCAGCAGCGGCTGAAGGATTTCCAGCAGAAACAGGAAAAGCTCATCGAAAAGACGGCGCAGATCGATCAAATCAAACAAGAGACCGAGAAGCTCCGCGCCGAACAGATCACGAAACTCGAGTCCATCGCCCAACTGACCCGCGACGAGGCCAAGGACATCCTCATGAAGACCGTCGAGGAGATGGTGCAGGAGGAGTTCACGAGCCGCTTGCGCAAATTGGAGCGCGTCCAGTCGGACGAGCTCGAGAAGCGCGCCAACAACGTCCTCTCGATGGCCATCCAGCGGAACGCCGCGTCGCACGCCGTCGAGACGACCACCTCAAGCGTCCACCTGCCGAGCGACGAGATGAAGGGCCGCATCATCGGCAAGGAGGGCCGCAACATCAAGGCCATCGAACAGCTGACCGGCACGGAAATCATCGTGGACGACACGCCCGAAGCCATCACCGTTTCCGGCTTCTCCCCCATCCGCCGCCAAGTCGCCAAGATCGCGCTCGAGAAGCTCATCGAGGACGGCCGCATCCAGCCGGCGAAGATCGAGGAAGCGGTCGAGAACGCCAAGAAGGAACTCGCGCTCGACATCAAGAAGGCCGGCGAGGACGCGCTCTACGAGCTCGGCATCCCGCTCACCGCGCTTGACCCCAAGCTCATCCAGATTCTCGGCCGTCTCAAGTACCGCACGTCATACGGCCAGAACGTGCTCCGTCATTCCATCGAGGTCGCTCTCTTGGCTGGCATGATCGGTCAGGAACTCAAGGCCGACGTCACCGTGTGCAAGCGCGGCGGCCTTTTGCACGACATCGGCAAGGCGGTGGATCACGACGTGCAGGGCGCGCATCCGGAAATCGGCTACAACATCCTCAAGAAATTCGGGATGCCGGAGGAAATCTGTTACCAGTCGCTCGGCCACCACGAGGACAAGCCGGCGACGCTCGAAGGCATCATCGTCAAGGCCGCGGACGCCATCTCCGGCGCTCGCCCCGGCGCGCGCAAGGAGTCGTATGAGATGTACGTCCAGCGTTTGGAGGAACTCGAGAAGACCGCCACCAGCTTCCCCGGCGTCGAGAAGGCCTACGCCATCCAAGCCGGCCGCGAGGTGCGCGTCTTCGTCGAACCGAAACAGATTGACGATTTCGCCGCCTTCCGTCTCGCCAAGGACATCGCCATGAAGGTCGAGGCCGAACTCAAGTATCCCGGCGAGGTGAAAATCACCGTCATCCGCGAAACGCGGGTGGTGGAGTACGCGAGATAAAACGTAGCGGTCGGGCTTGCCCCGACCCCACCCAATCAGCACAAAGCCGTCTGCCGCAAGGCAGGCGACTTTTGATATTGGCCACCTTGACAGGAACCTCCAAATTTGATAGGTTGCCGATAATCCCGAACCGGAGGAAAACATGCTCTGTTTCAAAGATGCTGTCAGCCTGATGGGCGCCAGAGTAGTGCTAGTATCGACCTCGAGGCCGAACGAAAGAGTCGCGCGAACGGTGACGTCCGTGGATTACGACGATTGCCCCGGACAGACCGGCTGTGTCGTGCTGAACCTGAACGATAATGTGGGCGTCGAGTCCCTCATGTCTGATGGCAAGGCGCGCACGCGAAGCGTGTACCTGACGCTCGAGGAAGCTGGGTGCCTGCACGCCAAGCAGATTGCCACAGGCAGGCTCTATGGCCCCTTGACTGACCTCACCTTCGCCTGCGCCATGGGCAGGGTGACCATCGCGCTCGCCTAATGAAACCGTTCGCCGCCCTTTGACCTGAAACCGTAGAGGGCACCTCCTCTGCCCGCCCAACCGCCCGCCTCCACCCTCGGAGCGCGGGCCTTGTGTTTTTAAGGACTTATCCCCGGTACCGGACGCCATTGGTCTGTGGGGTCTGCGTTTTATTGCTCCTGGCCCCGTTACGGAACTCACCCCGAGCCGCCAGTATTGACTTTTCCATTCCTATCTGCCAGATTTCAGATACCCGTGCCGACAACGCCACAAGGAAGGAACGGCCATGACGAGAATGAAGACCTTTATCAGCTACGCCACGCTCGGCCAGCCCGATTCGGCCTTGGCTGCCGCGCTCCAATCCCTGATCGACAGCATCCGCCAATGGGCGAGCAACGAGAGCGTCCGCATCGAGCAGATTGATGTGGCCGCCAATCCCGAAAGCCAAAGTGGCTACGTGATGGTCAGTTGCGCCGTCTGGTTCTCCCAGCTCTTGAGCCCCCTGACGGAAGCCGAGCGACAGCTCGTAATCCTGCACTCATTCCATCCCGTGCGGGAAAATGAGGACAGGGATTGCGAAAAGGGCATCAACGTCGTTCTGGCCGAGCACCCGAGCCACGCCGTCACTTCAACCGCGCTTTGCCAAGCCGGAGAAAGAGTCGTCTTGGCCGCCGTGTTGACGCCCTGACCGCGTCCCCATCCCGCCCGCCTCCACCCTCGGAGCGCGGGCTTTGTGTTTCTATCCACAGCCGATTTGACGCCGCCCTACGGCCTGATACCATCAAAAGAAGCGTCTTTTCCGAGGAGGATGTCATGAATGTCACGAAAAGACTGTCAGAACTGCGCGGCCGAGGCGTGGCCGTCAGCTACGCTGGCGGAACTACGGTCATTGACTGCCGCATCGCATGGGTCGAAACCGATTTTCACAGTGGCCAAACCACGACTACCCTGGTTCTCGACGCGACCATCGGGATTCGTTCGGCTGATGACGAGAACGTCACGACCAGAATCACCGTGACGGAAAGGGCAGAGAACGGGCTGACTCTGTTCGGCATGACCGCCCCACCTCATCGCTCGATTCCACTGCAGATAGACCAAGCCAGTGCCGCCAGCGTCAAGCTCACTCTGGATGGATAGGCGCAACGCTTTGCGCCGCCACCCTGCCCGCCCGCCTCCGACCTTGGAGCGCGGGCGTTGTGTTTTGCAGCCAATAACAGAAAGACACCGGTGCAGACCGATGTCCCGCAGCCCGAACAAGCGCGTCCAGGCGTCGCTACGAATTGTCTGGGGTTGCTGACGGATAGCTAACGGTCCGTTGTGTCCGATGACGCCGGCTCGTTGCCCGAATCGTCGTCGTTCGAATCGTCCGCCGAGTCGTCGTCTTGCGGCGCGACCGGCGTTTTGGCTGACGGAACTGTCGGTACCGTCCGGCAACCGTGAGGCTCAGCGTTGCACTCGTCCAGACGGCCGTCAGAACAACTCGCGCCGATGGCAGTGAGCGCAACCAGAAGGGGCAAACAATATTTGGCTCTCATCGCTGACTCCTTGGCTGAAAGCAACAAACAATTACCACGAAAAACGCCGACCGTCAACCCTGTCAACGTGGGACGTGGCACCTAGGTGCCACGTCCAGAGGCGGATTCGTCCAGAGGCGGATTTTTGGCTAAATTACATCTTTAATCTCATCGGCAGGGGTGCAAAAGCCAAATTTTGCCCAATTGGTGCCGCACCTCACCCTGACAAGCTTGACAAATTTCCCATCTTGCGCCATAATAAGCTGAAATATGAAGATACTGGTTTTCGGTGACCTGATGGGGCGCCCGGGACGCGCGGCGGTCAAGGCCGCCCTGCCCCGTCTCAAGGAAAAATACGCCCCCGACCTCGTCATCGCGAATGGCGAGAATTTGGCTCACGGCCGCGGCGTCACGCCAGACACCGTCAAGGAAATGGTCGCGGCGGGCATTGACCTCTTCACTTCCGGAAACCACGTCTGGGATCGTTCCGAATCATGGGACGTCTTCTCTGACCCCAACCTCCGCGAACGAGTTCTTCGGCCAGCCAACTACCCACCCGGCCTGCCTGGCGACGGGGCCAAATTGCTTACCATTGGCGCAAAAAACGTCCTTGTGGTAAACTTGCTGGGTCGGGCGCTCCTGCGCGTCACTCCCGACGACCCGTTCCGTGCCTTCGACCGATTGATAAACGAATTCGCCTCCAAGCGACCTGACGTCGTGCTGGTGGATTTCCACGCCGAAACAACCTCGGAAAAGGTCGCTTTCGGCTGGCATGCCGCCGGTCGCGCCAGCGCCGTCTGGGGCACCCACACGCATGTCGCCACGGCCGATGCCCGCATCCTGCCTGGCGGCACGGCCTACGCCACGGATATCGGTTTCTGCGGCCTGCGCGACGGCGTCATCGGCGTGAACCGCGAACCGATTCTCCAGCACTTCCTGACCGGCCTGCCGATTCGCGAAGAATTCGCTGAAACTGGCCAAGTTGAGGCTTGGGGCGTCATAATCGAGCTGGGGGTTGACGGCCGCGCCGTTTCCATCCAAACCCTTCACGAAACTGCCGAAATAGGCTAAGCTATAATTAATAATAGTAATCATTAATCACGCAGCTCATATGAATAAAGCCGAGCTCGTCGCCAAGATTTCCGAGAAAGTCGGAATCTCCAAGAAGCAAGCCGAGGAGACCGTTGAGTACTTCGAAGATGTCGTCACCGAGACCCTTAAGGCCGGTGGTGAAGTCGTCCTCGCCGGTTTCGGCGCCTTTTCCGCCAAGCAGCGCGCTGGCCGCACGGGCGTGAACCCGCAGAATCCTTCGGAGAAGATCCAGATTCCACCGGTCATCGTGCCTAAGTTCAAGGCCGGCAAGGCGCTGAAGGATGCGCTGAAGGGTAGGAAATAATGCCTGACACTAGACCGGGCGTCCGCAAGGACGTCCGGTTTTGTTATATTCGAAACGATTGACGCAGTCGCCCCGGCATGGCAAAATGGGGCCACCAAACGGCTGACGGACAAAAACGGTTCGCTTAGCCAAACAAAAAGGAGGGCCCGATGGCCGCAAAAAAAGACAGCATCGTCGCAGAAGGCAAAACCAAAACCGTGTGGTCGGTCGTCGGCGACCCACACCTGTCAATCTTGGCCGCCAAGAAAGACATCACCAAGAATGACGACCCGACCGCCACCCAACAGATGGCGGGGAAAGACGTGCTGGCGACGACGACCACTTGTGGCGTCTTCGCGGCTCTGAAGCAAGCCGGCTTGCCCGTCGCCTACGAGTGTCAGCTCTCGCCGACGGAATTCCTGGCGCCGACATGCGAGATGATCAAGCTCGAAGTCGTCGCACGGCGCTATGCCGTAGGCAGCTATCTCAAGCGACATCCGGAATTTGAGCAGCCGGACGGCGATTCGCCGCACCGCTTCAACCACTTGGTGTTCGAGCTCTTTCTCAAGACCACGGGCGGCCAAATCCGCGGCCATGACGGCACGCTCTACGAGACGATTGGCGACGATCCCGAGACTGGCCGACCGGTAGATGACCCGTTCATTCTCAACCCGGAGGATACCATCTGGGTGCTCAAGCACCCCAAAATTCCCAGCTGGGACGAGATGTCCGAACTGGGGCTGGCGATAGCTGACTGGTTCATCCTCCCGCCTGGCGTCACGCTGGATGCCATCGAAGAGATAACTCGCAAGGCGTTCCTCTTCCTCGAGGCGGTCTGGACACAGCTCGGCTTCCGCCTCATCGACTTCAAGCTGGAGTTCGGCATCGACGCGAACGGGAACCTGCTGGTCGCCGACGTCGTGGACAATGACTCTTGGCGGCTCCGCACCGCGGATTGGCAGGAGCTGTCCAAGCAACTCTTCCGAGACAGCGCCGCCATGGATCAGATCACGTCAGCGTACGCCTTGGTGGCTGGCTTGGTCGAGTCCGGATTCCCCGGCGTTACCGATGTGGCCCGCGAGACCATGCTGGTGCGGTACGAACAGGAACAACAGTAGCCCGCTTGGGCGGGCTGGCCGAAAAACGAGTAACTGCGAACACGAGAACGCTGACCCGTCTGGGCGGCGTTCTTTCTATTGTGTCTTGACAAGCGGTGAGTTTTGGGTAAGATATCATCGGCAACCAACCGAATCAAGGAGGCAAAGATGATCAAGTGGTTGATCCTTACCCCGAACAGCCTTCTGCTGGCCCTGCGGGGCGAATATCATCCGTTTCCGGAGAGGGACGGGGAGGCGCCCGTCCGAATGACCGCAACTGACCTGGGCGAGGCGCTCTTCTACCTCGATGGTGGTGCCAACTGCCTTCTCGGCGATTCCGTCGCCGACGGCCCGAGTTCCCTGTTTCGCCTACGATGGCGGGAACGAGAACTGACTGCGGTCAGGGTCGCCCTGCAAAAGGCCGTCGAAGAGGGCCGGGTCGTCTGGTCCAAATACGAAAGCCGTCAGCAGGACAGTGAGATCAACGGCCTGCTGACTCGCTTCGGCCTCGTCACGGTCAGCCGCGGTGGTGGCAGCCACTGCAAGAGCGAAGACCGTCGCCCGCGCACCATCACGGCCGCCATGCGTCTGGCCAACCCGACCGTTACCGTTCTTTCCGAATCCGCCTAGCCGCTCCGACAACGCGCCTCGCCGTGAACCTATTCCGGCCGGCGCGTTTGTATTTTCCTGATTTGACACCGGCGGGTCCTGAACCTAAAATGCCCATGGCGTTCTTTCGACGCTTGATTGGAGACCCGATGGCAAAGACGTGCCAAGAGAAGTGTGTTCATCGTCGGCGCAGTTACTGGCTCACGCGCGAGCTGAATGATCCGCTCGGCCTGATTGGCCAAACCATCCCCTCGACGCACTGCCGCGGCGGGAACGAGACGATCGTCGAATTCGATCCGAGCGGACACTTTGGCAGATTCACGGTGCGCTGTTCGTGCGGCATGATGGTCACGCGTGAGCGGGCCACGGGCTGTTTCTTTCACGCCCTGCGGCCGCTTTCGCCGCGTGAACTGCCACCCGGTTTCGCCAGGAATGCCCTCAAGGCGCTGACGAAGTCGCCGGAGATTCGGCGGTTGCTGTGCGATCCGGCTTTGGATAGTATTGCGACCCGGCATCGCCGCATCCGGAAGGTGGGGGAATTCTTCACCCAAGGCGTCCGTTTTGACCGCGAGGTTCTGCGGGAGATCGATCCGCAGATGCGACGCGAACTCACGGAGCGCCTCCGTCTGACCATGGGCGACTACCGCCGTGGGCGCCGAGAAGCGATGATCGAGCCGTGGGCGGAGAGAGGTTAATCCGGTTCCTCAACCGCGATTCAGGGCGTTGCCGTCTAGGCGACGCTTTTTTTGTTGACTCAAAAAGGCCGCCGATTTGCACGAAATCTAAAACGCCGGGGGTGACCCGGCGTTTCCTATGCAACCAAACTATTTCTTGGCGAATTCGCCGACTTCCCCGACCGCTTGCACCATCGGCACCATCTTCGCTTCGGCACTCACGCGCTCCTTCCATTCCACCGAATCGGCGGCGAGCGTCTTCTCGGAAACCACCAAACGCAACGGACAGCCAATCAAATCGGCGTCGGCGAACTTCTCGCCCGCCCGCGCGTCCTCGCGGTCATCATACAGCACCGAAACGCCAGCCGCCTCCAGCTCGTCCACCAGCTTGTCCGCCACCGCGCGCACCCGCACCGTGACTGCCTCGTCCTTAGCCGTAAGCGACACGAGATGCACCAAGTACGGCGCGATCGCCTTCGGCCAAATGATGCCCTTGTCATCGTGATGAACCTCTATCACCGTTCCCATGACCCGCGACGGCCCGAGGCCATAACAACCCATGAGCACCGGCTTCGAAACGCCGTCGGCGTCGGTGTAGTTCAACTCGAACGGATCGCTGAACCGCGTCATCAGCTTGAAGATGTTGCCGACCTCGATGGCCTTGCCTTCCCTCATGATGCCGCCGCATTTCGGGCAGCGGTCGCCTTCCTTGTATTCGCTGATCTCGCGATTCTGCGCGTATTCGCACTTCTCGCAGTAATAAATAATGTCCTCGCCGGACTCGGTCAGCACCTGGAACTCGTGCGAATACTTGGTGAAGGCGCCGCCGGATGCCTCGGCTATGAGCGCGTGCAGTCCGCACCGGTCATAAACGCGGCGATACGCTTCCTTGGCCAGCTCGTAGAACCGATCGAGATCGGCTTCGTCGAGATGGAACGAATACAGATCCTTCATCGAGAACTCTCGGCCGCGCAACAAGCCGGACTTGGCGCGCGGCTCGTTGCGAAACTTATCCTGAATCTGATAGACGCTGAACGGCAGGTCCTTGTAGGAACGCACAAAACGCTTGACCGTCGGCGTGACGATTTCCTCATGCGTCCAGCCGAGCGTCAGGTCCTTGTCGCCGCGGCCCTTAAACTGGAACATCACCTCCGGCCCCGGGTCAGTCCAGCGGCCGGTCGTCTCCCACGGCTCGCGCGGCTGAAGCGCCGGCATGAGGATCTCCTGCGCGCCGAGCCGGTTCATCTCCTCGCGGACGATTTCCTTGACGCGGTCGATCACGCGCAAGCCGAGCGGCAGGTAGGTGTAAACGCCAGCCATGAGCTGGTCCACGAAACCGCCCTGCACGAGCAGACGTGCGTTCACGGATTCGGCATCATGGGGCGCGGTTTTGGAGGTCTTGCCGAGGAGTTTAGAGTAACGCATAAGTGGGATGGGGCAGGAAGAAAATATTCCTATTCTCAAGCCAAAGATTATCTTTTTATGGCTGTTTAGGCAAGGCCAAGCCCCATCGGACGGCTCGCCAGTGCGCATTCAGGCTCATGCGGTCGTCACTGACGTTGAGCGACCGCCTCAAGCTCCAGGGACACTCTTGGGGACTGTCCCCGGGAAAACTGTGGATAAGGGGGACAGGCACCGGACGGCCCGAACCCGTCTCTACTTTCTGCTTTCCACGAACCGCCTCCACGCCTCCTGTTCGGCCTTCGTGAGCGAATGATCATAGGAATCGGCGGTGGCGGCGGCGGCAATCGCCTCCTCACGCTGGCCGAAATCATAGAGCCAAGCCGCGTATGCGTACCAGTCGTGCGTCAGAATCTGATCAAGCGCGAAACTGTAGCCGCCGTTTCGATCATCGGGTGGCACCGGAAAATACGGCAGCGGCGTCCGGGTCGTCGGCGGGCGCACTTCGTAGAAACGGCCGTCCGACAACGACCTGTAACATGACCCGTCCGACTTCTTGACGCACTGCTCGTCGACTTCCGCCGGAAACGTGGAATATACTGGTCGGCCGGCAAGCAGCGGCCAATCCACCGTCGCCTGCAACAACTGGCGCCGAGACTCGTTCAACGTCGCCGTGAGATACTCCGGCGTAAGTTGCGGATGGTAAAACACGTTGATGCGCGTGTCATGCACCACGATGACATCCAACCGACGCCGTTCGACCAACTGCAGATGCGCGAGCGTGAAGAGCTCGGTGTCATTGACCTGGTTGTCGTCGCGCACGACCAAGACGGCGTTCGGCGGCAGGTTCAATAGACCGGAGCGCAGGCGCGCGGCGGCGGTGGTGTCGGTGAAGGCCCGGGCGTAAGGAAAATTGACGAAACCGCTCGCGACCGCCGCGAAACCGAAAGCGGCCACCACCAAGAACGCGCTCGTGTCACCGAAGCGGCGATTGAGCCAGCCGGCCAACGCGATGGCCGCCACGGCCGCCACGACGGCAATCGACGCCTGAAAGGTCAGGAACCAGACGCGACTCAAATAGATGACGCTCTCGTCGTACGCCGAGGCCCGCAGGAGCACCACGGTCGGCAAGACCGCCATGCCGCCAGCGAGAATCAATGACATCGGCACGACGTCGGCGCGACGCTGGCGCCAGGCCCACCAAACTCCCCCGATGGCCGCGGCCGCCAAAAGACCGACCGACGTGACCGCCCCGATCGACAGCGTGGCGAGCAGCGCCAACTTCAAGAGTCCGTTGCCGCCGCCACCCATGTCGCCATAATGACTCCGACTCACGAAAGCCGAAAAATCCGCGACCGACGTGATGAGGCCCGACGTGCTGTAGACGGCCGGCACCTGCGACCGCAGGAATAGGTAGACATACGGCAACAGGCCAACCAGACCCGCCAGTACGACACCCAGCCACCGCCGGTCGGGCCGCCGCCAGTCCCGATGGGCCCAGAACCAGGCGACAACAATCCACGGCGCCGTCGCCGCCGTCAGATACAGGTGATTCGCCGCGGCGAGCCCCGAGAGCAAGCCGATGAGATAGCCCCAACGATTGCGGCGTTCATCCAATGACCGCACGAAACAATAGGCGATGCCGACGAACAGCAAGGCGTGCAAGGCGTAATTCTTGGCGTAGATTGCCTGGCTCCACCAAATGTCCGAGAACGCCAGCACGAGCAAGGCACCGACGGCCGTGAGCCGCATCGGCCAATCAACCGTGAGTTTCAGTTGCCGCGCCCACCGCAAAGCGACACTCACGCCCAAACCGATGGCCGCGGCCGCACAGACCGCGGAAAAAAGCGCCACCCGCCACGGCACGGTCGCGAAAGGCAGCCAGGTGAACGGCTTGGCGAGAAGTATATATAATGGATAGCCGGACGGATGCAGGATGCCGAGCGTCGCCGTCGCGGTCACGAACTCGGCGCTGTCCTCGAACGTCACCGCCGTCGGCAGCATCGGCACGTAAACGGCCAAGGACACTGCAAATGCGGCGACCGCCGCCCAGGCATCCGCCGCGTTTTTCTGGTGTTTTTTGGCGAACCAACCGAACATGACGCTCATTATAACAAAAAACCGCCATTGCCGCCGCTTATCCACAGTTTTCTTGGGGACAGTCCCCGGGAAAACTGTGGATAAGGGGGACAGGCACCGGGTTGCCCTAGCCGAAGTGGGCGGCGGTGGATATAATGGAAACGCTAATCTAAATATATCTAGGCGGTGCCCGCCCAAGGCGGGCCGCTACGGTTATATGAAATTCCCCCTTCTCGACAAGTACCGCGCCTGGCGGAATAGCCACGACAAGATTGACTCCGCCACGGCCGCCGCCTTGTTCCTGGCCGCCGCCGCGCTGGCCATCGCCGCCGGCACCTTCCGCTGGTCCTGGCTCATCATGGACGAACAAATTCAATTGCGCAAAGATTACCTGGAACTCAAAAATCAGCAGGACCAGCTGGAAATGAACTACGACGCCTGGAACGGCTTTGTGGACAAGAAGATAAATGAAATCCTTCAGCTGGAGGAAGATCTGAAGAAGAAATAACGGGACGGCAAAGATTCAAAGATTCGGAGATACAAAGATGCGGAGTGGCTATGGCCGCTCCGCTTTTTTCTGCTTCGCATCTCCGAATCTTCGTATCGTCGCAACTCCGCAACTACCTCTTCACCACAATGACCATCCCCCGCTCCGGCCAGCAAGAGCCGATTTCCACGCGCCCATACCGGTCGCGATGGATGTAATAGCCGCTGTTCTTGATGCCAAAGGGCATGCCGCCAGCCGCGGGCGTGTAGCCTTCGCCGCGAGGGTCACTCGGCAAGGCATTCAGGTATTTCGGCACCAGTTCGGCAAGGTTGGCAACGCATCCAGTGCCAGGCGCGGTGGAAAGATTAACCGGCGGGCAGGCGGGCGATTTCATCCGGTCACCGCAATCAATGCCGTCGTCGGCCGAGACCACAACCTGGGCGAGGTCCTCCTCCGTCTGGAGCGGCGCGGAAAGGGCGCCACTCACGAGCGCCTTGAGGTCGGTTTGCTTGAGCAGGACCGCCTGCAGGAGTGCGCTCGCGTCCTCCCAACGCCGCGCGTTGCGGGCATCGGCGAACTGCTCTTCCGGGGCGTTCAAGACGCGGATGATGGCCACGAGTATGAAAAACAGCGCCGAAACCGCGAGGGTGGTCTCGAGATTGGTGATGCCGTGGCGGGGATGAAGGCTCTTGTTCCTCATACATACACTTTATCAGAACAAGCGGGGTTTTTCGAGGCTTTATGATAATAAACTTAGGAAACCCTTCGACTCCACTCCGCTACGCTCAGGGAATATAATTAATATGCCCTGAGCGAAGTCGAAGGACATTCCGCAATAATCAAAACCCGCTCCCGGCAGTACTGCGGGGAGCGGGCATATTCCTTTCGGACGAACTAACGAGTAACGCTGATGGGCGACGTCAACTCCGCTCCACACGCACCAACGGTGATGCGGCCAGCCGTGGATCTTCGGAAGTAATAACCGGTATTCACGGCCGTGTAGGTCGCCCCGCCGGTCGGGTCAATCGGCACGGAAGCGATGTAGGTGGGGACGAGGCCATGCAGGTTTACATAGCAATTGGTCGCGACAAGATTATTCATATTGACGGTCGCGCCACCAGCAGGGCAGGCAGGTTGCGCGGTCGTACAATCAGGAATTGCGACAGCTGGATCAGTTACCGCATCTGGCCCGTCAACAATCATCTGCGAGAGGGTATCACTCGCAACTACCGGGAAGACGGATGCGGTAAAAGCCTTTTGATACAGCGCCCTGGCGTCAACTTGATAAGTCAGGACGGCGTTCAGGACGGCGTTGACTTCCGCCCAACGACGGGCGTTTCTGGCTTCGGAAATGCGCCTCACCGGATCCACGGCGACGAGAATGGCTGCCGCCAGGAAGCCGATGATGCCGATGACGATGAGCAGCTCGATGAGGGTGAAGCCCTTAGCCGCCCGCTTCGCTTGGGACATAGATTTAGTAAACGAGTTAATTGCGGGCACGGCCGCGCTGTTTATAATTGTTTATATCATAGCAGGACGCCAGCCTTTCCGTAAGGGGTGCAAATCCCCCATCGGCTGCCAAAAAACCCGCCGGGAGGCGGGTTTTGTGGTGTGTTGATTACTACTAGCGCGTGACCGAGATGCCTCTAGGAGCCGTGGCGGTCTGTTCGGCCCAGCAGGAGCCGATGGTGATGCGGCCGATATTAGAGCCGCTGTCCACGCCGTAGATGATGTAGTAACCGGAGTTCTTCACGCCAATCGCGTAACCAGTGGCCGGCGACGCGCCACCTGGATCCTGCGGGATTTGCGCAATGTAGGTCGGGGCCAAATCACCGAGATCAGCAACACACGCTGTGTTTGCGCCTGTTTTGTTCAAGGTGTAGCCGGCTGGCAGGCCAGCGTCCAAAGCGCCGCACATCACGGAAGTAGCCGGCGTGCTGCAGGAGTGGGTGCTGTGATCGGTAACGATTACTTGAGCGTAGGACGCTGACTGGACGATAAGTGCGCCGGCGACGCCGGTATATTTCGCCCTGCCATCCACCTGCTTGTTGAGGATGGCATTCAAGAGGGCGTTAGTCTCCGACCAGCGTCGCGCGTCGCGCGCTTCCTGGATGCGCTTCACCGGATCGACGGCGACGAGGATGGCCGCCGCCAGGAAGCCGATGATGCCGATGACGATGAGCAGTTCGATGAGCGTGAAGCCCTTGTTGTTTTTCATATCAATTTATCAGTCGGACGGTTAGCGCTTGACTTTGATGACCTGGGTCAAATCCGGGAAGCAGGCGCCGATCTCGATGCGGTTGCCGGTGGTGCGCGAGATATAATAACCGGTACTGGGATCAGAAGCTGTCGTACCAAGAGCCATGTCGCCATCCAGTGTACATCCTGCGGGATCCGCGCAGGGATTGGCGCCTGCGCCGAGCGGATCCATCGGAACTTCGGCGATGTAATCCGGGGCGATGTCATTAATGTTAGCAACACAGGTTTTGGCACCCGTAACAGGGAACACCAGGCCAGCGGCATCACAACCCGGTCGGCTGGCGCCGAGAGCAACGGTGCAATCTACAAGAGAGTCGTCAACAACGATGACTTGGGCGTCGGTCAGCGGAGCGACCGTATCGGTGACGATTGGCGCAGTGGTTTCTCCATCATAGACCGCCCGATCGTCCACCTGTTTGGTGAGCATGGCATTAAGGATGGCGTTGACCTCGGACCACCGCTTGGCGTTACGGGCTTCCTGAACGCGCCTCACCGGATCCACGGCGACGAGAATGGCGGCCGCCAGGAAGCCGATGATGCCGATGACGATGAGCAGCTCGATGAGCGTGAAGCCCTTGGCCGCCCTAGTCGCTTTGGACATAGATTTACAAATATTTGCGGCTATCCCCGCATTATTATTATGTGTATATTATA
>JAQTNC010000010.1 GCA_028714475.1 Patescibacteria group bacterium
ATTGATTCGGATTCGTTATTTCATATTCCCAGACAACCTTTTCATTTTGGTCGATCTCGACGGCTTTTTCCGGCGTCCCATGATTGGCGAACAACAGATCGCCGTTTGCGAGCAAGACCGGATCATGTTGCTCGATCATCAACCCGTCGCCAATCGTTTTGACCACATTGCCTTGCGGGTCAACCTCAACAACCATATTGAAGTTTCTTGTGCTGATCAGCGTGTTCCCGTTGCTTAACCTGGTTACGGCATTCGTGTGGGTCCAGCCCTGCTTCATGATGCTCTTATACGGTTCAACATTATAATGATCCCTGGCATACCAAGACCAGACGACCTTCCCGGTCGGGTCGACCTCCACTACCTGCGCGTCGCTCATCAGGTCATTGTTGCCATAAACGAACAAGGTGTTACCGTTGGGCAGCCGGTCCGCGTCGTGGGATATCTTGGTCGTTTTGTAAGACCAGACGACCTGTTTGTCCCGGTTGATCTCGTAGACTCCGTTGCCCGGCAGCACGAACAGGATATCGTTGTTTGACAACCGCTCGACGTCAAGGCCCGGATTCGTATATCTCTTCAACTCCGTCGGAAGATCATATTCCCAAATGATCTCGCCCAACATGTTCACCTCGATGATTCTTGGCTTGTCCGTATTGTGATTGTCGGCCAGCAAGGTCGTCCCGGCCATCACCTTGTTCTCGTCATACACCTCGACGGTGAAATCCGGATCCACGACACCCCTCACCATCGGCGTTTCTACCGCAGGTTCGGTTCCAAAATCCGAATTGACGGGAACCGACGATAAATCATTGTTGGTGATGCCAAGACTCAAAAACCTCATGATCTGATAGGCCGCTTCCCCGTCCTTCATGTAATATCTTTTCCCGTCCTTGGGATTCAGGTACCAGGCTTCGCCGCGAGATTCAACCTGCAACAATATCCTCCCCTTTAATCTCGTGACCAGAGCCGTGTCGTACGTCAGTTTGCCTGGCCCCAGAGGGTCAGTGTTACGGGTCAAGACCTCCAGCCCGTCGGACACCCCATCGCCGTCAGTGTCAGCTACCGCCGGATCGGTCTTCAAGCCGCCTTCCAACTTATCCGATAACCCGTCGCCATCCGTGTCGGTATCGCTGAACCTCGCTTCAACGCCGACTGGAATTTTATTTAAGTCGGCATTCGCGATGCCCAACCCGAATTCCCTCAAGGCATCATAGGCCACAGCCCCGTTTTCCAGATAAACCCTCGTTAATTTCACCGGGTCGACATACCAGGCTTCCCCATGGGATTCAACCTGCAGTAAAATGTACCCACTCAACCTTTGGGGCATGGTCTCGGCCGAAGCGATTAATGAGATTCCCAGCACCCCGAAAATAGCGAGCGGTAAAATTTTTTTCAGCATATTTCCCTTTATTCCGCGATTAATTTCACTCGGTCTCCATAATGAATTATAGCAAAAACAAGCCAGCACATACACTGACCCCATAAAAAACTCCCCCAGCCTGGCCGGGGGAGTTTCGCGTCGAGTTTTCTGTGGTATTTACATCGGCTGCGGCTCCGAGACCGGCTTGTTCCCGAAATTCTGGATGACGGTCTGGCCTGCCGTGAGGTTCAGCTGCACACAGCCGTTCGGCGCCGGTTCGGTTGGCGCCCACAGCATCGGATTGGTCAGGGGCAACGCCTCACAGAGGTCATAGGTGCCCGCTGCCAGCGAACCCAGGGTGTAAGACCCGTCGGTGCCTGACGCGACCGAGGCCACGACGGTCGTGGACCCCGACGCCTTGAGCTGCACGGTGATGCCCGGCATGCCTTCCTCGCCGTCATCGGTGCCGTTGGCGTTCATGTCCTTGTAGACCCGGCCGCTGACCGTGATGGCGCCCGGCTCCTCGCCCGCGACCACCTTGAAGTTGTCGGTCTTGCTGGCGTTGTTCTGGAACCCGAAGTTGCCCTTGTCGGCCGAGTAGTTCGCGACCGCCGTCACCCAGACCTTGTACTCGCCGCCCGGGTTAGACGTATTGCTGAACGGCGCCAGGCCAACGGTCTTGCCGTTGCACGGGCCGGTCGAGGTCGCGTGAGTCGTACCGAGATAACCGCTGATGACGCCGCCCTGAACCGCGAACTTGCGCTGGTCGATGCCGTCCGTCGAAAGCAACGTCTTGCCCGACGGATCCGTGACCTGGAAGTAGTATTCGCCGTTAGCGAGTCCGGCCGCGCCGCACTTGCCGTTTTGCGGGCCGCCGTTCAGGAACACCGCTTCCTTGGCCGGATAGAGGTTCTGGTTCACCACCGTCCCGGTCTTGTTGGTCGTGAAGATGGCGCCGGAATTCGCGTTGGACGCGCCCTGGCTGGTCAGGGTCGTCTTTACCGCTACGCCCGCCAAAACCAGTACGACGGCGATAATCAATAATTTAGCGTGTTTGGGATTCATAATTTGGATTGTTAATCCGCTTAATATATAGGCTATTTGAATGGCGGCTTGCCGGATGGCGCCCGAGGTCGCGTGGGCTAGGCCAGAAAGCTTGTATAAATATTATCACGAGCAGCAGTTTTTTCGCAAAAAGTCAGCCCATGCCAGAACCGCGTCGTGGTCTTGCCCTGTAAGCCGTTTTTTCCTTAATTGCTGCGATTTGGTTCGGCAAAAGATGGTGGTATAATAAGAGCCTATCCCAATAGGTATTCGCGGCGCGAAAGCGGGCGTTTCCCGCAGGACCGGCGCGAGAAACCTCGTCGAAATATCTCGGGATATTCCTCCTCGGTTTTCGCGCGGTCCTGCGGGAAGCCTCCCGTTTTCGCCTCGCAAACCCCTATTGGGATAGGCTCTAAGTTCGATATTCAACAATAACCAACGTTTCTCCTATGAAACGCTCCCTATCATTCGTTTTGATGGCTGCCGCGCTGGTGTTCGTCGGTGCCGGTTGCGGTCGGCAGACCCCGACGCCACAGCCGATGCCGGCCGTTCCGCCGGTCGAGAGTCAGCCGACCCCGGCGGTACCTAACGCCGAGGAGACCTTGCCGGAAGTTAACGCGGCGGTTGACGAGGTTCTGGCCAATGGTCAAGCCGAAACCGACCTGGCGGAAGCCGAAACCAGCGATGCCAGCGAACTCGACAAGGTGAACGAGGAAGCTAACAACATCAGCAACGCGGATTATGACCTCCAATAATCTCCAGAACAAAATCGTTGGCGGGCTGCTGGCGTTGAGTCTGCTCATGCCGATGGCCGTGGCCGCAGAGGAGGATTCCGGTGCGGCCGCCCGGCCCAGTGCCGTCCGCGCCCAGCGCAATTTCTGCACGGTGCTTACGGCGCGACCGTTGAACGAGCGATTTGCCACTCAAATCCAGCAGCGCGAAAAGAATCTGACCACGCGGCGCACCGAGGTGAATAAGCGCCTGAAGGACAATCGCGCCCAGCGCGACTCCAAGCTGGAGGGTCTCCGTGTCCAGCAGGATCAGAAGCGCGGCGGCGCCGTGGATGCGTTGCAGGAGAAGTTTAAGGGCGAGGAGCAGAAGCAGGCCATCCTGAAATTCCAGGCCGCCGTGGCTGCGGCCGCCGAGGTGCGTCGTGCCGCCGTGGATGCGTCCACCGCCGCCTATCGCAAGGGTTTGGATGATGCCTTGGCCAGCCGCAAGACAGCCGTGGACGCGGCGGTCACGGCATTCCGCACGGCCGTGAAAGCGGCCGAGGACAAGGCCAAGGCCGATTGCGCCGTGACTGGCGCTGACCCAGTGGCGGTCCGCGAGGTCATGCGCGTGAGCGTGGAAGCGGCGCGCACCCAGTTCAAGACCGCCTTGCAGGCGGCGGAGAAGGTCGGGCCGCAGGCGTCGGATTTGGCCAAGACCCGCCAGGATGCCGTGAAGAAGGCTATGGACGACTGGAAGGCCGCCGTGGAGAAGGCGCGAGATGAGCTGAAGACCGCGCTGGCGGCTCTCGCTCCGGCGACCGGCGTACTGCCGGTGCCATCCGAAAATACCCCGCCCACCTCGTAATCACCGTCGTGATTGGATTTTTGCCGTTTGAACCCGGTCCGAAAAGGCCGGGTTTTTGGTGTACATCTTGACAAATCACGGGAAATATGCTATGGTTTATGGTCGTTGCGTTCGTTGGGACGGAACTGCCTAAGAAACAGCCCGACGCCCGCATGACGATTATGAAGGAGTAGAACAAGCCGACAACCGCACAAATTTGAACATTGAGGAGCCTCATAAGAGGAACCAAGCGGCCTCGTGCCGCCCGAAGAGAAAGACCCATGGGTGGGTCCATAAAAAATACCCGGGCAGGTTAGCCCCTTAGCAACCATGGTCAGCGACTGCCATCCCCAATTGCCGCCCGCCACCGCCTGCACGAAGATGTTCGCCTCTGTGCGACATCGCAGGCGGTGGTTTTAAATATCTTGAAATTCGGCGGAAAATGGTTAAAATAAGGTGGATAGCTTAAGGGGCCCTTATTACCCGATTGTTCGATCGCAGAGCGGAGAGGTGCTCGAGTGGTTTAAGAGGACGGTCTTGAAAACCGTCGACCCGCAAGGGTGAGTCGCGAGTCAACGAGCGATTCACGGGTGCCAAAGGGCACCCTGGATTTCGCGAGCGTCTCCCATTCTTCGCGAGCGAAACCGTGAGTTCTCCGCCACCGTTATTTAATAAGTCAATCGCAGAGCGGAGAGGTGGCCGAGTGGGTCGATTGCGAGTTGGCGAGCAATCGACGGGTCGCATCGGCGACCCGGGGTTTGCCGAGCGATTTCCTATAATACGCGAGGCAAACTAAGGCAGCTTTCATTGTTGGCAGGGCGGAGGGGTGCTCGAGTGGTTTAAGAGGACGGTCTTGAAAACCGTTGACCAGAAATGGTCCGTGGGTTCGAATCCCACCCCCTCCGCCATGCCAATAAACCGTCGATCCGAAAGGATCCGTGAGTTCAAATCTCACCCTCTCCGCTCCGCGATTGAATCAGGGCTAAGGCGGACCAGCCGTAGGCTGGGAATCTCACCCTCTCCGCTGCGGCATAGAAATTAGAAAGGGCGAACCGCCGCGTATGGAAACACTTAAAGAAATCCAGGCACTCATCGAATCCAACCCGGTCGCGCTCGCGACGGTGACGGCCGAGAACAAGCCGAACGTCATCGGCGTGGCTTTTGTTAAAGTTGTTTCTGAAAATCAGGTTTTGGTTACTGATAACTACATGAACCAAACCCTGAAGGATTTGGCGGGGAACAATAACGTTTGTCTGTTGGTTTGGGATAAGGAGCTGAAGGGGTGCAAACTGATCGGGCAAGCGGAGTATCATGCTGATGGCGAGTGGAAGAAATTTGTCGAGCAGATGGAGGATAACAAGGGCCTGCCAGCGAAGGGCGCAATCCTGATTAGCGTTTCAAAAATCATCCCGTCCCGCTAGAAGAGCCGTGCCATTACGAATACAAAGAAATACTGATACAATAAAATAAATTCGCAATTAGTCGGATTTTATTAGATAAGTCGTCGTTAAGTCGGCCTAGGATTGTCTGGGCCGTCCAGCGTCGGACATCGTATGTCCAAGCTAAATTTCAGTCGGTTTTTTAGAAACCTAAACCGCCCGCTCGTCTATTCAGCGCTGTTCTTGGGGCTCGTCTTCCCGATAGCCCTCATCGGCCTGTTCAGTTTCCGCAGCACCAAAAAGGCCCTGACGGAAGAGGTCCTGGATAGGCGACCGACGGTCTCCATCTTGGCCGCGGCGGTGGTCAAGACGCGATTTGACGGCTTAGTCGAGCTGGGCACGTCTTTTGTCGAACGCCCGGATTTCCGCCAGCTCGTCGCTGAAGGCAAGTGGGCCGAGGCCATCAATCGGCTTGAGGACGTTACGAAGGAATACCCGCAGGTTGATCGCCTGTTCGTGACCGACCTGGACGGGGTCATCAGGTCCGATTTCCCGGCAGCGACGCCGTCCGTAATCGGAGAGAGCCGGTCCGGCAAGGATTGGTACAAGGGAGTCAGCCGTGAATGGCAGCCGTATGTTTCCGAGATTTATCAGAGCGGGGCGCAGCCGAAATACAACGTCGTCGGCGTGGCCGTTCCGATTCGGGGCGCGAACCAGCGGCCGACTGGCGTTTTGGTGATTCAGGTGAAGCTGGAGACGGTTCTCGAGTGGCTGAAGAAGATGCAGCCCAACCAGCCGGCCTTCATCTATCTCGTCGATCAGCACGGCAACGTCTTGGGACTTCCAGGGTACCGACTGCAGGACAACATCGTGAATCTCTTGACGGACCCAATCGTGCAGAAGGTGCTGCGCGGGGAGCGGGGCATGGAGCAGTCCTATAATCAGGCGGATAAGGAGGATCGTCTGTCCGCTTTTGAGCCGGTTCCCGTCTATGGCTGGGGCGTCATCATGGCCGAACCGGCGGACATCGCGTTTTCCGAGGTCGATAGGCAATTGGGTGTTCAGTTGGCCATCTTCGGCGCCTTGGCCTTGGGAGGTTGTCTTGTGGCCATCACCGTGTTGTTTCTCCTCTCCGGGCTTTTCCGGTATCGGCAGGAGGAAAAGGTCATCATGGAGAGCATCGGCGACGGCGTCGTAGCCATTGATCGGCAGTGGAACATCACCCTCTGGAACAAGGTGGCCACGCGTCTGACCGGTTGGTCGGAGGCGGAGGTGATGGGGCGCCCCTTGCGGCAGTTTGCCAAGTTCATGCGCGAGTCCGACGGCAGCGAGAACGTCGTCTTCATCGAGGAGGCCATGCTTCGTGGCGAGACAAAGACGATGGAAAACCACTCGGTGCTGGTGACCAAGGACGGCCGGCGCGTGCCCGTGGGCGACAGCGCTGCCCCGGTTTTTGACCAGGCTGGCTTGGTGAGCGGGGCGGTCATCATCTTCCGGGACGTTTCGACGGAGCGGGAGCTGGCTGAAAGGGAAAAGGCGATGATTAAGCTCAAGGAAGATTTCCTGTTCAAGACCGTCCATGACTTGCGTTCGCCGTCATCGATCATCAAGATGGCGATTGATTCCTGCGACAAATCGGCCGCTGGCCTGGGTCCGCAGGCAGTCAAGAGCCTCGGCTACGTCAAGGTCGCCAACGACCGCATCCTCAAGCTGATCAGCAGCCTCCTCAAGATCGGCCAAGAGACCAACCCGCAGTTCCTGTTGGAGTGTCAGCCAATGGCGATTCGTGGCGTCTTGGAAGACGTAGTGGCCGAATTGGCTCCCAAGGCGACAGCGAAGCGCGTCACTTTTGAGCACGGCGAGGCGTCCGGCCTGCCCGAAATCAGCGGCAATCAGGACGCGCTCAAGGAGGTCTTCGTGAACCTGCTGGACAACGCCATCAAATATAATAAGGAAGGTGGTCAGGTGAAGATTGGTTACGAGGTGGTGGGACGGACGGTACGGGTGTCGGTGGAGGATACCGGGCGAGGCATCCCGCTGGAAGCCGTCGGCAAGCTGTTCACGGCCTATTTCCGCGCTGACATCAGCAAGGACATCGAGGGGTCCGGGCTGGGGCTGTATATCGTCAAGAATCTGGTGGAGAAGATGGGCGGCTCGGTAGCCGTGAAGTCCACCGTCGGTCAAGGCACGCGTTTCACGGTTTCGCTGCCGATAGCTTGATGTCTTGATTGCCAGGTGTGGAAACCACAGCCCGGCCTCGGGTCGCGGTTTTTGGTTCAATGCGGTAAAATAACGGCGGGCTAACTTTGAATCGCTGTGTCAAACGCCGAGACCATCACCCCCAGACCCGGCCTGCCGCCCAGCGCCAAACTGGTTTTCCAGGGCGTAATTTTTGAGGTGTGGCAGTGGGAGCAGGAGATGTTCGACGGGACGAAGGAGACCTTCGAGCGCATTTGGCGTCCGCCGACGGTCGAGGTCATCGCGACGGTGGGGGACAGGATAATCCTGGAGGAGCAGGACCAGCCGGATCGGCACGGCAATCTCAATTTCGTGAGCGGACGGGCCGATAAGAACGGCGACGTGATGGCCGAGGCGAAGCGTGAGCTGCTCGAGGAGACCGGCTACGAATCCGATGACTGGGAATTGTTCTTGAAGCACGGGCTCGAAGCCAAGATCCTGCACGATTGTTACTATTTCATCGCCCGCGGCTGTCGGAGAGTTCGAGAACCGCAACTGGATGCCGGCGAAAGAATTGAGACGCGACTCATTTCGTTTGAGGAGCTGATCCGACTTTCGGATGAACCGCGGTTCTGGGTCGCGCCGCAATTCGTCAATTTTCTTTTGCGCCTGCAGGCCGACCCGCAAAAGAGGGAAGAGTTCCAGAAAAAGTTATTTCCCTAAACCTATGGACTTCGGACAGATATCCCTGGAACGACATCGCGAGAAGCGCGGCAAGCTGGACGTGATCCCGACGTTTCCTTTGGAAACGCGCGATGATTTGGCGATTGCCTATACGCCGGGCGTGGCGGCGGTTTGTCAGGAAATTGCCGCGCATCCGGAGCGGGTTTCGGAACTGACCATTCAGGGGCGTTCAATCGCCGTGGTCACCGACGGCTCGGCCGTGCTCGGGCTCGGCAACATCGGTGCCTTGGCGGCGCTGCCGGTGATGGAGGGCAAGGCCATCCTTTTCAAGCATTTCGGCGGCCTCGACGCCTACCCTATTTGTCTCGCGACACAGGACGTGGATGAAATCGTGCGGGCGGTGTTGGCCATCGCGCCGGGATTCGCCGGCATCAACCTGGAGGACATTTCCGCGCCGCGCTGTTTTGAGGTGGAACGGCGTCTCGTCGAGGCATTGAACATTCCGGTCATGCATGATGATCAGCACGGCACGGCCATCGTCGTTTTGGCGGCGCTCACGAATGCGCTCAAGGTGACAAACCGGGACCTCGCAGCCGCGTCAATCGTCATCTCCGGCGCGGGCGCGGCGGGGCTTGCCACCGCCGAACTTCTGCTGGCGGCGGGCGTGAGACGCCTGACCGTGCTTGATTCGCGTGGTATCATCGCCACCGGACGCGAGGGTATGAATATATATAAGGAAGACCTGGCGCGGCGCATCAATCCGGAGAGACGAACGGGCACGCTCGTGGATGCGCTTCAAAACGCGGACGTCTTCATCGGCGTTTCCCAACCAGGCATCGTCACAGCCGAGATGGTGAAGTCCATGGCCCCGCAGCCCATCGTCTTCGCCATGGCCAACCCGATTCCGGAAATCATGCCAGACGTGGCCAAGGCCGCCGGCGCGGCGGTCGTCGCCACCGGCCGCTCGGATTACCCGAACCAGGTCAACAACGTCTTGGTGTTTCCTGGCATTTTCGCCGGCGCCATCAAGTCGGGATTGAAGCGTTTCACGCCGGCCGTCCGGCTGGCCGCCGCCCACGCTCTCGCCGACTTGGTCGCCGACCCACAACCGGAAAGAATCCTGCCCTCGCCGCTAGAGCCTGGCGTGGCCGAGGCGGTAGCCGGGGCGATTGCGAGGGCGTAGGCTTTTCCATATGCATGAGCGCCGTCAATATCAAGGCCTGTCCGAAGCGGAAGCCGCCGCGCGTTTAGCCGCCGACGGTTACAACGAATTGGCCAGAGACGAACGCCGTCGACTGGTCGGCATCCTCAAGGACCTGTTCCTGGAGCCGATGATTTCCATGCTCATTATTTGCGGCGGGCTATATTTGATTTTGGGTGATCACGGCGAGGCTCTCCTGTTGCTGTGTTCCGTTTTCATCATCGCCGGCATCAACACTTATCAGCAGAACAAGACTGAGAACACGCTTGAGGCCTTGAGGCAGATCGCCAGTCCGCGGGCCTTGGTGATTCGTGGCGGAGTCGAGCATCGCATCGCAGGTCGCGAGGTCGTGCGCGGCGACATCGTCATTATCGGCGAAGGCGATCGCGTGCCGGCCGATGGAGCGGTTCTGGAATTCATCAATTTGCTCGTGGACGAGTCCGTGCTGACTGGTGAGTCGGCACCCGTGACGAAGCGGATCTGGCAGGCCGGCGAGGCGGTAGCCCAACCCGGCGGCGACAACCTGCCGTTCTTTTATTCCGGGACGCTGGTGACGAAGGGGCGGGCGGTGATGGAGGTGTTGCGAACCGGAAAGACCAGCGAACTGGGCAAGATCGGGCAAAGCCTCGCGGTACTCCGTCCGGAGAAAACGCGCCTGGAAGAGGAGACCGCCCAGCTGACAAGAATCGTGGGAATCATCGCACTGGGCTCGTGCTTGGCCATTGTCGGCATCATTTATTGGCATAGCGGCGATTTTATCCCGTCGGTATTGGCCGGGCTGACCTTGGCCATGAGCGCCATGCCGGAAGAATTTCCGGTCGTGTTGACCGTGTTCCTCGCCTTGGGCGCTTGGCGGATCGCCAAGAAAAACGTTTTGGCGCGGCGCGTGTCGGCCATCGAGATGTTGGGTTCGGCAACGGTGTTGTGCGTGGACAAGACCGGCACCCTGACGCAAAATCGGATGATGATTGACTGCCTGAAGACGGACGGTCATATCTTGCGCGTCGGTGGCGCCGGCATGCCCGCGGGCTACCTGGAGCTGGTCGAGCAGGCGGCTTTGGCCAGCGCTGACGACACGCGCGAGCCGATGGAGAAGGCGATTTGGGATTTGGCCAAGGCCAACCTGCCAGGCACGGTTCATTGGCATGAGTCGTGGAAAATGGTTCAGGAATATCCGTTGGAATCGGGCTTGTTGGCCTTGACGCGGGCTTGGGATATGGGCGGCGGACGTCTCGCAGTCGCGGTCAAAGGGGCGCCGGAAGCGGTTATCGGCCTTTGTCGTGCGTCTGCCGACCGCGCGCGGGAGATTCTTGATGCGGCCGAGGAGATGGCCAAGGACGGGCTGCGAGTGCTGGCGGTCGCCAAAAGCGAATGGTCAGGAGCTTTGCCGGACCGCCCGGCGGGTTTTCCGTTTTCGTACGTCGGTTTGATCGGCTTCCGCGACCCGGTTCGTCCGGAGGTTCCTGCGGCGATCAAGGAGTGCCGGTCGGCCGGGATCCGCGTCGTGATGATCACCGGCGATTACGCGACGACCGCCTTGCGCGTGGCTGACGACCTTGGTTTGGAGCATCGTTCCGCTTGCGTTACCGGCGATGAGCTCATGAAGATGACCGACGAGGAGCTGGCATTGAAGGCCCAGTTCACCAATGTCTTCGCGCGGGTGGTGCCCGAACACAAGTTGCGCATCGTCCGGGCGTTCAAGGCCAACGGCGAGGTTGTCGCCATGACCGGCGATGGCGTCAATGACGCGCCAGCTCTCAAGGCGGCGCATATTGGCATCGCCATGGGGGAACGCGGCACGGACGTGGCGCGCGAGGCATCCGGATTGGTGCTTCTCGACGACAACTTCGCGTCCATCGTCGCGGCCGTCCGGCTCGGGCGGCGCATTTACGATAACCTGAAAAAATCCTTGGGGTATGTGTTGGCGGTGCATTTCCCGATCATTTTCCTGTCGCTTGTACCGGCGCTGATGGGCCTGCCGCTCATCCTGCTGCCGGCGCACATCGTTTTCCTGGAGCTGATCATCGATCCGGTCTGTTCGGTGGCTTATGAGATGGAAGGCGAGCAGCCCGGCATCATGGGGCGGCCGCCCCGTCCGGCCAATAGCCGCGTCTTTGATTGGCCGACGGTCATCATTTCAGTGGTCGAAGGGTTGACTGCGACGGCCGTCGCCCTGACCATTTATTTCCTGTCGTTCAGGTTTTTTGCCGAGGGCGAGGCTCGGTTGTTGACCTTCGGCTCGGTTATCGCCGTCAACATCATGTTGGTGTTTGTCAATCGCTCCAAGCGCCGGTCGTTCGTCGCCAACCTGGCTGGTCGCAACCCGGCTTTTTGGGGCATGGCCATCGGTGCGACCTTGATCTTGGGCGTCGTCATTGCCGTGCCGACCCTCTCGCGGCTGTTCCGTTTCGGCGTTTTTCACTGGTCGTTTATCCTCGTTTTCCTGCTGGCGGCCTTCGTTTTTGCCCTGGTTGTTGATTTGGTAAAGATGGCGGTCGCCAGGATTTTGCGCCGGCGGTGGGTTTTTCTTTGATGGTTTTCCGTGTTACGCCGGATGCGCGCTGGATCGGCCGTGATGCGTTAAGGGAGTTGACTTTGACAAAAAAGATAAGAAGTTCGAGGTGCCCTCTTTTCTTCCCCGAGCGGAGCGTAGCGCAGTCGAGGGGCTCCTCCCTGCGCGCGGCCCTCGACTCCGGCTCGCCGTTCGCGAACGACGTGCCTACGCTCGGGCAAGAACAAAATATACAGGCAACTCCTCACCGTCTGTACCAAAAATACAAAACCCGGTGAGACCGGGTTCAGGTGGGCGCTTAACGCGACCGCTGGCGAGAAGGTTGTTTGCGCGCGGGCTTGACGGCGCGCTTTTTTTGTTTCGCGATTGGACTCGTCGTTTTGCGAGACAGGTTCTTGAGCACTAGGTGGATGCCCCCGTTTTCGTAGCGTTCGAAAGGCTGAACGATGAATGGGCATTCTCCGCTTTTTCCCGGCTTGACCGCTCTCACGAAGATGTCGGGTCGGACACAGCTGACCGTGGGCTTGTACCAGATGACCGCGGTTCTGACGCTGGTAACCACCTTATGGTAGTACTCCTGAAGCCAACGCTTGCACTCACGGAGGGTTACTCCTGAGTCGGCCACGTCGTCAATCAGTACGACCTTGCCTTCTAGGGTTTCGGTTGACGCGATGCTTCGGCCGAGGTGCAGCTTGCCACGCTGATTGCGCAATCCCTTGCGACCCTTCTTCTTTTTTCGTCCGTAGCTGTAGGCCGCCATGGCGGCGAAGGGGATGTCGAGGGTTTTGGCGACGACCATTGCTGGAAAGAGACCGCCTGCGGCCACGCCAACGATGAAGTCGGGTTTTTCCCCCTCGTTGATCTTGGTGACCAGCAGCTCAACCAAACGCAGGTATTTGGACCAGTTGTAGTAGCGCCGGACTTGTTTCTTCTGGGCAGCGGTGCGTTTTGCCATGATAAAGGACTCCGTTTTTTGGCGAAGGCCGACAAATCGGCTGAAAGGGCTATTTGTGAGAGTCTAGCACGTGGGCCGGACAGCCTCAATAGGATGCGAGAGATTGACTAATAATGCGGTATAATAGCCAAGCCTCACCTATGTCCCGCTGGTTCGTCTATCTTGTACGTTGTCGCGACGGCAGCCTTTACGCGGGTGTGACGACGGATTTGGCGGTGCGGGTTCGGGAGCACAACTCCGGACGGGGCGCAAAATATACCCGCTCACGGCGACCGGTGAAGCTCGTTTGGTCGGTTTCGGCGTCGAACCGTTCGGCGGCCCTGCGCCGCGAGGCCGCCATCAAGCGCCTGCCGCGTCCTGAAAAAATGGCTTTGTGCGCCAAGGCGCGGAAAACCAAGATTTAGCCAAAATATCGACCCGAGGAGCGGCACTTATGTGCCATACACCAAAAAACTGGGCTGACAAAAGACGCGTTTCGCGGTATGATTTCAGTAATCATTGCCTATGCCTGAACCAATGACAAGCCCCGAAGACGTTCACGGCGAGATCATGCTCGCCTGGGAATTCTACGACCGACCAAGATACAATCGCGGCCGGTGGTGGTATATATTCATGATTTTGGTCGGCGCGGCCCTGCTCGTCTACGCGCTGTTTTCCGCCAACTTCCTCTTCGCGCTCATCATCGTGATGGGGGCGCTGGTGATTTACGTCTCCACCATCTACGAACCCAAGCCGATCCGTTTCGCCATCACGGAACTCGGTTTCGAGGTCGGCAACCGATTCCTGTCTTTCCGGGACGTCCGGTCATTCTGGTTCTTCTATGACCCGCCGACGGCCAAGATTCTGTACCTGGATTTGTCGGGCTTGACAGAATCTCGCGTTAGGGTAGACTTGGCTGACCAGAATCCGAACGAGGTGCGCGCGGTCTTGGCCCGGTATTTGCGGGAAGACGTCACCCAGGTCGAGGAGCCGCTGTCGGATTCGTTGAGTAGGTTGTTGAAGATATAAATCTGTAGCGGCGGGGCTTGCCCCCGCACCACCTAATACCCGCGCCGTAGCTTCCCCTTCCGTTTCAAAAATAATAGGATGGGGACAGGGCGAGGGCGGCTCGGAGGTGGCTGTCCTTAGTCACCGCGAAGAAAATCATAGTATTACTCGCGCCCGTAGCTCAGCCTGGATAGAGCGCTTCCCTGCGGAGGAAGAGGTCGCACGTTCAAATCGTGCCGGGCGCACCACGTAAAGACACCGGCTCGGCCGGTGTCTTTACGTGTCCCGTGGGAATCCTGCGAAGCGGGATTCCTTTACGGGACCCCTACTAGGTAAACGCCGGTGTCCACGTGGCACAGCCACGTAAAAAGCCAACGCGAAATCGGTGGCTTTTTACGTGCCCTGCACCCGATCGTAGCGAGTGGTGCGGGGCCTTCCTTGGACGAACGCTGCCGTTCACGCCTGCCCCGTGCCCTGTACCATATGGTACAGGGTTTACGGGGTGGCGCGGCCACGAAGAAACGTCACCGCAAGGTGGCGTTTTTTCGTTTTTTTGCATTTTCTGGTTAATTTCGGGTTCGGCCTCAAACCAAATAACTCGCCAGGAGGTCGCCGCTTTCCAGCTTGCGGTAGCGGATGCCGAGATGGCGGAGGCGTTGGGTCAGTCGGCCGAGGTCCTGTTTTCTGGCGATCTCGATGCCGATGAGCGCCGGGCCGGTCTCGCGGGAATTTTTCTTGACGTATTCGAAGCGGACGATGTCGTCGGTTGGCCCGAGCGCTTCGGTGAGGAGTCGCTTGAGCTGGCCGGGCTTCTGCGCGAACTGCACCAGGAAATAATGCTTGAGGCCCTTGAAGATGAGGCTGCGCTCCATGATTTCCGGATAGCGCAGGATGTCGTTGTTGCCGCCCGACAGCACGCAGACGACGGTCTTGCCGCGCAGGTTGCGGCCCAATTTTTCCAGGGCGGCGACGGCCAGCGCCCCGGCCGGCTCGGCGACGATGCCCTCGTTCTGGTAGAGGTCAATCATGGCCGAACAGACCGCGCCTTCCGGAACGAGGATGGAACGGTCCACGAGACGCCGGACGACGGCGAAAGTGTTGCGGCCGACGGTGCGGACGGCCGCGCCGTCCACGAAGGTGTCGAGCGCCTTGAGCGTCACGACTCGCCCTCGCTTCAGCGACTCGGCGAAACCTGCAGCGCCTTGTGGCTCGGCGGCCACCAGGGAAACATGGCTATTCACGGCCTTGAGGTAGGTGCCGAGGCCGGCTAACAGCCCGCCTCCGCCGACAGGCACCACGACGACGTCGAGTGCCGCGCCCAACTCATCGGCGATTTCCTTGCCGACCGTGCCTTGGCCGCTCATCACCCGCCAGTCGTCGAACGGGTGGACGAAAACGGCCTTGTGTTTCTTGGCGAAAGCCTTGGCCGCCGCGCTGGCCTCGTCAAAGGTCGTGCCGATGAGACGGATGTCAATCCAGTCGCCGCCGAAATACCGGACGCGGCTGATTTTCTGGAGCGGCGTGACGGTCGGCATGAAGATCGTGCCGCGAACCTTGAGCCGCGCACAACTCATGGCCACGCCCTGCGCGTGGTTGCCGGCGCTCGCGCAGACCACGCCGCTTCCGCGTTCGGCTGGCGTGAGCGATCTCACGAGGTTGTAGGCGCCGCGGATCTTGTAGGAACGCACCTCCTGCAAATCCTCGCGCTTGAGGTAGATTTTGGCGCCGTATTGTTCGGAGAGCCGAGGACAGAACTGGAGCGGCGTTTTCTTGACGACGCCGGCAAGACGTTCGGCTGCTTCGTTCACGGTTTGGACGGATAGAGGATTAGGCATCGTAAGGTAATTAGCATTATATTATTGTGGTTCTTCGTCATTTAGCGTGGAAGCCGAGCAGGTCTGACGGGCGACTCGCTCCGCCGCCCGCGGGGGTAGACGCTCCGGGCCGGGCGCGTTCCACCCGCGCCCCTGCGATGGCCCTTCGCGCCAACCCCCGCAGGCGGCTCCGCTGGCCGCGAGGAGCGTGAGTAATGCTGACGAGGGGTGAGGAGGGAGACGCTCGCAGAGTTAGATGGCCCGGCCGCCGGGCCGATGCTCGCGTAAGGAAGATTTCATATGACGAATCAATACTTTACGACGAAGCAATCCCGTTTAGAACAGTCGGGTCTGCTTCGGCTATGTTCAGGCGCGGCCTTGCGATAACGGAATGTAAGCGATGCAGGAAATTTCCACGGTCGCGTTCTTTGGCAGAGCGGCCACGCCCACGGTCTGTCGCGCGGGCTTAGGGTCGGACGAAAAATACTCGGCGTAGATTTCGTTCACCGCCGAAAAGTCATTCATGTCGGCGAGGAAGATGTCAGTCCGCACGACGTGAGCAAGGGTGAGTCCGGCGGCGGCCAGCACGGCCGTGAGATTGTCGAGGACGCGGCGCGTTTCAACGGCCACGCCGCCCGCGACCAGGATGCCGGTCACCGGGTCGAGGCCGATCTGTCCAGAGCAGAAGACCAATTGGCCAGCCGAGACGGCTTGGCTGTACGGTCCGATTGGCGCGGGCGCGCCGTCCGTGCGGACGACTGAAGAACGGATTAGGTTGGTGTCCATAAAAAAGAGGCCCCTACTGGGGCCCGGTTATTCGCCTTATTCCTCTTAAGCGAACCGCAACAGGACCCCAGTGGGTTGGGGGATAATAATCGCGATGATCATGTTGCTCACGATTCGCATATGTCATTAGGCTAACACGGTAATCGAACAGCGTCAATCGCCGCCCGCATTGGCGAACGCCATCTTGAAAAAATGAAGGCCCCCGGCCTCACGGCCGGGGTATCTAACACCCCATCCTGTTTCATTCACCGTAGCCCGATGCCCCCTTCGCCCCGCAGTACTGCGGGGCTTCGGGTGATTCACGCGTCTGGAATCCCGGGCTGACGCCCGGGTTATTTGGCGGAGGTGAACAAAACGCCCGCTTGGCCAAGAGGCCATAGCGGGGTTGTCGTCAGCGGCCGGGAATTCCGCCAGGCGTCAATTGAGGACCTTCGGAGGTTCGTCAGCGGCCGGGGGCGGGTTTTCCGATTCTCCACGGAACATCCGCTTGACGGCCATGACGAGAGACGTCCCGTCTTCCAGCGCGGGCGACAGGCTGGTCTCGACGTGGTGTCTGGTGGCTTCGAGGAATTCCGTCTTGCCGCGCGGCACCATGGCTTCCGCAAAGTCGAAGGCCTGCAGACAGAGTACCTCCAAGGCGTCATCGTCGAGCAAGGTGATCTCGTCATCGTCGAACGGCGGACTCGGGTCAGGCAGGTCGCATTGGGGAACCGGTTTGTCGGCCATAGTCGCCTTGTCGATGACGATGAAAATCATCGAGACCAGCGCCCAAGGCGTCATTCGCCGCCCGGCGAAGCGCAGCAGGAGCGGATAGACATTTGTTCGGTTGAAATCGCCGTCATCAACGGCGAGAAGGCGGCGGCGCATCTGGGCGCGAGACAGGAGTCGGCACCAATAACCTTGCATGGTTTCCTCCAGCGGCTGGGGTGAAAGGGCGTTGCGGCCCCGGTTTGGGCAAGGGTATTTCATCAATTACGCGATATCTGGTCAAGTGTCGCCTGTTTGTTTTGGCTTAGATAAAGACATTAGGACAAAAGGACGGATTTCGCATAAAATAGTCGTATCGGAATATGCCCATCAGGCGACGGGAGACGGAAATCAAGCCAGAGACGGCGCTTGCGGAACTGACCGGCATCGGCCGGGCGGGACTCACGGCGCTCCGCGACCTCGGTCTCACGACCGTGGGTGATTTGGCGTTCCACATCCCGTATCGCTACGACGATTTTCTGGCCACGACGCCGATTGCCGAGATCGAACCGGGCGGCAACGTGACGGTCATCGCGAGCGTCGTGCGCGTTTCCGGTCGGCGCAGTTTCCGCCGTCGGCTCGCCATGACCGAGGCGATCGTGACGGACGGGAAGGACGAGATTGGCGTGATTTGGTTCAACCAGCCGTATTTGGCGAAATCGTTGCGTCAAGGCATGACCTACCGTTTTGCCGGCAAGGCGTCGCGGACGAAATACGGCATCCGTCTCGTCAATCCGCTCGTCGAGCGCGCTGACGCCGAGGCTAACGCCGGCGGTTACCTGCGGCCGCTCATGCCAGTTTATCCGACCACGCGCGGGTTGAGTCAGCACGCGATGCGCAAGCTGGTGCGGCGGTTCGAGACGCTCCTGCGCTCGTGGCCGGATCCGATGCCGGACGCGGTGCGCGAGAGTCGTCATTTGATTCCGCTGTCGAAGGCGCTCATCGGCATCCATTTTCCGGAATCATGGCCGCAGGAGAAGGCGGCACGACGGCGGTTGGCTTTCGATGAGCTCCTGCGCATTCAGCTCGCCGTCGCCAAGCTGCGGGAAATCCGCGAACAGGGGAACGCGCCCGAGGTGCCGTTTGATGAGGCGGGCGTGAAATCGTTCGTGAAATCCCTGCCCTTCATCCTCACCGACGATCAGAAAAAGGCCGCCTGGACCGCTATCCGTGACATGGAGCGGCGCCTGCCGATGAACCGGCTTCTCGACGGCGATGTGGGGAGCGGCAAGACGGCGGTCGCGGCCATTGCCATGGCCAACGCCGCGGCGGCTGGTTTCCAGTCGGCACTCATGGCGCCGACGGAGATTCTCGCGCATCAGCATTTCCATACGCTGACGCGGTTGTTTGCTGACCGTAAGGAGCGAATCGCACTTTGGACCAATTCCTATAAGTTGAGTTCGGTCGGCGGCCGCGAGATTGACCACCATGGCCGCTCCGCCACGCGGGAACTTAACGCCGCCATCGCGTCCGGTGAGGCGGACATCGTCATCGGAACGCACGCGCTCATTGAGGCGGGCGTGGATTTCCGCGCGCTCGGTCTCGCGGTCGTGGACGAACAGCACCGTTTCGGCGTGCGGGCACGGCGGCTGATTACGGAGAAAAGCGGCCTTGAGGGGCTGACGCCGCACCTGCTTTCCATGACCGCAACGCCCATTCCACGCTCGCTCGCGCTCACCATCTTCGGCGATCTGGATTTGTCATTGCTCAAGCAGAAACCCGCCGGACGACTGCCCATCCGCACGGAGGTCGGTTTTGACGACGCTGGTCGCGTGCGCGCCTATGCCCACGTGCGCGCCGAAGCCGCAGCCGGGCGCCAGACCTTCGTCGTCTGTCCTCTTATCGACCCGTCGGACAAGCTCGGCGCGGCGTCCGTGACCGAACTCGCCGAGCGGCTCAAGACGCAGGAGCTGGCCGGAATCGAGGTCGGCGTCCTGCACGGTCGGCTCAAGGCAGACGCGAAGGAATCCATCATGCGCGACTTCGTCGAGGGGCGGTTGCCGGTGCTGGTCGCCACGTCCGTCATCGAGGTTGGCGTGGACGTGTCGAATGCGACCGTCATGGTCATCGAAGGCGCGGAGCGTTTCGGCCTCGCCCAGCTCCATCAGTTCCGTGGCCGCGTCGGGCGCGGGGCACACGCGGCCCGTTGCTTCCTCCTGCCGGGTTCCACCGGCGACGCGGAAGAGGTGGCGCGGCGGCTCAAGGAATTCGCCCGCACGGACGACGGTTTTGCCTTGGCGGAGTTGGACTTGAAGATGCGCGGGCCGGGCGAGATCCTCGGCGAGCGGCAGTCCGGCTTCCCGGCGCTCAAGGCGGCGGTGCTCACGGATTTGCCCCTGCTCGCCGAAGCGAAGGCCGTTGCTTCTGAAATTGTTGGCGTTCTCGATGCGCCGAAAAACACTGCTTTGAAAAAATATCTCACCGTGGAGGTGAGGGAGGTGCATTTGGAATAGGGTTCTTCGTTGCTCAACGTGGAAACCGGGACGACCAAGGCCGACGGTCGATGCGACCCGCTCCGTCGCCCGCGTGGGCAGACACTTCGGGCCGGGCGCGTTCCACCCGCGCCCTCAAGACGGCCCTACGCGTCTACCCACGCGGGCGTCTTCGCTGGCCGTGGAATGGTGAATGACGCAGATGGGGGGAGGCACTTGCAGAGTTAGGTGACCCGACGTCGGTCAGGTCGGTGCTCGCGTAAGGGGGGTGCCCCGCGACAAAATACGCACCAAAGGACGCAGAATCGGAATACGCCGTTTTTTCGGAAAAATACAGCAGGCGCCACAAGGAGTGGCGTCTGGTTTTGGCCGCAGTCGCGGTCTAGTTTGCCTTGCTTTTGGGACCGCTGGAACCGGAGTCCGAATTCTATCGTTTTTGGTTATATCGGCCAGAAAAAACATGACCCGGCATGCAAGATGCCGGGTCGTCGGGGAGCGGGAGCTAGGGCGGAATGGCCCTAGCTTTTTGGTGTTTCGTTGCCGCGGAGGAACTTCCGTGAAAGAAATAGGGCTAGGGCCGAGGCGGCTGCGAGAACGATGAGGCTGTTGAGCCAAAGGCGTTCCTTGCTCTCGACGGCGAAAGCGACGGCCTTCTTTTCGCCACCGTGCCGTTTCTGCTCCATCAGGTCGAGGACGTATTGCATGGAGTAGGGGGTGCAGCCCGACTTCTCGCGGCAGAGCCTTTGAGCGACGGCTTTCCCGCACTTCGAGGCGCAGTCGTGTTCGATGTCAATGTCGTCGATGGTCGTGCCCTGTGAACCGTTGAGAAGGCGTTGGGCGCCACAACAGCCCGCCATGCACCTGTTCAGTTGGGACACCCCGACTTCGGTCATGGGCGGCGGTGGCGGGGCATACGGTTCCCGCCGGCGGGCGGTGGACGTTGCCGTCATCATCGCGGCCGTGGCCTATTGGGGCTATTCGGGTTTGGTGCCTTTAAAATGGCATTATGAACCGATTGTGTCAATGTTTCCGGCGGCGTTTACGCAAGCTGAATCAACGTTTCGCCAGTGCCGCCTTGAGCGCCTCGGAGATGGAACGCGCTTCGGTGAGGCGGATTTGGCCTTTCGGCGGGGTTTTCTGTTTGGCGGACGTGCCGCGTTTAGGCCAGGCGGCGATGGCCTCGGTGAGGCCGAGGGCGGCGGCTTCGGCGAGGCGGCGGTCAGCGGCGGGGGAAGGGCGGATTTCGCCCGCGAGGCCGACTTCGCCCCAGGCGACGAGACCGGCCGGCAGAGGCCGCTCGTGATAAGCGGAAGCGAGGGCGAGTAGGACCGCGAGATCTGGTGCGGGTTCGCTCACCTTGAGTCCGCCGACGACATTCACGAAGACGTCATGGCCGCCGAGGTCGAGGCCGGCGCGCTTGGCGAGCACGGCGAGAAGCATCTCCAGCCGCGCCAAGTCGAAGCCGGAACATTTTCGCGTCGGATATCCGAAAGAGGTCTTGCGCACGAGCGCCTGGATCTCGATGAGCATCGGCCGCGTGCCTTCCATGACGCAGGAAACCGCGCCGCCGGGCACGCCGGGCTCGCGCTCTTCCAGTAAATATCCGGATGGGTTGCCGATTTCTGACAGCCCCGCGTCGGTCATCTCGAAGATGCCGGTCTCGTCGGTCGAGCCGAAGCGGTTCTTGAGCGCGCGCAGGATGCGGATGGGGTAGCCGCGCTCTCCTTCAAAAGACAAAACCGTGTCCACGACGTGCTCGAGCGTTTTCGGGCCGGCGACGAGGCCGTCCTTGGTGACGTGACCGATGAGCAGGATCGGCAGGTTGTTCGCCTTGGCGCAGGCGACGAGCTTGCCGGCGGCGGCGCGCACTTGGCTCACCGCGCCCGCTTCGGACGGCACCTCCGGCGAACGCAGCATCTGCACCGAGTCCACGATGGCGAGGGCGGGCCGTTCCTTTTCCAAGGTCGCGATGACGGTGTCTACGTCCGTCGCCGCGAGGAAGAAGGCGTTCTTCTGCCCGAGGCCGAGCCGGTCGGCGCGCAATTTCACCTGCGACGCGGATTCCTCGCCGGAAACGTAGAGCGTCTTGAGGCCCTTATTCGCGAGCCGCGCCGCGACCATGAGCGCGACCGTGGACTTGCCGACGCCGGGTTCGCCGCCGAGCAGCGTCACCGAGCCGGGCACGATTCCGCCGCCAAAAACGCGGTCAAGTTCGTCGAGGCCGGTTTTCACCCGATCCTCCGCGCGCACGCTGACCTGGTCGAACGCCGTCACGGCCGCCGCCTTGCCGACGGAAATCGGAGCGGCTTTAGCCGCCCCGGCCCCCTTAACGACTGTCTCGGCCTGAACCGTCCCCCAAGCCCCGCATTCAGGACACTGCCCCAGCCATTTCGGGCTCTGGGCGTCGCAATTCGCGCAAACGTAAACGGTGGTCGGTTGAGGCATAGGCAGGGGGGTTAAGCGTATTCATTATAATACAGTCTTGTACTTGTCCGCTCGCCAGCCGTCAAGTGCCGTTTGGCGTGCGTTAATATAGGTAACCCTTCGACTCCGCCCCGCTTTGCGGGGCTTCGCTCAGGGAATACATATAATATGCCCTGAGCTTGTCGAAGGGCTACCGAAAACAAAAGGGACAGTCCCCGGGACTGACCCCTGATGCGATGGTTGCTCACGGAGTCGGCGTCAGCTCACTTGCACGTATGGCTGTCGCACGTCTGCGGCTTGGCGCACTGCTCGTCGTTGTTGCAGTAGGTGCCGCCTTTCACCTTGTGGCAGATGTGGGCCATGCTGCAGTTGTTCTTGTCGAACCATTGCGTGTCCGAAGCCGTGCACGAGCAGGCCTGCCCGTCCTGGCACGACGAGCGGTCTTTGCAGGTCTCGAAGTTGTACGGCCGCCAGACGAAAACCGGATAAGGGCTCTTGCCGGCGCCCAATCTCTTCTGCAGGGCGCGGAGATAGCCGACGATATCCGAACCAACCGGCCACACCGTCGTTCCGCCCATCGAGGTCGGGAAACCGACATCAATTCGCGCGCCCACGACGCCGTCAGCGCCGGCGCCGCCCATCTCGAAGAAGGCGAAAGGCACGTCTTGGCGTCCGCCGGTGTACATGAAATTGTGCTGCCAGTTCTGCTGGCCGATGGTGACAAGATCGCCGAAACGCAGACCGCCCTTGTCGGTGATTTGCTTGACCAGGTCCGCTTCGTTGGTCGCGGCCCAGACGACGATGTCGGTTCCTTCGCGGCCTTTTCCGTAGCGCTGACCGCTCGTATAGGTCATCGCGTTCGCCTTGCTGCGGGGGCCAGGGTAGGCGACCGCGCCGCCAGCGCATTGGTACATCTGCACCATGAAGGTTCCGCAGTCGGCGCCCACCACGTCTTTCTCCTTGAAGCGCGCGCCGTATTCCTTGCCATACTGTTTCTGGATGGCCAACTGGCATTCACCGTTGCCGGCATAAAGAGCGCTGTAACGAGGATCCTTGGCCGGGGAGTCCGGACCGGTCACATACCACTTGTCGGCAATCTCGGCATAAAGGTCGGCACATTCCGGTTTCGGCCAGGCGGGATCGACCTTGAGGTTATTCTTGAGGCCCTTGATGGCGAACGGCAGGTCCAGGAGCGACGGCTGGATGGTGCCGCTGGGAATAGTGGTATAGCCGCCACGGAAATACGCGCATTTTTTCATGTCGTAGCAGACCTTCTTCCAGCCAAGTACGACTTTGACCAAGTTCTGGATTTTGGCATCGTAGTTTTGGGCGCTTTCGTCGTCCGATGGTTTCGTGCAGAAGTGAAAAAGCTTGGCGGCGGTGGTCGGGAAGGCCGACAGGTCATCGCCCTCGATGGAAACGTTCTCTCCCGATTGTGGCGGCACCGGCAAGGCGACGCCGCTGGAAATCGCGCCACTCGCGCCCTCTTGGGCACCCGCCGCCGCGCCGGGATCAGGGTTCAGGAAACCGACTTCCATCGCCAGCTTGAAATCAATCGGCGTCACTTCCTGAACGACCAGCGGGTTGAGTTGCACCAGGTTCTCGTTGACGTTGTAGGCGACGATGTAGGCGACCAGCACGACAAACAGGCCGATGACCGCGTCCTGCACCATCGTCTTGCCTTGGTTGAGGCGTCCGGAATTGCCCGAGGTCATCCAGATGAATCCGCCGATGGTCATCATGACGGCCGAGAGAAGCAGGGCGATGGAGAGCGCCGTCTTGTACAGGCCGAAGAGGTATTCCGCGAGCCATGGGTTGCCGCCGACGTTGCCGGAATAGACGTCCGAAAGCTTGATGTCAGGGATGGGGATGGCGAGCGGCGGCGCGGCCGATTGGATGACTTTCGAGATCGGACAGCGGTCGTCGCTGACGGCGCAGGTGCAGGCGTGGTTGGCCGGGCATTTCTTGGTGCAGGTCGCGTCGCTGTCCTGACAGCCGATGTCCTTCTTGTCGGTCGTGTCGGTGCAGAAACAGCGGAAGGCCTGGGCTGGCGGCGCGAAGGCCGGCAGGGTGAGCAACGTCAAGACGGCGACCGCGGCCAAACGAATTAGCCAAGGGCGTTTTGTCCGGCGACGGTTGGGCGAGGCCTTGGGAAATGGTTTCATAGGACACTGGCCAACGACAGAGATGGCGTCTTCATCAGCGGCTGATGTTCAGTTCCACCGTGACGCGGGTGCCGGTGCCGAGGTCGGCGACCGTGACGGTGCCCGGTTCGTATTGCTGGGGACCGGGATAGCTGAAGTTGATGACGGTTGCGCTTTCCTTGACCGTCGAATCAACGAACCAGTCGAGGTCGGTGAGAGAGCGGATGTAGAAGTCGGCGACGGCCGTGCGGCCGGCGATTCCTTGCCAAACGATCAAGTAACGGTCGATGCCGTCCGTGCGGCTGGACTGCGCGTCAGACAGCGTCAGGCCGGTCATGATGGGAACGGCGGCGGGAAAGCCCGGCGGGAGGTCGGGGTTGGTCGAGGCTTGTTCGTCATACGCGCCGAAGCTGACCTGCGTTGGGTCGGTAGCGCCGGAGTTTTCCGACAAACGCGAGATGACGAGCAGGGCCAGGACGGCGACGAGCGCCACTCCGGCGATGATGAAAAGGACGGCCCTGGCCCACGGCACGGTTCGCTGTTGTGCCAGGGCAAGGCTTTCCAGATCAACGGGTTTGGTGCGGGGACTGTCCCCGGATGGGGACTGTCCCCGAGAATCGGGCGTCGCCGGCGTATTTTCGTCTGCCATAATTTTGATGGTGGGTTAACAATGGAGGGGGCCGACGCCCCGGCGAATCCGTCATGGCGTCGCCGTCCGGCATTTGTTGTAGGAATCGACGCGGCTCACGATGATGGGATTGTCCTTCGCGATCTTGCCGGCATAACAGACATAGCCGGCGGCGGGGTCAGAACCGTTGTTGGTCTTGCCCCAACAGGCCTTGTAATGGTCGAGCATGGCGTCAATCTGCTTGTTGACGTCGAACAGTTCCGGGATGGTGTAGCACTTGTTGCCGGTGCGGAAACCGCGGCCTTGGTCCGCCTTGCCGCTGCACGGGGCGGAATTGGGGAAGACGGTTGACTGGCCGGAACCGATGCCGTGGGAGAAGCGCCAGTCGAGCCCGTAGTCCGGTGGCGCTTGCAGGTTGACGGTGTCGTCGTTCAGCGGCCCCTTGTTCTGACAGGCCATGCTGTTGCAGCCGATGGGGTCGAAGCTTTGCGTCTTGCCGGTCGGGTCTTTCTGCAGATCGGAGTATTTCGCGCCGCTGTTCTGGAATTTCCTCCGCATCTCGACGGAGAAGTTCGTGCTGGTCGCGTTCTCGTCATGGCCCAGGGCGTTCTGCCGCCCGCCGGATTCGTGTTCCATCGAGGCTCGCACGAAGCAGGCGAAATCATCGCCGCCCAGCGCCTTGGCCTTGTCCATGGCCTGACGTATCATCTCGGCCTTGTTGACCGGTGCGGCGCCGGTCACGGCCGCGATCATCGCGCCGGAAACGATCTCGATTTTTTTCTGCGGCACGGTTCGTATCAGGATGCCCTGCAGCGAAGTCAGCGACGGGTTGACGGCGTTCAGGATGATGTATGAGGCGAGCAGGACGAACAGGCCGAGCACCGCGTCGGTGATGCGGGTCTTGCCTTGCTGGGGTCGGCCGACGAGCCACTCGAAGCCGCCGATGGTCATCATCACGGCGGCGATGAGCAGTCCCGCGCCGAGGGCGTACTGGTAAAGGCCGTAGATGTATTCGGCGATCCAGGGGATGGTGACGGTCTCGCCGCCCTTGCCGACGATGTCGGAAAAGGTGACGGTCGGGATGGGGATGGAGAGGGTCGGCTTGAGGAGCGTCGCGGCATTGGTGTTCGTCTGCGCCCAAACGATCCCGGCTGTCGGGACGAGAAGCAGCCACGCGATAGCGATGACGGCAAGCAGGCGGCGCATAGGTCAGCGGTTGGCCGGCGGCGTTGGCTCGGCCGCCGGTTGGGGGGCAGTCGCGGCCGCCTGATTCAGTTCCGCCTGCGTGAACTGCTTGAGCGTGTCGTAACTCACGGCGCCGGAAACGCGGCGGCTGTTGATGAAGAGATACGGCGTGGCGTCAATGCCGAGCCGCAGCCCTTCCTCCGTGTCGCGCTCGACGAGCGCGCGCGGCGGCGTCTCGGTCAGGCAGGTGCTGAAGGCGGCGGTGTCGAGGCCGAGCTGTCCGGCGAAGATCGGATAGTTGGAGGCCACGACGCCCTGCGACGAGGTGAAGAGCAGGTCGTGGTATTCCCAGAAGGCGCCTTGGTAAAAGGCACAGCGCGCGGCGATGGCGGCGTCGGTCGCGCCCGGATGCAGCTGGGCGTTCGGGAAGTCCTTCCAGACGACGCGCACGTCCTTCGGGTATTCGGTCAGGAGCTGGTTGAGGCTGGCTTCCATTTCCGCACACGGCCCGCACAGGTAGTCGCCGAAAATGACGATGGTGACGCGGGCGTCGTTCGGTCCGCGGGTCGGGTTGCCGAAGACGACCGTCGGCTTCTCGAGGCGCGAGGTCAGCTTTTCCTGCTCCTCGGACGGCAACGGCGCATTCACCGGCGGGAACAGCGCCGTCATCCCGAAGACGAACAGGATGAGTGTGGCGAGCAGGACCGTCGCCGCGAGGAAAGCCGGGAAATGTTTGGCGTCGTTCTTGGTCATATCGTCATTCCTTGAGGATGATCTTCTGCAGGAAGCCGGAGTTCTTGTCCGTGAAGTAGAGGCTCTTCCCGTCCGGCGCGATCATCATCTTGCCGACGGTGCGCCCCCCTTCCGGTTCGGCGATTTTCGTTTGGATGCCGGTCTCGACGTCAATGCGGTAGATGGTGTCCGGCGTCTGGTCGTAGAGGGTCGGCTGCAAACCGGCGCCGTCATTCATCTCGTTGGGCACGGCGCAATAGAGCGTGCGGTCGTCCTGGAAGGCGCACTTGTCGGCCCAGGTGTTCACGTTCAGGCTGCGGCGGTTCTTGCCGATGTCGTTGCCCGAGGCGTCCACGATCCAGAGTTGGGGCTTGTAGTTCGCGCTGGAAGCCGCCGCGCTGTAGATCAGCTGCTGGCCGGTCGGTGCCCATTGCGGCTGGAAGCCCAGCCCGTTCACGGACAATGACTTGAAGTTCTCGTTGTTCTGCCCGATGAAATAGACCTCGCGGGTATCCATGTCCGAGGCGGCACCAGTCGCTGACATAGCGATGATCTGGTTGTTGGGCGACCACGCGACCTGGACTTTGCTCGCGTTGTCGCCGAGTTCCTGCACGGCGCGGACGTCACTGCCATCCGGATTGGCCACGACCAGGAAGCGGTTGCTCGGATCCGTGCCGAGGCTCTTCGCTTCGATCTTGTCGCCGGCCGGGCTGAAGGCGAAGGATTCCCAGTGTTTCGGCAGGGTGACCTGCTTGCCGGTCGTGAAGTCGTAGTAGATGTTGGAGCCGTCCGGATATTCGATGATGGCCTTGTCGCCTTTGGGGTTGAAGGTCGCCTGATCAACGTTGTGGAACTGCTGGCTCGAGAGCGAGGTCACCGAGCCGTCGGCGTTCATGCGGTAGAATTTCTCGTCGTAACGGTTGTAGTAGTTGATGCGACCGGCGGCGGAGAGGCTGGCGCCGACCGTGGGTGCCTCGGCGATGGCCGTGGCTTGGGTGACGCCACCGGCGGCCACGCGCGCCACGGGCGGCGTCGGCAAGGTCGGCGGCACGGTCGGGACGCCCGGCGTCGGCGCGCCAGGCGCGGCCGGCACCAAGCCGGTCGGTGGGGCGTTCACCGGCGGCACTTCCGGCGTCACGATCGGGGCCGCGCGGAAGAACATGAAATAAATCGCCACGCCGATGCCGACGGAAACAGCGAGGAAAAGGATGACGAGCAGGATTTTCTTGTAGTCCATATTTTTTCCGGCCGGTCGAGCCGGCATTATTGATCAGCGGGCAGGCACGACGAAGCCGACGATGGACGCCCCTGCCGCGCCCAAGGCTTCCAAGGGGTTATCGATGATTTTCACGATGACGCCGATGATGACGAAAATTATCAGGATGATGATGGACCAAACGACCGTGGCGGCGAACCAGTCCAGCCAGTGGAACATGTGCTGTTCCTCAACGGTCATGAGGTTCAGCTGGATGTAGCCCATCACCTGCGGGGGGACCATCTTCTTGAAGGACGGCGGCGCCTCGCGCAGGAAGGACTTGGCGAGCGTGGCGGTGGACCGGATGTAATCGTTGAATTCGAAATTGATCCAGGCGTACACGGGGACGTAAATGACGCCGTACCAGTCCCAGATGTCAACCGCCATTATCTTCTTGATCTCGAGAACGGTGGCGCTCACGAGGACGCGCGGCGGCAGGCTGGCATATTTCTTGAGCATCTGTGCCATCAGCAGGGGGTTCATGCCGGCTGACTCCGCGCCGCCGACACCGATGAAGGTCGAGGCCATGTCTTTCACGTCGCGCGCTTTCTCATTCAGGTAGCTTTTGGCGCGCGGCTCGCGGCCTCCGGCAGTCGTGGCGCGATTCTCTTCCGGAGCGGCGCCTGGCGCGTTGTCCATCACGGGCAGACGGGCGAGGGGATTGATCGGCCCGGTTCTGCCCATGCCGGCCGCTTCGCCGGCCTGGGCGCCGGCTTGGCCGGCTTGTCCGACCGCGCGGCTGGCCTGCTGGCCGGCCTGGGCGCCGGCTTGCATGCCTTGTCCGGCGGCTGACGCAATGGCGCTGTCGGGAGTGGCGACCTCGGTGTTCGACGGAAGATTGTCCGTGGCGCGGCGCGCGACAGCGTTGTCGTTCGCCGGCATCGGTCGGGCACGGGCGACGGCATTGTCGTTGGCGGCTCTCGCCCCTTCGCCCGGCACCGCAAACGGCGGCAGGGAATCCCGCAGCTGCTGTTGGTACTGCTGTTCGTATTCGTGAAATGCCTTGGCGAAGTCGCGCGCGTCGTCGGCGGAAAAACCTCGAGCCGCCGCGCCGGGACCGGGCAGGATTTCCTCCGGCGGCAACGACGCGAACACCTCCAAACGCCCCCGCTCCAGTTCGCGGGCCCAGCGGAGTACCTCTCTCAAGGTCGGTCTGTGGGCCGAACCGTTTTCAGACTGTGGCGTGGGCATGTTGCTGTTTGTGGGTCACGTTGATCTGCCCGTCGCGGCCGACGCCGACGCGGAGTGTCACGCCGGACGGCAGGGCGTCCGTGAGCAGTTCGCGGGCGAGCGGGCTCTCGACCAGTTCCTGAATCTGCCGGCGCACGCCGCGCGCGCCGAAGAGCGGGTTCCAGCTGCGTTCAGCGATGACGACCGCGGCCTTGGGCGCGACGACGAGCTTGACGCCGTGATCGCGTTCGAGCCGCGCCGCCAGTTCGCGGAGCTGTTGTTCGGCGATGACGACCAGGTTCTGGCGCGACAGCGGCTTGAAGACAACGGTTTGGTCGATGCGATTGATGAATTCCGGGCGGAAGGATTTCTCCATCTCCTTGAGGATGCGTTCGCGGGCCTCGGCGATATCGGCGGCCGTCACTTCGCCGGCCTTTTTCGAGCCGAAGCCGATGTCTTCGCTGGCCGCCGATGCCGCGCCGACGTTCGAGGTCATGACGATGACCGAGTTGCGGAAGTTGATGCGGCGACCCGTCGCGTCCGTGAGCTGGCCGTCCTCCAAGAGTTGCAGGAAAAGGTTGTGGATCTCGTCGTGGGCCTTCTCGATCTCGTCGAAGAGCACGACGGAGTGCGGCCGGCGCTTGACCGTGTCGGTGAGTTTCGTGCGGTCCTTGTAGCCGACATAGCCGGCGGGTGCGCCGATGAGTTTCGAGACGTTGAAGCCCTCGGCGAATTCCGACATGTCGATGCGGATGAGCGCCTCCGGATCATGGAAAACCGTTTCCGCGATGACCTTGGCCATCTCGGTTTTGCCGACGCCGGACGGGCCGAGGAAGAGGAACGAGGCGAGCGGACGCTTCGGGTCGGCGACGCCGGCCTTGGCGCGGCGCATCATCTCGGCGACCGACGCGACCGCGTCATCCTGGCCGACGATGCGGCGCTTGAGCTCTTCCTCGAGTTTCAACAACCGTTCTTTTTCTTCGCGCAACAGATCCGCGGCCGGGATGCCGGTGGCGCGCGCGACCACTTCCGCCACCTCGCGGCGGCCGATGCTGCCGGCGGGCGGCTTGGCACCGCCGTCGCGTTTCTTCATGGCGGCCAGTTCCTTTTCCAAGCGGCGTTCCTGCGCCTTCAGTTCCAGCGCCTGCAGGAAGTTTTCCGACGCCACGGACTTGTCCTTCTGGCGGCTGGTTTTCTTGATTTCCTCCTCGATGTCCTTCACGCGTCGCGCTCCGCCGCGGCCGGATGTCGCCACGCGCACGCAGGCCGACGCTTCGTCAATCAGATCAATCGCCTTGTCCGGCAGGAAGCGGTCGGTGAGGTAGCGGTCGGAGAGTTCGACGGCCGCGTCAATTGCCTCGTCGGTGACGGTCACGCCGTGATGCTTCTCGTAGTTGGCGCGCAGGCCGCGCAGGATTTCCTTGGCCGCCGCCATGGACGGCGGTTCCACCATGATGGCCTGGAAGCGGCGCTCGAGCGCGCCGTCGCTTTCGATGCTCTTCTTGAATTCCGCCGGCGTGGTCGCGCCGATACAGCGCAGTTCGCCGCGCGCGAGGGCGGGCTTCAGAAGGTTGGCCGCGTCGAGCGAGCCATTCGTCGAACCCGCGCCGGTGATGTTGTGCAGTTCGTCGATGAACAAAATGATGTCGGGATTGTTTTTCGTCTCCTCGGTGATCTGCTTGAGGCGGCTTTCGAATTCGCCGCGATAGACCGTGCCGGCGATGATGAGGCCAAGGTCGAGCGCGAGGATGCGCTTGTTCGCGAGCACGTCCGGCACTTCGCCTTCGATGATGCGTTTCGCCAAGCCCTCGACGATGGCCGTCTTGCCGACGCCCGGTTCGCCGAGCAGAACCGGATTGTTCTTGGTGCGGCGGCAGAGAATCTGGATGAGCCGCTCGATTTCCGCGTCGCGGCCGATGACCGGATCGAGCGTCGTGCCTGGTTTGTTGGCGGTGAGGTCCACGGTGAAGGTGTCGAGCGTCGGCGTGCGCGGGCGGCCGTTCCGTCCGCTGCGGCGGCCGATGGACGCGGCGTTTTCCGCCTCGTCGTCCTTTTCCGCGCGCGGCGCGTGACTCATTGACGAGTGGGGCGCGTCGCCAGTCTCGAACGATTCGGCAATTTCCGGAAACCGCGTCGTGCTCTTCAGCATCTGCTCGACCTGTTCCTGGAGGCCGGCCACGTCCACGCTCTGGTTGGCGAGGATGGCGGCGACCGCCGGGCTACCGGCCTGCAGCAAGCCGGCGAGCAGGTGTTCCGTGCCGACGTACTTGTGGTTGTGTTGGTTGGCGATGAGCACCGTCTTCTCGAAGACGCGTTTCGTTTCCTGCGACAGGCGCGGGGCGCCGCTCGCCACTTCCGCCGGCTGCCCTTGGTTCGCGGCCACGTCATCGGCCAGCTTGAGCAGGCGGCGCGTCGTCTCGGCATCCACTTCCGCCCGACGCAACAGCTCGCCGCCGACGCTGCCCTCCTGACGCAGGAGCGCCAAGACCAGATGCTCCGGGTTCAATCCCGGCGAACGCATTTCCGCCGCGATGGCGTGCGCCGTCGCTACGGTCTTCTTGAGGTGGTCGGTGAATTTGTCGAGGATGTCGTGCATAGCGGCGGCGATGTCGGTAATCGTTTTGATTGCTGATTTATAGATTATTTCTTGCCCGAGCGTAGTCGAGGGCTTGGTTGCGCGTGGCGGGGAGCCCCTCGACTCCGCTGCGCTTCGCTCGGGGAAGAACATTGGGGCTTTATTCGTGCAAGTTGGCCATGTTCCTTAGCGCCATGATGCGCTGGGCGATGGGCGGATGAGTGGAGAAAAGGTTGGCGAATGATTTGGCGCTGAAGGGGGAGGTGAAGAACAGGTGCGCCGTGGCGGTGGAGGCGCGCGCGAGCGGGCGGTTGTCCTGGTCGATCTTGTTGAGCGCGCGGGCCAATCCTTCGGGGAAGCGCGTCATAAGCGCGGCCGAGGAGTCGGCGAGCAGTTCGCGTCGGCGGGAAACGGCCAGCTTGATGAGTTCGGCGATGATGGGGGAGAGGATGATGAGGATGAGGCCGATGATCTGCAGGATGCCGCCGCCGTTGTTCTCCCTGTCGTTACGCCGGCCGCCGAAGAACGACGCGCGCATGGCCATGTTGGCGAGGAGCGCGATGGTGCCGACGAGCACGACCACGACGGTCATGAGCCGGATGTCAAAATTGCGGATGTGCGAGATTTCGTGGGCGAGCACGCCTTCGAGCTCCTCATTTTCCAGTTTCTGCATCGCGCCGGTGGTGACGGCGATGGAGGCGTGTTCGGGGTCGCGGCCGGTCGCGAAGGCATTGATGGCCGGGTCGTCAATCACGTGGACCTTCGGCATGGGCATGCCGATGGTGATGCAGAGGTTCTCGACCATGCGGTAGAGGCGGGGATCGTCGGCTTGCGTAATGACACGCGCGCCGGAACTCGCGAGCGCCACCTTGTCGCCGGCGTAGTAGCTCACGAGCGCCGAGACGAGCGAGTATCCGCCCGCGATGACGACCGCCGCGCCGTTCAGTCCGTAATACTGGTCAATCGCCCAGCCGACGAGCATGACAAACGCCAAGAAGACCACCATGAGCAGGACGGTCTTGCGTTTGTTCGAATTTATGAAATCGTAAGTGGTCATTGTTGATGCCTATAAACCGTAGCGGCAGGGCTTGTCCCTGCACCACAATGAACGCAAGGGGGATACAGGTGGTGGCGGGGCAAGCCCGCCCGCTACACGTTAGAACTTCACCTGCACATTCTGCCTCTCCGCCTCGCCGATTTCGAAGTACTCGTACTTCTTGAAGTTGAGCTGGCCGGCGATGACGTTGTTCGGGAAGACCTCGATCTTCGTGTTGAAGTCGCGGACGTTCGCGTTGTAGAAGCGGCGGGCGGCCTGGATTTTGTCCTCGGTGTCCTTGAGGTCGTCCTGCAGCTGCATGAAGTTCTGCGAGGCCTTGAGTTCCGGGTAATTCTCCGCGAGGGCGAAGATGGACTTGAGCGTGCCGGAGAGCGCGTTCTCGGCGTCGGCTTTTGCCGCGGCGCCCTGCGCGTTCATGGCGGCGGAGCGCGCTTGGATGACCTTCTCAAAGGTCTCGGACTCGTGGCGGGCGTAGCCTTTCACCGTCTCGACGAGGTTGGGGATGAGGTCGTAGCGGCGCTTGAGCTGGACGTCAATGTCCGACCAGGCTTCCTGGGTGCGGTTCTTGAGCGTAATGAGGCCGTTGTAAACGGCGATGATCCAGCCGACGAGCACGACGGCCGCGCCGAGCAGGATGAGCAGGATGAGTGAGGTGGTGGACATAGGCGATAGTTGTTCCTGCCCCTCCACAGGGTCGGGGCAGAATATTAGTTAGTTCTTCCCCGAGTGACCCCTCACCATTTCCGGCGGAAATGGTGAGGGAGAATCGAGGGGGTTCCGATTAATACGCTTGATAAATAAGGTAAGTCCTTATATGATAATTATACGAAAATTAGGCTTAACGTTCAAGCAAAAGCTATACACAGCCGCTGGCGTTGGAGTTGGACGGCAAAGCAACGAATATGGGCATAGACAAGAGCATTTTTCGGTCATACGACATCCGCGGGCTTTACCCGGCGGAAATCAACGAGGAGGCCGCTTTTCTCATCGGCCAGGCACTCGTCCGGATGACCAACGCCAAGACCTTGGTGGTCGGGCGTGACGTCCGCGTCTCGTCGCCGGCCATGTACGAGGAACTCATCCGCGGCGCGATGTCGCAGGGTGCGGACGTGATTGACATTGGCGTCGTTTCCACGCCCCTGTTCTATTTCGCGGTCGGCGACTACGACCTGCATGACGCCGGCGCGATGATCACCGCGTCGCACATGACCAAGGAATACAACGGGGTGAAGCTCTGCAACGGCGACGTGAGCCCCATTGCCGCGAACTCCGGCATTTTCGACCTGCGCGACATCGCCGTGGCCGGGCCGTACCCGGACGCGCCGACCGGCGTGCGCGTGCAGACCGACGTCAAGGAGGATTATCTCGACCGGATTTTTCAGGGCATCGACGTGGCCGCCATCAAGCCGCTCAAGATCGTCGTGGACGGCGGCAACGGCATGGCCGGCGCCATCATCAAGGACGTGTTCAGCCGCCTGCCGCAGTGTCAGGTCGAGTATCTCTACATCGAGCCGGACTGTACCTTCCCGAACCATGAGTCCAACCCCATCAAGTACGAGACGCTAGTTGATTTGCAGAAGCGCGTGGTTGAGACTGCTGCTGACCTCGGCGTGGCGTTCGACGGCGACGCCGACCGCATCGGATTTGTTGACAACCAAGGCGAAATTGTGCGCGGTGACATCATTCATGCCATGCTGGTTGGACAGATGTTGAGTCGGAATCCCGGCGCGACCATCTGCTACACCGTGAACGAGACTTGGGCGGTCCTCGAGGAGATAGAGAAGGGCGGCGGGCGCGGCGTCATGACGCCGATCGGGCACGGGCTCATCAAGCCGGTCATGCGGCGCGAGGATGCGGTTTTTGGCGGCGAGCTTTCCGGACATTATTTCTACCGCGATTTCTACACGGCCGAATCCACCGACCTCACGATGTTGTTGATTCTGGAAACCCTGTCGAAGGTCGGCGTACCGATGTCGGAAATCGTCGCGCCGCTCAAGCGGTATTTCCATTCCGGCGAAATCAACTCGAAGGTCGCGGACAAGGACGCCGTCTTCGCGCGCATCCGCGAGAAGTATTCTGCCGGCGCGACCGTCACCGACATCGACGGCCTGCGTTACGAATACCGCGACCCGTCGAACCCCCGCGAGGACTGGTGGTTCTCCGTCCGCCCTTCGGCCAACGACCCCGTCATGCGCCTCAATTTAGAGGCTAAGTATAGGGAAAAAATGGAATCTAAGCGGGATGAGCTGCTGGGGGTGATTCGAGCGTAAAACCGTAGCGGGCGGGCTTGCCCCGCCACCACATTAATAACAAAGCGACCCGTGCCAGACACCGGTCGCTTTTGATATTCCCCGAACCCCACCCTTTCACCATCCCCGCGAAAGCGGGGACCCAGAAATAACCAGCGCGCTCCGGCCGCCGCCCCCGCGTCACCAGGTCGATTCCTGTGTCGCCGCCTGCGCCCTCCGGTCGGCCGGCCGCGCGAGCAAGCGCGCGGTCCGGCTGTCCCTTCGGGCGGGCGGCTCCTACGGAATCTCTAAGGTGCCGCTAGGGGCGGCGGCCTCCGCGCTGACAATCCCAAAACTATTATTCGTATGCGCTCGGCCTGCGGGGGCCGCCAAGCATGGCGGCCCGGCCTCGCGTAGTGACGACGAGTTTTCCGCAAGGAAGGTTTTACGATGCCACCGGCGTCGGCCCACTCCCATTTAAGGCTAAATGGGCTAACCCTTGCATATTTACGCAAAATAATGCTAAACTCGCGACAGTTTAACATTCCAATAATTGACTCTGAAATACTGATAATACGTGTTAATTCCAATGCAAGGTTTCAGTGCATCTCTACTATTAGAAAAGACAGGAAGTGCCCATGAAAAGTAAACGCATTGGCAATGGCGTTCTCAAACAATTATCTATTTTAAGTATGGGCAAAAGTTGGAGCCGCGGATCCTCCTGGCGACGTTGGGATCCGCACATACACACACCTGCAACACTCCTCTCGAATCAATTTAAAGGAAATTGGGGTGATTACCTGACTGCAATTGAGAACGCCAGCCCGGCCGTAGAGGCAATCGGCATCACTGAGTATTGCTTGTTAACTGGGTACAAGGAATTCAAAAAAAAGCAGCAAGAAGGACGGGCGACGAATATCAAATTTGTATTCCCGAATGTGGAGTTTCGTTATGACGTTCAAACGGAAAAAAAGAAAGGAATCAATATTCATCTCCTCTTTTCACCTGAGGACTCTAAGCACGTAACGGAAATCGAGAATGCCCTAGCACGGCTTGCTTTCACGTATAAGGGGCGTCCATACAACTGTTCAGAGACCGGTTTGATTAGTTTAGGGCGTGCATACGACCCCAGCCAAACGGATGACCACGGTGCTCTTGTATGCGGTGTCGAGCAATTTAAGATAACTCTCGATCAACTGCGCCAGCTGTTCAAGGATGACACGTGGTTAAAGGACAATTGCCTCGTCGCTGTAGATGCCGGCGAAAGTGATGGCACAGCAGGTCTTCAAAAGGATTCGTCATTCAATGCGCTTCGTCAAGAGATCGAGGCTTTTGCTGACGTGATTTTTTCTCCACGAGAAGCTGACCGTGAATATTGGTTGGGCAAAAAGCCGGGTTTTGGCCGCGATGTAATTGAGAAGACTTACCGCAGTTTGAAACCATGCTTGCATGGCTCTGATGCACATAGCCAAGAAATGGTGTTGAAACCCGTACAGGATCGATATTGTTGGGTCAAAGCCGACCCCACCTTTACCGGGTTAAAGCAAACACTTCTTGAGCCTGACCTCCGAGTATGGATTGGGCCGGAACCCCCAGGTGGTGCGTCGGCGAGCGAGTGCATGTCAGGTTTAGCCGTTTCTAATGCACCTTGGCTCAAAACACCAAAAATGGAGCTGAACGCGGGTCTCGTGGCAATTATCGGGCCCAAGGGATCTGGCAAAACCGCCCTTGCGGACATGACGGCGCACGGAGCGGGAGAGATTGTTTCTGACGAAGCATCCTTTCTTGTTCATGCGGCAGAGTTTTTTGACAACGAGGAAGTTAAGCTCGATTGGGAGGACGGGACAAGCGAACACAGACGACTGAGTACCCGCGAGACAGAAGATAGAGAACCCCGCGCCCGTTACCTCTCACAAAAATTTGTAGATCGTCTTTGTGCGGCCGAGAGTGTCACGGATGAGTTGATACATGAAATTGAAACCGTTGTCTTTCACGCCATTCCAGACGACTCACGTTTTGAAGCCACGACTTTTCAGAGTCTAAGAGATCTCCGACTGGAACAAGTCCACAGACAGAGGCAGGGGAAGCTGTCGTTGATACAGCGATTCACGTCAGGCATCGCTCTTGAAGATGACAAGAAGGCGAGGCTACCAAAACTTGAATTGAAGAAAAAGGATCAGGCAGAAAAGATAAAGAAAGCCGAGGCAGATCTTAAGCGATTACTGCCCAAAGGGAAAAAAGAAGAAGTTAAGAAACTAGATGAAGTTCAGGTAGCGCTTGAAGCGAAAGAGAAGCAGTTTCAAGCAATCAAAGTCAAACTCGCCAAACTTACCGAACTCGAAACGGATTTTGCTGAACTACAAACTTCTTGGGTCCAGTCATACGAAGACCTCAAGGGGCGGTATGAGGTTTTGGACATCAAAGCCTCCGAGTGGGTGGCCTTTAAGCCTGTCATAAATGAAGGGGCCGGCAAGATTCTCGATGCGGAAAAGATTCGTCTTTCAAGGTTGGCAAAACAACTTCAGGAAGGAGCCCCCGGCGTCACCATGAAGCAAAATCCGGCCACGTGGCCGCTTAATGTACTTCGAAGAACGCAAAAGGACATGACTGACGCGATTGGAGTCGAGAAGGAGCGCGCACGAAAATATGCCGATCTTCAGGGCAAGGTGGCTGATTTGAAACGCGAGCTTGCCGCCTGTCAAAAGGAGATTGACGATGCGATGACCTCGGATGCACGGAGAAAAAAGGCCGCAGACGATCGCAGAAAAGCTTACGAGAATATATTTGAGTATTTTATCAGGGAGCGTGAAATCCTCGAGGAACTCTATAAGCCCCTTCAAGATCAACTTGCCGGTAGCGGCGTTGAGCAGCAGCGGAAACTTGAGTTTTATGTTCGTCGCCACGTTGATATTGACGCCTGGGTCGAACGCGGTGAAAACCTCCTCGATTTACGAAGGAGCGGCGCGTTTCAAGGGCGAGGGAAACTTGCCGAGGCGGCCAGGGCAAAGCTGCTCCCGACTTGGCAGAGTGGCAGCGCCGAGGACGCGGGAGCAGCGGTCGATTCCTTTATCGGTGAGCATAAAAATGATTTTACGGCATGTCTGCGACCAATCTGTCGGCGTCAAGATATCGGTGAATGGCTCTTTTCCACTGAACACATATCCTTGATTTATGGCATCAAATATGATGGCGTTGAACTATCAAAGTTGTCGCCGGGCACTCGGGGAACTGTTCTTTTAATGCTGTATTTAGCAATTGATAAGTGGGACTCGCGGCCCCTTATAGTCGACCAGCCTGAGGAAAATCTCGACCCACAATCAGTGTATGACGAACTCGTTACTTACTTCCGAGTAGCGAAGCGTCGTCGCCAGGTGGTTTTGGTAACTCATAACCCGAACCTTGTTGTAAACACCGACGCGGATCAGGTTATTGTGGCCGGGGCTGAGCGATTAGGCAACAAGGGGCTTCCTCACATCACTTACATAAGCGGCGGCCTAGAGGATAAAGACATGAGGGCGGCAGTGTGTCGCATCCTTGAGGGCGGTGAACGTGCCTTTCTTGATCGTGAAAAGCGATACAATCTGCCTAGGGACTATCCTGCCACACGATAATGCATTAATGGGTAAAACCTTGAATTATCAGAGCCAGCGCAAATTCAACAAGGTCTCTTAAATACGTATTAAATGTTACAATTACAAAATGTTAAACGCCGGTGACGTCATCTCTTATCGTGAAATGTGTGCCCAGGAGAATTTTGATCTCCAAAAGGGCATGAATTTTCATTTGCGCGGTAAGTTCAGCGTTATTCTGATGAGTCAGCGCAAAGGAGCGAAATATGACGATAAGGTGGAGGACGAAGGCAGAATGCTCACCTATGAAGGTCACGATATCCCGCGAAGGGCAAAAGGACCGGAACCGAAGGACGTTGACCAGCCGTTTTTCTTAACGGAGAAGCGCCTTACGGAAAACGGGATGTTTTTCGAGGCGGCACGCCGCTATCGCGATCATGTGGCCCCGGCCGAGTTGGTAAAAGTCTACGAAAAAATAAACAGTGGCATCTGGGTATACAACGGCATTTTTGAATTAGTAGATGCTTTGGAGGTGACCAGTCAGGATAGGCGGGTCTTCAAGTTTAAATTGAAGCTGGTTGATGATGTTGAGGAACAGTCCCGCAAACGAGAAGTGAACATTGAGCATGAGCGCATGATTCCCACGAGCGTGAAGTTGGAAGTCTGGAAAAGAGACGGAGGTAAATGCGTGACGTGTGGCTCGAAGGAAAATCTGCACTTCGACCACATCCTCCCTTACTCAAAAGGTGGTACGTCTTTGCTCGCCAAAAACATTCAGATTCTTTGCGCCAAACATAATTTAGCGAAGAGCGACCGGATTGAATAACGATGGTCGAGTCGCAGCATTGTAAATAACGTGCCAGTAGTCGTCGCAATAATCATTGTTTCTTTGGCCGCTTGGGCCATCAGCCGAGCTGTCCGCAATCGGGCGGCTCGGCGGTCTTATAATCGGCTTTTGCCACTCGCGGCAGAGATACGGCAGGCCAACAGCGACTTCGAAGCGATGAACAGTCCTACAAGGTATTGCGATTATTATGACAGGGAAGGTTGGCGACAGCATTACGGATACCTAGCCGAATATCTAAATTTTGACGCCGAGTTAATTTCCACTCGTGATTCTTTGATCAACGATGTCAAGAAACTCGACGGTTACTTCAAACGATTTGATGGATTGGTTGACCTGCATAACGACGAGTACGTAAAACAAACAGCCGAGTCGATGATTCCTCTTCTCGACAGATGTGGCATCCCGCACAACCGCGACCAGCGCGAGGCGGCAGCTTGTGACGAGGCAAGCTCGCTCATTGTAGCTGGCGCCGGCACGGGCAAGACGACGACCATCCAGGCTAAGTTGGCGCACCTTATTCATGAGCGAGGCGTAAAACCGTCAGATATCCTGCTCATGACCTTTACGCGTAAGGCGAGTCAGGAATTGGTTGAGCGTCTCGAACGCATCTCGCCGGAACTGACCATCAATACTTTTCACGCCTTCGGTTACGCGGTTCTTAAGGAGACGGCAAAACAAACGCCGGATATACTTTTTCAGGAAGATGTTGATTTGTCGCGGTTTATTGATGACATCCTTAAGCAACTCATGAGGGATCCGGCCTATTGTCTCAAGGCCGTAAATTATTTCTCATACTATTTGCACCCGGTTACTTTGTTACCGGGCTTTTCTACGCTTGATGATTATTATCACTACCGAAGTACCGAGCGCATCCTGACGTTCAAGAAGGAGGTCGTCAAAAGCCAGCAGGAGGCGATGATAGCTAATTGGCTCTATTTGCACGGCATCAATTACGAATACGAACGCGCCTATGAACACAACACGGCTGATTCGAAATATCGTCAGTACCGGCCGGACTTCTTTTTGACCGACTACGGCATTTATTTAGAACACTTTGGCATCGGTACGGATGGTCACGTACGTTTTGCTGGCGTGGGTGATGATAACGCTAAGGTTGAGGCGGAGTACCTTGAGGCCATGCGTTGGAAAAACGATTTACATAAGAGTAAGGGCACACGCCTTATCGCCACCTATTCTTATGAGTTTTCAGACGGCAATTGGCAGGAGTTGCTCGAGAAAAAACTGAAAGAAACCGGAGTGCGCATTGGCCTCATCGATATTAACGACATAATGGAGACCCTCATGATGCCAGAGGCCGTGATGGAGATCACCAACCTGATGCGGAGTTTTTTGAACCTCTTTAAGTCGGCGGCCATGACCGTGCCGGATTTATGGAAGCGGGTAGGGGAGCGCGGTCAGCAACCTCGGGAAAAAGCCTTCGTTGAGCTTTTTGTGCCGGTTTATGAGCAGTACGAGCAGTATTTAAGCGAGGCTGGCGGCATCGATTTTCATGACATGCTTGGAAAGGCTGCTTCGCTAATCGGTGACGGCGCTGTACGTCGCCAATATAGATATCTTGTTGTTGACGAGTTCCAGGATATCTCGGTGGCGAAGTATCGCCTGATAATGGCCCTGAGAAAGGCCAACCCGAATCTGAAACTATATTGTGTCGGCGACGACTGGCAATCAATTTTTCGGTTCACCGGTTCAGACGTATCTTTAATGGCTGATTTCGAACGGTTTTTCGGTTACACAAGGCGCATGAAGCTGGAGGTCAGCAACCGCTTTTGCGCGAATATCGCGGAGGCCAGTAACGATTTTGTTTTGCGCAACCCGATACAGATACGCAAACAGGTTCATTCAAATTATGCACTCGATGGCGGCGGCATACAGGTGTTGACGCAGACACCGGGTGCTGCTGATCTGACTGAAAGCGTGTTGGACAAACTGGACGGCTTGGCGAAGGCAATGTCAGACACCAACAAGCAGCCAGTCACATTGAAGGTATTTATCCTAGGACGTTTTAGTCTGGCGAACCATCGGAATTACAGTTCCGTGATGATAAAAGACTGGCAGAAGAGATGCTCGAATCTTAAAATCGTCTTTAGTACCGTCCACTCCGCGAAAGGCTTAACGGCAGACTTTGTCATAATAATTGACGTGATAAACGGATTGTTGGGATTCCCATGTCGAATTCAGGATGACCCGCTGCTCAACATCGTGTTAAGCGAACCGGAGGAATATCCGTTTGCCGAAGAACGCCGTCTCATGTACGTCGCGCTTACCCGCGCCCGGCACAAGGCATTTGTTCTGACACAAGCAGGAAAAGAATCGCCGTTTGCCCTTGAGTTGAAACGTGGCCGCATTGAGACGCGGCCGATATATCGTTGTCAGCGATGCGGGGGAAGATGGGTATTACGAACAAGCCGGTTTGGAAAGTTTTTGTCATGCAAAAACTACCCACGATGTGGCGGGAAGCTTGATCTGCGCCACGCACCGCAGGGCATCTTTGAGATGATGAAAGCCCATGAAACGGAGGTTGTTGAGTTGCCTGACAAAATACGGTTGTTGGAAGATAATATAGAAGTTAGGTCGAGTGGATAATTAATTTCGGTGCCTGGCACTTTGGGGACAGTCACGATGATCATGCCACAACAAAACCGACCCCTTGTCCTGTAGGACGAAGCGCCACTGCGCGTGGCTTTAGGGGTCGGTTGGTTTTGGTCGGCGGTTCGGCCGGGCTATTTCGGCGGCGTGCTGACGGCCTCGACTTCCATGAGCAATATCTCCACGGGTTCGCCCGACGTCATGAGGTTTTCCGCGGCACGGGCAACCCAAGCCGGCTCGTCCTGCCAATCGGGATGCGCCAATCGGACCATGGCTGTGAGTGACGATCGGGTCGCATCCATTATTTGCGCGAGGTGACCGACATACTCTCGAGCGCTGCGCGTCGGTTTGCTCTCGAGCAAAGCGGCCGCGGCTTCGAGGTTTTCGGCCTGCAGCAGACCGCAGGGCACCAGTTGCCGACCGTGTTCGAAAAGGACGATGAAAAAGGCCATCTCTTTACTCCTGGCTGAAAATATTGGTTTATTATACGTTTTTTTCCGTTTTTGTCAAGGGCGTTGACACCCTCCGAATGTAAACGGAGTCAAGTCCTGAATCTTGAATTTGCGCACGTGTGAGCGGGGATAAGGTACCCCTTCGACTACGCTACGCTCCGCTCAGGGGATATTTTAAAATATGCGAATGGGCCCAAGTCCTGAATCTTGAATTTGCGCACGCGTGAACGGGGATTCGGCGCAACTGTTGATGTGCCGGCCAAAATTTATTATAATTATAATAAGAAACCGCCCACAAACAACGGAATATGGTCGATATCTTAAGTATCCTGAATCCGAACAATTACGCGTTTGAATGGTTACGGTACCCCTTCTGGTTTTCGGCGATTAATGCCAGCGCGGCGCTTGGCTCCATAGTGTGGGTATTGTGGCGAGGCAACCGCAATCATCTGACGTGGGCCTATTGCGGATTGGCCGCCAGCATGTGTTTCTGGTCCAGCGCGTCCGTTTTTTCCGCCTTGGCCGCGAACGCTGATACGGCCTTGTTTTGGTATCGGATGCTCATGGCCGGAGCCATTTTCGTGCCAGTGACTTTTTACGCCTTCGTCTCGCGTCTTTTGAAACGAACAGGCCCCCGGGAGAAACTCAAGATCAGGCTGTTCTGGGCGGTATTCTTCCTTTTTTTGCTGGCGGATTTTACGCCTTGGTTCTTGGCTGACGCGCGTTTTGTTTCGGTGGCCAGCGGCTGGTGGCCGCGCGCCCAAATACTGTTCTATATATTTTTCGCGATTTGGAGCTCGTTAGCCCTTTACGGACTGACGCTGTTGCTTCTCGGCTACCGCACCGCTATCGGCATCTACCGCAAACAGGTCGGTTTTGTGCTGTTAGGTTGCGCCATCGGTTGGACCTGCGGCCTGTCCAATTATTTCCTTTTTTTCGGCATCCCCATCCCGTCTCTGTTGAACGTCTTCGTTTCGATTTATGTCGTGATGATCGGCGGCGCCGTTGCCCGCTACCAACTCTTCCGCGTCACGACGGCAGTGGCGGCGGGGACGATCATCGCCACCATGGCTGACCCGATGTTTGTCATCGATGACGCCGGTGTCATCGCCGTCGTCAACCCTGCGGCCTGCCGCGCCATCGGTCGGACGGCGGACGCCCTGCTTGGCCGGCCGGTCGGGCAATTCTTGCCCAAGGCGGGCGACATCGTCGCCACCGCCCAGCGTTACCCGCAGGCGGCCGTTGAGGCCGAGCTGGCGTCGGCGGCCGGCCCGGTTCCGGTCGAGGTTACGGTCGGCGCCATCAGCGATCCGTCGGCGGTCGGCCACGTGCTCATCTGCCATGATATAAGCCAACTCAGGCGGCAGATGGACATGATTGAAAGCCAGCGGCGGCGTCTGAACGCCATCCTCAACGGCATAGGCGACGGCGTCTTCGTCGTCGGCCGCGACGGCCGAGTCGTGCTCACGAACCCGGTGGCCATGCGGCTGGTCGGCCGCAAGGAGGACGACGATGTCTCCGGCGAGCCTTTCGATCGCGTCTTCAACTTCGTCGTCAGCCCGCGCCGCGAACCGGCCGGAAGCTTTGTCCGCGAGGCCATCGCCGGCACAGCCATCGCCGAAGCCCCACTCAAGACCATGCTCGTCCCTGCTTCCGGGCCGGATTTGCCCGTGTCTGCCACAGCCGCGCCGATTACCGGCACGGATGGCGTGTTGTTCGGCGCCGTCGTGGTTTTCCACGACGAACACCGCGAGCGTGAGCTAGACAAGCTCAGGGTCGAGTTCGTCTCCATCGCCTCCCACCAACTGAAAACCCCGCTCACGGCCATCCGTTGGCTGCTTGAGATGGCGCTCTCCAGCGAGAACGGGCCCATCTCCACCCGGCAGAAATACCTCATCGATGCCGCTCTCCACTCTAGCCTACGCATGCTGGACCTGATCAACGATCTCCTAAACGTCTCCCGCATTGAGGAGGGCCGGGTTGCCATCACGCCCGAGTCGACCAACGTGGACCGGCTCCTAGCTGATGCCGTCGCCGAGATCGCGCCGCTCTTTTCAGAGCGGAACATCAGCATCGCCAATACGGCGACCGGCCTCGGCAACCTGAACATCGACGCCAAGCTCGTCTTCCAGGCGCTGGTCAACCTGATTTCGAACGCTGTCAAGTACTCGCGGCTTGGCGGCAAGGTCACGCTCTCCGGCGAGCGCCGCCCGGACGGCGTCCTCATCTCGGTCAAGGACGAGGGCATCGGCATTCCCGCCAGCCAGTGCCAACGCGTCTTCTCCAAGTTTTTCCGGGCCGACAACGCCGTCATTTCGGATACTGAAGGCACTGGCCTAGGCCTCTTCATCGCCAAATCCATCGTCGAATCCTCCGGCGGCCGCGTCTGGTTCAAGTCTGAGGAGGGTAAGGGTTCGACTTTCTTCGTCCTGCTGCCCCTCGCCGGCAGCCCCTACCACGAGGGCGAACACGGCCTAGAGAAGGTGGACTTGAGTTGGCAACGTTGATTTCTTGATTTCTCGCGGGGTCAGGTCTTGGGATGTGAATCGAAAACCGTGAATCTTGGCGGATTTGCGGTTTTTCGTTTTGCCAGTCGCACCGCGGTGCCTGGCACTTTGGGGACAGTCAGGAACCGCATTTGACACCCCCGAAGGTCGGCGTATATTGGGGGTGTATGCGCTCCGGCAACCGGAGCAGGAGGTCATCATGACCGCGTTCCTGCATTATTTGGACCCGTCGATTCCGCTGGATGTTCGTCTCGCGAAAGCGTACGACGAGTGCCACATCGCGCCTGATAAGCGGCAGAAGATCGGCACCTTCCTCGCCCTCGTCAGGCTGAAGGACGAAGCGACGTACTGTCATTCCGTTCGCGTGGGTATTGTCGCGAGCCGCATCGGCCGGTTCATGCACCTTTCCGCCAAGGCGCTTCTGTATGCCGGGCTCCTGCATGACGTCGGCAAGGCTCTGACGCTTCTCACGACCCTGCAGAAGACCGAAGACTGGACGCCGGAAGACGCGGCGGAAATGACCCGCCACGCTACGGACAGTTTCCGCATGCTGGCCGGAGTCTTCGACTTCTCGGCCGAGATCGTTCATTGGCATCATCGGTTTCAGCGTAACGGCTATCCCGAAACGTTGCCCGCGCCGCTCCATGGCTACAGCGAGGGGACGAAGGCGGTGATTCCGATCCTGGGAAGGGTGGTGGCCCTGGCCGACCTTTATGACGCGCTCCATCGCGTGAACAGCAAGTTCGGCGCGCTGACCGGCGAGGCCATCATGCAGAAGATGCTCGAGTTCAACCCCGACCAGCGCCAGTTGATCGAGGAGCTGTACGAGGTCACCATCTTCACGACCGAAGTGTTCGCCTAGACCCAAGCGGCTGCCCGACTGCCACTCACACCGAACCACCCCGCCCGGGTTACGCCAGGCGGGGTTGTGTTTTTACGGTGCCCGGCACTTTGGGACATGCTGGGTTGCGTCGAGGGGGGTGTTGGGTCCCGAAAATCGAAAGCCATATACAAACGACCGCCGAGGGGGCGGTCGAGGGCGTCACCCAGAAGGTGGGTGGCGCGGTGGCGCGTTCAGCGGCGTTCCAGCTCGAGGCTGTTGGCCAGCGTCTCGATGTCGCGCTGCAGGAAGTTGGCCTTATAGTTCGCCGGATAGCGGAGGAAGATGGCCGCCGTCCAACCGTCATTCCCGGGCACGGAGAGAGACATCATCCCGCCGATGACCCTTTTTGAAGGGCCGAACCAAATGAATCCGCAGGCGGAGCCATCCGGTGCTTCCCCGACCTGGAGGATTCGTGCGTCGCCGTCCAGCGCCGCCTCGTAGTTGAGTTCGCAGGACTCCATCGGCACGACGACCGAGGATGGCTGGAAGGCGATGGTACCTTTCGCCGACAGCGTGGGGTTGACGAGTTCCACGGCATGGCTGTCTTCCCAGTCGATCTTGGAGCCCTGCACCACGAACCAGCCGGGCGGCAGGGAGAGCTTGACGTGGAGGCGTGGCTTGGCCTTGGCTGCGGTCGGCGCGGCTGTTTCGACAGCGGCTTGGGTCGCGGCGGGCTTTTGCGGGGCGGCGCAGGCAACGAGGGCGAGGGCGGTCAACAGAACGGACACGGTCAAGGAGCGCATGGCTTTTCCATCCTTTTCGCCGGAATTGGCGCGCTGAAAGTAAACCAGTCGCCGCGGCAGCGGTCAAGGGCGGGTCATAAACAAGACCTGACCTCCAACCCCATATAATAAGAGGCTCCCTGCTTCGGTGCGGGAGCCTCTTGGCGTACGAAGACGGAACCTACGACGCCGGCACCTGGCAGCAGAACACGCGGCAGAACTCCGTGCGGTCGGACACCTTGAACTGCATCTGGGACGCGAAGTCCATGGTGCTGTTCGTCCAGTACATCAAGGCGTTGGGGTCCTTGACGTGATTCAGGCCCTGGAAGTGTCCGAACTCGTGGCGAACCACGAACTCGAAGCAGGCTTGATCTACCGTGCCGTTCACCTTGTACAGGTGGTTGACGTAGATGTAGATCTCGTCTGCGAGGCCGGTGCCGCCGACGTTGGCGCCTGTCCCGTCGTCGAACGGGTCGTGCAGCAAGTGGTACGTCGCTTCGTCGTCCACGTCATAGACGACGCTCTTGCCGTCCGTCCTGTCTTCGGGCCTCGGACCGTCCGGATCATCGAACGTCCCGTTGTATTCCATCACGCGGCGCCCGATCAGCTCCGCGGCCTGGGCGTTCCAGGCCTCGGCCTGGTCGATGACGAGACCGCGCTCGAGGTCGTTCCAATTGACGTCGAGCCAATAGGTCTTGACGGCCGGTGCCTGGCAGGTCGGGGTTGGCGTCGGGTTAATCGTGCCCTCCGTCCCATTGGGCACGTCCGTGTCGCACGCGTCGGCGACCAGGGCCACGAACAGGCAGAAAAGGACATGAGGAATGCGGTTCACGACTCACCTCCGGCGGGGTTGTAGGTTCAAGTTGTAGGGAACTAACAATTTAACATAATATAAAAAGACGGAGTTGTCAATAATTATCGGTGAAGAAAATCAGCTTAAATAAGCTAAAAATATATAATATACCGGCTGGCGTGCAAGGAGTTTTTGACGCCTCTCTTGTCGGCTGGTAACATCGTCTCGTCATCAAGAATTTATGAAAATCGGTTTTGACTACATTGGCGTCACGACACCGTTCTATTGCCTCGACGAGAACGGGCGGCTTTTGATGCATCGGCGCTCGGCCATCTGTCGTGACGAGCAGGGCCGCTGGGACACCGGTTCCGGCCAGCTGGAGCATGGGCTGTCGCTCCGCGAGAACGTCCTGAAGGAAGTGGGGGAGGAATACGGCTGCGACGGAGAGATTCTGGAACAGTTGCCGGCCCACGACATCTTTCGCGAGCAGTCAGGCGTGCGGACGCATTGGGTCGCGGTGCCGTTTTTTATCCGCGTCAATCATGACGACGTTCGCATCAATGAGCCGGACAAGATTGACGAGTTGGGTTGGTTCACGCTCGACAGTCTGCCGACCCCGCTCCACACCGGCTTCTCTTTCTCGTTTGAAAAATTTCGTGAGCGGTTTGAAAGGCACATGGCGGCTAGTGGCAAGGCCTGAGTTGTTGTCATTGCGAGCCC
>JAQTNC010000011.1:0-5703 GCA_028714475.1 Patescibacteria group bacterium
CGCATCGAATACAACTGCCTCCGTTTTGACGTCATCAGGATCATCATCGAGACTTCCGAGGAAATGTTGGCCGAAGTCACGCGACACGGGTTGACGATGGAATTTCCTGGGGCCGCGACCACGCCCCTGATGGCCTGGGTCGATCCGGACAAGTTTCATGAGGTGCTGGTCAATTTGGTTGACAACTCCCTGAAGCACACCCGAGAGGGGTCCATCAAAATTTCGGCGGAATCGTCGGCTGATGGACGGTCGGTCATCGTCAGGGTCAAGGATACCGGCTCGGGGATGACCCCATCCGCGCTGGAGCAGGTCTTCCAGAAATACGCCCGCCGTGATTTGGACGGATCCGCCGGCTCGTCCGGCATGAGCCTGGGTTTGGGTCTTTATATCTGCGCGGAATTCATGCGCGGCATGGGCGGTGACATCCGGGTGGAGCAAACCGCGCTCGGCAAGGGCACGACCATCGCCCTCGTCATGCCCGTCGAGCCGGCGGGGGAGTGTTTGCCGCCGAAGGAAGAGGGGAAGCGAGTGGTTGTCCTTGGCGGTGAACAGCGGCCGGACGACCGACCTTGACTTACGCTACCTTACTTTTTTTGCTTGCCGACCGCCTTGGCTCCGGTCGGTTTTTTTGGTAAAATATAGGTATAATCATTGGGCGCGCCATAATTGAAGCTCATCTAGCGAAGATGTTTAACGTATCAATGTTTTGGCAAGTCCTGTATTTCCTGACCGCCGGGCTCATGCTCTCGGTTGCGGTTTTGGTTTTTATCCAGCGGCCATACCGCGCCGACGTGCGAGCCTTTTCCGCCTTTCTCGTCGCTTTCATCGGCTGGCTCGTCACCCTCAATTTGGTTTACGTGAACATTGACGCCCAGTGGCTGATTCTCGTCGGCCGCGTCAATTTCGTTTTCGCCCAGCTGGTCCTGCTGTTGTCCCTGCTGTTCCTGAACCGCTTCCCCGACAAGTCGCCCGGGTTGCCGCGTTGGATGGTCGTTTCCCTTTCGCTCGCGGTGACGGGTCTGGCCGTCCTGACCGGCATCACCGACCGCATCGATCAGTATGAGGAAGCGATCGGCCTCAACCGCATCGTCTATCGCGGCGACTTGTTTTGGCTTCTGGTGCTGGTCGCCATCGCCATTGCCGCAGCGGGGTTTTACGCGCTGTGGCTCAAGCGCCATCAGCTCGGCCGACGGCTGGCCGTTTACGGCACGGCTTGGGCCGCCGGCATGATTTTCCTGGGCGGCCTGAACGCCTTGGCGCCGTTCATCACGCAACAGGATACCCTTTACCGTTGGGGGCCGCTGGCCGCCGTTTATTTCACGGTCCTGTTCACCTACGTCCTGTCGCGCCGAGGCGTGCTGGACTGGCGCCTGCTGTCGGTTCAGCTGCTCATCGCCGCCGTCATCCTGCTGTTCAGCTTGAATTTGGCCTTGTCCGTTTCCATGCTCGACCAGATAGTCGCCGCCATGTCTTTCGTGGCGGTGCTGGGCTTGAGTTACTTGCTGCTGCGGTCTTTCCACGGCGAGGTCCGGCGGCGGAGGCAGGTTGAGCTGATGGCCGGCGAGTTGCGTCAGGCCAATCGCCAGCTGCAGGAAACGGCCGCCCTCAAGTCTGAATTCGTCGCCGCCGCGTCACACCAGTTGCGGACGCCGGTGTCGGTCATCAAGGGCCTGTTGTCGCTGGTTCGTGAAGGCGCTTACGGCCCGCTGGAAGGTGCCTTGCATGAGAAGGTGGATCAGATGTTCGAGATGAACGAGCGGCTGGTGCGCCTCATCAGCAACCTGCTGAACCTGACGCGCCTGGAAAAGGGGCGGGTCGAGTACAGCTGTTCGGAACTGGCCTTGGCTCCGCTTATCCGCACGGTGGCCGACGAGGTCATGCTGGAGGCGGTCGGCAAGGGCCTGGTGCTTGAGTACCGCGAACCGCCCCAGCCGCTGCCATCGGTCTGGATTGATCCGGACAAGCTGCACGAGGTGCTGGTCAATCTCGTTGACAACGCCATCAAGTACACGACGGCCGGCAAAGTGACGATTTCCGCCGAGGCCGACCTTGAACGTCGCTCGGTGACCATCCGCGTCGCCGACACCGGCATCGGCATGCAGGAAGAGGATTTGCGCCACGTCTTCGACAAGTATTTCCGGCCGACCAAGGATAACGCGGCGCGTCAGGCCGGCATGAGCATGGGTCTCGGCCTGTACATCTGCGCCAAGTTCATGCGCGGCATGGGCGGCGACATCCGGGTGGAGCACACGGCGCCGGGTCGTGGCACGGTCATGGCCGTGTACGTGCCGACGGAACCGGCGGGGGTTTGCGAGACCGCGGCCAGGCCGCCATCCGCTGACGACCGCTGATTCTATGGGGGCCCTATCGTTTCTCGCGTCCCATAACGTCATCTTTACCGCCGTGCTGGCTTTCGGCCTGGGCATGTGGGTCTATTATGAGCGCCGTCAAGTCGCTCACAGCACGGCGCTGGCCGCCCTGCTGGTCACCATCTCTTTCTGGTCGTTCGCCTTCGTGTTGTGGCGCATGGCGCCCGACGTCCGTCAAGCGCAGTTCTGGCTGCGCACCATCTATTTCATCGGCTCGCTGCTGCCGCCACTGTTCCTGTTTTTTGCTTGGTCGTTGTGGCGCGGTTCCTTGCCGAGGACTTGGCAACAGGTGGTCTTGCTCCTGCCGAACGCCTTTTTCTTCTGGCTCATCTACGGCACCGAAACCGTCATTGTCAGCGGCCCGACGGCGTCAGCGGTTTCTGGTTCGGCTTTCATTTGGCTAGCCGCGTATTTCGTCGTGATGATCGCGGTGTCCCTGCTGTTGGTTCGGTTGGCCGCCAGCCATCCTGATCTCGATCAAAGGAGCCTCGTGGCGGTTATCGTCGGCACCATCATCGCCTTCGACTCCATCTTTGCCGTCATGTACGGCGGCTCGTTGAGCAGCGTGGCCAACTCCTTCTGGATTGCCGACATAGCCCTGCTGACGGGCGTTTTCATCATCGTGGGCGGCCTGGTTCGGGAGCAGCTGCTGCTTGATTTGCGGCTTGTGGGCGCGGAAGTGTTCGTCCTGATCACCTCGTTCATCATCGTGGCGGACATCGTCGTGGCCCAGTCGTTCGTGGATTTCGCCCTGCGCCTCATGGCGCTCGTCGTGCTGGTCTGCTACGGCATACTCTTGATCCGCAACATGGTGCGCGGGGCGCAACGCATCAAGGAAGTCCGGCTGCTTAATGAGCACGTGATTCAGATGAACGGCCGGCTGCTGGAAGCCGATCGGGCCAAGACGCAGTTCCTGTCCTTGGCGTCGCACCAGTTGCGCGCGCCGCTCGGCGGCATGCGCAGCTATCTCGACATGATGCTCAAGGGAGATTTTGGGCCGTTAAACGAACGGCAGAAGCACATCCTGGACCTGAACCTTGGCGCGATTGTCCAGGCACTCCAGACCATTGAGACTTTCCTGAACCTCGCCCGCATCGAGCTCGGCAAGCTGGAGCTGTTCCGCAGCCAAGTGGATCTGCTGGAGCTCACCGGTCGCGTGCTCGACAGCGTGCGACCGCTCGCACAGAGCCGGGGGCTGCAGATCGAAGTGTCCATTCCGGGCAGCATCGGCATGGTTGAGTGCGACGGCGGGAAGATCTATCACGTCATGTTGAATCTCGTTGACAACGCCATCAAGTACACGGAGAAGGGGACAATCAGGATCGTTGCCAAGCGCGAAGCAGGTCGGGTGGAGGTGCGGGTCAGCGACAGCGGCATCGGCTTGTCGGTCGAGGAGACGGAACACCTGTTCGGGCTTTTCCGGCGCGGCCTGTCGGCGGCACGCATGGATCCGTCCGGTGCCGGCCTGGGGCTTTTCCTGGTGAAACACATCGTGGCCGCGCACGGCGGCGACGTCATCGTGGAATCGGCCGGCAAGGGCCAGGGCTCGACGTTCGGGTTCTGGTTGCCAGCGTGAGTTTCTGTGCGACCAAGGCGGCCAAGAGGCCGCTTTTTTCAGTAGGCATGCCCCGAACGCAGGCCGCCGTAGGCGGATGAAGTTGAGGGGTTTCTTTTATTTCCAGCCCTGTTATAATCGCCGTATTGAATCCTTTTCCGCCGGCAAGGCGTCGGCGGATGATAATTAAATATGTTTCAGAAGAACGATATGCCAATCCGTGAAGGCGCCGGGGACGCCGAAACCATCATCGCCGCCTCGGTGAAAGTCGAGGGCGAGTTCGTGAGCCAGGGCAACGTCCTCATCGAGGGCGTGGTCGAGGGCAGCCTCAAGACCGAGAAGAACCTGCGCGTCGGCCAGCAGGCCCGCATCTCCGCTGACGTGTCGGCGGCCAACGCCGTCGTGGCGGGAGAGGTGCGCGGCAACCTGGTCGTTTCCGAGAAGCTGGAGTTGGAGCCGACAGCCCGCATCATCGGCGACATCCGCACCAAGAATATCATTGTCGCGAGTGGGGCGCAGATCAACGGACAGATCAGCATGGGCAACGCCAGCGAGCAGCGTCCGGCCGCCAAGCAGCCGGTTGCGGCGGCTGTTGGCCACCAGCCGATGGGCGCCGTGCGTGAGTCGCAAGCGCGCGAGGCGGTAAAACAAGGCGTAGCCGTCGAATAGGCGCGGCGACGTCAAGCATCACCCGGGGGCGGCCTTGCGCCACCCCCGCTTTGTCCAGTCATGTATTACTACATCTACGACGGCTTCCTGGCCGACCGTAAACATGAACGCACCGTCGCGGCCATCGAGACGCGACTCACCGATTTGGGCTTGAGCAGCAAGATCGGCCGGTTGACGCCGTTCACGAACGCCAAGGGCCTGGTGCGCGACGAGGTACGTCGCGGCGCCAAGACCATCGTGGCGGTCGGCAACGACGAGACCGTCGCCCAGGTGGTCAGCGCCATCGGCGACGCGGACGTGACCTTGGGCATCATCCCGGTCGGCCAAACTACTTGGGTCGCGCGGGCGCTCGGCATCCCCGAAGGCGAAGCCGCTTGCGAGACGCTCTCGAAGCGCGTCACGCAGATGATTGACCTCGGCCGCGTCAATGGCCAACATTTCCTGTCGCGGGTGAGCGTGCCGTTCGGGCATTTCACCGTCGAGGGCGAGGGCAGTTTCCGCATCTGTCCGCAGGTCGCGGATTGCGAGATGATCGTCAGCAACCTGCGTAGTCCCGATGTCGCCCTGTGCGAGGCCGGCGGACGCCTGCCCGGCGACCCGCAGGACGGCTTTCTTGATGTGCTCGTCCTGACGCGCCCGTCGACGATCGGCCGCCTCACCGGCCGCGGCCCATCCCAACAGACGGTCATCCCGCTGCGTCGGCTGTCCATCCACGCCGAGGAGCCGATTACGGTTTCCGTTGACGGCTGGAAGATGACCAACAAGGATTTCCTCATCGAGATCGTTCCCGAACGCCTCAAGATCATCACCGGCAAGGAACGGCTGTTCGCGGCGGAATAGGAAAGAAGGCGCACGAGAAAGCAGTTCGGGCCCGAGCGGAGTCGAGGGCCAGAACGTTTTGCCCCCACCCCGTAAACCCTGTACCAGAACGGTACAGGGCACGGGGCAAGCAAGGTCGGGGCAGAACAAGGGAGCCCCCTTGCCAAGTTCTAATAATTTCGATAACTTATCCATTGCCCACGCGGACGTGGTGGAATTGGCAGACACACCAGCTTGAGGGGCTGACGGGGGCAACCCCGTGGAGGTTCGAGTCCTCTCGTCCGCACCACG
>JAQTNC010000011.1:5803-44857 GCA_028714475.1 Patescibacteria group bacterium
TTTGACGTCTAAATTCAGGTCAGATAAACTGCGGTCAGCTCACTCCGAGCCCTGTTCCTTGTTTCTTAATGAAGGCGGCAGGCGCCCAAGTCTGGTGGAGGCCGCAAGGCCGTCGAAACCCTTGGGCGTCGGTTGACGTATGACATCGTTTTCGCAAAGCAATGGCCGTTCGTTGAAGCGGCCAGGATGCGAAGGTCCCGTCAACCCGCCGCCTTCGTTTTTTTAATTGCTTTGCCCAACCCGGGCATTTGGCGATATAATACCAACGACGGACGATTAGCTCAGCTGGTCAGAGCATCCCACACCTTTCATTTTCTGGTGGGCCCGAGTAAGGGCACGTGGCTCAGTTGGTTATCCCCCTGCGCTGATGCTTCGGGGGACAAGGAGCATCTCGTGCGCGTTTGCCCCCCAAATTGTCCCGGTGGGCGTTATGGGCGCTTAGCTCAGTTGGTTAGAGCATCTCGTTTACACCGAGAAGGCCGGGGGTTCGACTCCCTCAGCGCCCACCAGGGCAATGTGGATTTCGGGCAAAAGTATGTAGGGTGAGAATCTCGGAGCGAAGCGGAGACCCCGCCGTATGGCGGGGCTTCCGTGCCCACCAGAGGATAACAAGGCGATTGCCTCAAGAGTCATGGGAGCCATCATCCTGCGGACAATCGGCGGCTTGGTCATGGCGGGGGTCGGCGTCCTGCTGGTCTTGAAGTCCGAATGGTTCTACGAGAATTTCGGCGCCATCGAATGGGCGGAACAGAACCTCGGCAGTTCCGGCGGCTCACGGCTGTTCTACAAGCTCATTGGCATCGGCGTGATTTTCATCGGCTTCATCGTCGCCACGGGAATGTTCGGCGGATTCATCCAGGGAACGCTCGTCAAATGGCTCGTGCCCCAACCGCAATAAAAGAATATGTATTTACCAACCGGCAGGGAACTCATCGATCCGTTCAACCTTCTCAAGGAGGCGGACATCAGGAGCGGCATGAAAGTCGCTGATTTCGGTTGCGGCACGCTCGGGCACTACGTCTTCCCGGCATCCCAGCTTGTCGGGCCGGACGGGCGCGTTTACGCCGTGGACATCCTGAAGTCCGTCTTGAGCGGCATCGAGGGGCGCATCCGCTTCGACAGCGCCACGAATGTCGAACCGGTCTGGGGCGACATGGAGCGGCCGGGCGGCGTGGCGCTCGCGGACAACTCGCTCGACATCGGGCTCCTCATCAACAACCTTTTCATGTCCAAACAGCGCGACACGATGATTAAGGAATGCGTCCGGATGATCAAGCCCGGCGGCCGGTTGGTTGTCGTTGACTGGCGTCCGACCGGCGTCAATTTCGGGCCGGACGTCGGCACGCGGCTTTCCGTGGACGAAGCGCGCCAGCTCGGTGAGAAAGCGGGACTGAAGCTCGAGAAGCTGTTCGAACCGGGACGATATCACTACGGGTTGATTTTCACCAAGCCGAAGGAGTAGGTGCCAGGCTCTAGTTACTAGGTTCTAGGTTGCCATGAAAACCGTCTTAAAGACGGTTTTTTGCGTTAAATTCCCTAGAACCTACAGCCTAGAACCTAGAACCTAGTCAAGCTCTTGCCATTTTCCGCGCCATCGTTTAGCATTTCTATCGCTGACCCTGTCAGCCCCATCGCCTATGCTGTCATTCCTGAAAGGCTTCGCGGCCTTCCTCGACTACCGTTATTGGTTCAATCCGAATCCGGTTCCGCTCGGGCCGTCGCTCGTGAGCGGCATCCTGGCGTTCTTCGGTTGGTTCCTGTTTCTCGCGATCGTTTTGTATTTCGTCGCCCGCAGCCTGAAGAAACGTGATGGGCTCAAGGCCGAGGTGTTTCGGCGATTCGCCGGCTTGCTGTTCATGACCGGTTGCGCTGGCCTTGTCGCCTTGTTCCTGGCCTACGAGCAAATCCCGTTCCTGGGGATGAGGTTGTGGTTCCTCGCGACCTTCCTGTATTTCATCATCAAGCTAGGGTTCGTGACCGTTTACGCGGTGCGCGAGTATCCGGCCCGGCGGTCGCAGGTTGTCGCTCGTGAACGGCTCGAGCGGTGGCTACCGCAGAAGCACAAGAAGTGATATGGCGCCTGCCCTGGCCAAAGATGATCGTTCCGGCTTGGGCATGCGTGGCGAAGACGTGGCCACCGCGTATCTCGCCAACAAGGGTTATCGCATATTGGGACGCCGCTGGAAGAGCGGCGTTTTTGGTGCCAACGAGATCGACATCGTCGCCGAGGAGCGGGGCGAAATCGTCTTCGTCGAGGTGAAGACGCGGCGCGGCCTCGGGTTCGGCGCGCCGGAGGAGGCCGTGACGGCGGCGAAACGCGCGGCCTTGCGCCGGGCGGCTTGGACGTGGCTCGGAGCGCACTGCGCAATGAATCGCCCATATCGTATTGACGTCATCGGCGTGGTCATTCCTGCCGATGGCTCGCGTCCGCGCCTCTGTCATCTCGAGTCAGCGGTGGGGGAGGAGGGATAGGGAGTGGTGGAGTTATCAGTGGTCAGTGAACAGTGGGCTGTGTTTCTTGCTTTTTTGCCAGCCGCCAGGAATACCCGGGGGTTGACTTTCCGCCCGGAAACTGTACTGTAAGGGTTAGACGTTGCTCATTCCGATAGGAGTCAGAGATGCCGAACACCTTTTTTTGTCTTTTGTTGCTGGCCTCGGCCGTCGCTTGCGCCATCGCTGTTTTTTCGGTCGGTCGTGGTGACACCCTTACCGCCTTGAGGGAGGTTGTTGCCGCGTTGCGCCGCCTGTACGAGATATGCCGTAGTCGGCGCGGTTCGAACCGGCGTGGGCAAGATGCGTTTCACGCCTACGAAATTCTGGTCGCGGGCATGACCTGCGCGCACACCGAAATGCTACGTGCGAAAAGGGATAACGCCCCTGACGACGGTGATAGCGAATATCGCCGCGAGTGCAAGCGGGATCGGTGTCGCAAAGCCGCAGAAGAGTACCGGCTTTGGCTGCCCGTCGCTGGTGCCTACCTGGCCAAGCTCGGCGACGAGGACATCGTCATCATCGCCGAGCATAAGAGCGAGGCCTATGGCGGGCGTGTTTCGCCGGATGAGATGGCCGCGTTCCTGCGCGACGAGCGGCAGATTTGCTCCCTGCGTGCCAGTTTGTCAGGAGGCCACCTACTCCGCGAGGCGAAGCGCTTCACGGGCCGGGTCGCGGGCGCTTAGGCATGCCGCCTTGCCCCCTTGCCAAGCCCGTCGAAATCGGGTACACTCCGATACGGAGACTGATTCTGGATAGGATCAGTCTCCTTTGTATCTATACCTCAAAAACAGCCAATTAACGGCAACTACAAACAACCAACTACGAACTACAAACTAGATATGTCATCGCCCATCGCCCAAGCCATCAAGCAGATTTGCGAGGAGAAGAACCTCCCCTATGAAGCCGTCATCGAGACCATCGAGTCGGCGCTCGCGGCCGCCTACCGCAAGGATTTCGGCAACCGCCTGCAGAACCTGAAGGTCAATTTCGAGCCGGAAACCGGAGAGTTCGAGGTCTTCGACGTGAAGACCGTTGTCGAGGATCAGGAACTGACCGAGGAGACCGCCGCGGAGATCAAGGCCGCCGAGGAGCAGGCCCGCGCCGAGCGTAACCGCCGTGAGGAGGGGCGCATCACGCCGGTCGAATCCGTCCAGCGCCTCACGGCGTACGTCTCCGAGGAGACGCCGGTCGAGGAGGCTCCCGAAGAGAAGAAATTCAACCCCAAGACGGAGGTCATGCTGACGGACGCCAAGGAAAAGAAAGAGGACGCGGAGGTCGGCGACGAGCTGCGCGTCAAGCTGGAGGTGCCGGCGGCGTTCGGCCGCATGGCCGCGCAGACCGCCAAGCAGGTCATCACCCAGAATTTGCGCGCCGCCGAGCGCAATGTCGTCTTCAACGAGTTCAAGGGCCGCGAACACGAGCTGCTGAACGCCACGGTCCAGCGCCGCGAAGGGCGCATGGTGCTCGTGGATCTCGGCCGCACCACGGCCGTCATGCCGCCGGAAGAGCAGGTGGCGTCCGAGCGTTACAACCCCGGCGACCGCATCAAGGTCTATGTCACCGACGTGCGCATGGGCGCCCGCGGCCCGGAGGTCATCGTTTCCCGCTCGCATCCGGAGATCGTCCGCCAGCTGTTTGCCACGGAAATCCCGGAGGTCGCTGCCGGCATCGTCCTCATCAAGGCCATCGCCCGCGAGGCCGGCTCGCGCTCCAAGGTGGCGGTCGCCTCGACCCAGGACAACGTCGATCCGATCGGCGCCTGCATCGGCCAGCGCGGCACGCGCATCCAGACCATCATCGGCGAGCTCGGCGGCGAGAAGGTGGACATCATTCTTTTTGACGAGGACGCGGTCCGTTTCATCACCAATTCGCTGTCGCCGGCCAAGGTCGTGGAAATTGCCTTGGACGAGGATGCCCATGTCGCCGAAGTCATCGTGAACGAGGATCAGCTGTCGCTCGCCATCGGGCGTGGCGGACAGAATGTGCGCCTGGCGTCGCGGCTCACCGGCTGGCGGCTGAACATCAAGGAATTGAGCGAGGTGTCCGGTCAGGTTCTGGTTCCGACCGAGGAAGGGACCGAAGACGGCGCCGAGCCGTCCGGAGAAGCGACGGAAGAGGCGACCGAAGCCGAGACCGCTCACGAGCCGGAAGCCGCCGCCGAAGAGGCGGAGAAAGAGGAATAAGCCTCGAAACGCCACGCCATATGGGGGAACTCTTCAATACAATCTTCTATCAGCCGATTTTCAACCTGCTCATCGGCATCTACAATGTCCTGCCGGGGAAGGACATCGGCTTGGCCATCATCGTCCTGACCATCATCGTCAAGGCCGTATTGTGGCCGCTCACGACCAAGGCCCTGAAATCGCAGAAGGAACTGCAGGAGCTCCAGCCGAAGATGGAGGCGCTCAAGAAGCAGTTCGCCAGCGACAAGGAGAAGCTCGGCAAGGAATTGATGGACCTGTATTCGCGCGAGAAGGTCTCACCGTTCTCGTCGTGCCTGCCGCTCCTGCTGCAATTGCCGGTTTTCATCGCGCTCTACAAGGCCCTGGCGAACGGCCTGAAGTCGAGCGGCTTCGACGTGCTGTACTCGTTCGTGCCGAACCCCGGCCAGATCGCGCCGATGCTGTTCAGCGTCATCGACCTCTCCAAGCCCAACATCCCGGTGACGATTCTCGCGGCCATCACCCAGTATTTCCAGGCCCGATCCATGGTGTCTCGGCAGCAGCCGAAGGTGGCCGGGTCGGATGACGAGCGCATGATGGTCATGGTCAACAAGCAGATGACCATCATGATGCCCATCATGACGCTGATTATGGGTTGGACGCTGCCGGGCGGCCTGATTCTCTATTGGTTGGTCATGAACCTGCTCACCATCGCCCAGCAGGAATGGTTTTTCCGTCGCGGCAAGGCGGCCAAGCCGGAGACTGTTAAACTGTAGCGGCGCGACCCCGTCGCACACCACCTTATGCGCCTGCCTGACGAGATAATCCGCAAACTGCCGGTCTTCACCGTTTCCGGCGAACGCCTCGGACGCGTCGCTGGCTTGGTTGTTGATACGGCCACGCATTCCATCGTGCAATATCTCGTTGACCAATCGCGTTTGCCCGTCGGCCTGCTGCCCAAGGAGCTCGTGATCCATTTTTCCCAGGTGGTGTCGCTCGACGACGAGAAGATGGTCGTCAAGGACGAGACACTCACCGAGATGGAGCTTGCGGAAGCGCTCAAGACCGTGCCGTCCGCCACGAACGAAGCGCCGGCCAGCATGGCGCGATTGGACTGTCGCGTGGAATAAGAGCCCATCCCAGTAGGTCTTCCCGGCCCGCAATCGGCCCTTTTCCGCCAGGCGGCGCGAGAAACCTCGTCAAAATATCCCGATATTCCTCCTCGGTTTTCGCGCCGCCTGGCGGAAAATCATCCGATTCCGGCGCGGAAATCCCTACTGGGATAGGCTCTAAATGATATTGAGACGGAGCGGCCGAAACGCCGCTCCGTTTTCGCTTGCCGCAGTAGGCGAAATTGACACGGCGGGCGATAGGTGTTAGCGTAGTCACGGACTGACTGATGCCTCTGCAACAAGGAGAAAACCATGCTCTCATCGTCGCTGTTCATTCGTTCCGTTTTCGCCCTGTCCATTCTGGTCGCAGGAACCGCCTCGGCAGAATCAGACGAGAGGAAGGTCATCGGCCTGACCGCCATACTGCCCGAAGACACCGAGCTTCTCAACTCCGAGTCTCTCGGCCCCCTCGAGAGTCAGGTGATGACGCCCATCTCGGCCAGCACCCCCTCCCTCATAGCGGTCAACAACCTCGGCTTCTACATGTTCGCGGCGTACGACTCCAAGGACGGAAGCCCCGTCGAACTCTGTCGAAAGGTTCAAGCCAACATTGCCGAGTTGCCGTTCGAGGGTGGCCACAAGGGCTTGATCCGCGGGGCAACCGACGACAAGGGGCGCGTGACAACTGCGCCGGACGGCGTCGTCTACTTCAGCGCCTGGTTGCCCTCCGACAGCCAGATGATGGTCAGTTGCTTTTCGATGAAGGGCAGCCCTCACATCACCGTCGTCGGAGCGGTCATACACTACGACGTACTGCTTTCCGCCGAATCCTTCTGGTCTATCGGCACGACCCTGAAGCTGGTCATCGAGTGACCGCTTGAGGAATCAACCCGATTCTCACCAAACCGTTATGGGCTTGCCCATAGCGGTTCTTGTTTTTTATCCCAAACGCCGCTCAAAATGTCCCTTTGGTGCCAGGCATGTTCATGGGTGTCCCTTTATGCCAGGCCCTTCTTCGTCGTTCTGGTATATTTAGGCAGCTGTGTCCCCTTGGTGCCAGGCACCGGAGGGACAGTCAGGCACTTCCCTGCCGTTCTGGTATATTTTAGGGACACGTATGGATTCCCCAATGGATGCCAAGCCAAGCCGAATCGACCTCGAAAGTTCGCTTCTCGCCGCTTTCGCGTTTTTCGGGCTGTTCGGCCAGCCGCTCACGCCGCTTGAAGCGGCGAGGTTTAGGTATCGGAGATGCGGAGATGGGGACGAAGAGCTACGGCAAAATTCAACAACGTTCTGCCCCGAGCCTGTCGAGGGGCAGGCAGCCGGCCCTCGACTTCCCCCGGCTCCCGGGCCGGGGCGGCGGCGTGGAATGGCATTATGGTGCGCCGGCTGCGCTCCGCTCGGGCCAGAGATTCCTCAATCAGACATTCTTGTTGCTTTACGCCAACTGCCCCTGCGCGAACAGGATGGCTATTTCTGGCTGGATGACAATGGCAAACATGCAGAAACCTTACAGACTACAAACTACAAACTACCAACTAGTCTCCGCCATCGTCGCTTCCGCCTCGGCGAAACCCACTTCGAGCGCGCGCGGACATTCGCCCGCTGGACCAGGCACCTCTCTTCGGTGCGGCTCATCGCGGTCTGCAACAGCCTGGCGCTCGTCGGCGCGGACGAGGACAGCGACATTGATTTGTTCGTCGTCTGCCGTCCCGGCACGCTTTGGATAACGCGCCTCGTCGTCGTCGGCGCGTTGCATGTCCTTGGTCTGCGTCCGACCCCGCAACATCAGGCCGGCCGGCTCTGCTTGAGTTTTTTCCTTTCCGAGGAGAATCTGGATTTGTCCCGCTTCGCGTTCGCGCCCGACGACATTTACCTGACTTACTGGCTGGCGACCCTCGTGACGGTCTATGACGCCGGCGGTGTTGAGGAAAAAATTTTCGCCGCCAACCCGTGGCTCAAGGAACAGCTGCCGGGTTTTCGTTTGCCCGTCTGGGGGCATCGGCGGAAAGTTGTCCGGCCGCGCGTGTCCGTTCCGCTCGCCGTCCTGCGTTGGTTGGAGCCTTGGGCCGAACGTTTTGAGACGCGCCGCCTGCCGAAAGCCATCACCGAACTGCAGAATCGCGATACGCGGGTCGTTGTCTCCAAGGACGCCTTGAAATTCCACGTGAACGACCGCCGTGAGGAGTATCGCGACCGCTTCCTTGAATGGATGCGCGCTTTGAAGGACAATAAATACATATGAAATGGCGCCCCAACCGTCGCTTGGTCGCTTTCCTTTTCTTCGTGCTGGTTGCGTTCGCGCCGAGCGGCACGCGCTGGATTTTGCGTACCGGTTTCATTGACGGGCAGGCGGTCGAGCCGGGCACGGTCAGCGTTTTCGGGATGCAGTTGGCGGCGCTCGCTTTCGTGGTGGCCGCCTTCTGGAACGCCGGGCGAAAGCGCGTCGAAAAGCTGGCGCGGTTGCCGGTGGCGTGGTTGGCCGGCCTCGTGGCCGCTGTCGCTTTCGCTTCGGTTTCCCAATGGGACGACCTTTTGGCCGGACTCACCCAGGCTGGCTTCGTCCTGCTCGGCGTCGCGGTATTCTGGGCCATCCTGGTCTTCCGTCCTGATGCCCATGAGACGCTCGCCACCCTGGTCGGCGGCGGGCTTTTCCAAACGACGTTCGGCGCCTGGCAGTTCTACACCCAATCCGCTTTCGCCTCCAAATGGCTCGGCATGGCGGCGCATTCGGCTGATCAGCTGGGTGCGGCGGTCGTGGAAACGGCCAGTGGCCGCTGGTTGCGCGCTTACGGGGCCTTGCCGCACCCCAACGTCTTTGGCCTGTATGTCGGCTTGAGCGTCATCGCCTGCGTTGGGGTCATCGCCTACCGCGGTCGAGCGGCGCCGGACGAGGCGCACGCGGCCACGGAACCGGAAGAAGTCCACCGTCCGCCGGGCGGCTGGTTCCGTTTCGTCGAAGGGGAGGCCGGTCATCGCCGTCACATCTGGTTCTACGCCTTCCTGCCGCTTGTCACCGCTGGGCTGGTTTTTTCGCTCTCGCGCGGCGCCGCACTCGCGACTGCCGTTGGCTTGGCTTGGCTCGCGGCCAGTTCGCTCCTGCGCGGAGCGGCTCCGACTTTCCGCACGGTCATCATCCCGTCGCTCGGCATCATCGCCCTGACGTTCTTCACCCTTGGTTATTTTTACGCCGAGCCGATGCTCACCCGCGTTGGCGGCGAAGCTCGGCTGGAGGTGCAGTCGATGGAGGCGCGCCGCGGCCAATACAGCGACGCGGCGACCCTCCTGCTCCGTCATCCAATTACCGGCGTCGGCATCGGCCGCATGCCGCTCGTCATCCGGTCGGAAGTTGATAGCGAACGCTCTTGGTGGTTGGCGGATTACGTTCACAACGTGCCGTTGCTCGTCGCCGTCGAAACCGGCCTCATCGGCTTCTTCGCCTGGTTCGCCTTCATCGCCTACACGATCCGCGTCATGTTCCGGCGCCTCGCCATGCCGACGCTTCTCAAGCGCGGTGGACGGTTCACGTCCGGCGCGACCGCCTATGCCGCCTGCACCGCCGCCATGCTGGTTGCTTGCCTGTTCGATCATTTCCTCTGGACCTCCTGGTTCGGCCAGGTGTTCTTCTGGATCGTGGTCGGCCTGTTGCACGCTGCTTACTTGGACCTGAAAGAGGCCAGCGAGCTTTGACGAACCGCCGCATTGTGGTTCAATGGTCTCAAGCCATCGCCGATACGCTGGTCGGCGCAACAGAAGGAGATTGCCCATGGACGACGAGCAGGAAGAGATGTTGCTCGAAGACATACCCGATGGTGCCGTGGAATTGGTCGTTAGGGGAGGCTATTCCCAGGAACAGCTCATCGAGGAGGGCCTAAACCCGATTCGGAGCCGAACCAAGGCCAGGCGCACCCAGTTGGTTGTCATTCCGCCCGAACTTTCCGACGAGCAGTGGGAATGGATATTTGCCCGGTCTTACCCCACGTCCCTCGCTGATTTGGTGGAAAACACCGGCCTTTCTCATCGTGTGCGCGCCCTGGCTTCCCAGGCGCTCAAAGGTCGCTTCAACCGACCTGAGGACTAGAGACGCCCCGGCCACTCTCGGTTTCCGGGGCTTTATAGTTGATAAAATGGAGCTTTTTTGGCTCAGGCCGCGGCCACTTGACATCTGCCTCTTAGCACTCCAAAATGAGGAGTGCTAACCGGCTTTGGCCGGATAGCTAAGCGAAATAATCAATAATTGTATATCCCCCGAGCGAGCCCTGCACCGGAGCGAAGCGACTGGTGCGGGGCGGAGTCGAGGGGTATCCAACATTTATCATTTAATTGAGCCCGACTATGCAGCTCAAACCACTTTCCGATCACGTCGTGGTCAAGCCCCAGGCGAAGACCGAAACGACCAAGTCCGGCATCGTCATCCCTGACACCGTGGACAAGGAGCGGCCGGAGCGCGGCGAAGTGCTCGCCGTCGGCCCGGGCAAGATCCTCGAGAACGGCAATCGCTCGCCGATGTCCGTGAAACCCGGCGACAAGATCCTTTTCAAGAAGTACGGACCCGACGAGGTGAAGATTGACGGTGTCGAGTATCTCGTGCTCGACGAGTCGGACATCATCGCGCTCATTGAGTAAAGCCATAAGCCTTAAGCCGTAAGCTATAAGCATTCAATATTCAGCCATAAGCCATAAGCCGTAAGTCGTAGGGCGAGCAATTCGCTTACGGCTTAAAGCTTACGGCTTAAGGCTACTATCTATACCATATGGCCAAACAGATCCTATTCTCCGACGAAGCTCGCGCCCGCATCAAGAAGGGCGTGGACGCGCTCGCCGATGCGGTGAAGACCACGCTCGGTCCGGGCGGCAAGAACGTCGTGCTCGACAAGGGCTACGGCTCGCCGACCGTCACCAAGGACGGCGTCACCGTTGCCAAGGAAATCGAGTTGCCCGACAAGTTCGAGAACATCGGCGCGGAACTCGTGAAGGAAGTCGCCTCCAAGACGAACGACGTCGCGGGCGATGGCACCACTACCGCGACCGTGCTCGCGCAGTCCATCTACGCGGCCGGCCTCAAGAATCTTGCCGCTGGCGCGAATCCCATGGTCATCAAGCGCGGCATGGACAGGGCGGTCGAAGCCGTGGTCGCGGAACTCAAGAAGATGTCCAAGGACATTTCTGGGGATGACATCCAACGCGTCGCGGCCATCTCCGCGAATGACCCGGAAATCGGCAAAATCATTGCCGAGGCCATGAAGGCCGTCGGCCAGAACGGCGTCATCACCGTCGAGGACTCGCAGTCCTTCGGCATCACCACCGAGGTCGTGGACGGCATGCGCTTCGACAAGGGATATGTCTCGGCGTACATGGTGACCAACCCGGAGCGCATGGAGGCCGAATACAGCGACCCGTACCTGCTCATCACCGACAAGAAGATTTCCAGCATCCACGATATCCTGCCGCTCCTCGAGAAGATCGCGCAGACCGGCAAGAAGGAAATCGTCATTCTCGCCGAGGACGTGGACGGCGAGGCACTCGCGACGCTCGTCGTGAACAAGCTCCGCGGCACGTTCAACGCGCTCGCGGTCAAGGCGCCGGGCTTCGGCGACCGCCGCAAGGAGATGCTCAAGGATATCGCGGTCCTGACCGGCGGCACGGTCGTGAGCGAGGAGGTTGGCCTGAAGCTTGAGGACGCCACGCTTGAACACCTCGGTCGCGCCCGTAAGATTACGGCCACCAAGGAAATGACGACCATCGTGGACGGCGCCGGCGAGAAGAAAGCCGTTGACGACCGCATTGCCTCCATCAAGAAGGAACTCGAGAAGGCCGAATCGGAATTCGACAAGGAGAAGCTGCAGGAGCGCTTGGCCAAGCTCGCTGGCGGCGTCGCGGTCATCAAGGTTGGCGCGGCCACCGAGACGGAAATGAAGGAAATCAAACAGCGCATCGAGGACGCCGTGCAGGCGACCAAGGCCGCGGTCGAGGAAGGCATCGTGCCCGGCGGCGGCGTGGCCTTGCTGCGCGCGAGCGCCGTGCTCGAGAAGCCGCGCGCTAACGAAGGGGCGGACGAGGCCGTCGGTCGCATCATCCTGCGTGCCGCGCTCGAGGAGCCGGTCATGCAGATCGCCAAGAATACCGGCGAGGACGGCAAGGTCGTGCTCTCGAAGGTCAAGGAAGGCACGGGCGCGTTTGGCTTCAACGCCGCGACCGGCGAGTATGTGGACATGGTGACGGCTGGCATCGTTGATCCGACCAAGGTCGTGCGTTCCGCGCTCCAGAACGCCGCGTCCATCGCGTCGCTCCTCCTCACCACCGAGTGCGTCGTCACCGACATCCCGGAAGAGAAGAAGGATATGCCGCACGATCACGGCATGGGCGGCGGAATGGGGATGGGGTATTAGATTTTATGAAATAACATCCCTACAACATAAATATCCCCTGAGCTTGTCGAAGGGGTACCGATATCGAAACGAAAGCGGTCGCCCTCACCGGCGACCGTTTTTGACATGCCAGTCGCATGAAACAACAAAGGACACCGAGCGGTGTCCGTTGGGTGGGCGAGTGTGCCCGAGAATCTTCTATTGTTAGCCGCCGACCGTCTTGGCGTTCAGCAGGACGACGAGCGCCCTCTCGGCCAAAGGTTTGTCCCTCGGCGACAGCTCTCGGTCCACGGGTAGGTTGCAGATGGCGCAATGCCCCGTATGCGGACGGCACTTCGCGCAGATTGAAACGCCAGCGAATTTGTTTGTGCCAGCCGCGCGGCCGCACTTGACGCAGCAACCGTTCGGCCTTTTCAGACCTTCAGCGCAGCAAACCGGGCAAAGGACGGGGGTAAAGGTGCTCATGTTTTTCCCTCACCCCCACCTTTACTGAAAATTCGCGTTCTGGCAAGAGACGCGGCTTCGTAGTATGATATGAGTACCTATTATTTCGCTAAAATATGAGTGAAAATACCCCAACCCCAGCCGCGCCCAAGACAACGAAACCCGAACCCGACCGGCTCATCCCCGCGCTTTCTTACGTCGGCGTCCTTTTCCTCATCCCGCTGCTCACCGCCAAGGATGATGAGTTCGCGCAGTTCCACGCCAAGCAGGGCTTGGTGCTGTTCGTGGTGGACGTGGCCGTAAGCATCGTCGCCTGGATTCCGCTCGTCGGCTGGTCGCTCGCCATCGCCTGCGTGATCGTTTCCGTCTACGGCTTCCTGCAGGCCATGGCCGGCGTCAAGTGGGAGATGCCCTACCTCGGCCAGTACGCGAAGCAGATCAAGATGTAGCGAATTTAGTGCTGGAGCACTGGAGTGCTGAAGTACTGAAGACTCCAGCACTCCAGCGCCCCAGCGCCCCAGCACTTTTATGATTCCCACCAGCCTCCTCCAACCCTTCTTCGCCATCTTCGGCGCGGTTGACCCGGTCGGCAACGTGCCGTTTTTTCTGACGCTCACGGCCGGCAAGACGGAAAAGGAAAAACGCCACATCGCCTTCCACGCGACGGTACGCGCCGCCATCATCCTGGCCATCTTCACCTTGGCCGGCAGTTTCATCCTGGATGTCTTCAGCGTCTCCTTGTCGAGTTTCCGCATTGCCGGCGGCGTCGTTTTCGTCATCCTCGGCCTTTCCATTCTCTTCGGTTTCAGCCTTGGCAGCAGCGAGGCCATTGAGGCGACCGAGGACGTGATCACCGTGCCGCTCGCCACGCCTACGGTGGCCGGCCCCGGAACCATTTCCATGGCTATCGTTCTAGTCAAGGAATACGGCTATCTGGTTACGCTCGCGACCATTCTAATAAATGTCTTTCTTCAATACTTGGCCTTCCGTTGGTCGTTCTTGGTGCTGAAGCTCTTGGGTCGCCACGGCACGTCGGCCTTCGCCAAGATCATGGGCCTCATCATCGTCGCCATCGGCATCGAATTCATCCGTCGCGGCCTCGCTGCCTGAAGTCCACGGTCGTTGCCAGTCCGCGTCTTTTGTCCTAATATTGACGCAGTTTTGAAGTAATGGTCGGCAGCCCTAAGCCATAAGCCATAAGCTATAAGCCATAGGGCTTAAGGCTTACAGCTTACGGCTTACGGCTTACGGCTTACGGCTTAAGGCTTACGGCTTCTATGTCGCCATGCTGAAACAGCAGATTGAAGCGCTGGATGAACTGAACCGCCGCGTTACGGACGCCTGGCGGCTCTTGGATTTGGACAAGACCAAGGCGGACATTGACGCGACGGAATGGGAGACGCAGCAGCCGGATTTCTGGAAGGACACGGAGCGCGCCCAGCAGGCGAGTCGTCGTCTCGGCGAGCTCAAGGAATATCACGCGACGTGGGAGAAAATGGTGGCCGATGTTCGCGACCTGACGGAATACGCCAAGCTGGCCGCGTCGGAAGGCGAGGACGCATCCGTCGAGGCGGAGGTGGGCGCGAAGCTGGCGGAACTTCAGGCCGCCTTCAGCAAGTTGGAATTCGCCACCCTCATGAGCGACAAGTACGATGACCGTGACGCCATCGTGGCGATTCACGCGGGCGCCGGCGGCACGGACGCGCAGGACTGGGCGGAGATGCTGCTCCGCATGTACCTGCGTTACGCCGAACGAAAAGGCTGGCGCGTGAAGATGCTCGACGAGAGCCGCGGCCAGGAGGCCGGCATCAAGAGTGCCGTCTTCGCCGTCGAAGGGCGCTACGCCTATGGCCATCTCAAGTGCGAAGCCGGCGTGCATCGGCTCGTGCGCCTCTCGCCGTTCAATGCCGACCAGCTGCGCCAGACCTCGTTCGCGCTCCTGGAGGTCCTGCCCGAACTGGGCGACCTCGAGGAAGTGAAAATCGATCCCAAGGACATCCGCATCGACACGTTCCTCTCGTCCGGACACGGCGGCCAGAGCGTGCAGACGACCTACTCGGCCGTGCGCATCACCCACATCCCGACCGGCATCGTCGTCTCCTGCCAGAACGAGCGCTCCCAGACGCAGAACAAGGAAACGGCCATGCGCATCCTGCGCGCCAAGCTCCACGCCATCTACCTCAAGGAGCGCGAGGCCGAGAAGAAACAGCTGCGCGGCGAGTTCACGAGCGCCGAATGGGGGAGCCAGATTCGCAGCTACGTCATTCACCCCTACAAGATGGTCAAGGATCACCGGACCAAGCACGAGACCGCTGATACCGATCGGGTGCTCGACGGCGATTTGGATGATTTTATTGAGGCATACCTGCGTCACGTTAAGCAGAAGTAGCGGCGCGGCTTGCCCGCGCACCACCCATATGAAAATCCTCGTCACCGGCGGCGCCGGTTTCATCGGTTCCCATGTCGTTGATCTTCTGGTCGAGGCCGGCCATGCCGTCACGGTGTTTGACAATCTTTCCGCTGGCGTCCGCGAGAACGTCCGGACGGAGGCAAATCTGCTGGAATTGGATGTGAATTCCGTCGAGGCGGCGCGAGCGGTCGTTGATTTCGCGCCCGAGGCCGTCATTCACTTGGCGGCGCAGATTGACCTACGCCGTTCGGTCGCGGATCCGGTGGCCGATGCCGAAATCAACATCCTCGGCGGCGTCCGGATGCTTCAGGCGGCCGCGCAAGCCCGCGCCCGCACGTTTGTCTTCGCCTCCTCGTCCGCCGTCTATGGCCAGTCGCCGGCCGTTCCCACCCCGGAATCGTATCCGACCGATCCCGTTTCCCCATACGGGGCCGCCAAGCTGGCCATGGAGAATTACCTGAACGTTTTTCGCGTCACGCATGGCCTGCATTGCGCCGCTTTCCGCTTCTCCAACGTTTACGGCCCGCGTCAGGGCGGCAAAGGCGAGGGTGGCGTCGTTTCCGTTTTCGCGAACGATTTGGCGGTCGGCCGCCCCCCCCGAATCAACGGCGACGGAGAGCAGACCCGCGACTTCCTTTTCGTCGAAGACGCGGCGCGGCTGCTCACCATGGCCGCCGAACGGGGCATGGACGGTGTCTTCAACGCCAGCGCTGGCCGAGAGACTTCCATTAACGATTTGTATGCGAAACTGTCGCGGCTGGCCGGAGTGACGACGGAGCCTGAACACGTGGCTGCCGTCCCTAATGAAACGAGACGGAGCTGTTTGAGCGCGGAAAAAGTCGCCCAGAGCGGTTGGCGGGCGGAGATGAAAATAGATGACGGCCTGCGGCAGGCTTGGGAATGGTTTAGCACGCGTCCGCGTTGAACTATGCGGGTTCTTCGCGTCTCTCGCTCACATGTTTCGAACAGCGCCCTGCGCGAAGCCGTGACTGTTTTGCGGCGCGGGGGAGTCGTGGTGTTCCCGACGGAAACCGCGTATGGCCTTGCGGCCGACCCGGCGAACCGGCGCGCGGTCGCCAGGATTTATCGCATCAAGGGCCGGAACTCCGAAAAGAAGCTGCCGCTCGTCGCCTCGTCGGCGGAGCAAGTCCGGCGTGCCGTGGTTCTGCGCGGCCAATTGAAACAGCTTGCAGAAAAACATTGGCCCGGTCCTCTTACGGTCGTAGCTCCCGCCAAGCATCGCCCACTCCAGCACTCCAGCACCCCAGCACCCCAGCACTTCTTTACCATAGCCGTCCGCGTGCCGGGCTCCGCCTTGGTACGTCGTCTCTGCCGCGAATTCGGCACGCCGCTCACCGCGACGTCAGCCAATCTTGCCGGTCACCCTACGCTTTATTCCGGCGCCGCCGTACGCAAGGAATTCGCCGGCCGTCGCCATCAGCCCGACCTGCTTCTTGACGCTGGCCGCTTGCCACGCCGTCCGCCATCAACGATTGTGGGCGTACGCAAAGGCCGTCTCGTTGTTCTTCGTCAAGGCGGGCTAAGAATCGGCACACCTAAATAAATTCGAACGATGTAACGCGCGACCCATGAGTTTCTACATCATCATCCGTGGCCCGTTAGGATGCGGGAAGTCAACCATCGCGGAAAAACTTCAAGGAATCATCCGGGCGACGGTCATTCCCATCGATCGGATTTTGGACGACCATCACCTGACGAACGAACATGAGCAAGGCTACATTTCACAAAAAAGTTTTTTCAAGGCTAATGAAATTGCCGCCCAGGAGGCCGAGAAATTTCTTGTCATGGGTGCGCCGGTGATTTTTGACGGTAATTTCTACTGGCAATCGCAAATCGATGACCTGATTGCTCGGCTGGATTTTCCTCACGCCGTCTTTACGCTGAAAGCCCCATTGGGAACATGTATTCAAAGGGACGCCGATAGAGAAAAGAAACACGGCGAAGATGCCGCCGCCGCCGTTTACGAAAAATCCGTCGAATTCAGTTACGGAATCGAAATCGACGCGACCCAACCATTGGACAAATGCGTCAGGGATATCCTTGGCGAAATGAGTGACGCTCATTTATTGGACAACCGTCTTGAAATCAAAAAAGCGCCAGACACTTTTCCAACTAGTCTATGAATCACGGCGCCATCTTTCACCGGCTCGAGCACTATCTTGCCCTGCACCCCGAGCCGCAGGTCAAGAGCCTTTTCGCGGCAACGGCCATCCTGGATTTCGCGACGGCTCTCGTTTCCGTTTTTGAACCGCTTTACCTATACTCGCTCGGTTACTCGGTGCCGCAGATCATCCTGTTTTTCGGCTTCTCCTACCTCGTGCAGTTTTTCATCATGCCGCTCGGCGGGCGAATCTGCCGGCGCGGCGGATACGAACACACCCTGCTTTACAGCTCGCCGTTCCTGGTCCTTTACTACCTGTTCTTCTACGCGATGAAGTTTGACCATGCGTTTCTGTTTGCGGCGCTCATCGTCGGCGCAATTTACCGGACCCTTTATTGGTTAAGCCACCATTCGGTTTTCGCCAGCTGGTCGCACCGGGAATCATCCAGCCGCGAGTTCTCCAACCTTTGGGCGCTCGGGACGCTGGCTGCCTCCCTCGGACCAGTTTTTGGTGGCGCCGTGATTGAGTGGGTCGGCTACCCGACCTTGTTTGTCGTGGCGGTTTTGATCATCCTGGTTGCCAACCTGCCGCTCTTGCGCCTGCCGGATTGTTACGTCCCCCAGCCGTTGCCGTATTGGAAGACGTTCAGGCGCCTGCTGGAGAAAAAGGAGCGGCGCCGCGTCCTGGCGTTTTTCGGCGTCGGCGAGCGCATCGCTTTCATCGCGGTCTGGCCGCTCTTCGTCGTTTCGATACTTCAGGACACCATGGCGTTCGGCGCGCTCATCTCGCTGTCCCTCCTCGTGACCACGGCGGCCACGCTTTACATCGGCCGCGTGTGTGACACCGGCGGACGCAAGCTGGCGCTTCGCGGCGGCACGCTGCTCATCGCCGGCTCCTATTTTTTCCGCGCCATCGTGACCGGCGGCTTCGGGGCGTTTCTGTCCGATGCCTGGTATCGCATCGCCTTGCGTGGCACCAGCATCCCGCTCAACGCGATGATGTATGACGACCTGCGCGGCGGCGAGCCGGTCGAGCGGGTGCTTCTCTACGAAACCGCCTCGGCCATCGGTCGCTTCTTTTTCGCCGTCATCGCCGCCGCCGTCTTCTGGTTGTGGCCGAACGCGTGGTCGGCCATCTTCATCATGGCCGCGCTTTTTTCCCTGCTGTACGCCCTGATGGAAGATAAACGCGGCGATGACAGCTGCTGATTTTTCGCCAGTTTGCGTCGTTTGTGGTCGCCCGAAAAACATGATAAAATTAATCTAGGTTGAGAGTAAAAACAGTCAAAGAGATGAGATAAACCCAAGCTTGTTCTGCCCCGAGCCTGTCGAGGGGCAGGCATGGCCCTCCACAAGGTCGGGCCAGAACAATCTTTCTGTCACGCCGAACTCCCATGCCCGTCGGCCACTTCCGTCACTACCTTGAGCACTACCTGGCCCCCCACCCATCGCATGAGGTGAAGGAGCTGTTTGTCGCGACCGCCATCCTCGACTTCGCGGTGGCGCTCGTGATGATTTTCGAACCGGTCTACCTTTACAGCCTTGGCTGGTCGCTCACGAAGATTCTGCTGTTCTACGCCGCCGTTTACATTCTGTATTTCCTGTTCCTGCCGATCGGCGGACGCATTTGCCGCAAGCACGGCTTTGAACACACCATCCTTTGGAGTTCGCCGTTCCTCATTCTCTACTACCTCTCATTTTTCGCCATCGGTTACAACGCCGTCTTCATCGCCGTCGCCATCGTGGCCTTGGTCATCCAGAAGATCCTGTACTGGCCGAGCTACCATTCCAACTTCGCGGCTTGGAGCGACCGGACGGAAGTCGGGCGCGAGGTTTCCAACCTATCGGCACTGGTTTCGTTGGCCACGGCCGTGGCACCACTCGTCGGTGGCGTGATTATCATGTCCGGCGGGTACAAGGCGCTGTTTGTCCTGTCAGCCTCCCTTATCCTGTTTTCGAACGTGCCGCTCCTGCGGACGCCGGAGGTATTTGAACCAAAAAGCTTCGGTTATTTTAGCGCAATAAAGAGAATAGCAGAACCCCGCAACCGTCGTTGCCTCTTGGCTGCCTTTGGTTTTGGCGAAGAATTGGTCACCATGGTGGTCTGGCCGGTATTCCTCATCGTCGCCCTGCCTGACCCGCTCGAAGTCGGTGCCCTGATTAGCTTCTCGATGATTGCCACCATTCTAATCGCGCTTTACGTCGGGCGCATCGTGGACGAAGGCGGGCGGATCGCGGTTTTGCGGAACGGCGCGATGTTCGTGAGCGGCTCATGGGCCGTACGTCTGTTCCTTGGCAGCGGCGCGGTCGGGCTTTTCCTGATTGACGCCTTCTACCGCGTCGCGAAGAACATGGTTGGTTTGCCGATGACCGCCATCATCTATTCCGACGGCGGCCGCGACGGCACCACCGAGGAGGTCGTTTTCTTTGAGATGGCACTGTCGCTCGGCAAGATCACCTGCGCTCTCGCGGCGGCCCTGATTTTCTGGTTGATGCCGAATTGGTGGAGCGGCGCGTTCGTCCTGGCGGCCGGCTTCGCCCTTCTTTACGCCGCCATGAACGAACGAAGTTGATGTTCGGTCCGTTCATGGTTAACGCCTCGTGGAACAAGCCCGTGAAACGTGCCTGACACCGAGATGAAACCATCAGAAATTAGCGAAATCATGCGGAAAATTGGCGGCGGCCCCATTCACGGCCGAGGCCAGAATTTTTTGCTTGATGAAAAGGTGACGGCCATGATGGCCGAGGCGGCTCGCATCACGGCTGACAGTCGCGTGTTGGAAATCGGACCAGGCTTGGGCATCCTCACCGGCGAATTGCTGCGGCGTGGCGCGGAAGTGGTGGCGGTTGAACTCGATCGGCGATTCGCCAATTTCGTCGCCGAAAAATTCGCTGGCCAAAAACTGCGCGTGGAAACCGGCGACATCCACGAATTTTCAAACCGTCGGATCGCGTCCCTCTTCGCCGCGCCGGGAGAGGCGTATTCCGTCGTCGCCAACCTGCCATACTCCGTCACGACGGCCGTGCTGGAAAAATTCATGTTCGAGGAACCGAAGCCGACCTCCGTCACGGTCATGGTTCAGCGCGAGGTCGCTGACCGCATCCTGGCGAAACCCGGCGACATGAGTTCGCTCGCGGTCATGGTTCAGGCGCTCGGCGAGCCGCGTCGCGTTATCAATGTCCCGGCCGACAGTTTCTTCCCGGCCCCGAAGGTCAATTCGACGGTTATCCACATTCGGGTCAAAAACCCGACGGAATTGGCCGCGTTCTTCGGCGGATTATCGTCAGAGATATTCTTCAGGGTGGTCCGGGCGGCGTTTGCCGCCAAGCGCCAACAGTTGAGGAACTCGTTGTCTTCTTTGTCAAGAGATAAAAAACTTCTTGAAATATCGCTTATTGAAGCCAAAATTAACCCGCACGCTAGGCCGGAGGAATTGACGCTTGGCCAGTGGGTCAGCCTGACCCTCGCTTTAGGCAAACCGCTGAAAAATTTCTGACGTTTTTCGCATAGACGCACGCCATGGTCGCTGATATAATGTGTATAGAGTCCATCTATACACCATGGCTTCTTCTCAGGCGCCAAACCCGCACCAGAAGTTGACGCTGGCGATTGTTGCATTTTTCGCCACGTTGACTTTGATTTTCGCGTTTTTTAGCGTCAAGAACTCCATCGCCATCCCATTTTACCGGCAGGCGGGCGGGAAGGTCTTCAAGACGACGGAGCAACTGGAGAAGGAAAAGACCGAAGCGCTCAAGGCCAAGGATACGGATAGCGACACTTTGACTGACTACGACGAGCTGTACCTGTACCGCACGAGCCCCTATTTGGCGGACTCGGATTCGGACGGGATTTCTGACGCCGAGGAGATCGCCCGCAACACCGACCCGAACTGTCCGGAGGGGCAGACGTGCCGCGCGGCCAGGACCACGCCGGCCAGCGGTTCGGCTGAAGCGCCCGCGACGGGCGGCACCCAAACCAGTGGCGGCACCGCCGCGCCCAGCCAGGACCAGACAGCCCAAGCCGCGCAAGCCGTGGCGGAAACGTTCGGCGACATCCGGTACATGACGGCTGACCAGGCGAAAACGAAGATTGCCAGCATGTCCGAGCATGAGTTGCGTGATTTTTTCCTGAAACTCGGCCTGTCCAAGGAGACCATTGACCAGGCTGACGAACCGACCTTGCGTTCGGTCCTGACGCAGACGATTGAGCAGATGATCAGTGACGCCAACGCCGCGGCTGCCACCGACGCTTCGTCCGCTCAAGCGCCAGCCGTCTCGCCGACGCCTAACGAGTGACCACATGAAAACGCCACGCAAAATTGCCGGGTCCCTGCGCAAGGCCCTCACGGTCGGCCTGTTCGGCGTTTTCGCGTTCATGCTGACGTTTGGCACCCTGCTTGGCGCTCCGCGCCCGGTACACGCCCAGGCGGTCGTCAGCGACCCCGGACAAACCGCCGTCCACACTTACAACCAGGTGAAGAGCACCATCACCGATCTTTTGGTGCAGGGCACGGTCGTCGCCCTCGCCAACTCCGTCAATTACTTTGCCTCCCAACTCGCTTACGAGCTGGCCGTCATGATCGTGGACGGCTGTCCCGGCCAGAAATCCTGTTGGAACGCCGATTCGCTCACCGGCGCCCTGGCCAACGCCGGCCTTGGGGCCATGGGTGAGTTCGTCGGCTCGATGAACGAGGCCGGCTTCAAGGAGCTGGGCTTGGATCTTTGTGCGCCTTCCGCGGATTTCGGCCTGCGCATCCAGCTCGGCATGCTGCAGGAAAAGAAACCGCCGCCGCCGAAATGCGACATCAACCAGGTGGCCAAGAACTGGAAAGATGCCGTCGGCTCGATGACGCCGGATCAGATCGCCAAAACGGCATGGCAGGGATTCCAGCCGGGCACGGCGCCGGTCTCCATGGCCTTCAGCATCAACTCCAAGCTCAAGTGGGACATCATCAGCGGGGCGGAATCAAAGGCCCAATACGAGCGCCTGCTCGCTTACGCTGGCGGCGGCGGCTTCGGCGACATCAAGGATCCGGTTACCGGCAAGGTCCTGACCCCGGCTGGCGTGGTCTTCGAGGAATACAAGCAGGGCATGGCCAAGCGCAACAACGCCGACATGGCAAACCAGATGTACGTCGCCGGACAGATCGCCCGCGGCGCGGTTTGGGGCGCGATTCTCTCAAACGCCACCTCGACTTTCGCGCAGACGCTCATCGCCCGCCTCTGGAACAAGGTCGTCAAAGGCCTGTTGTCGCCCGAGGAAGCCAACCGCATGGCGCAGGACGTCGTGTTGAGCGCGGAAGGCGTCGTGCATCCCGGCGAAGAGGAAGTCCGAGGCGCGATCGAGTCGCGTTTCGACGCGCCCAAGCTCCAGGAAGTCGGGGAGATCGATCCGCTGGCGCTGTTCTCCATCTGCCCGGACGACAACCGAACCGTGGACAACTGCATCGTGGATTCGATGCTCGCGAACGCGGTCCGTCTGGCCGGAGCCAAGCCGGTGACCGTGCGCGATGCCATCGAGAAGAACATGTTGCACGGCGAATGGCCGCTGGTTTCCTCGCTGGACGTGGCCCGGAACACCTCCAAGGACTGCTACACGTCGGCTTATTGCGAGAGCAATCTCAAGAAACTGCGCGCGGCCCGCATCTTGCCGGCGGGCTGGGAAATCGCCGCCCACAAGAGCCCGGCCGCCCGGCCTTGGAAACTGAAGGACGTCGTGGCCGGCTTCAACGACTGCGACGACAGCGGCAACTGGAGCGCGGCGCACCCATATTGTCATCTGATCGATCCTGACTGGGTGCTCAAGCAGCCGCCGACCAAATGCATGGCACAGGGATACACGAGCACCTTGATTTCCTCGTCCTCCTCGACCCGCGCCCAGGTCTGCGTGGACAAGGTGTCCTGCCTGGCCGAGGACGATTTCGGGAACTGCCTCGGCGGATACGGCTACTGCACCCGCGAACGCAACGTCTGGCGCATGAACGGCGACATCTGCCCCGCCGAATATAACTCCTGCCGCGTTTACACCTCCCGATCCGGCGGACAGATCGCGCTTCTGGCCAACACCGTTGATCACGGTGCCTGCACGGCGAGCAACGTCGGTTGTGGCGCTTACGCCACGCGGCAGAACGCCTTCGAGTGTCGGCTCACGGCCAACCAGGGCGGCGCTGACGGCAGCGGCACCTGTTCGCTCGCCGGCGGGTGCGCCTGCAAAATCCAGCAGTCCTGCAGCGTGGCGACCGGCTTCCGCCGTTGCCTGCTTACGAACGGCGAAAGCTGCACCCTGCTTCAGGAATTCTGCGTGGCCGGCCCGTGCTCCTGCAGTCGGGATTATTCCTGTCTCGTCGGCAAGGACCAGAAGACCTGTCGGGTCGTGAGCGGCGACGCGAGCAACAAGGGTGACGACTGGCTCGTGACGCCCGCACTTTACCTAAATGCCCAAGCGAAAAGCTGTCCGGCGAGCGACGGCGGCTGTACGGCGCTTTACCGTATGGAGATCGGCCAATCGCTCAACCTCATCCGCAACGGCGGTTTCGAGGAATTGGAAGACGCCGACGGCGACGGCTCGACCGATCACGCCAAGTATTGGGCGCCTTACGGCAACGTTCCGGCTGGCGGTCGCGGCTCCATATCGACTGACGGGACCAGATCCACGAGCGGGAGCAATGCCGCCCGCGCCGGCGCGTATTCCAACTCGGCCGCGAGCAATGTCTGCAACGGTTCCTGTGACAGCGAGGCGGGCTGCCCCTGCCGCGACGGCGACTATTCCTGCCGCTTGGCCAAGGGAGAGACACGGTGCCGCACTTCCAACATGCTGTATCAGGATGGCATTTCGATTCGGAGCGGGGCGACTTACACCTTATCGTTGAAGGCGAGAGCCGAGACCGATGTCACGTCATCGACCGTCAGCATCCAGTTCAGGAACAAGCGCGGCGAGACGGCTGTCGCTTTGGACATTTCCGCCTCGCCGGCCAATTATTGCGTGGGCCAGGGCGGTTCCGCCATGGTCGCGGACGTGGTGCCGGCCGAGGACCGAAAATCCGGATATGTTTACTGCACCTTTTCGGCGGTCGGCGATGTCGGCAGCGCCAGGTTGGTCATCGCCGACTCCGGCGACACCTATTTCGATGAAATAATGCTGGAGGAAGGCGGCGGAACGAACGGCTATCACGACGGCTATTCCGCCGGCGTCGAGACGGTTTACGCCAAGGTGCCGCCGCCGGAACTGGGTTGCACCGGTGGCGCGAACGACCGCGCGGAATGCCAGGATTACGCCGCCGTCTGCCGCGACAACGAGGTCGGCTGCGATTCCTATTCGCCCCTGACCGGCGAACCGTCCATTCCGGCCGTCGCCGGTCCGCAGGATGCCTGTCCGGCCGAATGTTCGGGCTACGACATCTTCAAGCAGTCAGCCACGGATTTTGATCAGGAGAAATTCCCGACCTATTTCATCCCGTCCACGGCCCGCCAATGCACCGCCAGCGAGGTCGGCTGCAGCCAGTTCACCAACGTCAAGACCGAAGCCGTGGAATATTACGCCCGCCTGCGCCTCTGCCAGGCGCCGACGGCCGCCGACAACCAGGTTTTCTACAGTTGGGAAGGGTCGGACACCACCGGTTACCAGCTGAAGGTCTGGAACCTCAAGCGGACGGCCGGCAAGGTCACCGACAAGTCAGCCGACGGCGATTTGGCGGACGACATCTGCGCCAACCGCGACCATGACTCCTGCGATTCCGCGAAACCCATCGGCGCCGCCGAAAGCAGCGCCACCAATGACGGGACGCGCGCCGGCACTGCGCCCTGCACGAGGGTCGTCTATGACGCTTCCGGCAACATGGTCTGCGATGACGCGGCTTCGGCGGAATTCGGCATTTGCAGCCGCAAGGACATCGCGGCCGGCGATTTCGATTGTCGCGAACTGTACGACGAGTTCGGCAACCGCCATTTCCGTCAGCTCTCCCGCACCGTGCTCGCCACCGATACCTGCTTCCGCTTCCGCATCACCGCTTCCACCGAATCGGACTGCCTGTTCTCGAACGGCCAGTGGGATTCGGCCAAGCAGGAATGCCATTATGATGCCTCGGCCACCGAAAGTCTGACCTGCAGTTCGGCATCCAACGGCTGCCGCGCCTATCGCGGCAACGCGGCCACCAATGTCCGCACCCTCTTCACGGACACTTTCGAATCAGGCTTGGGTGATTGGGTGGATGGCAACAATGCCGTTGCCGGGGTCAGCCAATCGTCGGAGTCCGTGAACGTCGGCGGCCATTCCTTGAAAGTGGTGCCTGACAACACCGCCGACCGTTACGTTCAGGCCATCGTCAGTCCGGAGCGGACTTACACGGTGGAGTTTTGGGCCAAGGGTTCGGGCGGTCTCGAAGTCAAATTCGACCAAGGCGGGTCAGCCAGCTGCGTCCTGCCCGACGCGTGCGGCCAGGATGAGGGCTGTTTCTGCAACGACGGAAAAATCGCCTGCTGGGTGCTCAAGGACAGCAACAGCTGTGCGCCTTCCGGCACCGGCGACCTGACCTGCACGAGTTCGATGTGCAATAAGGCCGGGGGCTGTCCATGCTACGAGCCGACCAAGAACATTTATCGTTGCCTGATTCGCCAAAACAACAGTTCCTGCACCGTCCCCGATCCTTTCAGTGCGCCTGACAATCGTTATGGAGGCGGTTTGCCGCAAATAAACCTGACGGCTGAATGGAGGCATTACAGCCTGGGTCCGGTCTCGAGCGGCTTGGCGGCCTGGACGAACTATCCGGTGCGCCTGCAGTTCCGGCAGCTCGGCGGATCGGGCGACAGCTACTTGGACAACATCACCCTTAAGGAAATCCAGGACAGCATTTACGTCGTGCGCGATTCCTGGAAGACGCCAACGAGCTGTGATCAGACACTCGACGGCACGCCGTCGCCGCTCGAGATGGTGGGCTGTCGCGCTTACGTCAATTCGGCGGCCGAAACGAAGTACCTGCGTTCGTTCAGCCAGCTTTGCCGCGAGTCCTCGGTCGGCTGTCGCGCTTACGCCAACCTGCAGGGAACGACGGATTATCCGTTTGACCGTTCCTACAACGCCGTCTGCCGCCTGCCGGACGTCTGTTCGGCCTCGTCCGGTTCGATTTTCACCGGCGCCAACTGCACCTGCAGTTATGACTTCCCGGCCAGCTCCGCCGAATCCACCAAACCCACCCTTTATGACGTCTGTCGCGTGGCCATCGGCGAAAAGGAATGCCGTTTCAACCTTGACGGCCAGGATAGCTACCAGTCGCGCGCCGAACATCCGGACATCGCCTACGTGCCGGCGGACGAGCGGGTCTATCTGGTCGTGAATCAGGACAACGTGTGCCCGGCCACTTCCGCTGGCTGCCGCGAGCTCGGCAAGTCCGATTTGGCTTACGATGGGCAGTGTTCTTACGCCACTTGCGCCAACAACACCGACCTCGTTTGCGGACGCGACGCCGATTGCGGCGCGGGCGGCTGGTGCACCAAACGCGCGACCCAGTGCGTCGGCGGACCGAGGAGTGGCGACGTCTGCAACACGAACGCCTATTGCCAGCCGGCGAACGGCGGCTATTGTCTCGAGGTCGGCACGCAGAAGCAGTGCAACAGCACGACCGGCCTCTGCGACTGCCGCGACAGCCAGTCCGGCGCGTTCCGCTGCAAAGTCGAGAAAGGCCAGTCGTCCTGCACTTACGCCGCCCGCGACGGCTCGCCTTCGTCGTGGGGGAAGGTGACGCTGCTCGACAACCCGGATCAATATGCCGAACAGCTTTGCCTTGAGCCGGAAATCGGCTGCGAGCAGTTCCAGACCAAGGCTGGCTCCGCCTACTTCAAGGATCCGGGCAACAAGAAATGCGTCTATAAAGAGAGGGTGACCTACCAGGGCAAGGAGCGTTCCGGCTGGTTCCGCCAGACCGCGAGCGGCCTCCTGCCGTGCTATGGCGAACTGCTGAAGGACGGGGACTTCTACGCGATGTACAAGAACGACGACAGCCACTGTGCCCTGTCCCAGCTCTGCCCGAACGATGCCGGATGTTACTGCTACCCGCCGGGCATGGACGCGACCAACGCGGCGCCGGTCTGCAAGGTCCTGCGCGGTGACCGGACCTGCGGCTACGAGGGTTGGGCCGGCGTGTGCGAGGCCCGCTACGATTCCTGCGAGGAATTCGTTGATCCCGTGGCTTCCTCGTCCAACCATCCGGCGGGCCAACCGTATTACTACATCGTCAACAGCAAGCTGGACATGACCTCCTGCAACGGCCAAGCCAACCTCAAGAACGGCTGCGTCGTCTTCAAGAAGACGAGCGACACGCAGAATCTCTTCTCGGCTTCGGCCAGTTACCAGAAGAGCATAGCCGAATCCGGCGGCTCGGCCGTGAGCGTCACGCCGGTGAACTGCAACGTGCCCAACCGCAGTCCGCTCTGCGAGAAGCGGTGCTTCGTCTATAAGGATGGCCTGTGCGCCAGCAGTTTCAGCAACATCCATGCCGACAAGCCATGCGCGCAGGACAGCGACTGTTCGGTCGCCGGCGAGCGCTGCCTGGGCGCCGAGTCCTATTCGAACGGCTGTCTGGTTGACGGCGACTGCAAAGGTGCGTCCGAGAAATGTCTCGCTTACGACGAGACGACCGTCGCCGACTGGTTCGATGCCAAGGACACCTACGGCTTGCCGGGCGTGCATCGCACGAACAACGACTTCACCCGCAACGACACCAACCTCGTCATCAAGGTCCGGCCGGATCGCGAGTGCGCCGAATGGCTGGCCTGCCGCGAGGCCGAAACCGTCTGGGATGAACAGCAGAACAAATGGACGTCTTCCTGCACGGACTTCGGCGTCTGTCAGGACAACGTCAAGGCGGGCGAGTCACTCGAGTGCACCAAGTGGGTCGAGCCGCCGCGAACCCGGCTGACGGAGACGGTCTACGCGAGCCGCGACGTCACGTGGAAGGGCTATGAGTTCGCCGGCTTCAGCGTGGTCGGCAGTTACCATCCGCAGCTGCTCACGCCGGTCGCCATCGGCGACGCGGTCTGCGTCGGCGGCACCGACGACGGCAAGGCCTGCGACAACGGCTGTCCGGCCGGCGTCTGTTCGACGTCATCGCTCGCTAACCAGCGGTACGGCGTTGCCTTCGGCAAATGCAGCAACAACGCGAACAAGCTCTGCCGCGACGACGGCGACTGTCCCGACGGCAGCTGTGATCTCGGCTGCGATCCGGATGATGTTAACGCCTGCTTGACCGACGGCGTGGGTAAGGGCACGTGCCTCAATCGCCACTGCTACTACGCCTTCAGCGGCGGCCCGCTTGAGGTCGCCAACCAGTCGACCAAGGCGTCCTGTCGTGCCTATCCGGTCGGTGATGCGCCGTACAATTTCACCGTGCTTGACGGCGGCAACAACGGTTACGACGGCTACGGCAACGCCATGAACAGGACCTCCGCCTTTGCCGGCGCCAACGTCTGCGTCAAGGGCAATGACTGCGACTGTATCTTCACCCGTTACGGCTATGGCCGCGGCGGGTCGATAGCGCGTTTTCATGCAACCGATGCCGGCAGCGGCACCGAAGCGAATCAGATCTGGTCAGGCATCTGTTCAGGAGGGGAGAATGATGCCGCTCCGTGCAGCCTGAACAGCGACTGTCCGCAAGGCATGTGCAGCAAGATCACCAGCCGGTCCACGGCCATCGGCTGGCCGGGCTTCTGTCTCGACCGCGACGAGTCGCTCGCCGTGAACAACGACCCCAAGGATTTCGCCTGCGTCAACTGGCTGCCGGTCCAGGCGCTCTCCGGCATGCCGGACCAGTATAACCAGTACGCCGAAGCGGGATACCAGAACGACAAGGACCTGCTGTACTGTCAGGATGCCAACGGCTACCGTTCCGTTGGCAACGGTTCCGAATACACACGGACGGCCGTGTCGCAAGCGACCATCTTCGATTCGGATTGCGACACCAACACTCAACTTTTCTCCTCGGATTTTTATCACACCGACGCTGACTGTTACGACGACAACGGCGGTGGCGGTCGCTGGTACCGGAAATACACCGATACGGCAACCTACAAGGATCAGTTGGCCGGCATGAAGGTGTACGTGGAGCATGGCGACGGAGGCTATACTGACAGCAGTTTCACCTTTTACCTGGTTCCCTTCAAGAACACGGACGGAACGCTTAATGACAATCGTTGGGTCAACGTCATTGATGCCGGCAAGGGCAACATTGGCAACTTCCCGACTGGAAATCAGGGGGTGGTCCAGAGTGGGGAGTGTTACACCAGGCTAACCACCTTCTCCAAATGCTCGGATAACCACGGCTGCATCGGCATTGAGGCGGATTTTGACCAGACCACCAGCGCCCTCGATCACTTCATGATCGCGATGTGCACCAACGAAGAGGAGGGTGCCAGTCACCGCGGCCGCATGACGGTTACGTTCTATTATCGTGAGACCTGCAACGAAATCGCTTGGGTCAGTCGTATCAGCGGCCAGGGCAATGTCGCTTGGACCGACCGGTTGTGGAAGAGCGGCCAGTACTCGGCCTCCGGCTACGCCTATGACTGGACTTCGGAATTGGGTAACGACGGGGCCAACACGGACATGACCCCGTTCGGCATGATCAGCTTGGCACCGGAAGTCGGACCTAACGATAGCGCGGTCAAGTTCTCGGCGGGCAGCGGCAACATCCCTCCGGCCCTGTGGAATCGCCTGCCGCCGATCTATTCGTCAGAAGGCGGTTCAGGTTACACCTTCTTCTACCCGAATTCCGACGGGTCGGAGTTGGTGCAGGATTGGGGCACCGCCATCATGGGTCGGCCGTACGCATGCTCCGGCAACTGCGGCGGTGCAACGCCATCGGCTTGGCAGAACAAGGGCAGCAACGTCTCAAAGGCGGGCGCCGATAACTTGAGTCAGCTGTTCGCCGTGGCGTGGCGCATATACGGCATGAACCGCGATGCTCGGCAGTACGATGCCCAAGCGGCAGCGCTCGGCTACGCCGCCTGGGACAAGCGCGAGACTTTCGCCACGAACGGCAACCGGCCGGTTATCGTTTCCGTGGACACGGCCCAATGCACCGGCGACAACTCGTGTGTCGAGGGCGGCGAGGGCCTCACCGTGAATGGGCTCATGGGCGGCGACGTCGAGTCCAATGTCGGCGCGGGTCGCCTGCGCGTCAACCTCAAGTACTACGCCTACGCCGACAAGGACCACCTGCCGATTCTCCGCAAGGCCGTGGATTATGGCGACGGTTCGCCGACCCGCTACCTGGAGGGCCAATACAAGAACCACCGCGGCGTGGTGAAGAACGGCGACAAGTTCGATCCGATCTGCAGTTCCGACGCGACGGAGTGGGGCAAACAGCCGGACGCCTGCGACGGCCGCTACTTTGAGGAAATGAAAACCTACATCTGCAACCGGCAATTGCTCGCGAGCCTGTCGGCATGCTCCAACCCCGGCTCGCCGGACGAGACCTATCCGTGTCAGGAATCAGGCGCTTGCGTCTTCCGCCCGCGCGTCCAGGTCATGGACAACTGGGGCTACTGCAACGGCGTTTGCGCCGGCGGCACCGGCGGCCTGAACGACGCTTGCGTGAACTACAATCTGACCGCGCCGATTTGGGACCCCGTGAACGGCTTCTTCGGTTCCGGCGCGGGGAACAACCGGGCCGGCAAGGTGATGGACGAGTGCCTGTCGAGCCAAACCAATTTCAGGGACGTGGATGAGTTCAACAAGGGCAACCAGTACAAGGCCATCCGTCCGTGGACCTGGGCCAATTCACGCATCAAGGTTTATCCGGCGGAATAACAGGGACTGACCAATAAGGCACGGCCCTCGACTTCGCTCGGGCAAGAAAATAATCAAATTGGAAAGACGTTCTGCCCCGAGCCTGTCGAGGGGCGAAAAGAACATGAAAAACCTTCCCGCCAAACTGACCGCTCTCAAGAACCGACTCGTCGCCGGCTGGCTTGGTGTGTCGCGGCAGCGCGGTTTCAAGATCAGCGCGATCGTCTTGACCGTAGCCGCCGCCGTCCTCCTCGCCGCCCACCCGACGTTCGCGGCCGGGGATTTCATCAAGGACGCCACCATCACCATCATCGGCTGGGTCGCCCAGGTCGTCGTGACCTTCTTCGGCTGGATCATCATCACCATCATCCCCAGCCTCATCGCCATCGCCAGCTACAACAATTTTGTGACCGCGCCGGCGGTCGGCGTCGGCTGGGTGCTCGTGCGCGACATCTGCAACATGTTTTTCGTGCTGATCCTGCTGGTGCTGGCTTTCGGCACGATTCTCGGCGCGGATTCCTACAGCATCAAGGGCGGGAACCTGACGAGGCTCCTCATCATGGCGATCCTCATCAATTTCTCGCGGACCATCTGCGGCCTGCTCATTGACCTCTCGCAGGTCATCACCCTCACTTTCGTGAGCGGCTTCAAGGAGGCGGCGGCCGGCAATTTCATCAGCGCCCTCAAGATTGACCAGGTCCTGCAGAGCGCCGCCAGCCAGTCAGAAGCGGCGGATTTCATCGCCGTCGTCACCTCGCTCATCCTGGCCATGGTCATGACCGGCATCGCGCTCTTCGTCATCATCATGATCACGGTGGCGTTCGTCGTGCGCATTGTCTATCTTTGGCTGCTGGTCGTCCTGTCGCCGGCCGCCTTTTTTCTGCGCGCGGTGCCCGGCGGCGCGGGCAAGTTTTCCGACTGGTGGAACCGCTTCGTGAGTCAGCTCGTCGGCGGGCCGGTGTTGGCCTTCTTCCTGTGGCTCTCCTTGGTTTCCGTCCAGCAGGGCGACATCGCCGGCGGCCTGACCGTCCAAGGCACTGGTGAATCGTTCGGTTCCGTCGTTTCCGCGACCTTCGACAGCCAAGCACTCGCCCAATACATCATCGCGGTCGGCCTCCTGCTGACCGGACTTATGATTGCCAAGCAGGTCGGCGGCGAGTCCATGGCCGTCGGGAGTCAGGCCGCCACCTACGTCAAGGGCCAGGCCCAGCGGGCCGCGTCGTGGGCCGGACGCAAGGGTTGGGAGGCGACCAAGGCCACCGGCGGCGTTCTCGCGGACAACATCAAGATTCGTGGCGGCAAAGAGGTTTTCAACGAGAAGACCGGGCAATGGGAAAAGGAAAGGGTGTCGCTGCGGGCTTACGCCAAGACCGGGTACGAGAAGGGGAAGAAAGCCGTCGTCACCTCCGGCGTCGGCCGCGCCGTTGGTTTGGACAAGGAACACACGGAGCGCAGGCGGACCGAGGAACAGATCAAGGCTTACGAGGGCCGCGGCATGACCGTCCAGGCGAACCAGCTCAAAAAGGAGGCTTACGGGAAAGAGGTGGAACATCTCAAGAAGATGGGCATCACGAGGGAATCCTTGTATCAGGAATACGAGAGAGAAAGCGCCGCCAATCCCGGTTCCATCAGGCAAAAGGCACTCACCATCATGATGGCCGGCGAAGGCCGGTTCAACGGGCAATACGGCAAGATGAAGGATCTGTCGGGCAATGACTTGACCATGCTCGCGATGATGAAGGCGGCGTCCAAGGACAAGGGCGACGAGTTGGCCGAAATCGACCAGACGCAAAGCGACGAAGGCGTCCAGAAGCAGATTGCCGACATGCTCATCGGCAGCGACAAATCCAAGCGCGCTCGACTGATGACCCAGTTTGCCAACGGCGTGGCGGTGGGCGCCGACAACAAGCCCAAGAACGAGTTGGCCACCAAGGGCCTCGCGGCCATCGACGGCTCCATGTTCCGGGCGCAAGACAAACAGCTTCAGGAGCGCCTGTTGGGCGCTTTGGAGATAGCGGTCAAAACCGGCCAGATGACCCAGGCCGAAGCCGATAAGCGCGCCAGTGGCTGGGGCACAACGCGGCTCACGGGTGCCAAGGCCCAGGAGGCTGTGGACAAGATGGATCGAGGCCGGTTGACGGACATGGGTCTTCTGCTCGGTTCCGGCCGGCTCAACCGCGCCTTCACGAGTTACGATGAGGCGACCGCCACCTTCAAGGACGACGAGGAACGGGACCTTTACGAGAGGTTCGTCGCCGCCAAGGAGGGCAACGGCCGGATGATCATCCAGAATACCAAGGCCGATGCCTTGGTGGAGAACGGCGGGGTTAATGACCTGGCCATCGGCGCTTTCAGCAACATTAAGGTCGGCGGCACGGACAAGGACGGCAAGGCATTGCCTAACGAGATACTCGAAATGGTCAAAGGCAAGAATGGCGCCGTGAGCCCCGATAACGTCTTCGCCACGCTTCAGGCCGCGCGGGGCTTGGCCAACGCAGGTGACACGGAACTGCAGGGCGTCGTCGACAAGCGTTGGGATGTCATCGAGAAGCGCTTCACTGATTTGCTTGACGCGGACATCGAGCGGGAAGTGGAAGAATATCGGAAGAAGTTCCCCAACGCGACAGACGATGATTTGCAGATTGTGCGTGACACCCATGTAACGAGCGGCGCGTACCAGAATCTCTTTACCGCAGAACGGCAGAAAGCCGATCAGCAGAAGCAGGTAGTCCAACAGCGCGTCTTCGCTGCCCGCCAGAACGCCCGTGACATCGTTGATTCGCAGGATAACGGAACGCTCGGCATGGTGACCAAGGGCCTTACCTACAAGGCAAAAGCTTTCCGGGAAGCCAAGAGCGTTGGCGGCACGGTTTTGAAGGGGGCGGCTCTGACTTACGCCGCGCCTGCCGTCGCCGCCGCAGCCGTCGCGGCTCCGGTGACGGCGGCCGTGGTGGCCGGCGCGGCACTTATCGGCAAGTCGCTCAAGGACAAGGTGACGAAGGAGATGACTAGGCAAGCCGATGTCGCCGCCAAAGAGGCCGAGAAGGTCAAAAAGGCTGGCGGTACTCCAGAGCCGCCCAAGACCGGACTTAGTGCCGTCGCGTCGGCAGTCGGCGCCGTGGTCGCTCCAGGCGGCGCTGGTCGAACAATATCCAGGACAGGACGGCGGGCTCGTCGGTTTGTCTCCAAGATTTAATCCTTGAATTATGGCTGAAGACAGCAACCAACCAAGCGTTTCCCCGACAGAACCGACCGTGCCGGTTGCTTCTGGTCAGCCGGCAGCAGTCGATTCGATGACTGATGAGGAAGAACTATCGGTTTTGGAGCTGCTTGAGACGGTGCCACCGGCCGTCAAGGAATATTTGCTCGACCAGAAAACGACGAACCGCCGGACCGAGATCTACAAGGCCTTCAAGCTGACCGCCGAGGAGTCGGACATCGCCATTTACGTGGAGATGGCCGTGTTCTTCGGCATGGTGCCGCTGGCCGAATTCCCGGATACGCTGTATAGAAGCCTGCCGTGGCCGGATAGTGAGGAAGACAAGGCGGCGGAATTGGCCGCGGAAATCATGGGCCAGATGATGTTGCCGGCGGATCCCTATTTGGGCGACGTCAGCAAGGTCATCACCGGCCTTGGCTTCGATCCGGCGGAATATCCTGCTATCGAAAAAATCAAACTGGCTCGGCAGACTTACGCCCAGGCGGCGAGCGACACCGTCGGCAAGGCAGCCATCGAAAATCTTGACCACGAGGCCAGACATCGGCTGGAAGGCGTGGTTGAATCCCTCCTGCGCGGCGTTCGGGTTCCGTCCGGGGCCATCGAAGCCATGACCAAGCCGCGCAAGATCGGCGGCGCGGGCCTTGATGACGCCAACGCCCAAGTGCTGGTCACTTTGGCCCAGGAAATCGTGGGCGGAACGGTGTTGGTTGACGAGGAGCCAAACGTCGAGGAAACCGCGTCGGCCCCGTCGGCCACGCCCCTGCCGCCGGACGCCGAGAAGATTCGCCAGATTTACGCGGGGACGGAATCGGAACGCGGCCTCTTGGAACAGCGACGCCAGACGCTTCTGGCTGACGGCCAAAGCGACGCGCTGGCCATGCGGCGCAAGCTGAAAGAGGTTCTCCAACCGACGGACATCGTTGAACCGGAGATGTGGTTGGTCACGGCCGCCCTGTTCATGGTGGCCGAAAGCGGCGATCTCCTGGCCGCCGTCACCGAGGACAAGTGGTTTCAGGACATGATTCTGAAGGCACTCCACGAACAGGAACGGGGGACAGACGCGGAGCTATTCAAGGAAAAGCCGGAAGATCCGCGGTTCATGAACCTTTTCCTGCAGTTGGTGTTGCGGCGTTATGCCGGTCACTCGATGGCTGACTCCGCCCGTTTCGGCTTGCGCGTCATCAACCTCCTCAAGAAACAAGGCCACCCTGAATACGGCTCGCTCACGGCTTTCGACATGCGCGACATGCGTTTCCGCTGGCTGAAGCCGGAGATAATCTAACGGCTATGGCGGACCAGTCCTGGCTTACGGATCTGCTGGATGAGGATATCCCGGTCATTGACCGGGCTGGTCAGACGCGCCAACTCAAGGATTTGGCCGCCGCGCCTTCCGCCCCAATCGCCAAACAGGCCGAACCGGCCGCGGCTCCGCCACCTCCGGCACCGGTTGTAGAAAAGCCGCCAGTTGAAGAAAAGACGCCGCCGGCACCGCCGGCCTCACCAGCGGTCAAGCCGCCGACCGTCATCAAGCCAGAATCCGAAGCCGAGAGCGATGATGCCACCTTGTTGGCCGGCGTGACCGCGGCGGTCGGTTCGGTTTTGGGCGATGAGGCCAGCCAGCGTCATTTTGTCACGGCGGCGCGGCTGTATTTTCGCGACCTGCGCGACGCCCTCGAAACCAAGTCCAAGTTCACCATGCCCGTCGCGAGCGGCGGTTTGGGATTGTCCGACGAACAGGCGGAAAAAGTGATGGCGTTTTTGGTGGCCAAGGAGGGTGCCAAGCGAACCGGCGAGGAAACCAAGTCTAAGTTGGATAAACAGCGTTTTGTCGCTGAACAGACGGAAAAAATCGACCGACAGATGGTTGAGGAAGAGACCAAGGAACAGCAGAAGTTGGACGAGATGTTCGGTCGCCTGACGGCCAAAGTGACGGTCACGGCCAAGCCGACCAAACACGCCCCAGCCGCGGTTGTTGAGCCAGCCCCGCCGCGCTTGTCCTTACCGCCCCGCGTCATTCAGGTGGTGGCGGTCGAAAAGCCGGCGCCCAAGGCGGCGGAAAAAAAGGAAATGCCGCCCTCTCCAGCCCCAGCCGAAACGAAAAAGCCGGTTGCGCCCGCCCCCACGCCTTCCATTCGTCAGGAAGCCTCTGCCCCCGTCCTCCAACCAGTCATCCCCGCGGCAACGCCAGCCGCCAAGCCCATCCTTTATAAGGAAGAGGCGGCGGTGGCCCCGAAGCCGGCTCCAGCCGTGCCGCCTCCTCCGCCGACCGTCGCCCCGCCGCCACCGGTGGCCAAACCGACGCCGCTCATGTCCCCAACTTCGGCCGCCAAGAGCGTTATGACCGACGTCAAGGCGGCGCCGAAGCTCGTCGGCCCGATTGAGGAACTGCGCTCGCTCACGGTCAAGGATTTCCGCCGGCTTTCCCGCGATCCGCACGAAGCGACGCTCAAGATCCGCGACAAGATTGACCTGCTCGAGGACCAGTCCTTTGAGGCCCGCACGGCCGGCGTCAAGGCTTGGCAGGAAAGCGGCATCAACAAGCTGTACCTGGAGATTCTGCGGCAGAGCCTTGAAGGGAGACCGATTTCGGAGCTTATGGCCGAGCGCGAAGCCAAGGGCGAACTGATCCTGGAAAAGGCCGAATTTGATGCCATCATGGAGCTGAATCGGAAACTGCGGTTTGGCTAGAAACCCCGCCAATTCGAAGCCGGGTTGTGATATACTAGGAATGTCAGGAACAGTCGGTCAAGGGTTCTTAACTGACCACTGACAATCTTTTCTCCCCCGAAGGCTCCACCCCTTTTCTCCCCCGAGCGGAGCGAAGCGGAGTCGAGGGGCAGGCCCTCCACAAGGTCGGGCCAGAAAAACGGCCACTGACCACTGACAAATGCGCTACGTTGTCCCCCAATTCATTGACGTCGAGGACAAGATTATCGGGCCAATCACGACCCGACAGTTTCTCATCCTGCTGGCGACTTCCTTCATCGGCTTTATCACCTATAAGCTGGTGGATTTCACCCTTTTTCTCGTCCTGGGAATAATGGAGCTCATCATCGGCGGGGTCTTGGCGTTTTTCCGCGTCAACGGTCAGCCTTTCCACTTCTTCATGCTGAACGTCGTTCAGACGCTCCGCCGCCCCCAGTTGCGCCTGTGGGACAAGCAATACCTTGACGGCGAATTACGGGAAATCATGAAAGCGCCACCGCCGCCGCCACCGCCGAAGCGCATTCGCAAGGAATCGCTGGCCGGCGCCAAGCTCGGTGAGCTGTCGCTCATCGTCAATACGGGCGGCGTCTATAATCCGGAGGAGTGACGTATGCAATCAAAGCAATTGGCCGGCTCGAAGCCCGGCCCAGCCACCCAACGCTATCTGGACATCGCCGAAGTCAAGGAGGACGTCGTGGTCCTGAAGGACGGCACCTTGCGCGCCGTGCTGTTGGCGTCGAGCATCAATTTCGCCCTGAAGTCCGAGGACGAACAGCAGGCCATCATCTCCCAATACATCCAGTTCCTGAATTCGCTGGAATACCCCCTGCAGATAGTCATCCAGTCGCGGCGGCTGAACATCGACAAGTACCTGGAGCGGCTCAAGGAATCGGAGCGCAACCAGCAGAACGAGCTGCTGCGCGTGCAGATCGCGGATTACCGCGCTTTCGTGGCGGAGCTGGTGGACCTCGGTTCCATCATGCAGAAGTATTTTTTCGTCGTGGTGCCGTACAACCCGCTGTCTAACAAGCGCAAGAACTTCTTCAGCCGGCTTTCGGAAGCCTTCTCGCCGGCCGTTTCGGTCCGGCTGGCCGAGCAGCGGTTCCAGCAGCGGCGCAACGACCTGCTGACGCGCGTTGACCACCTCAAGGCCGCCCTGTCGAGCATGGGCATCAAGTCGGCGCAACTCGATACGCAGGGGCTGATTGAGCTCTATTACCGCGTTTACAACCCGGAAACCTACGATTCGGAAAAAATCGTCGATACGGACAAGCTGCGCGTTACTGATAACGTGACCATCGTTTGATTATGGCCTTCCAACCCAGCCAAGCCGGAACCGCCCCGCCGCCATCCGCGCCCACGCCCGCCCGCGGCGCCAAGCAGGTTGAGGCCGCGAAAACGGCGGCCGAACGACAGGTCCTCGAAGAGGAGCGGATCTACCGCAAGGGCGTCGTGGCGGTTCGCGACGTCATCGCCCCGGCGGGCATGAAGGTCGAGCCGACCTTCATCACGCTCGGCGAAACCTTCGTGCGGACCATTTTCGTCGTCACCTACCCGCGCTACATTTCCTTGGGCTGGTTCTCGCCCATCATCAACATGAACACCACGCTGGATGTGTCCATGTTCTTCTATCCGGTGCCGGCGCACATCATCCTCAAGCAGTTGCGCAAGAAAGTCGGCACGCTCGAGGCGCAGATCGTCTCGGACGCGGAAAAGGGCGCGCCGCGCGACCCCATCCGCGAGACGGCGCTCCGGGACATCGAGGACCTGCGCGACAGCCTGTCGCAGGGCACGGAACACTTCTTCCAGTTCGCGCTGTACGTCACCGTTTACGCCAAGGACAAGAAGGAACTGGACAAGCTGACCGAGGACGTCGAGACGCTGTTCGGCGGAAAACTCATCTATTCCAAGCGGGTTTTCTACCAGGCGGAGCAGGGCTTCAATTCGACCATTCCGCTCGGCAACGACGAGCTCATGATCACCTTCAACATGAACTCCAGCCCGGTGGCGTCGTCGTTCCCGTTCATCTCCGCCGACCTGACGTCCGACAACGGCATCCTCTTCGGCATCAACCGCCACAACAACTCGCTCATCCTCTTCGATCGCTTCTCGATGCAGAACGCGAACTACGTCGTATTCGCGACTTCCGGCGCCGGCAAATCCTACGCGGTCAAGCTGGAGATTTTGCGGTCGCTCATGCTCGGCACCGAGGTCATCGTCATTGACCCGGAAATGGAGTA
>JAQTNC010000012.1:0-1456 GCA_028714475.1 Patescibacteria group bacterium
ATCGACGACCCGGTTTGGCACCTCGATGTCGGCTCATCGCATCCTGGGGCTGGAGAAGGTCCCAAGGGTTTGGCTGTTCGCCAATTAAAGCGGTACGCGAGCTGGGTTCAGAACGTCGTGAGACAGTAAGATCGTGCTGTCTATAAATTCGACTATATGCTGGAAGTTCTGGCTAACCTCCTAAAGGAGTAGGAGGTTGAAGAATCTCACACTACGCCCTATACTGAATAGGTATGGAGCGTGAAAATGTGATGAGTGCAGATAATCAGCAGGGAAGGTCACGACATCAGATTAATCCGTGGTATGTTTGCGGATTTGTTGATGGTGAAGGCAGTTTTCATGTGGCGCTGTATCGAGATAGCCGCATGAGGGCAGGCTGGAAGGTAATTCCAGAGTTTCATGTGTCCCAGAGGATATCGAGCAGACAAGTGCTCGATGATCTTGTCCGATTTTTCGGGTGCGGATACGTGAAGGCCAACCACGCAACGAACAAGAAAGACGCAACGTATGTGTACGTTGTCAGGAACCGCGATGACCTATCGTTAAAGGTCATCCCGTTCTTCAGAGATTATCCATTGCGTACAGAGAAGTCGGAAGACCTCGATGTGTTCGCCAAAATAGTTCAAATGATGGGTGAAAACCACCACTTGAGCAAAGACGGCGCACAAAGGATAATCGCGCTAGCGTACACGATGAACGGAAAGGGTCGCTATCGAAGGCGACCGCAAGAACTGATGAGGTGAAACCCTCAGAGACTATACGTCGAACGCCTCGATTGGTTCGGGGTAAAGATATAGTCCGAACTGCATGGCGACATGCAGAGCGCTCCGGAAACGGTGCGTCACCATGTGTGCATTAGGTTGTTTTATCATATGGTCTGCGAAGCAACAGAATTGTCGGTCTCCTATCCACTACGGGCGTGGAAACTTGAGGATACGCTTCCTTAGTACGAGAGGACCGGGAAGCACGAACCTCCTGTGTACCAGTTGTCCTGCCAAGGGCATTGCTGGGTAGCAGCGTTCGGAGGGGATAAGCGCTGAAAGCATATAAGCGCGAAACTCCATCCAAGATTAGGTTTCATAGGCTCCAGAGAGACTATCTGGTTGATAGGCCGCAGATGTAAGGCCCGCAAGGGTTTCAGTCGAGCGGTACTAATAAGCCATTGCTCAACATCACTGAAGCACAAAGGCGTGCTTCGGGCGTCGGCCTCGTCGGCGCGGTCACTTGCATAGATTGTCAACGTGAGTATTTCGTGCATTAAAAAGCGCAGCCCCGTCATTCGACGGGACTACGAAATTCAAAGGACACTAAAGAGCGTAGAGTCCTGGTGACACTTCCCCGCTGGCCACACCCGTTCCCATCCCGAACACGGCAGTTAAGCAGTTGGGGGCCAATGATACTTGGCGCCAATCCGCGCCTGGGAAAGTAGGTGGTCGCCGGGACCCTGCGCTTTTTT
>JAQTNC010000012.1:1556-3530 GCA_028714475.1 Patescibacteria group bacterium
TGCGCTTTTTATTTATTGCGGAGGTTACAGCTGAGAACAATAAAAGGGCCGACTAGGCGGCCCTCGTAAGACTAGCGCGTGGGGACGTATCGATCTGGCGCGCAGGGTGTTTTTATCACGACGCAAAGCTGTTGGGTCGAGGAAAAGACATGTCTGAGTGACTCCCCCGACTCGGCCAAGTGGATGGCCATGGCGTTAAGGACCAGCTTGCCCAGCGACTGCAGGGCGGCGCGGTTCGGGTGGCAAAAGGCCCGTCCTTCCGAGGAGTCAGGAAGCAGTGGCTCATCCGTGAAGTTCACGGTGGCCCACCCGACCGCAGCCAGGTCAAGCATGCACGGACGGCCCCGGCCCTCCCAGTGGTTTGATTCATTCCGGTCCTTGCTGGTGAGCGTGTCTTTGAGAGCGGTCTCGAGAGCCTTGGCCGGGCCGTGGCACAGCGCATAGCTCCAGAGCAGGAAGCAGACGACCTTCCATATCTCCATGAACTCCTCGACGTCAAAGGCCGCGTTCAGGTCGCTGACGACCTGCTTGACGATCAGCATCTCGGCCTCTTCAGGTAGCCATGAAACGCAGCCGCGGAGGATGTTCTTGCCCTCTTTGGAATTGAAGACCGCCCGAGCCATTTCCCGCAGGGCATTCATCCTGGCGACCCTCGTACCGGTCTTTATGACATCGTCATCCGTTGACGCCAATTCCAACAAACCGCTGATGAGATTGGCAATCTCCCGCCCCCTGGCCGCCGTCCGCTGCTCTTCGCAGGCAGAAGGCACAATTAGCAACGCCCTGATCATCAGCCGATACATGGTCTTTTTGGCCGTCTCGATGTCAGGACAGCCGCCGACGATGCTGGCCATTGCCAACAGCCCCTTGTTTTCTAGCTTTGAAACGACCTTTTCGATGCCCTGTGACATGACGCATTCTCCGTCTGCGGCCGTAGCCGCTTTGTCCCGCCGTGGCGGGGTGCCGACGGTCCCGTGGGACCGGCGCGGCAATCTAACGAACAGCGATTGGCAGGATGCCAACCGAAGGCACCTTAATGCAAAAGCAATGTCTTGTCAAGGTTAGACCGGTCGACCGACGAGCCGTAAATTGCAGATTATTTCGCCGTTCATGGTCTGAAATGCTTGGTTTTCGCGGATTCTGTAAAAAACAGCGGGTGGAAGTCCACCCGCCTTTGCTTGCGTTCAGCCCTGCCGACTGGCCAGGCTCCCGAGCAGTTTCGCGTCCTTCCGATGCCACTCTTCAACGAGCCAGACCTCAACCGGTCGCTCGCGAATGTCAGAGACGTACTCGCCCTCGACCGACAGGCCGCGCTCGACGAGTTGGGTCATTCGTTCGAGCCAAACTCCGTCGTTGCCTCGCCAATCAATGGTGAGCGACAGCACTGCGTACTCCGGCAGCTCGCGCACCAGAATTTTGATGCCGCCGAGCCGTGGCGGCAGAACCTGCGCGTAGTCAGCATGGGTCGGGGTCAGGAACGACGGATTGCCATAGGTGGTGCCTTCGGGAAAGATCACCACCGTGGCGCCGTCGCGACCGGCAACTTGGGCAAAGTCACGAATCCGTCCGATGTCGTCCGGATCGTTGTGCCGCTTGACCAAGCAGCACCCCGTTTCGAGAGTGAAACGTCCAGCGACCGGAATCGCCTTGATCTCGCGCATGGCGACGTAGCGCAGGTCGCGATAGCCCGACCTGCTTAACATCACATACGATATCAGCAGGTCAATCGCGCTTCGGTGGTTGATGATGACAATGGCCGGTGGCGGAGAAGTCGCGGCGGGCAACGTGAATTCGATGCGACAGGCCGTGAGGCGACAGAATGTGCGCAAGACGGTTTCCAGCCAGAATGCCGCCCAAGCATGGAAACGACGTCGTCGTTCGGCAGGGCTACATCGCCTGAATTTGGTCTGAGCGGTCACGACATAGAGATGACAGCCGGCAAACACCCAGAAAAGAACGGAACAACACAAAAGG
>JAQTNC010000012.1:3630-40307 GCA_028714475.1 Patescibacteria group bacterium
CGGCAGCATCTTGACATGTTTGGGCAAGACATGGTTTTAATTAACTATGCCCATTCCCTGGGCTTGAACCCAGTGGCAGGAAGGAGATTTTGCCATGCTACCTCCGTGGGTTATCGAGCAGATTCGGAAACGAGAAGAAGATGAGCGGCGTCGGCGCGAAGAACAGGATCAGCCGAGGGTGTACATCGATGATGAACCCCCACCGCCGGACAGCGACGCGCCGGATCGGCGCGACAGGGACCGCGGGGTCGAAATCGTTGACCTAGATATCCCGCGAAAAACGGCCGGAACGGTCATTCAGCTGTGAGCCGTCATGAGCCGCGAAAGGAAACGCAGGGAGCCCCGGACCGCTTGGTCTAGAGGGCTCTTTAATATTTTGGTTTATTGTCGTTTGGTGTGGGAAATAACCGGTCAAGGTGGACGGGCGAGTCGGCCAGCGGAGCCGCCTGCGGGGCAGGCGCTCCGAGCCGGGCGCGTTCCACCCGCGCCCTTAAAGATGGCTCTCCGCGCCTGCCCCCGCGGGCGGCTCCGCTAGACTAGAACCGATATATTGACGTTATCTGGCAGCCGACCCGACTTGTCACAAAGCCGTTTTTCCTTGAAGAAACGGCACAAACAATTCTTGACGAGGCTTGTCCATCTGTTAGGATGAGCGCGGTCCTTTTTTGGAGGTGCGCCATGAGCAATTCCCATGAGATTCGTTGCCTCATTCACGGCAGTTTCCGAAAGTACTGGTCGCAGATCGTCGAGGCACGGCGGCTGTTCATGGGCGCGGGCATCACCGTGCTCGCGCCGAGCGCCGATGTGGTAGTCGGTTCCCAGGACGACTTCATTTTGTTTGCCGGCGAGGCCGGACGGGACGCGCGGCAGATTGAACTCGAGTATCTGCTCCACCTGCGACGCCTCGGCGCTGACGGTTTCTCCTACTTCGTCGTTCCGGACGGATATCTCGGACGAACGGCGGCCTACGAACTTGGAGTTGCCCTCGCGCGCGGCGTGCGCTGTGTCTTTTCGGAAGAGCCGAAGGACCTGCCCATCTGGTATCCGAGAGGCAACGTCACCGCTCCGGCGGTACTTGCCGCCCATGTGATTCGTCACGGGCGGTTGCCGCGGGAAACCACGGCGGCCGGCGAACGGCCAATGGCCGACCTCGCCTCCGAGGTAACGCAACGCGGAACGCTGGTCGCCGCTGGTGGCATCATCGAGCACATCGATACGCGCGGCCGCCGCGACATCCTCCTCGTTCGGACCCACAAGTGGGGCGACCGCTGGAGCGTGGTCGGCGGCAAGGTGCGACCGGGCGAGACGGTCCGCGCCGCCTACCGTCGCGAGGCTCTCGAGGAGACGGGCCTGCGCGTCCGCGTCGGGCGCCATCTCGCCACCTTTGACCAGCTCCGTGGCTCCGGCTACTGGTTGCGCTCCACGCACCACCTCTTCGTTGATTTCGTGGCTCGGGCGGATTCCCGTCGGGTTACCCTGAATGACGAGGCTGAGGAGCACGTTTGGCTACCGGCCGGGATTGCCTTGCGCGACCTCAACCTGGAGCCGAACGCGAAGAAAATCGTCAGGCTTTATGCTCAAACCTGCCTTCGGGCGGCTTAAGCGTAGCGGCGCCGGGAACCTTTTCCCGGCTCTTTTTGTCTCAAAATGCGCCGTTTAATCGCGATATTTATGGGCTGACGGCTGGCGGGAGCCGTGATAAACTTCCTTCGTATGAAATCCCTCGTCACCCTTCGACTTCCCCCTCCGCTCGCGAGCGAAGGGGTTCGCTCAGGGTCTAGCGACCTTTGATGAACCCAGGGCCAATGAAAGTATGAAATCAATTGTTACAATCGGCGGCGGGACGGGGCAGTTCACCCTGCTCACCGGCCTCAAGAAATATCCGGTGCGGCTGACGGCCATTGTCAGCATGGCCGATGACGGCGGCTCGACCGGCGTGCTTCGCGATGAGCTGGGCGTCCTTCCGCCGGGCGACATTCGTCAGTGCCTGGTGGCCCTGTCGGAATCCGAAACGGTCATGCGCGACCTGTTCAACTACCGCTATGACCAAGGCGGACTCAAGGGCCACAACTTCGGCAACATCTTCCTGTCCACTCTGGAAAAGATGACCGGCAGTGTCGAGGAAGCGGTGCGCGTGGCCGGCATGGTGCTTGCGGTGCGCGGCGAGGTGATTCCTGTGACCACGAGCGACACGCGTTTGGTTTGCGGTAAGGAAAATGTCTGCCGCGGCGAACACGTCATTGATGTTTCCGTGCTGAAGGAAAAGGACAGCCTGCGCCTGGAGCCGGAAGTCTACGCCAACCCCAAGGCGGCGTCAGCCATCGAGCAGGCCGATTGCGTCGTCATCGGCCCTGGCGACCTGTACACGAGCATCATTCCGAACTTGTTAGTCAAGGGAGTCCCGGAGGCGATTGCCCGTTCGTCAGCGACCGTGGTCTTCAACTGCAACCTGATGAACAAGGCCGGCCATACCGACGGCTTCACGGTGCGCGATTATGTTGACGAGATTGAGAAACGCATCGGCCGCGGCCGCGTGAACTTCGTCACCTACAACAACCGGATGCCGGAACGGGAGCTCTTGGAAAAGTACGGCGAGGAGGGCAAATCGCTCGTGGCCGTCGCGGCCGAAGACGAGGATTTCGGCGAAACGGCATTCCGGCCGCTGCCGGCGGATCTCATTAGCGCCCGCGTCACAGTGCCAAAGAGCGGCGACCAGCTCAAGCGCACCTTCATCCGCCACGATCCCGATGCCTTGGCCGCGCTCATCATCGACAACTGTCTTGGCGGCGTATGACAGTGTATTTCGATTTCGATCACACCCTGTTCGATACCAGGGAGCTTAGACAGGCCATCGCCCGGATTTTCCTGAAGGGCGGCGTGACGCAGGCGGCGTTCGACGAGACATACAAGGAGTTGGCGTACGGCGTCGGCTACGAGCCGTCCGCCCATGCCGCGCTTTTGGCTGGGCAGTGGCGCGACCCGGCGGCGCGCGAACAGGCCCTGAAAGAGGTCTCGGAACTGATGAAATCCGGCGGTTGTTACGTTTTTGAGGGCGTGACCGAGTTGCTCAAGGACCTGAAGAGCAAGGGCCATCGGTTGGTGATCCTGACGCTCGGTAACCTGGGCTGGCAACACGCCAAAATTGCCTGTTCCGGCTTGGAGGATTTGTTTGATCGGGTAGAGGTCGTTCCCGGACCCGGACGAAAGGCGCCGCGACTCAAGGAAATTTCCGGCGTTGATGAGCTGGCCACGGTCGTCGACGACAATCCCGGCGAACTGCAGGCGATGATGGCCATGAGACCAAACTTTCGTTGCGTGTATTTCCACCGGCCCGTTAACCCATATCCGAATCCCGGCTGCGAGGAGGTGGTCAGCATCGCTGAATTACGAAAGGTGTTGATTGGATGATACCTATGCGTTACATCGCCGACCTTCATGTGCATTCGCGTTACTCCCGCGCCTGCTCCAAGAACCTTGTCCTGCCGAACATGGCGGCGTGGGCCGCGACCAAGGGGATTGATGTCCTGGCGACGGCTGATTTCACGCACCCCAAGTGGCTGAAGGAAATCGAGGAGAAAATGGAGCCGGCCGCGCCGGGATTGTTTCGGTTAAGAAAGGGATTCGCCGAAGAGGTGGTGGGTAGCGGTTATCGGGCCGCCTTGCGTCCTCCGGAGCCGCGGCCGGTCAGCTTCATCCTTTCGACCGAGTTGTCTTGCATCTACAAGAAAGGCGGCCGGACGCGGCGGCTGCATCTGGTTTTGTTGGCACCGAGCATCGAGGCCGTCAAGATACTGATTGCCGAGTTCGAACGGCGCAAGTTCAACCTCGCTTCCGACGGGCGGCCGATCCTAGGCTTGGACGCCAAGGAGTTGCTGAAGATCGTCCTGGACATTGACCGCGACTTCCTGCTCATCCCGGCCCATGCCTGGACGCCGTGGTTCGCGGTTTTCGGTTCTGAGTCCGGCTTCGATTCCCTGGAGGAGTGCTTTGACGAGTTGGCGCCGGAAATCTGTGCCATCGAAACAGGGCTTTCGTCAGATCCGCCGATGAACTGGCGCGTTTCCGGACTGGACAACGCCATGCTTGTCTCCAATTCCGACGCGCATGGGTTGGAAAATCTCGGCCGCGAGGCCAATGTTTTTGACTGGCCGGAAGCCAGTTATCCGGCCCTGCTCAAGACCTTGCGGCAGCGCGACAGGAAATCGTTCCTGTACACGATTGAGTTTTTTCCGGAGGAGGGTAAGTACCACGTTGACGGCCACCGCGCCTGCGGCTTCAGTTGCCTGCCGCGCGAGACGAAGCGGCTCAAGGGCCTCTGTCCGAAATGCAGCAAGGAGCTCGTGCGGGGTGTGCTCGGGCGCGTGGAGGCATTGGCTGACCGACGGGAAGGGGAGAGGCCGAGGGGCGCCGTTGACTTCCGGCGCATTGTGCCGCTCGCGGAGGTTTTGGGCGACGTTCTCGACAAGGGGGCGGCAACCAAGGCGGTTCGGTCGGTTTACGACCGGCTCATCACGAAGGTTGGGAGCGAGTTCGCCGTTCTTCTGGACGCCGAGCCCGCAGCCATCGCCGCTCAATCCGATGCCCGCGTGGCCGAGGCTATTGAGCGGATGAGACGGGGTGACGTGACGATTGCGCCGGGTTACGACGGGGTTTTCGGCACGGTTAAGCTGCTCGGGTCAAGTCGAAAGGCGAAGCAGGGCGCGCTGGATATCTGAAAACAGTCGGCGTATAGATAAAATATTATTTTAAACGACAACACCCGCCTCGTTTTGGGCGGGTGTTATCGCACTCTGCGAAAGTGACTTATTTGCGCTTCTTGGCGACCTTCTTCGCCGGTTTCCGCTTCTTAGCAGGTTTCTTGGCCATAGTGAGTCACCTCCTTCTTGTCGGATCGCGCTTCGCGTGTCCGTTTTGTTCGGATGCGTTCGTGATCCCTGTTAGGCGCTTTAATGCGCTCATGTGGATATCATACAACACATTCTTTGTATTTGTAAAGAGTTGCGTGTCAAGAGTAACACTTTTTTCCTTGTCAAGACCCGTTGGAGTAGCGCAAGCGGGGGTTGGACGTCATGGAAAGCCGTCTTGCACCATCGCCAAGGACGATTTTCAGTCGCGAAAAAGTTTTGACGAGGGTGTTGGTCACGCATGCACTGACGAAAATATCACCATCGCAAAGAACCCACGCCATGAGAGGCAGTTGAGCGCCAATTGCCTCTTGTTTAGCCACAAAACGGACTTCGTTTGCCAAGCTCCTTGTCGCGTTCACGCTCTTTGACGTTGACCAAAAGTCGTTTCACTGGTAATTTTTCAGAGCGTGGAGGATTAATTCCGCGCATCATCAATGCCTTAAAGGTTTCTGTCGATTCTGGTGGCCCTGGGCCTGTAGCTTAATGGCAGAGCAGCCGGTTTGTCCCGCACCTAAAGAATGGATAACGGGATCCCGTCAATTTTGGTGGACTTGGGCTTGTAGCTTAATGGTAGAGCAGCCGGTTTGCATCCGGCAGACGCGGGTTCGATTCCCGCCAAGTCCACCAAAATTGGCGGGACATCCGGGAAATGAGGGTTCGATTCCCTCCGGGTCCACCACGTAAAAAGCCAGCGCTTGCGCTGGCTTTTTACGTGCCCCGTGGAAGACCGCAAAGCGGTCTTCTTTACGGGGCCAACGCGTGAAACGCGCTGGCTTCACGTGGCGCCGCCAGTGTCCCACTCCCGTCGCTTCGCTCGGACATGGGGCGGTACGACGTGTGTGCCCGAGACTTGCGGAGAACATAAAACTATGAGATGTTAAACGAACGCGCCGCCATCGTCGGCGGACAAAATGGCTGAAAATTCTTTTTGTTGACGCAAATATGGATAACAACACTACCGTGGTTGATGAGAACGATCAGGTGGTCGGCGAGGCGCCGGTCGAAGAGGCGCATGCGCGAGGTTTTTGGCACCGTATCGCGGCCGTCTATCTGTTCGATGAGCAGGGGAGGATATTGGTTCAACGACGGGCCGACGACGGTCGGCTCGATCATTCCGCCGCTGGCCATGTTGACGTCGGAGAATCCTACTTGGAGGCGGCGCGCCGGGAACTGGCCGAGGAGTTGGGCGTCAAGGACGTGAATCTGGAAGAGATTGGCGTATGCCGTTCAGCGGGCAAGAGCAAGCACTGGATTGGGGTGTTTTGTTGTCAGGCTCAACCGGTTCGGTTGGAACCGACCGAGGTGGCAGGGGTTGATTGGGCTAATCCGAAGGCGTTGCTTGAGGACATGAGAGGCGACGATAAGGACCAGAAATATACCAACAGTTTCAAAATCACCCTGGGTTTGTATCTGGAGAAGCGCGGCTTGGCATGAGTCCAGCCACAATGAGCCGGAATGGGCAACATTTGTCAGGAACCAAAAATCGCGCCGAGGGGCGCGACTTTTTTGTGCTTATGCGACCAGTCGCTTGACGCGCACGCGCCGGAGCATGGTGACGGAAGGGAAGTGCCGCAGGAGGCCGACTTTTGCGCCCATGTGTTGGACCACACCAGCGGCGTTGCAGGTGCCGACGGAGAGCGCGTATGGCAGGTCGTCCTTCTTCAGGAGTCCGGCGACAAGGCCGGAACCGAAGGCATCGCCAGCACCGGTCATGTTGATGTGCTTCACCTTCAGCGCGCCGCTGTGCCAAGCGGCTCCGCGTTCAGCGGCATAGGCGCCGTTTGCGCCGTCAGTGATGATGGCGGCCCGGCGGGGCAGGCCAGCCAGTCCCGAAAGCAGGAGCTTGGGGTCGCGGCCCTTCTGTCCAAGCAGGGCGGCGGCCTCTTCCAGGTTGAGGTTGAAGACGTCAACGTGTCGAATGAGGCGCTTCAGCCGCTTCAGGCCGTGTTTCAGTTCCTTATTGCCGGGGTTCCAGGCGATTCTGGCGTTGATCCGATGGGCGCATTTGGCGATATCCTCGACCAGCTTGAGGTTGCCGCCCAGGGAGGAGACGTAGAACCAGCGGGTCTCGAGCGTCGTCCAGGGCACGAATCTTGAAGACACCTTTTCGGCAGCGCCACGATGGACCAGAATGGTCCTTTCGCCGGTGCCGGAGAGCAGGATGACGGAGAAGGCCGTCTGTTCACCGCGCTTGGTCTGGAGCAACCCGGCGGAAATTCGTTCGGCCTTGAGAGCCGCGCCGACGGATCGAGCGTTGTCATCCTCGCCCACGGCGGCGATGACGGCGGCCGAGTGGCCGAGTCTGGCGAAAGTGACCGCCGCGTTGGTGGCTCCACCGCCGGTTTCGAAGACCATCTCCTTAATGTCAATCTTGGCGCCAAGCGGGAAGCAGCTGTCGAGTCCCGTGGGGGACTCGCGATCCTTCTTTATTTCCAGGGCGTCGCTCCTGATGAAAACGTCGCGGGTGGCGGAGCCAATGGTGATGACGTCGTACATATTCATGATGGTAGCGGGCGGGTTTACCCCGCCACCACAAAATTTCATTGTTTAATGGTGGTGCGCGGCAAGCCGCGCCGCTACGTTTTAAGCCTTGCCAGAACTGCCGAACAACCGCATCTTGCCGCGCACGGTTTCCTTCATGAGCGACTTCGAAAGCGCCAGCCATTTGCGCGGATCAATGGTCTTGTGGTCCTCGACGACCGTTTCGCGGACGCCGGCGGTGAAGGCGAGACGCAAGTCAGAGTCAATGTTTATCTTGCGGATGCCGTTCCTGATGGCGGCCTTGATTTGCTCATCCGGGATGCCGACCGCGCCGGAAAGGCGGTTGCCGTCCTGGAGTACGTCGGCGTGCTTTTTCAGCCGTTCGACCATGGCCGGGGAGACGCCGGAAGCGCCGTGCAGAACCAGTGGCACCTTGACCAAGGCATCGATTTTCTTGAGGCGGGAAATGTCGAGTTCCGGCGTCGTCTTGGACTTGAAGGCGCCGTGCGCCGTGCCGATGGAGATGGCGAGCGCGTCGCAGCCGGTCGCCTTGGTGAAGCGCGCCGCTTCATCCGGGTCGGTGAAGAACGCCTGCTTCTCGCTCACGCTCACCAGATCCTCGACGCCCTTGATGGCGCCGATTTCCGCCTCGACCGAGACGCCCTTTTTCTTCGCCCAGGCGACGACCTGCTTGGTCTTGGCGACGTTTTCCTTATATGGGAGGACGGAGCCGTCGAACATGACCGAGGTGTAGCCGGCGTCAATGGCCCGCTTGATGACCTTGAGGTCCTTGCCGTGGTCGAGATGAAAGCTCATCGGCACCGGCGCCTTGGCCGCGATCTTGGCCATGGCCAGCAGGTAGTCCATCCCGGCGTATTCAATCGCGCCTTCGCTCGTCTGGATGATGACCGGCGATTTTTCCTCGACCGCCGTCTCGATGACGGCCTGGATGATTTCCAGGTTGTTGACGTTGAACGCGCCGACGGCGTAGCCGCCTTTGTCCGCGGCAGCGAGGATTTTCTTGTTGGTGGTAAGCATAGGGGTGAATACCGTAATTTTAGCAAATTTTTATCCACGTGCCAATGGCAATCGCGGAGCCGCCAGCCTTGACAGTGCCCAGACAAATGCTAAGGTTAGCGCGGCAATTGTGCCAAAAGAGCAGAGGTCTTTCCCATGATGAATTTGTCCATCACCAGTCGTCGTCACCCGACGTCCGCGCAGATGATCGTTTTTCCGGTTTTCGAAGGCGCACCAGGCCTCACCAGGCAGGCGAAACGCGCTGACACATCAGTGGGCGGTCGATTGAAGCGTCTGCTCGCTGACGAGAAGTTGACCGGCAAGGCCGGTGAAGCGGCCGTGTTGCACACTGAAGGAGCCATGGCGGCCAAGAAGCTGCTGCTTCTCGGTGTGGGCACTGCCCCTCTCACCGCCGACTCGGCCCGCACCTTCGCGGCCAACGCGGTCATCGAGGCGAGGAAGGCCAAGTGCCGCACCGTGGCAGTCGTGTTGCCGTCTGGGCTGCCCAGCAAACTGGCTCCCAGCATTATCGAGGCCATGGTCGTCGGTGCCAAGCTGGCCGACTATCGGTTTCTTGGCCACAAGGGCGCCAAGGCAGTCAAGGACGAAGAAGACAAGACGGTCACGGATTTCGCCATCGAACTGGCTGACGACCCCGGCGAGTCCGGGACCAAAGCCTTGGCGAGCGGCGTCTCGATTGCCGACGCGATCAACAACGCTCGTGACTGGACGAACCTCCGTTCCAACGTCTGCACGCCGGTCTACATGAGCAACCTAGCAACCTGGATTGCGATGGTCTCCAAAGGGAAGATTGTAGCACACGTCTACGGCCGTCAGGACATGGAGGGTTCAGGATTGAACGGCGTCTTGGCGGTGGCCAAGGGTTCGGCTCAGGATCCCAAGATGGTGCGCCTGACCTATAAGCCGCGCGCGAAGACCAAAGCCAAGCTCGTCCTGGTCGGCAAGGGTGTCACCCACGACGCGGGTGGCTACTGCATCAAGCCGGCTGACTCAATGCTCGAGATGCACATGGACATGGCCGGATCCGCCGCGGTCTTCGCGGCTATGTCAGCCATCGCGGCCCTCGACTTGCCGGTCGAGGTTCATGGCCTCGTCTTTCTGGCCGAGAACATGATCTCCGGAGACGCGATGCACAACGGCGACGTCCTGACCATGTACGATGGCACGACGGTGGAGGTTGGCAACACCGATGCCGAAGGGCGCCTGGGTCTTGCTGACCTGCTGGCCTACGCCGCCAAGAACATCCCCGACGCGACCTGCGTCGTGGACATCGCGACGCTCACCGGCGCCTGCGTGGTCGCTCTTGGCATGAAGATGGCCGGCTTCATGAGCACCGACGACGGACTGGCCGAACGGCTGGTCGCGGCCGGAGCCGCCGGCGGGGAGAAGCATCACCGCCTGCCGCTGGAATGCGAGTACGATGACCTGCTCAAATCCAAGGTTGCTGACGTGAAGAACGTCGGGGGCAGGTGGGGCGGCGCCATTACGGCCGCTTTGTTCCTGAAGCGGTTCGTGGGCAGTGCCCCGTGGGCTCACGTCGACATCGCCGGACCGGCCATCCCGGCCGGCACGTCCCCGACCCAGCAGCAAGAAGGGGCTTCGGGGTTCGGCGTGTACACGCTCGTCAACCTAGCTCGTTCCTACACCAAGTAGTTCGTACGGCTCAAATGGCGCCGGTCTCTCTCGAGACTGGCGCCGTAGTGTATTATCGTATTTTTTGGATAATCAGGCCTTCTTTCTGCTCACGACTTTTTTGACGGCCGCTTTGACATGGCTCACGCCGAGGCCGCAGGCTTCGATGAGTTCGGCAGCCGTGCCGGATTCGCCGTAGCGATCCTGAATGCCGACGAATTCCTGCGGAGCCGGCGATTCCTTCGCCAGCGCCTCCGCAACCGACGAACCGAGGCCGCCGGCGACGAGGTGCTCTTCGGCGGTGACGACACAACTGCAGAGGCGGGCGGCGGCGAGGAGCGTCGCCGTGTCGAGCGGCTTCACAGTATGCATGTTGATGACGAGGCAGCTCACGCCCTCGGTCGCCAATTCCTCGGCCGCCTTGAGCGCCTGTCCGACCATGAGGCCGCAGGCGACGATGGCGCAGTCCGTCCCGTCGCGCATGACGTTGGCGCGGCCTATTTCGAATGGCGTCTCTTCGGCAGTGATGATGGGCTGTTTTTCTCGGCCAAGTCGCAGATAGGACTGACCGGTGATGCGCGCGACGGCGAGTGTCGCCTTGCGCGCCTCCAGGGCATCGCACGGCACGACGACGCGCATCTTCGGCAGGACGCGCATGGTGGCGATGTCCTCGATGGCCTGGTGGGTGGCGCCGTCAGCGCCGACCGTGACGCCGGCATGCGCGCCGACAATCACGACGTCGGCTTCGTTCAGGCAGACGTTGGTGCGCACCTGTTCCCAGGCGCGGCCCGGGCTGAAGGTGGCGTATGCGGCGACGAAGGCCTTCTTGCCGGCGAGTGCCAGGCCCGCTCCGAAAGCGACCAGGAATTGCTCGTGCACGCCGAGCTGGACGAAGCGATCGGGGAATTCCTTCTTGAAGGCGTCAAGCCGCACGGATTCGGTCACGTCGGCGCAGGCCGCTAAGACGGCCGGGTTTTCTCTGGCGGCCAAGACAACGCCCTCGCCGAATCCGTCGCGGGTGGCTTTCGGCGATTGGTTTTCCTTCGCCAGCGGCACGGGTTTTAACAAGGCGTCGGTCATATCATACGGATGCCAGCTTGGCGGCGATTTCTTTCAGCTCCTTGAGCGCCGCCGCTTCCTGCTCGGCGTTCGGCGCCTGCCCATGCCAGCGATAATCGTTTTCCATAAACGAGACGCCCTTGCCGGGTACCGTGCGGCAGACGACGACGGTCGGGCGGTCAGCGGTGGATTGAGCCGTCTCAATTGCGGCAAAAATGGCGTCAAAATCATGACCGTCAATTTCCAGCACGTTCCAGTTGAAGGCGCGGTATTTGTCCGCCAGCGGCTCGAGCGGCATGATCGTTTCCGTCGGTCCGTCGAGCTGGATGTTGTTGCGGTCCACGAAGAGCGTCAGGTTGGCGAGCCGCCGCGCGCCGGCGAACAGCACCGATTCCCAATGCAGGCCAGCATCGTGTTCGCCGTCCGAGACGACGCAGTATGTCCGCCACGCGGCCTTGTCGAGATGAGCGGCATACGCCAAGCCGCACGACTGTGCAAGCCCAGCGCCGAGCGGCCCGGAAGTCGTTTCTACGCCGGGCAAGCGTTCGCGTTCGGGGTGGCCCTGCAGTCGCGTGCCGAATTTGCGGAGCGTCATCAGTTCGTCAACCGGAAAATATCCGGCTTCGGCCATGGCGGCATAACGGATCGGGCAGACGTGGCCGTTCGAAAGGATAAGTCGGTCGCGTTCCGGCCAGTCCGGCTTCTTCGGGTCCTGCCGCAGGACGCGAAAATACAGCGCCGTCATCAGGTCAGCCAAACCCAACGCGCCGCCCGGATGTCCGGAACCGGCGGCGGCAACCATGCGGATGACGTGCCCACGCAGGCGGTTGGCGGTGAGGGCCAGTTGCCGCTTTTCAGCGTCAGTCAGTTGAGCCATATAACGAGGGAAATCCTAACTATATTCTAATTTTACCATTATTTTTGCGCGGTTGATAGGCCGGTTGGGTGCGGCTGAACCCCTTATGAGGGCGCGGTTTTGTAGAAAAAAACGGCCGCCCGGTGGGGGCGGTCGTTGGCATATAAAAATCAGTCAAATTTTTTGTTCCGGACATGCTTGGCGAGCTCGTCGCGTAGCATCTTGGCGTGGCGCTTGTCGTCCGCGAGGATCTTCTTGAGCAGGGCCGCGCAGGACTTGCAGCCGGACTTGGTCGCATCTCCGGCGTAGTGCCGCTCGACGCGCCAGCCGTCGTCCAGCTTTCCCAGCAGCATCTTCACCAGGTTGTAGTTAGTGTTTTTCATAGCTTCTCTTGGCCGCGGGCGGTTAATTCCCCGTCAGCCGCTGCCCGCAGCTTGGCCAAAGCCAATTGCGGCTCGGGGTTATCAGTGAGTGAGGTGGCCGCGACCAGGATGTCCGCGCCAGCGGCCGCCAAAGCCCCGGCATTGTTTACGCTGACCCCGCCATCAACGGCCACCTTGATGGAAGGACGGAGTTTTTTTATGGCCGCCACCTTGTCGAGGGCAATTTCGTGAAACGCCTGGCCACTGTGGCCTGGCTTCACGCCCATGACGAGGACGGTGTGAACGCTGTCCAGGACAGGCGTCAGGCGGGAAAGAGGCGTTTCCGGATTTATGGCAATCCCGATTTGGCCGTCTTGAGTGCCCGCCGAGCGGAGAATCAGATCGTCACGGTTCGTTGCTTCGGCATGATAAATGACGCGGCTCGCTCCGGCGGCCAGCCAGATCATGGCGGCGTGTTCTGGCTCCACGACCATGAGGTGAACCTCGTACGGCAGGTCCATCATGATTTCGCGCATCTTGCCCGGTTCCGCCCAAGTCGTGTTTTCCACGAATTTGCCGTCCATCACGTCAATCTGAACCATGAGGCCAAGCGGACGCACGCGTTCCACCTTGCGGCGGAACTCGTCTTCGGTCTGCGCGAGAATGGCGGGCATGATCTGGACCATACTCAAACGCGAGGCAGACGACCGGATTTTTCGAACGCGGAAATTTGGCGCAAACGACGCCCGTGACGTGCCGCTTTGGAAAACGACGTCTCGAGCCAGACCTTCACCAGGCGTTTCGCTAATGGCACCTCGCCCGTGACCGTGCGCCCGCCGAGACAGAGGACATTGGAGTCGTTGTGTTCGCGGGTGATGCGGGCGGTATAGGCGTCATAAACGAGGGCCGCCCGTGCGCCCTTCACCTTGTTGGCCGCGATGCATTCTCCGATGCCGCTGCCGCCGAAAACGATGGCGCGCCCCCGCCCACGCACGGCAGCCTGAACAGCAGGCATGACAAATTTCGGGTAATCGCTCGGCTTTTCAGAAAAAGCGCCAAAATCCCTGATTTTATAGCCTGATTTAGCCAAAAAATTCCCTATCGCCTCTTTCAGGCGATAGCCAGCGTGGTCAGAGCCGAGGTAGATGACGGGTTTTGCCGCTTTCATATATAATAGGCATTGACGGGAGTTGGCTTCCTCACCTCTAATTTTATCATCGTTTGGCCATTTCGTCAGGTTAGCGATTTTTCGCTGACTTTATCATTGTTGATAACCAAGCCGGTTTTTTCGCCGGCCCCATGAATAATTGCGGATATGGCTAAGTTCCACTTGCCGACCATTGAGGAGGAAAACCTGAAACGTTGGGAGGAGCGGGGCGTTTTCCGTCAGGTTTTGGCCAAGCCGTCGACCCGCGGCAATTTTGTGTTTTTTGAGGGGCCGCCGACCGCGAACGGCAAGCCCGGCCTGCATCATGTCTTGGCGCGTTCCTTTAAGGATGTCGTCTTGCGTTTCCGCACCATGCGCGGTTATCACATCGATCGCAAGGCCGGCTGGGACACGCACGGCTTGCCGGTGGAGCTGGAGGTCGAGAAGCAGTTGGGTTTCACCAAGAAACAGGACATCGAGGAATACGGCATCGCCAAGTTCAACGCCAAGTGCCGAGAATCGGTTTGGAAATATCTGGACCTGTGGGAGAAGCTGACGCGACGCACCGCCTTCTGGGTGGATTTAGAGAACCCCTACGTCACGTACAAGAACGACTACATCGAATCGCTGTGGTGGATTCTCAAGGAGATCGACCAGAAGGGCCTGCTCTATCAGGGATACAAGATCACGCCGCATTGTCCGCGTTGCGTAACGTCGCTGTCATCGCATGAGTTGGCACAGGGGTATAAGGACGTGGACGACCAGTCCATCTACGTGAAGTTCCACATCGCCGGGAGCGAGAATCGTTTTTTCCTGGTTTGGACGACCACGCCATGGACGCTGCCGGGCAACGACGCGCTCGCGGTCGGCGCGGATATCGAGTATGTCGAGGCGCGGCTTGCGGCGACGGGGGAACAGCTCATCTTGGCGAAGGCTCGGCTCGCGGCGCTTGACGGCGAATACGAAGTTATTGCCGAAATGCGTGGTCGCGATCTCGCGGGTATGGCCTATGAGCCGCTTTACCGCACGGCGGAGGCTTTTGCGTCCGATGCCCAGAAACCGCGTCTGGCCAATGCCTATAAGGTTTACGCCGCCGATTTCGTCTCGACGGTTGACGGTTCAGGCATCGTGCACATCGCGCCGGCTTTCGGTCTTGAGGACGCGGAGCTTGGTGAAAAGGCGAAACTGCCGACGTTGCTCACCGTGGACGCGACCGGCACGATGCTTTCGGATGCGCCGGGCAAGGGTAAATTCGTGAAGAAGGCCGACGAGGACGTGAAAGCGGACTTGACGGCGCGCGGTCTGCTTTACAAGAGCGAGACTTATCGCCACAGCTATCCGTTCTGCTGGCGTTGCGGCACGCCGCTCATCTATTACGCCAAGAATTCCTGGTACATCCGAATGTCGGAATTGCGCGAGGAGCTGCAGAAGGGCAATGAGAGCATCAATTGGGTGCCGGCGCACATCAAGGAAGGGCGCTTCGGCGAATGGCTCAAGGATGTCAAGGATTGGGCGTTGTCGCGCGAGCGCTATTGGGGCACGCCGCTGCCGGTTTGGCAGTGTTCGTGCGGACACCGGGAAACCGTCGGCGGGCGCGATGGCCTTAAGTCATTGGCTCGACCGGCAAACCGGTATTTCCTCCAGCGGCACGGCGAGGCGGAAAACAACGTTGCCGACATCGTGAGCTGCTGGCCGGAACAGAAGGAATTCCACCTGACCGAGAAGGGGCGGCAGCAGGCACGGGAGGCGGCCGCGAAGCTCAGGTCAATCGGCATCGAGGAGGTTTATTCGTCGGATATTGCCCGAGCCAAGGAAACGGCGGAAATCATCGCCGCCGAGTTGGGTTTGCCGATCAAATTCGATGAGCGGCTGCGCGAGATTGAATTCGGCGCTTATAACGGCAAGGGCGCAAAGGAGTATCATGGGCAGTTTGCTGATCAATTGGAACGCTTCGACAAGCCATCCGAGGGCGGCGAGTCATTGCGTGATTGTCGCCGACGCGTGGTCGGATTCTTCAAGGGAATTAACGCCCAATCCAGCGGCAAGAAAATCCTTGTGGTCAGCCACGGCGATCCAATTTGGATGTTGCGGACAGGGCTCCAGGAATTGCCCGATGCCGCTGCCTTGGAGGCTGATGATTATAACCATAAGGGCCAGTTTGCCGAGTTGGAACTTGAGTCCGGCTTGCCGCGCGACGAGGAGGGGCACGTTGATTTACATCGGCCATACATTGACGAGGTCGTGTTGAAATGCCCGGACTGCGGCGGTGAGATGCGGCGCGTCACCGACGTCATTGACGTCTGGTTCGATTCCGGCGCCATGCCGTTCGCCCAGTGGCACTATCCGTTCGAGAACAAGGAACGCATTGATGGCGGAAGCAATTTCCCGGCGGAATACATTTCCGAAGCCATTGATCAGACGCGCGGGTGGTTCTACACCTTGCTGGCCATTTCGACGCTGCTTGGGCGTGGTGCGCCGTACAAGAACGTCATCTGTCTCGGCCACCTGCTCGACGCCAAAGGCCAGAAGATGTCCAAGTCCAAGGGCAACGTTGTTGATCCGTGGGAGATGTTCTCGAAATACGGCGCGGATGCCGTGCGTTGGCATTTCTTCACCGTCAATCAGCCCGGCGACGTGAAGTGCTTTGACGAGAAGTCGCTCGACGAGGTGACCAAGAAGGTTTTCCTCATCCTCTGGAACGTGCTGACCTTCTGGAAGACTTACGCCGGCGAAACGCGGGGTTCGGACGATTTGCCGGCCGCCGGCCATCCGCTCGACCGTTGGGTTCTGGCGCGGCTAGCCGAGCTCGAACGGGAAACGCGTGGCGGTCTCGAGACCTACAACGTCGTTGATGCCTGCCGCGCCATCGGCGCGTTCGTGGACGAGCTTTCCACTTGGTATCTGCGTCGCAGCCGCGATCGGTTCAAGTCCTCTGACGAACGCGCGAAGGACGAGGCAGTGGCGACGCTCGGCTACGTCCTCCGGACGCTGTCGAAAATCATGGCGCCGTTCACGCCGTTTTTGGCCGAACAGCTGTATGCCGAAACCGGCGGGCGATTGGATTCCGTGCATCTCGCCGAGTGGCCGGAAAATGCCGGTCAAACCGACCCCCAAGTCATCGCGCTCATGGATTATGTTCGTTCGGCGGCCTCTTCCGGTCTGGAGGCGCGCGCCGCCGCCGGCATTCCGGTGCGGCAGGCGCTCGCCAAGGCCACGGTTCGCTCGCCGCAGGCCTTCGAGCCGTGGATGAAAGGCATCGTGCAGAGCGAGTTGAATGTCGAGGCCGTCGAGACGTCGGTCGTGACTGACGCGAAGACCGCCGGCGTTGAGCTCGACACGGTCCTGACGCCGGAATTGAAACGCAAGGGCGCGGCGCGCGAGGTCGTCCGTCACGTCAACGACTTACGCAAGGGCGCGGGCATGACCATCGGCGATCGCATCAAGCTGGCTTACGAGACGGAAAGCGCCTTCTGGAAAGAGGTTTTCTCCGAACATTCCTCCGTCATCGCCGCCGACACACTCGCCAATGCGGTCGAGGTCGGCCGTGCGGATACACCTCATCAGCGAGAAATCGAGGTCGAGGGGGAGAAGATTCTAGTCAGCATTGAACGGCTCTAATATGATCATCAATCTGTCAGGAAAGATAACGCACAAGGCCGCCGATTGGGTCGTCGTGGAGGCTGCTGGCGTCGGTTACCGCGTCTTTGTCACTCCGGCTCTCAACGAAACGCTGAAAGTCGGTACGGTCGCCAAACTTTGGACGCATGAGCACCAGCGCGATGATGGTCGCGAGCTGTATGGCTTTGGGTCAATGAACGAACTGGATCTGTTCAAGAAACTCGTAGACATCTCCGGCGTCGGTCCGCGTCTGGCTTTGAACGTGTTGGCGCTCGGTTCGGTCAAGGAAATCGAACGCGCCATCGAGAAGGGCGACGTGGATCTGTTGTCGCGGGTGCCGCGCATTGGACGCAAGACGGCGCAGAAGATCATCTTGGAACTGCGGGGCAAGCTGGTTGACGGCGGCCGCGACGGCGACGAGGTCTTGGCCGCGCTCATCGGCCTGGGATATGACCGCGAAGCCGCGCGCGAGGCCCTGCGCCAACCGAGCGTCAAGGAAACGTCGACCGTTGAAGCCCAGCTTAAGGCCGCACTCAAGGAATTGGGTAGGCGTCAGTCGCGGTAAGCGATCATGATCTCCTCACATCTCGCCCGCAATGAGCAGTCTTGGGACGCATTCGTCATGGCGAACGGCGGCGGTTTTCATCATGCTTGGGATTGGGCGCGCTTTCAGGAGGCGGCGGGGCGGCAGATTTATCGGTTCAGGATAGACGAGCCGTCAAAGGACGAAGGCGGCGAGCACGAGGACACGGTCATCCAGTTTGTGGCCGTTATTCATGCGTTGCCGCTCGGTTTTCGTTACACTTATGTTCCGTATGGGCCGGTATTGCGGCGCGGCGACGCTGCGGAGAACGCCCGGCGTTTTGAGACGTTCGTCGGCGCGCTTCGTGAGTTCGTTGCCCGAGAACACCTCCTTTTCGCGCGCGTTGATTTTCCGTTTCGGCAATCTTCAACCATGGTCACCGAGGAGGTGTTGGCACAGCACGGCTTTCAGCCGGTCAAAGCCGTTGCTCCGGCCGCCACGAGCATCGTTGATCTGGTGCCGACCGAAGAGCAATTGCTTTCCGCCATGCACCCCAAGACGCGCTACAATATCCGTGTGGCCGAGCGCCACGGCGTTGTCGTTCGCGAGGCAGCTTACGGTAACGCACACTTGCTACAGCATGACGTGGAGTTGTTCTGGCGCCTGCTTTCGGAGACGGCGGCTCGCGACGGCTTCCGAACCCATCCTCGCTCCTATTACGAGACGATGATTGACGCGTTGTCCCCGAAGAAGCGCACGAACCTGACTGTCCGCCTCGTTTTTGCCGAACACGCGGGCGAGGTGGCGTCCGCGGCCTTGGTGGCCGACTACGGCGATATGGTGACTTACTTGCACGGCGCTTCGTCGTCGGTCAAGCGGCCAGTCATGGCGCCGTACGCGCTGCATTGGGAGATTATCCGTGAGGCTAAGCGCCGCGGCTTTGCCAAATATGATTTCTGGGGCGTGGCGGCGACCGATGCGCCGGATGACCCGTGGGCCGGGATCACTCGTTTCAAACTCGGCTTCGGCGGCCGACGGGAAAATTACCTTGGGACCTGGGAGTTGCCAAACGGGGGAGTTTGGTATAAGTTGTATCGCAGCGTTAAGAATATTAGGGGTCGAGGAAGGCACGGCGGTGCGTCCGCCAGACAATAGAATGCGCCCGTAGTTTAACGGATAGAATATGGGCCTCCGAAGCCTGTGATCCAAGTTCGATTCTTGGCGGGCGCACCACGAAAAAACCAGTGCTTAAGCACTGGTTTTTTCGTGCCCTGTACCGGAGCGGAGCGACTGGTACGGGGCCTTTTCCTTGGACGAACGCTGGGATTCACGTGGCGCGCCACAAAAATTTTCATCCCCGCGAAAGCGGGGATCCAGAAAAACCCAGGCGCTTCCGGCCGCCGCCCCGCAGCAGACGTTCTGCCCCGAGCGTAGTCGAGGGGCAGGACAGTCCCTGTCATTTTCGCCCCCGCTGTTTGGCGGGGTAAACTACAGCGGGAATCCAGGCAGAAACCAGGCACTTTCGGCCGCCGGTCGGAACCGCTTCCGTCGACCGCGCTCGCGCTGGATGCGTAATTGCGCGAGCGATGGTCTCCGGAACCGGCCCCGCCCGGCGGCCTCCGCGCTAACCCTCACCAAACCAAAATAGTATGCGCTCGGCCTGCGGAGGCGTCGCAAAGCGACGCCCGGCCTCGCGAAATGACGATGAGTTGTCCGCAAGGAAAGTTATATGACGGTCTTCCCGTGTAGAAGAAAGTCTAGACCGAAAAACGAGAATAAAAAAAGCCGGCTCGTGGCCGGTTCTATCAGAGGTGGTCGGATATTCCTTGTCCTGGCGCTACGCTTCCCTCCCGCAATCTGTTGTATGCGGGAAGCGTAGCGCCAGGACAAGGAATAGTCAAATTTATCGCGCCACAAAAAGACGCAAACAAAAGGCCATACGCAACTGCCGATTTTAATGATTTTTTGGAAAACATATTGGCTATTTCTCGTTATATTTTAGAGCAAAAACGAAAAAAAGAAAAACGAAATTATTGGCGAGAATATAATTGAAATCATAAATCGTGCGGAGCATACCTTGCGGAAAAATAGTTTCATTACGCGAGGGCGGGCGGCACTTAATGTGCCGCCCCGGAGCAGGTCGCGAAGCGACCGGCCGAGCGTCTATTTTCTCTAGGTTGGCGGTATGAGCGCGGAGGCCGCCGCCCCCAGCGTCACCGTAGAGATTCCGTAGGAGCCGCCCGCCGGAAGCGACAGCCGGACGCGCGAGCTCGCGCAGCGGGGCCGGCGGAGCGGGAGGGCGCAGGCGGCGACACAGGAATCGACCAGGTGACGCGGGGCGGCGGCCGGAAGCGCTTTTTTAGGCCCCCTCGACTCGCCCTGCGGGCTCGCTCGGGGAATGTAAAATGGATCCTCCCCGCAATACTGCGGGGAGGATGACATTAAAATTTGGAGGCGGAGAGCTGCGTTTTTATTGCACCCTTCCTTTGCTGGCGGCGAGGTCGTCGGCTTCCGGGGAGGTGGTGGTCGGCGGGGTCGAAAGGATGATGGCGTTGCCGTTCACCTTGTCGCGCGCCTCGAAGATGACGGCGTCCACGAGCGTCGGCACCTTGCCGCGCTGGTCAGCGGTCGGCGTGATGGCCACGTCGAAGCTGACGGTCATCTTGCTCACCGTGATTGGGAGCCAATTCAGGTTCCAGACGATCTTGCCGACCGCGGCGTCGAATTTCAGGTCGCCGGCATCAACGCTGGATTTGCCGGTCCAGACGACGTTGTCCGGCAGGCGCGCCGACAGCTTTAGGTCTGCGAGATCGTGGAGGGAATTGGTTAGCGTCCAGGTGACGCGGTAGGTCGTGGCTTCATCCACGCGCGGCGGCAGCGGTCCGCTGCCGATGGGAATGCCGTCCTCGTTGAAATACCGCGTCGCCGCTTCGAGGCGCGCGTCACTCGACACGATGGCGGCGAAAGGCGGCGCTTGGATGACGCGGTCGGCAGGCTCGTGGTCAATCAAGCCTATCTTCGCCTCAAGGGACGAGGTGACGCGGTAATCACCGGACTTGGCGTCGTCAAGCGGCGCGGCCAAGAGCGGCACGTCAAAATCAATCGTGCCTTCATCCGACGGGCCGATGCGACCGAGCGCCCTGACTTGCCGCTTGGTCCAGGTGACGCGGTTGCCGTCGCGGACGCCTTGCTCCTTGTCCTTCATCTGGTTCCAGAGCAGGACGCGGTTTTGGTCCGGTTGGGCATCAAGAAGGATGGATATCTCCACGTCGTCGAGCGAGACCTCCCCGGTGTTTCGCCAGGTGACGGCGTAGTGAAGCGTGTCGCCGAACGCGACGGGTTGGTCGCCGCTCTTGCCGTTCAGGATGAGCGCCAAGGCCAACTGCCCCTCGACCACATCCGCGCTGTAAGACGCCTCCTTCTGGATTTTGAACTCTTCATTGGCATCCAGGTACCCGAGCCGGGCCTTGATTTCGTTCAGGCCCTTGGCATCCGACGCGAACGTCCCTGATATCTTGATGTGGCCTTCGGTGTTGGGGGCGATTGAATCCAAATTCCAGGTGTTTTTGGCATCGTCGGTCGCTGTCGGTTCAACGGACTCCGGAATGAACGACGGCGGGAAGTCGGCCACCACCCGCATTTTTTTGAATTCCGTTTCCGATTGGTTGACGTAGCCGATGTCAATGGTGACCTTGTCGCCGGGCATGATCTTGGCCGGACCGGTCGCGGACAGGGCAAAGACGGAATCGGCCACCGGCGCGCTCAAGGTCGCGACCTTCTGGAATTCGGAGTTGAAGTCCGCCGGGCGGTACGTGAGGATGGCCTGCAGGTCGAGCGGCTGGCCGAGCGGCGCCTGGACGACGCCTTTGATCTCGATTTGGTCGTCCTTGCCGGGCGCCAATGACCCAACGCGCCAGAGCCCGTCGTCGCCGGGTTTCGGGTTGGTCTCGGTGACCACGAATTCCTTGGGCAGGCGCATCTCGAGCGACGCGGTGCCGAGCGGCACGCGTTCGCCGTTGCGGTAGCTCACGACGTACGTGATCGGCTCACCGCTCTTGATCTCATGCGGGCCTTCAATCACCAGCTCCACGCCTTCGCCGCTGAACTTGCGATCCGTCGGGTTGAAGAAAAGGAAGCCGGCCCACGAGACGGCGGCCAGGAACCCGAAAAAGACCGCCAGCCCGATGAGCGTTTTCCGCGCGAGCGACGAGCGGACGCGCGTGAGCCGCGTCATGTCCGTGGCTTCCGGCCCGTCGTAGATGGTGTGCAGTTCCTCCTCAAGCTCCGCTTCGGAGACGGCCGAGTCCGGCAGCGGCGCGTCGGAAGACAGCCAGCGCTTGTCGTCCGGCATACCCGGTTTCGCGGGTTGTCCGGGTGCGGCATTCTTTACGGGCGGCGGCGGTTGCCCGGCCGGAGCCGGTGGCTTCGCTTTCAGGTGACGGCTCATGAACAGGCCGGGTTTTGACGGCTTCTTTTCCGGCGGATTGTTTTCAGGCGGCGTTGTCGTTTCAGTCATATCTTTTCAATGAAGCCCGGGCGGCTAGTTGGCGTTCGCGACGGCGGCGTACAACTGGTCTCGTTCCATCCGTTCGGCGACGGACCATGTGCCGGTCTCGTCCGTTTGGCGCTCCGGCGATTGCCAAGTCGGCCGGAAACCGCGCGGCCAATCGGTTTTGGAGACGAATTCCGCCGCCTTGGCTCCGGGTTGCTTCTGGACCAGCAGGGAGTAGGACAGTTCTTTTTGCGGAGCCGGCGTGCCGGAGGCCAGGACGGAGCGGATTCCCGTCAGCGCGCCGCGGTTGATTTCGCGCACGCGGATCGTGCCCGGCGGCAGCTTGTAGGCCAGGGTGACGACGTTCGCCTGTCCGGGGTCGGTCTGCATCCAGCCGCCGAAAACGGTCTTGCCGGATTCGACGGAGACGGTCACGCCGGAAGCGCGATCGTGCTCAATCGTCTTCTCGACGGCCGCCACGTCCGGATCCGCCACGCGATCGCCGGCGGGAATCTGGAACAGCGTCGCGTCCGGACGGCTGAACCCCGTCGCCTCGATGATCTCGCTGCCTCGCGGCACGTAAACGCGCAGGTAATCCACGTTGCGGACGCCGCTGAAGAGGGCGTTCTTGACGCCGAGATGGGTGCGCTTGATGGTCAGGGTGATGAGCCCGGTGCCGTCGGCCAGGATTTTCGCCGAATGGGTGATCGAGTCCTCCATCATCAGGTCCGTCTTGGCGCCGGCGATGTTGGTGTGCACGACGCTCAAGTAGTCGCCGTTCGTCGCCGCCAGTTCGCCGCCCCAGCCGAGTTTTCGCACCCGCTGTTCCATCGTTTCGTCCTTGACCCACAGGAGAACTTCCTTGCGGCCAAGCTCCTGCTCCAGCATGGTGACCAACTTGATCTGCGTCGCTTGGTCAGCCGCGAGCAGGCGCTCGACGAGCTTGGGTGCGAGGTCGGCCAGGAACTGCTTGGGCTTGTTCTCTTCCTTGTCGTAATCGATTTCGGACTGCTTTTGCGCGACGAAATAGAAATTGCGGCTGTCCACGGTCAGGCCGTATTCCGGCATCTCCACCGGCCCGGTCACCTCCAGGAGTTTTTCCATGAAGGTTGCCGTCATGGCGATGACGCCGTCCACGGTCGGTCCGCCGCTCTTCTCATAGAACCAGGCCATCTTGCCGGCCGAGGTCGGGTAATCGGCGAACCAGTTGGCGTCTTGGAATTCCCAATCCGGATTGATGAGATGCAGGGGTTCCGGCGAAATGAGGCGTTCGCGCAACCCGCCGCGCAGGTCATAGGAGCCGCCGCCCGGCATTTCGGCGATGGTCACCTTGCCGCGGTTCACGTCCACCTGTGCGAAGCTGCCGATGAAGCCGCCGGTCGGACGGAGTTCAGCGTTGTTCTGGAAAACGATGAGCAGGCGACGCCCGCCTTGTGCGCCGACCAGGTACGTCATCAGCTCCAAGGCATCGTCGGCGCGTTCGGCGCCGGCCAAAAGTTTCGGCGCCGCGTCCTTGGCCGCCGCGACCTGGTCGCGGTAAGCGGGCGGCACGTCATCCGGATTGACTTGGGTCAGCGCCGCCAGCGCACGATCGAGGTGCGGCCGGGCGCTCTTGAGGCCGGCGCGCAAAAGCGTGAGCTTGTCCGCCGGATTCGGGGCGCTCGAGAGTTCCGCGAGTTTCCCGGCGAAAACGCTGCCGCCCAAGCCGATTTCGCGGCCAGCCACGATGAGTCCGCTCGCGGCCGAAAGCGGCGTCGGCGGCAGGTAGGCGGAAAAATTCAGGGCCAAGCTGCCGACAATGCCGAGGCTTTTTTCGACTTCGGAAAAATCCGCCGCCGCCTGCTCGAAGTTGCGGCGGGCGGTCATGAAATCCGTCGCTTGGGCGGCGTCGGCGGCGGCACGCAGGCTATCCACGCCGTTACCGGCGCGACCCATGATGGCGTCCTTGTTGTTGACGAGAACCGCCACGTAGGCCAGACCGGCCGTGAGGCCCAGTCCGACCGCACTCGCGGCGACGACGGCGACGATGCGCCGCTTGGTCCAAGGCCGCGGCGCTTTTTTCATCGCTGGCCTGACCGCAACGACAGCATCCTTCGCGAGGGGTTTAACGCCTGCCGACGGCGTCATTTTTTGCCCGCTGGTTTTGGCGGGCAGGGGCATGAGCGGGAAAACCGGTTTCAGTTTCGGACCGACCGCCGCCACTGCCGCGCGTTGAGGTTTCGTTGGCCGGGTCAGCAAGCGCCGCATCGGCCAGGTCGCGGCGCGCCAAAGCGCCGCCGCCGTCATCCGGACAACCATCATCGCGGAGAGGCCGGAAAGCGGGTGATTCCGGAAAATGTCCTTGAAGGTCAGGGAAAGCGCCTGTCCGAGAGATTGCGCTTCAGGCGGCGGGAAGTTGCGCCAGCCACGCGGTCGTTCGGAAAGACGGCAAAAAAGGGTTTCATCAGCCTGATGATGCTCAATCATCCGCTGAAATCTTCCCATTGGCGCAGTCTTGGTTGCCCACGGCGCGGCATTCTCGCGCGGCGGCATCTGGGCCAGCCGCGCCTTGAGATCCAACTGGTGCGGCGAGTGCCGCGGCAGGTTAACCCTCGGCGGTTCGCCCGTAGCCACGCCGAAACTTCCGCTCATGGGCGGCTGCTGGGCAATAGGTTGTTCAGGGTTTCGCGGCATGTTTATCGTTGCTGTCGGGCGGCGTCGGCATAAGCCTTCGCCGTCGCTTGGGCACAGCTCTTCCAGTCATATCTCGAGGCCTGCTCGCGGCCTTTAATGACGAGGCTCTGACGCAGGTCCGCATCGTTCTCAACTTGTCGCAAGGCGGCCGCCAGGCTGTTCGGATCACGCGGGTCAAAATAGAGAACGGCTTCGCCGAGCACTTCCGGCAGGCAGGATTCCTTGGAGGAAACGACCGGTACGCCGCGGCACATCGCCTCGAGTGGCGGCAGGCCAAACCCCTCGCACAGCGATGGGAAGACATAGGCCGTCGCGCCGTCATAGAGTGCCGCCAGTTCCGCGTCCGTGGCCATGCCGAAGAAGACGACGTTTTCCGACCGTCCGGCCTCCTCCGCTTCCCGCCGCAGCCGTTCGCCGAAGTAATCCTGTGAACCAACCAGCACGAGGTGGCGATCGTCGTGGTTGCTTCGGCGATAGCTCTGGAACGCGGCCACCAGCCAGTCCAGGTTCTTGTGCGGATAGGCGTTGCCGACGTAAAGGAAATAAGGGTGCGGAAGGTCATTAACCCGCGGCGTCGCAGCGGCGACGTTGCCCCGCAGATTCGGGCTGCAAGCCTCATAGGTCACGGTGATGTCGCGCTTGGCCATGAAAGGGAAATACTTCACGATTTCCGCCTTGCTGTGTTCGGAAACGGTGATGACGCGGCGCGCGCGACGCAAGGCACTCGTGATGACGAGGCGGTAGGCGAGACGCTTGAGGCCGAAGTAAATCGGCGCCAGCGTCGTCATCCGTTGCGTCGGAAATGTCATCAGGATGAGATCATGGATGGTGACCACGAACGGCCGGTTGTAAAGTAGCGGGACATTGAAGTGGGTGAAGTGGACGACATCGAGCTGGTAGCTTTTCAGCAGGCGGGGGAAGAACAGCTGTTCGCGCCAGCCGTACCACGGCATCTCGGCCAAGACCTTATGGAACCGCGGGTTAGTCGGGACATATTGGCCGAAGTTTTCCTGACGCAGGAAAATCCAATATTCGTTTTCGCGGTCGATATCCTCAAGATGCGCGATGAGTTCGCTGACGTAGCGACCCAAGCCCCGCCCGGCTGTCCCGTAAAACCTTGCGTCGATGCCGATGCGCATAGTTGTGGCGGCCGCACCCGACGGTCAAGGTTATCATTATTATATGTAGGCATTATAACAAGGGTGTGGAGGGTGTGCCAGCTTGCGACGGTTTGCGCCGGTTAACAGTAAATTTAGCTAATTTAAGCTAATATTTTAGGAGAGGCGAACGACTTGCTGGCAATTGTCATGGCGGTATAATCGAGATAGTAACCACTGGTCAGTGACCAGTAACCAACTTATGTGTGGAATCGTCGGTTATGTCGGCAGAAAAAACGCCACGGATATCCTTTTGGAGGGTCTGAAGCGCTTGGAATATCGGGGTTATGACTCCGCTGGCTTGGCCGTCATGGGCACGGAGGCCAAATTGAAGGTGGTCAAGGCGGTCGGAAAAACGGTGTTCCTGGAAGAAAAACTGACTCGCGAGCCGGCGACTGGTCAGGCCGGCATCGCCCATACGCGTTGGGCCACCCACGGCGTGCCGAGCGAAGCGAACGCCCATCCCCACCTCGACTGCGCTGGGCGCTTGGCCTTGGTCCATAACGGCATCGTGGAAAACCACGAGGAGCTGAAGCGCCGGCTGGAAGCACTTGGACATCGTTTCGTTTCCGCCACCGACACGGAAGTGCTGGCGCACCTCATCGAGGAACACGCGCGACACCGGCCGTTCGAGGAGGCGCTCTGCGCCGCGCTCAAGGAAGTGGTTGGGACGTTCGGCCTGGCGGTGGTCATGGTTGATCAGCCGCGGACCGTCTATGGCGCGCGTCGCGGCAGTCCGCTTGTCGTTGGCGTGGGCCGCGACGGCGAGAATTATTTGGCGTCTGATCCGGCCGCGCTCATCGCCCACACGCGCGACATCATTTACCTAGGCGACGACGAGGTGGTGCGGTTGGACGACAACGGCATCGAGACGTTTTCCCTCGATCGCGTGCGCGTGACGAAGGCTCCGGAAACGGTGAGTTGGTCGCTGCAGGAAATCGAGCGCGGCCATCACCCGCATTTCATGGTGAAGGAAATCCATGAGCAGCCGACCGTGGTCAGGAATGCCTTGGCCGGACGGCTGGATGCGCGTCAGGGTATGTCGGTGTTGGGTGGGCTCAAGGATGTCGATGAGCGGCTGCGTCGCGCCGAGCGGTTGACGATCTCCGCCTGCGGCTCGGCGTACCTCGCGGGCGCCATCGGGGCGATGATGATTGAGGAGTGTGCCGAGATTCCTGTCCGGGCCGAGATAGCGTCAGAATTGCGCTACCGTAAGCCAATTTTTGATGCCAATCGAGAGGCCTTCATCGCCGTTTCCCAGAGCGGCGAAACCGCGGATACGCTCGGCGCCTTGCGCGAGGCGAAGAACAAGGGCGTCCTGACTTTGGGCATCGTCAATGTCGTCGGGTCGGCGGTCGCGCGCGAAACCGACGCTGGCGTCTTTGTTCACGCCGGACCGGAAATCGCCGTCGCTTCCACCAAGGCCTTCACGGCGCAACTCACCGTCTTCGCGTTGCTCGCGATGCATCTTGGGCGTCAGCGTCGTTTGTCTCTCGCGGCAGGCCAGCGTCTTGCCGAGGAACTCGCGTCGTTGCCGGAGAAGGTCGAACGCCTGCTCGAGCAGGACGAGGCCATCCGGCTTTTGGCAAAAAAATATTCGCGATACCCGAGCTTCCTTTACATCGGCCGCAAGTACAACGCGCCGCTCGCGAACGAAGGAGCGTTGAAACTCAAGGAAGTCTCTTACGTCCACGCGGAGGGCTACGCCGCCGGCGAGATGAAGCACGGCCCCATTGCGCTTCTCGACGACGGTTTCCCGGTGTTCGCCATCGCCACCAAGGACAGCCTGCAGGAGAAGGTCAAGTCGAACGTCCAGGAAGCCAAGGCGCGGCGCGCGCCGATTGTCGTGCTCGCGAGCGAGGGCGACGAGGCGATGGCGCAGTTGGCGGACGACGTGATTTGGGTGCCGCGGACCACGGAGATGCTCTCGCCGATCCTGAATGTCATTCCCATGCAGCTGTTCGCCTACCACTTGGCCGTGGCGCGCGGCCTTGACCCGGACAAGCCGCGCAACTTGGCCAAGGCGGTGACGGTGGAATGAGTCTTCGCCACGGAGGTTGACAAAATTGGTGGTTAGCCACAATCAGAACCCAACCCGGCCGTCTTAATGGACGGCCGTTTGAGGAGCTAACCGCTCCGGTCGGCGTCTCGGCGCCAGATAAGGAAATAATTTTGCTCAATGAAGCTAAAAACCATTTATTTCCAATAAGTTTCGTCTCGGCTAGAAGTTGTGGCTATCGCTGTTGATTCCCGCCCGGCTAACTGATATAATGAATACAGATAAAAAATAGAAGAGAATCGGAGAAATAAACACAAATAATCACCCAACGGTATGATTGCTAGTGCTGGAAACAGCATCAAGCAAGCGCTGAAGCAGGGCCATCATGATTGGTTTTGTTTTTTTTCGTCCAAAATATTCGGCAGAAAAAAGACGGTCGGGCCGATTGCGAAAAACACCATCATGTTTTTGACCGCCGCTCTGGCGGTTAACGGGCTTGTTTTTGTGCCGCCAAGGCCCGCTCTGGCTTGGGTGGACGAACAGTTATCGCAGACCGGAACCATCAGCTCCTTCACCACTGAAACGCACGGCAACCAGATTGGCCTGCCGACCAACCAAATAATCGACGGCGACTACGATTACCTTGTGACTAAGGATGACACGAGCGGCGACCTAATGCTGGTCAGGAAAGACCTCACCACGCTGGACGCGCCGACGGTGATCAACGCCGATGTCTTGGCGAGCGGGGACTGGACGCTGAATGGCGTCGTTGGCGACACCGTCAATAACCGGGCCTACCTATTGACCTCCATCTATAACGGAATAGATGACACCACCACCAGCATCTACGTGTTGAATTTGGTGACGGGCAACCTTGTCGGGGATCCGGTCGAGTTCAGTGGGGCAACCGACTTGGGGGACGAATGGAATTATGTCCAGTTTGGAACGGTTGATGCCACTGGGGATTACGCATACTTTTTTTCCGTAGAGCCGCCCCGCGTCATCAAGATTGATCTTGATAATTTTGACCTCGCCCACACCATCACCACCGACCTTAGCGATGGGACCAACATAGCCGAGGTTAACTCCTTGGCCATGAGCCCGACCGGGAACTACCTTTACGCCGGAGCCGGTGTCAATGCCAAAATCGTCAAGATTGACCCGTCCGACTTGTCGGTGGAAGGCCAAGCCAGCCTGACGGTCACTGGAGTTTCCAATTTCGCCCCGGCCATCGTCATTGATTCTGCCGGGACATACGGTTACGTTGACGTCCATGTGGCGGCCGGGCCGATGCCGCACCAGTTCCTGTTTAAGGTCCTGTTGAGCGATCTGACAAATGAATATATCGATCTCCAGACGTTTGACTCGAACAACCGGATGTTTATTGACAGCGCCGGCGAGTACCTCTACGTGAATGCCGTAGACCAAAACAGCAATACGGATGGCTTGGTGGTCGTCAAACTTTCCGACTTTAGCCGGTTGGATGTCGTTACGGCCGCAGAATCGGTTTATTGGTCCGGATACAGCAACGCCACGCTTGATCCGGCGACCGGGAAAATATACATCGTCGAGAACGGTTCTTCGCCGATCGTGATTGACGTCTTGGAATGGGCTGCCATCGGCGGCGGGGACCCGACCCCGACCACCCAGAACGTCATCCGCCTAGGGCGCATCCAGAAGGACACGGACACGACGGCGGAATTGTCGTTCGTGCTCCCTAGTGTCTCGTCCACGACGCTTACTGTTACCTTCCCGGCCGGTTTTACCCTCGGCGACGTGGCCGGCGTCACTGGCGCCTGTGCCGACGGCGGCACGGTCGACAACATCCAGAAGGTCGGCCTCGTCATCACGGCCGACAAGCACGCCTGCGGTGTCGGCGCGGTCACGCTCTCTGACATCCCGCTCCATACGCCGGGCACGGCTGGCGCCTACACCATCAGCTGGGTCAACGACAACCCGGGCAACACCGTCGTCTACATCGTTCCCATTGACCAGATCCAGGTCACGGCCGACATCACCTCGGCGCTCACCTTCGACGTCGACACCCTCGACGCCGACGCCTGCACCTCGGCCAAGCCGGACGGCGGCTACTCCGTCGGCCTCGGCACCCTGACCCCGGGCACGGCCAAGACGGCGGACAAGCACATCTGCATGTTGCTTGACAGCAACGCCAGCGACGGCGTGGTTGTGCAGGTGAAGTCGCTCAATGAGGGCCTGCTCTCGGCTTCGGTCGCCCACACGATCCTCGGCACCTACAACGCCGGCGCCACGACCGACCTGTCGGGCGCGGTCGAGGCCTACGGCATCTGCGTCCTGGATACGACCAAGGCGCCAGGCTCGGCCGGTGCCGATCCGCAGCAAATCCTCCCGTACAACGGATCCTGCGCGATTGACAGCGCCACCAACGCCGTCGGCGGCGTGGACAACGCCGACTTCCAGACCATGGTCAACACGAGCGGCGCCCCGCTCGACGGCGACGGCTACAACACCGTCGACGCGCTGGTCTCGGCCAAGGCCCTCTCCACCACCCCGGCCGCCGTCGACTACACCGACACCCTGACCTTCCGCGCCACCGGGACGTTCTAGGTGAAGTACACCCCGCAGTGTATTAACTACCGAGTTGCCAAAACAACATGGAGGCTTCCGGACAAAAAAAAGCCATAAGGCGTTTCGCGCGAAATGTCGGGATTAGACTCGTGACCTTGGCCTTGTTTGTCAATGGTTTTTTATTTGTTGCGCCGGCTCCAGCGATGGCCGCCGATATCGGCTCCATAATGGATTCGGTGACCGACCCTGTCACGCATACCGCCTATTTCGCCGCCAGCGGTTCGTTACCGATGATTGTGCGCGTTCATCTCGACACGTTCACCCACAACGCATCGACGGATAGGTTGGACCTGACGTCGGAGGGCATCGTCTATATTTCTTCGGCTTTTATCGATCCGGACGGAGATTACGTCTATTTCGTCGGTTATGACGCGGACAACTTCATGAAGATTATCAAGATAGACACTAGCGACTTCACTGCCGACGGCGTCACGGTATTTTCGCTGGCCGAAGACGATCGCTATGTCGATCCGGGGGCGGCTGTCACGGACGGCACGTTTGCGTATTTGGGCGCTGAAACGGGGATTTGGCCGCCGCTCGTTGACGGTTCCATCATTAAGGTCAATTTGACCACGGGCGCGGAGACGGTGGTTGAGCTTGACGGGACGGGGGGCTGTCCGGGGATGGCCGGCGTCAACTCGGCCCTCATCGACACGTCAGGCCCGACGGATTACGCGTACTTCACCAGCGCGTGGCGGTACACGTCCGGATTTTACCCTGCCATTGATGCGGTAGCCGGCACGGTCCTGAAAGTGGACTTGAGCGACTTCAGCAACTGCGCCGCCATGGATACGTTGGTGCTGGAGGACAGTAGCAATTTCGGTATGAGCTACCACCCCATTCCCACAAGCGGCAACGGAATCACCGCCGCCATCGATACGACCAACCACAAGGCGTATTTTGGAGCGGTATATGATTATTTCGTGGCTAGAGTGGATTTGACGACATTCACCTACGAACGACCCGAATGGACCCCGGCCGGATGCGACCCCGAAGTTGATGATCCCTGCGTGTTCGCGGGCAACGATCTTATGCATGCTGACAGCCCCGGTAACATGGGATCCGCCCACATCAGCGAAGTCGGGGGCACACCACATCTTTTCATGAGTGCGAGCGAGGGGTCGTCCGGTGCGGTAATCATTAATTTGAACACGTTCGCGCAGGTCCCGAACACGATGGCCATTACTAGCGATCTCTATAATTACCCTTACGACAACGCCACGTTCGATTTCACCGAAGGGTACATGTATTGGAGCCCATACGAGGCCGATCCGACGGGGATTGCGCGATTCAGTCTGGCTTCATTGCTGGCCGGCGGCGATGGTGGGTTTGATCAGGACAATCCCGGAGGTGATTTCTTGAGTCTAGCCGATGGAGGCGGCGGCCTCAGCGGCATGTCCGACGCGATGAGCAGCTACGTGGTCAACACGGCCTCGAGCCAGGTCATCACCTTCACCACGGCCAGCGCCTGGGATGCGGGGGACACCGTCACCCTCGACATGTCGGCAGTCGCCGACGTCACGAGCTTTGCCCTAACCGACGTCGACGTCTACGCCGGCGCGGAAAAGACCCTGGTGTCCGCCGGCTGCGCCGCCGACGAGATTACGGTGACTGAAGCCGCTGATGTGATCACCCTGGCGCTGTGCGCCGGCTCGACGCAGATTGCGGCTGGCCAGGTGGTCATTGATCTCGGTGCCGCTGCCACCACGGGCGGCGGGGGCAACAGTGCCCACTTCACGAACGTCGGCACGGCCGGCGCCCACAACGTGGTTGTCGCCGGTACCCTCGGCGACACCGGCAACATCGGCGTGACGCTCACGTCCGGCCCGGCCTCGGGCATGTCGGACAAGATGAGCCGCTCCATGATCAGCACGGCCTCGAGCCACACCGTCCTCTTCACCCGCTACAGCGCGTGGCACGCGGGGGACACCATCACCCTCAACCTGGCGAACATCGCCGTTGTCTCGAGTTTTGCGGCGGTGACCGATGTTGATGTTGAAGCTCCGGTGGCGACCGACAAGACCGTGGTGGCCGCAGGTTGCGCTGCCAACGAAATCGAGGTGACCGCAGCCGCCAACATCATCACGCTGACGCTGTGCGCCGGGTCGGACACGATCGCGGCCGGCACGACGATGGTTCAGATCGGCTCCGCCGCCACCACCGACGGCACCGGCTCCGACGCTCACTTCATGAACGTCGGCTCCACCGGCTCCAAGCCGTTGATTCTCGGCGGCACCGCGGGCGACATCGGCACGCTGTACATCTCGCTCATGACCAACGACCAGATCCAGGTCACGGCCGACATCACCTCGGCGCTCACCTTCGACGTCGACACCCTCGACGCCGACGCCTGCACCTCGGCCAAGCCGGACGGCGGCTACTCCGTCGGCCTCGGCACCCTGACCCCGGGCACGGCCAAGACGGCGGACAAGCACATCTGCATGTTGCTTGACAGCAACGCCAGCGACGGCGTGGTTGTGCAGGTGAAGTCGCTCAATGAGGGCCTGCTCTCGGCTTCGGTCGCCCACACGATCCTCGGCACCTACAACGCCGGCGCCACGACCGACCTGTCGGGCGCGGTCGAGGCCTACGGCATCTGCGTCCTGGATACGACCAAGGCGCCAGGCTCGGCCGGTGCCGATCCGCAGCAAATCCTCCCGTACAACGGATCCTGCGCGATTGACAGCGCCACCAACGCCGTCGGCGGCGTGGACAACGCCGACTTCCAGACCATGGTCAACACGAGCGGCGCCCCGCTCGACGGCGACGGCTACAACACCGTCGACGCGCTGGTCTCGGCCAAGGCCCTCTCCACCACCCCGGCCGCCGTCGACTACACCGACACCCTGACCTTCCGCGCCACCGGAACCTTTTAGGGTCGTTGGGAACAAGCGAGAATCGACAAAATGCCCGCCGTATTGGCCGGGCGTTTAGGTTCGGAACGTGGCACTAAGGTGCCACGTCCAGAGTCAAAAATAGGGCTTGTTTTAGCTAAAATAAAAAACAACTCGTTGGAACTGGTGATTTTCTATTCTGGGCGATTGATGATTATTAGCGGAGGCCAACGAGCTGGCGGACCTCGGCCATCGTGGCTTGCGCGACTTCGCGGGCTTGCTTGGCGCCGTGGGCCAGGACGCGCTCGACGTGTTCCGGCTTTTGGGCGAGTTCGGCTCGGGCGCGCTGGAAGACGGCGAAATGCTCGGCGACGCGCGTGGCGGCAAGCTGTTTCAGTTCGCCATACTTGAGCGGCTGGCCGGCGACGAGGCGGTCAACTTCTTCCGGCGAACCGAATTCGCGGATGAGCCCGAGCAGGTTCCAGACGCCGGCCATGCCCTTGAGCTTCTCGTCCGGTTCGGAATCGCCGAGCGCGGCGATGGCTTCCTCGACCTCGCGCTCTTCCATAGAGATGATGCCAGTTGCCTCGGTCGGCACGCGCTTCACCTTGTCGTACATCTCGTCAAAGGTGTCGGTGATGAGCAAACAAGACTTTTCGCCGTGGCTCTTGGACATCTTCCTGGTCGGTTCGGTGAGCGAGCGGACCTTCGGGATGTTGGTGAGGAGGGGTTTTGTTTCTGGGAAGAATTCTCCAAAGCGGTTATTGAAGAACCCGGCAATATCGCGCGTAAGCTCGACGTGTTGGACCTGATCAATGCCAACCGGCACGAGCTGACCGTGGTACAAAAGGATGTCAGCGGCTTGGAGGACGGGATAGTCAAAAAGCCCCATGTTGACGTTCTCTTGGTGGCGGCGCGACTTGTCCTTGAATTGGGTCATCCGTTCCAGGAACGACATCGGCGTGATGGTATTGAATATCCACGTCAGCTCCGCGTGTTCGAGGATGTCCGACTGCTGGAACAAGACCACTTTTTCAGGATCGATTCCCAACGCCAATAAATCCGTCGCCATGCTGATTATCTGTTGGCGCTTCTCTTTCGGGTCATACTCAACCGTCATCGAGTGCCAGTCGGCAATGAAGAAGTAACATCGATATTGCGGGTCGTCCTGAATCTTGAGCCAGTTGTGGACGGCACCGAGATAATTGCCGACATGAAGCGTACCGGTCGGCTGGACGCCGGAGACGACGATTTTGGGTTTGGCACTGGTCATATACGGGCAGTTTAGAGGAAAAGCAGGTAAATTCCAAGTAATCGTGATATACCACCCATAACATAATATTGGTACCCCTTCGACTTCGGCCGCTTTAGGCGGCCTTCGCTCAGGGCATAATATTTTCTGTGCGGAGCCCGCCCATAAAAAACGGACAGCCCTTTTTGCTTTATAAATACAGAACACGGACAGGCGAGGGGCCTGTCCGCGGAGAACTTCGTTCGGTTGCGCTTCTTGTGGGCTAGCCGTTGTCCGGAGCCAAGGGGGCGCCGTCCTCGATGATTTCGACGTCGAAGTCGCTTGGTGGCTGGTCGTCCGGGCGGATGTGTTGCCGCCAGGCCATTTCGGCGCGTCCCTTCTTTGTTCCCTTGAGCACGAACCAAGGGGCGTCCGAGTGGCCGCGCGGGTTGGCGATCCGCTCCATTTCGTACTCGCCTGCCGGCAACTCGCAGTCTTCGTCGCTTTTGACCTTGCTGGCGTCAATGACGCGCCAGACCCGTTTGGTTTTTAGAGTGATCATCTGTTTTCTCCTCCACGTTTGGAAATATTTATAGCACCTTTTATCTTATTTGTCAAGCCTTTGCATTGAACTTAAGCTTGACTGCCCTCGGATACAAAGAATCTGGCGAAAATATGAAAAGGGGCCTGGCACCAATTAAATTGTGTTTGGCTTCAACAAAAAACGGACCCGGCGAGGTTGCCTGTCCGTCTTGGTGTTGCGGTCGCCCCATTGACCCAGACGGGTCGTTTGATGGCAACCCGGCTATTTCGAGGCGAGGCGGATGACCGCCTTCTTGTCCCAACCGTCACTGCCCGTCATGGCTGTCTCGACCTTGACGCCGAGGTGATTGATGGCGGCGTTCGCCTCCAAGACGAAAGCCGCGACGAGGGGATCAGTGACCCTGCATTGCCAGAAGCCGCACTCCTCGTATTGCCCCGACTCCAGCGTCACGAGGTTAAGGGGCAGGAGGCCTGAACTGCCAGCAACGCGCTGTGTTTCCAAGCCCAGGGTTTCCGCCGCGTTTCGCAGGACTTGCTCGCGCCGGAGGCGTTTCAACTCGACCTCTACGCTGGCATGCCGCGACCTGCTCATGGCGATAGCGAGGAGTTCCTCCGGAGAGGGGAGGCTCGGAAAAGTAAATGTGCTCACGTGGTTGTCCTTCCTTCTGTCCCTGCCTAACGTCGGCAGGTTTTTGCTTCCGCAAGATTAGCACAAAGCGCCGACTTGTCAAGGGCGGCGCGTCAGCCCCGCCTTGCCCGATGTCGGCGCATGACCTAAGGTGTTTGCATTCGCATCTAAGTTCCTTCAAGGAGGACGGCATGGATTTCCAGTTCACCACCGAATGGCCGCTTTCGATGGCCGACCAGATCGTTTATTACCTGCTTCGGCCGCGCCTCTGGATTCCGGAGCGGGATTATCCTGACTTCGGGGAATGGACGTGTAGGGTCCATGGCGACCTCAAGAGCCAACGGAAGCGGGCCTTGCTCGCGCTCGTTCGCGGCGACATCGTTGGCGCAATCGTATACCAGCGTCACGCCGTCGAGAGGCACGCGATCGAGATTAAGAACATCAGCGTGCGGCCGGACCACGCCGGGCGCTATGTCGCGAGTTTCCTCTTGCGCAACGCCGAGATCGAGGGCCGGCGCGACTTCGCCGGCGTGACTGACGTCATGGTGGACGCCAAGAGGTCGAACCGCGCCATTGCCGCCTTCCTCAATCGCCAAGGCTATCGCGTGGCGAGCGTTCTCGATCTTTACGGCCTTGGTGCCGGCGACGACGTCGTGTTCCGCAAGCCGCTTCCGGCGCGCGGTCTCATTCTGCGACCGTAATCGTGGACAACAGGCCCTTCCTTAAATCCGCTTCGGCGGATTTTATTACGCCTCCCGCAGGCGCCCTAGCCAGCCGGTCAGGAACGTCATATGCTCAATATGGTCCTTTCGTGTTGGGCTACCGTCCAACCCAAGGAGAAGAGGTTGCCATGCTCATTTCCCAGCCCTATGTTGGTTTGAACGGCGCGG
>JAQTNC010000013.1 GCA_028714475.1 Patescibacteria group bacterium
CCCCTTATCCACAGGCAGTCGGAATCACCCCAGACCCTGAACCAAAAAAACGACCCCGGCCGCCGCTCCGCAAGGGCGGAGTTTTGGCGGCAGGGGTATTCGGGCTCATGACGGACGGCTGGCGTCAGTCGGTGGCGGGGCAGTCTTCGCTTGCGTCGTCCGAATTTCGGTCGCCCGCAGGTGCCTCTTCTTGAGCGGCGACGGGTGCCGGATGAACTGGCAGCACCTTTTCTGACCGAAGGCGCAGTGCCTCGAGCAGCGCGGCGAGAGCGGCAATCGTCGGGGCGACATCGGATTCCGGCAGGTTTTCGGTTACCTTACTGACGGCACCCTCTCTTTCGCCGATGATGACCAGCGTCAACATTACGTCCTCGCTACAGATGTAGACGTCGGGCGGTCCAGCGCAGAGCAAGACCACTTCGGACTGTCGTTTGCCGCAGAATGAGCAAATGCATTCTCTCACAGGAATCTTCCTTTCTCCTGCCAAATCAGGTTGCGAATAAATTAGCAGAAATAGCGCGTTTTGTCAAGCCCTGCGGCTTCCATAATTCGGTGCCTGTCCCCCTTATCCACAGGTGTCGGACACCGGAGCGTCGGATGCCGCCTCGGATGGACAAAATCCCGCCGAAAAGACATAATTCTTCTGCTATGTCCTTATTGACCAAAGTCTTCGGCGACCCGAACGAACGCGTCATCAAGTCGCTTTTGCCGCTCGTCGAGGAAATCAACAATTTAGAGAAAGAAGTCGCTGGCTTGAGTCCGGAACAGCTGAAGGACGCCAGCCTGGAACTGCGCGCCAAGCTCGAGCACGGCGCGACTCTTGATGACATCCTGCCGCGCGCCTTCGCCATCTGCCGCGAGGCCGCCAAGCGCACCCTCGGTCAGCGCCACTACGACGTCCAGCTCATGGGCGGTATCGTCCTGCATCGCGGCCAGATCGCGGAGATGCGTACCGGTGAAGGCAAGACCCTCACCGCCACGCTCGCCGTGTATCTCAACGCGCTGACCGGAAAAGGCGTCCATCTCGTGACCGTCAACGATTATCTCGCGCGCCGCGACGCCGCCTGGATGGGACAGGTCTATGACGCGCTCGGCCTCTCGGTCGCCTGCATCAATCACGATTCCGCATTCAGATACGACGCCGCCTGGATGGCGCCAAAGCAGGAGAAGGAATTGACCGATGAGGATTTGGCCGCAGCCGCCGCGAAGGACGAAGGCGGGGCGCTCGACAAGAAGCGCGACGAGACCGGCGCGTTCCTCGTGCAGATGGATTACATGCGGCCAGTCGCGCGCCAGGAAGCGTACGCCGCCGACATCACCTACGGCACCAACAACGAATACGGTTTCGACTACCTGCGCGACAACATGGTCATGCGGCCGGAACAGCGCGTCCAGCGCCCGCTCAACTACGCCATCGTGGACGAGGTGGACTCCATCTTGATTGACGAAGCGCGCACCCCGCTCATCATCTCCGCGCCGGCCGAGGAAGCGGCGGAAACGTATTACAAGTTCGCGGACCTCGTGCGGCCGCTCAAGGAAGGCGTCCACTTCAACAAGGACGAGAAGATGAACGCCGTCACCTTCAGCGAGGAAGGCCAGGAGGAAATGGCGCAACGGCTGGGCGCTGATCCATGGGCAGCGGGGGACACGAAGTTTGCCTATCACCTCGAAGCCGCCCTCAAGGCGCAGGAACTCTACAAGAAGGACGTCAACTACATCGTCAAGGACGGCGAGGTCATCATCGTGGACGAGTTCACCGGTCGCCTGATGCACGGCCGCCGGTTCAGCGAAGGCCTGCACCAGGCCATCGAGGCGAAGGAAGGCGTCGCCATCCAGCGCGAGAGCCAGACGCTCGCCACCGTCACCTTCCAGAACCTCTTCCGCATGTATCCGAAGCTCGCCGGCATGACCGGCACGGCCGCGACCGAAGCGGAGGAGTTTTCGAAAATCTACAAGCTTGACGTGACCGTCGTTCCGCCGAACAAGCCGTCGCGCCGCGACGATTTGCCAGACCGCGTCTACAAGTCCGAAGAGGCGAAATACAAGGCCGTGGTCGAGGAAATCAAGGCGCGCCATGCCTCCGGCCAGCCGGTGCTCGTCGGCACCATCTCCATCGAGAAGAACGAGATTCTCGGCGAGCTGCTCAAGCGCGAAGGCGTGCCGCATGAACTGCTGAACGCCAAAAACCATGAGCGCGAGGCGACCATCATCGCGCAGGCCGGCCGACGCGGCGCCGTCACCATCGCCACCAACATGGCCGGTCGCGGCGTGGACATCATCCTCGGCGGCAACCCGCCGGACAAGGAGGAGACCCAACGCATCCGCGAACTCGGCGGCCTCATGATCATCGGCACCGAACGCCACGAGTCGCGCCGCATCGACAACCAGCTCCGTGGCCGCGCCGGCCGCCAGGGCGACCCGGGCACCACGCAGTTCTTCCTCTCAATGGGCGACGACCTCATCCGTATCTTCGCCGGCGAGGACAATCAGCGCCGCATGCAGGGGCTCATGGAGAAGCTCGGCCTGCCGGACGACATGCCGATCGAGGCGAACATGGTCACGAAGTCCATCGCCTCGGCGCAGAACAAGGTGGAAGGCCATCACTTCGACATCCGCAAGCACCTGCTTGAATATGACGACGTGCTCAACAAGCACCGCGAGACGATCTATCGCCGCCGCCGTGACGTCATCGAGCGTACCGGGCCTGATGCGCCGGCGGAAATCCGCGAGCGCGTGCTGGCCGTCGTCGAGGACGAGTTGGAGCGGCTCGTGCTGTTCCACACGGCCGGCGAAGACGAGAAGGCGTGGAACCTGAAGGAAATCATCGAGACGGTCGGGACGATGTACCCGTTGTCGTCGGAATTGCCGACCGAGCTCGAGAACCTGCGCCGCGAGGCCGGTTCGCGCGCCGCCGACGCCGCCGCCCGGACCGCCATCATCGAATACTTGGTGGCCCAGTCAGCCGCGGCTTATGAGCGCTTGGAAACGGCGCTGGATCAGCATCTGGCACAATATCCCGGCCAAGGCCGCTTCTGTGATGTCGTCCGTTCGCTCATGCTCCGCGCCATCGACATGTTCTGGGTTGAGCACCTCGACGCCATGGAGCATCTCCGGACCGGCATCGGGCTCCAGAGCTACGGCCAGCGCGATCCGCTCATCGAATACAAGCGCGAGGCGTTCCGGATGTTCGGCGAGCTCACGCAACTGATTGACAAGCAGATTGCCTATTCGGTCTTCAAGATCGGCATTGCGCCGGCTCCCGCCAAGGAGAAATCTCTCATCGAGCGCCAGGGCCTTCAGGTTTCCGGCGCGGCCAAAGGCGGGGAGTCGTCGTCCTCTTTGCGCGCACCCGGCGAAGACAAGGTCGGCCGCAACGACCCGTGTCCATGTGGGTCGGGGAAAAAGTACAAAAAATGCTGCGGAGCCTAGCAATACACACCATTTGTCACCATCCCCCCGCAGTACTGCGGGGGGATCCAGAAACCTCGCGCTTCGGGCCGCCCTGTGGCAAAGCGTTCTGCCCCGACCTTGTGGAGGGGCAGGACCAAACCTAACCTGCCGCGGGTCCTGCCGCTCCGCACCCCGCTGGTGCTCTCCCTCACCATTTCCGTCGGTGAAAAAACGGAGCGGAAATGGTGAGGGATGCGCGCCATCGGGGTCCCCGCTCCGCGTCACCCGCGGCTTCGTTCTACCAACCAAATATTGTATGCGCTCGGCCTGCGGAGCCCTGTACCATTACGGTACAGGGTGGCCTCGCGAAAGGACGATGAGTTTTCCGCAAGGAAAGGTTTAAAAACGTCATTCCCCTAAAAGTTGGAATCTAGCAACTAGCCCGAGTGAATCTATGAAGACCGGAATTTACAATTGGTGCTGCACTAGCGGGGGACATTGGGCTCGTCGCGCAACATTTGTTGTTAAATGGGCGTCATTTGGCGTGTTACTTTGGCTGCTTTACACCGGTCGAACGATTGGTGAAAACGCTTTTTTGTATTTTTTTAGTTCAGTTGCACAATCATTATTGGCTTTGGTCGGCGTGATTGGTGCTGTCGTCGTATTCAGAATGCAGCTGATAGAGATGGAGGCCGAAAGGTGCGCGGAAAGGATGACCGATGAATTATCCATTTGGTCATCAAAATTTACGGGAACAGATAAGTGGGCCGCAATTGATGTTGCACAGGAACTTGATAACAGCTGTCGCGATGAGAAAACGGTCGCATCAATCCTTAATGCCGCACGCCCTCATCGTTTAAGACTGGAGACATTGAAAATTGATAAGTCGGATTTGCGAAACAACCTGGTTGATTTTGTGCTCGTCACGTTTATTACCACGGCTTCGGCATTTGGATGCGTTTTGGCTACACAACTATTTGTTCGATACCCACGGCTAGGAACAGTTGCTGCTATGAGCGTGCTTATGTTAGTCTGCTATTCTTTGCTGTTCGGGTGGAGGGTTGTGAAAAGCGTCGTCGGATACTCATACGCCAAGACGTGCACCGAGTAAGTAACGCAGGGGCCAAGTCTTGAATCTTGAATTCCTCTACGGCGCGGCGAAACAACATGAAAATCATGCCTTTCTCTGACAACGTCATCTTCTTTGATACGGAATTCTCTACCCTTAATCCGTATGAGGGCGAGATACTTTCTGTTGGTCTAGTGAAGATGGGCGGCCAGGAGCTGTATCTTGAATTGGAGTACGAAGGTGCGGTCAGCGATTGGGTGAAAGAAAACATATTGCCGACTCTCACGGCCGAGAAAGTCAGCCGCACGGAAGCCGTCCGCCTGATAAAGGAATTTGTCGGCGATAGCCGCCCTTACGCGGTCTCTTACGTCAACCAGTTCGATACCATCTACGTTTACAAACCGTTTTCAATCGATGACCACCCATTTTTCTGGATACCGATTGATTTCGCGTCGTTTCTGTTCATGGCCGGCATTGACCCAACCACCCACCTGTACGGCGAAAAGACGGGTTTTTTCTCGAAGTTGGGGATTGACAGCAAGAAATACCACCAGCACCACGCCCTTGATGACGCCAGAATCTTGAGGGAGGCGTATTTAAAATTCTTGAATCAGCCGACTTGACGGTGACAAAGTTTATGAACCCTTCCACCATCACCCAAGTCGAAAATTTCGTCCGCGAGGCCTTCAGGAAAAATCCGGCCTATAGTTTTGGCGACGGCGGAATTATGTATGACCACAGCGTTAAGGTGAAGGACCTCGCCCTTCTGATAGCCTCAAACATGGATTGCGACCGGGAACTCCTCGCGGTCGAGGCCCTGCTTCACGACATCGGCAAGGCTTATCCGGCTGACGCACAAACCCTGCACGAGCGGCACGAGGAACTCGGCTTCGAGGCGGCCGTGGCGCTGTTGCCGCAATTGCCCCTGACGTCGGAACAAGCCGAGTTGCTTAGCGGCTTCCTGCGTGGCAACATCAATTCAGTCGAGGCGGAAATCGTGAAGGATGCGGACACTGTCGCTTTCTTCGAGGACGAGCGGTTACAGCGGGCGCTGGCAGCCTGGGCGCAGGAGCAAGGGCTCGCGGGCGAGATGCAGCGCAAGGCCGACAAGTTCAAGAATTTAAAGTTCAAATCAAGCCGCAACATCGCTCTGCCTTCCTATGAGGCGATGAAGAAGCGCTGGGGTCTGGTATAATCCTGCATGATTATGAAATCTTACCTCTCGCCCAAGACGAAGGTGAAGAAAAGCGCCATCAGCGGACGCGGGCTGCTCGCCGTGAAGCCGTTCAAGAAAGGGGAGCTCGTCTCCATCAAGAGCGGCCACATTATTGACGGCCAGACCAAGAAACGGAACGAGAAGGTCATCGGGGACTCGGATCTGCAGATCGCGGACGATTTCTTCCTGGCTCCGTTGAGTCGACGGGAGCGGGCCACGACCATGATGTACCTGAACCACAGTTGCGACGCGAACGTCGGTCTTGAAGGCAACATCGTATTCATCGCGATGCGGGACATCCGGGCGGGCGAGGAGCTGACCATCGACTACGCGATGTTCGATGATACCGGCTCTTACGTGATGACCTGCCGTTGCGGAACGACTAAATGTCGTGGCACTATCCGGGGTGGCGACTGGCGACGGCCGGAACTGCAGAAACGTTACCGAGGATATTTTTCCGCCTTTATCCAGAGGAAGATGGACGAAGCGAAAAGAAAATAACTAGAATTGTATGAGCAACAAGGAGCGTTTCAAGCTGATTCCGGAAGTTTACCTTATCCTTAAGAAGGGCGGCCTGATTTTGTTGTCGCGGCGGTTCCAGACGGGCTACGAGGACGGGAAATATAGCATGGTGGCGGGGCACGCCGAAGAGCACGAGACCATGCGGGAAGCGTTGGCCAGGGAAGCAAAAGAGGAGGCGGGCATCGCTGTTGAGCCGACCGAACTCGAGCACCTGCTGACCATGCATCGCTGGTGCGGCGACCACGAGCGAATCGGCTTCTATTTCACGATGGACCGTTGGGACGGCGAAATCAGGAACTGCGAGCCGGACCGATGCGACGATTTGGGTTGGTTCCGCCTCGACCAGTTGCCCGAGAATGTCATTCCGTACGTGCGGGCCGCCATTGAATGTTCAGAAAACGGAACGAGGTATTGTGAGTTTGGTTGGGAAAAGAAGCAGGCGTGAGCCAAAGGTGGCGAAGGAATCGTTGTCGAATAAAACACAACGGCCACTCGCAAGGCGGTGGCCGATTTTCGTCGTTCTGAAGCAATGATGAAGAATGATCTACTTGCTTTCGGGCTTGGGCTCGCCTTGCTGCTGGTTGAACTGGCGGACCTGATCCAGCAGGTTGGTGAGCGCCGGAAGGAGATACTTGCTGCTGACTTGCGTCGAGAGGGTTAGCCCTGGGCGCAACAGCGGGGAACCGATCGTGATGGTAATGGTCTCGTTCGTGTGTTTCATGATGTCACTCCTGGCAATTGAACGAAAGAGCAGCTAATCGACGTTCTCGTCGATCTGCAAAGCCCAAAGTCCAAGATTCAAGGCCTTGCGGAGTTGAACGACCGCCGCCTCGCGGCCGGGCTTGTCCGTGAGTTCCCTCCTAGCTCTGGCGACGTACTCCTCCACCATGAGCAACCAGAGGGAAAACGACCGCGCCTTGTACTCGGCAAACTCGGGGCCGGGTGGCCACTTGGCGAACTGGTTTCCCTCACGTTCCGCAAGGATTTCCTCGACTACTGCTGACATGTCCTTCATGGCGTCCTCCATTGGATGGTGCCGCTGGCATTGTAGCAAATAAGAAAAGAACAGCAAATCGCTCCTGCATGGGGCGTGAATTGCGTCCTAAACGCGATTTCTGCTAGGATTTTGGCATCATATGTTCAGGGTTCTTCTCGTCCGCCACGGTCAGGATACGGACAACGCCGCCGGCGTGCTGAACGGTCGGCGCGATACGGAGTTGACCGAGCTCGGTCGCGAGCAGGCGCATCAGGTGGCGGCCAAGCTCAAAGGCGAGGGGATAGAGATCATCTACTCCTCGCCGCTCAAGCGTGCTTATGAGACCGCGCAAATCATCGCGCGGGAATTGGGTGTTGACGAGGTCATCGCGGATGAACATCTTGTCGAGAGAGATTTCGGCGTGCTCACCGGGAAGTCAGGTGCAGATATTCCCAAATATGCCGCCAAACGCCTGCAGACCGACCGCGTCAATTATTTTTTGGAAGCGGAAGGCGCGGAAGATTTTCCGACCTGTCTCGAACGCGGCCGGACCATCATTAAGGAAATCCGCGAGCGTCATCCGAACCGGACCATTCTCATCGTCACCCACGGCGACATCGGCAAGATGATCCGCGCCGCTTACCACGGCTGGGACTGGGAGCGCGGCCTGAAGACGCCGTATTTCGACAACACCGGCGTGCTGGAGCTGTCGGAGAAACAGGATATAATCGAGTAGTGGCGGGAAGCCGGCCGTCGTCAGCGGCATGATTGGTGCGGCATGAGATAAGGAGATATGAAAAAAATCGGCGTTAAGCGCCTAATCGAACTTACTTTTCTGCCGGAGAACCGCGATTCGTTCGTGGCTATTCGTGATGGTCGCAAGAAGATTGAGACGCGGGCGGCGATTGAAAAATACCGCGTCATCAGCCCTGGCGACCGCGTCCTCTTCACCTGCGGCAAGGAGCGTTTTACGCGGCGGGTGACGGATGTTCGGCGCTTTCGCGGCGTCGCGGCGCTTGTCAGGAAGTATGGCGTGCGGCGGATCAATCCCAACGTCCACACGGAAAAGGAACTGCAGAATTTGTACCGTAGCTTCCCCGGCTACCGCGAGAAGCTGCGGAAACATGGGTTGATAGCCATTGGTCTGATATGAAATTCATCGGCATTAGCGGCGGGTGGAAGAAAACCAACACGGCGGTGGAGGAGGCCGTGCGCGAGGCCGTGAGTCACATCATGGCGGCCGGCGACGGCATCGTGGCCGGCGGCGCGCTCGGCGTGGATTTTTTCGCCGTGGACGAGGCGATGAAGCTCGACCCGGCGGCCAGCCGCATCAAGGTTTTCCTGCCGACGACGCTCGAAAGATACGCGGCGCATTACCGGCAAAGGGCAGGGGAGGAAGTGGTGACGCCGGCGCAAGCGGAAATGCTGATTGGACAGTTGACTCGGCTGAAGCAAACCAACCCGGCGGCGGTCATCGAGAATCCGGCGAACGAAGTCGTGGACAAGGCGGCATATTTCGACCGCGACACCGCGGTCGTCAACGCCTCCGACGAACTCCTGGCTTTTCACGTCGTTTCCCACGTTAGCGACGGCCCAGGCACCCTCGACACGATCTCCAAGGCCCGCGCCAAGGGCATCCCCATTTCAGTGAGGGAGTTCAATTTATCGGAATGAAACCCTATGCGATATCTTGCCGACAACGAACGCGCTGACGCCGAACGCTGGATGCGGGCGGCGGCCGAAGAAGCGAAGAAGGCGCTTTGCGAGCGGGACAAATGCGGCGCGGTCATCGTGCGTGACGGCGCGATGATCGGCGCGGGCTACAACGCCCCGCCGCGCGACGACGAGCGGTACCGGATGTGTGCGGAAACAAACCGGCCCAGCGTCAAGCCGAAGTCCGACCGAACCTGCTGCATGCATGCGGAATGGCGCGCGGTCATGGATGCGTTGCGTCGGCACCCAAAGGAAATCGTCGGCGGTCGGCTTTACTTCACTCGCGTTGACGACGCCGGAGTCATCCTTCGATCCGGCCGACCATATTGCACGGTCTGCAGTCGCTTGGCGTTGGATGCCGGCCTGGATGAGTTTCTCCTCTGGCACGAGGACGGCATCGCCAGCTATCCGACCGGGGAATACAATCGGCTGTCTTACGATTACATGGGCTAGCCGGGGGCGACACCAATCTATGCACCACGTCGCCATCATGCGCCCCAGCTGGCGTCTCATCCCGAAAATAGTCGCTGGCGAGAAGACCATCGAGTCGCGTTGGTATCTGACGCGGCGGACGCCGTGGGGCATGGTTCGGGCCGGCGATACGGTTTATTTCAAGGATTCCGGCCGGCCGGTCACGGCGCGCGCCAGGGTCGCGGCCGTCGAACAGCACGCCGACCTCACGCCTAGCCGCGTTCGAGCGCTTCTCGCCGCGCATGGCCGGGCCATCGGCATCGCTCCGGCCGACACGAAAATTTTTCACGCTCGTCTTAAGGACAAGCGTTTTTGCGTCCTCATCCATCTCAAGGACGCCTCAACGGTCGCGCCGTTCGAGATTGACAAGACCGGCTTTGGCAACGCCTGCGCCTGGCTCACCATGTCGGACATCGACCGCATGCGGGTCAATGATGCCGGTGTGGCCAGGAGAATGAAGTCGAATAGGTTCGAAACAAAAAACGCCCATGGGGCGTTCAGACGGAAGGGGAGAGGCGCGGCCGTCACTCGTAGCGGAGTTCGGCAGTGAGGGCGGCGTAGAGTTGCGGACGGTTCCTCTCGATGAGGCGCAGGATTTGGATGGCCCCCTCGATAGCATCGTCCCCGTCCACGTGCAATTCGTAAAAGAGCGTTTTTACCTGCTCGTCAGAGAATTCCTCCGGCGCGAGCACCGCCAGCTTGAGTTTCTCGACCTCGGACAGTTCCTGACTTTCCGGCTTCTGCTCGGACATTTTTTCACCTCTGGCATTAGGTTTACGCCACTTTAGCCGATTATTGGACTCGTGTCAACAAGTTGCGGACCCTCGATCGCCTAGCAGAGTCGGTCAATTCACGCCGTCACCCGCATTGCCGTCACAGGCGGTCGCGCCGTTCGAGATTGACAAGACCGGTTTCGGCAACGCCTGCGCCTGGCTCACCGTGATGGACGTGGCCGCCCTGCGCGAACCAAACGGTGCCGCTAATTCGATCTAAAAAAACGGCACCCCCAGCGAGCTAGGGGCGCCGCGTTGCGCGTTAGGAGTTGTCTGACCGTCAAGCGGCTACGGCCGGAACCCTAATCGTTGGGCGGCTGTCGCTCGCATCTCCGCGACGTGATTCGTACCGCGCTGACAGCGTCCGTCCCAAGAGGCTCTCTTTCCCGCAGATGGCCAGCGCCGTGTCGAGGGCGGTCAGGGCCTCATCGTCGGCGTATTGATCGCCGTCGATTCGCGAAATGGCGAGTTTTGTGGCTACGGCACCGCCCGAGCGGGACGACGCCGTTCCTGTCAGCTGGTCGAGGTGTTCCGAGACCACTTCCACCAGCTCGGCCACGACGGCTCCTTCGGGCGCGGTGACCGATGGCGTGTCCTGGTCCTGGGAAGCTGGATTCATCGCGGCGGGCTCGTCGACAGGTTGCGCCTTCACGGCAGCGCAGGACTCCCTGGCGATGTGCCATGCGGCGACCTTTTCGACCAGCCTCGCCACCCTCTCATTCAACAACCTCGGACTCGGATGCTTCGGGGGGCCGTAGATGAGGCTCAAGTCGATGGGACGCGATTTCTTGAGACCGCGCCCGGTCGGAGCCTGGCCGAACCGGTCGAACCAGAGCCAGTCGGCATCGCTCAACGGAATGTCGCCGTTTTTCACGTCCGCGGAGAGCGCCGCGGCGTACAATTGAGGCCCCCAATCCTGGAAGGCCACACATACGTCGTGGACCTCCGCGTCCGTGGGCGAACTCTCGAGAAACGAGCGAAGCGCGCCGCTGACGACACTGTCCGGTGCGCGGGACATGAGCAGACTGCGGATAATACCAATATGCTTCATTCTTGACTCCCTGTGAGCTGGTTGAGAGAAATAATAGCATAAAATACGGCTCTTGTCAAGATGGACACGGCTTCCGGTCGAGCTAGTGAAAATACCCAAAAAGGGGTAGCATGGAAGCGGAACCAGCCCAAAGTCCTTAAAGGAAACCCGTATGAACTGCATCTTCTGCGACATCGTGAGCAAGACCTCGCCGGCGTCCATCATCTATGAGGACGACACCTGCTTGGCGTTCCTCGACATTTATCCGGTGAACGAGGGGCATGCCATCGTCATTCCGAAACACCACTGCAGCGACCTGCAGGAGTGCCCGCCGCAGACGGCCCAGCACCTCATCGCCGTCGTCCAGAAGATCAACGCCGCCATCATGAAGGCCGCCGGGTGCAACGGCGTCATCAACGAGATTCGCAACGGCCTGGAAGCGGATCAGGAAATCATGCACTTCAACGTCCATGCCGTGCCGCGCAAGTTGAACGATGGCTTCGGCTGGTTCTTTCCGCCGGGTTACCGCGAGCGCCCAATCGAACGGGAGAAGCTCGATCGGCTGGCCGAAGCGGTGCGACAGAACCTCAAGGCTTGATTCAAAGGCCATGAAAAAAGTCCTCACCCTCGCCATCATCGAACAGAACGGGCGCTTGCTTCTTGGTCTCAAGAAGCGCGGTTTCGGCACGGACAAGTGGAACGGCTTCGGCGGGAAGGTGACGCCAGGCGAAACCATCGAGGAAGCCAACCGCCGCGAGTGCCGCGAGGAGTGCGGCCTGGAAATTCAGGGCGCCAGCAAGGTCGGCGTTTGCGAATTCGAGTTCCGCGGCAATCCGGAAATCATGGAGGTCCACATCTTCCGCGTTCACGAATGGTCTGGCATGCCGCTCGAAAGCGAGGAGATGCGTCCACGGTGGTTCGGCATCGAGGAGATCCCATTCGCCGAGATGTGGCCGGATGACGCGCATTGGCTGCCGCCGCTCCTGGCTGGCAAGACCTTCACCGGCAAATTCCTTTACGACGAGAACGGCACGGAGATCATCGAATACGAAATAGCGGAGACGGACGTGTTGCCATAATTATTTCGGCGGACGCTGGACGGGATGCGATGCGCCCGGCTGGGTGAATCGCGAGCTGGCGAGCGATTCACGGGCAGCATGGGCTGCCCGGGGTTTGGCGAGCAATCACCGATTCCTTGCGAGCCAAACGAACGAGACCACGAGGCGCACTTGTCGGTGCGGTGAGTGGTCGAGTGAGGGAAGCCGAGCGCAGCGCGCCCGGACCAGCGTCTGCCACAACCAAAACCCCGGCCGTGAGGCCGGGGCTTTTGCTCCTGTAGGCTGCGTGGGCGAGCCCGGAACTTGGTTGTTGAAAGCGGGTAATTCTTGTTCAGGCGGCTGGGTCAGATACATGTGTCTGCCGCGGCTCGTGATGTAATTTCATCCTGACGAATCTTCCGGACCTGTGCGTCTGTCATCTCGCGATGACGGCTTTCGAACTGGATCGTGGTGGAGCGGCTATCAACTGGTTATCAGGCTGGCCGTTGGACGCGAGTGGTGTCCGGTCGCGGCGTGAACAGTGTTGCTTTGTCCTGTCTTCGGCTGGTGCGTTTCCACAGAGATTGCACAAGGCCTATACTATACATTATAATCGTCAAAGTGTCAAGGGCGCGACCATCACAAAAGTCGTAACAAGCCCGAACCCAGCCAAATAACCCCTACTTATGCCCGCTGAAAAAATCAGTCTCGACCAGGCCAAATCCGACAAGCTCTTCTATTTCGTCGCCAACGTCGTCATTTACCGCCCGACGGACGGGCGCTGTCTCATCCTCAAGCGCAGCGAGCGCGAGAAGGTCCATCCCGGCAAATACTGCGTGCCCGGCGGCAAGCTCGAGTGGGCGGACATGGACATCGCGCGCCCGACGCGGATGAACGACGACGTAATTGATTTCGAGAACGCGGTCGAGGATCTGCTCGTGCGCGAGGCGAGGGAGGAGGCGGGCGTCGAAATCGGCAACGGCCTCAAGTATATCAACAGCGTCGCCTTCGTTCGGCCGGACGGAATTCCGGTCGTGCTCGTCAAGTTCGCCGCGCCGTATCTTGGCGGCGAGGTCAAGCTGGAAGAGGGGGGATTTACCGACTTCGCTTGGGTCAATGCTGCCGAGGCCGAATCCTACGACTGCATCCGGGGCATTCCGGACGAAGTCGCGCAAGCCATCGCGGCGTTTTCCTGCGCGCCGGCGGCAAAAGACGCTTGAAAGATTGTCTCGACATGTCGAAACTGACCGATCATCCGCTTATCCGCGAGTTGCTCACGCTCGGCTTGCCGCCGGACGATTTTGCCATCTTCGGCAGCGGCCCGATGTTGGCGCATGGCCTCAAGGAAGCCAACGACTTGGACATCATCGCGCGCGGCATGGCTTGGCAATTGGCGCAGGCGCTCGGCGAGGTGCGGCGCTCGGCTGGCGGCGGGGTCAAGGCGGTTTTTGCGAACGGCCGCATCGAGATTTTTCCCGATTGGGGCCCAGGGGATTGGAACGTGAACACCTTGATTGATCAGGCGGAAATCATCGACGGCATTCGCTTCGTGACTTTGGAGAATGTCCTGAAATGGAAGAAAATGATGAACCGCCCGAAAGACGCGGAGCATATCAGGATCATCGAGGATTATCTGAAAGGGCATTAGGGTTTCTCCCTAGAGCGGGACGCCCCTTTTCTCCCCCGAGCGGAGGCCGCCTTAGGCGGCCGCAGTCGAGGGGCGGGCCCTCCACAAGGTCGGGCCAGAATAATATATTATTCCTCGAGCGGAGCGCAGTCGGCGCACCATAATGTATTATTGTGCCGCCGCCCCGGCCCGGGAGCCGGGGCGAGGGGTTTCCCCTTGGTGTTGGACTTGACAATCGCGGCCGTTGCTGATTAGCTTTCCTCAACGCGAATGCCTCGAGACAAGTGGCTACGGCCGTTTGCCTTGAGCAAAAAAGCGCGCGGTTGCTGTTTTCACCACGCCAGAGAGGAGCGCCATCATGAGTTGGGATTGGTTATGGAGTCTGTTGAGGACTAGGGTCACCGTGCTGTTCGAGTTGGAAGACGCAAAGGCTCCGCCGTTCCGCCTGTCGGAAGTGTCTTTCGATGAGGATACCGTCCACGTCGAACAGGCGGATTTCGCCGGTCGCCAGGTTGTCGTCACCTTGTTCGGTAGCCAAGCCTTCGCGTTTTTCTATCAAGGGGACAACCGGGCGGTGTGCATCGCTCGTCGTCCGTTCGGCCGCGTTCTGGTCACTTACCGATACAAAGGCGGAAATCACTGGGTCGATCTCGACCGGTGCGATGCCAGCCTAGACATCGGTGGCAAGCCAGTCGTGGCCAAGCTCACGGACGGCCCGAAGCTGACCCTGACCCGCCGCTGGCTCACGGCTAGTTGAGCAGAGCCTCTTTACGTTCGGGCAAAGTCGCCCGAAAAACGCCACCAGCGCCTTCGCGCTCGGTGGTTTTGTTTTTTTGAAAAACGTCATAAAAAAGAGCTCGGCCGGACCAGCAGTGTGCCAGTCCGGCCGTTTGGCAAGCGCGAGCGCGCTTACCGAGAAAGCTCTGTGTTCACAGGTAGAGCGTGTAGGATTTCGATCCACACACGACCACCTGTTGCCGTCCATTGTCCTTGACGCGCCGTGCTCCCATGAGAATGAGGGCGAGATAGGGATAGCGGCAGGCCAGGGCCACCCGCATCAGCGCAACCAGATTCTTCTCCTCGGTCTCGCGCTGGGCGCGTTGCTTTGCGGCCGTGCGCGCCGCCATCTGTACGGCCGAGAGCGCGGGCGTTGCGGTCGAGCCAGCCTTGTGGCAGTCCCAGCACAGCGGCGCATCGGGATATTTGCGCGGGGGCGTGAACTGCTTGTGGCACTTCTTGCACTCCTTCTTCGGCAAAGGTTGCTGGTGCGCATGGTGCGGATGTGCCGTCGCGGGCCGAGCGTTCGAGGTGGCAGCAGTCGTCGCGGAATGAGCTTGAAGGTTCATCGGAGTCTCCTTGGGTTGTTTGTGGCGCGATGGCGCCGATGGAATCCTGCCGGAAAAGGCGATTTTCTCCTGCTCCGGCAGGGACTCCTTCGGGCCAAACCCTCAACAACCTGACCAATTACATTAGCACAAAAAAGCGGTTTTGTCAAGGTTGACAGGGGAGGGTTTTTGTGCTAAATTATAACGTTAGTTGCTTGGCTCATTCTACCTATACAGAGAGGAGGCACATGATGCCCTCGAAATCCCTGCTGACGCTGGCGGCCGCTTTGGCCAGCCTGACCGTGACCGTTTCCGCCGCTGCCGAGCCGCAAGAGAAGCCCGTTTTCCAGGCCAAGGTTCTGGCCGAGGCCGGCGGGCCGCTGGTTCTCGCTTTTTCCACGCCGCGTCCCTTCGCGGGGAAGTTCACGACCAAGCCGTTCACCGGACTCTTCGGCCTGCAGATTGGTTCGCCGCGGTATTCGCCGGCGGCCATCGAGTTTGGTTACGTTCCCGGCAGCGGGTACGGCGCCAACCTGCTCATCAACATGGTGAGTGTCGGCGGCTTCCGCCTGCATCTGCTCGACCCGGGCGTGTTCGTGAACGCGGTCTCGCCGGTTTCCGTGGCGCGGATGCCGCGGAAGATCGACGTGGCGTTCGGGGCCGGCGCGGCCTTGGCGGTGTCGTCAAGGTTCGAGCTGACGCTCGACTGGCGCGTTTACCTGCCTGACCCGGTGACCGGCATCACCAAGTACGCCAACATCTACGGCACCGTCTACGCGGACGAAGCCGTGAAAGGAGCTCAATGGCGACTCGGCTTTACCTGTCGGTTGTAATGGCTGTGGCGACGGCGCTCACCGTCGCCTGCGCGGCTCCGGAAGGGCCGCGCGACATCTGGGCTGAATCGGCTTGGACGACCCAGCAGTACGGGGATATCCGGGACATGATCGGCCTCTGGAACACCGTTGCTGAACCGTACGTCGGTTTCGCGCCGATCAACCTGCGCGGCAGCTACAAGGATCCGGACGGCTTCAATCGAGACCAGGATCTGAACGACGGGCGCGCGGTCATCTATGCCATTGATGATCTGGCCACCGTTGAACATCTCCGGGCCGGCGTTCCGATCGGGGACGCCTATGCCGAAGGCCTTGGCGAGGACGTCGTCTTCTACCGTTTCCGGTACGGGTTTGCCGACCCAACGTTCGCGGAGTATTGGCGCCAGCATTTTCGTCGGCATGTCGTCCACGAGTTGGGACATTGGCTCGGCTTGCCCGACAACGACGTCCCGGGTTCAATCATGAATGGGTTTCAGGGTGACGCGGAAACGTTTCAGCCCGAATCCCGCTACATCGTCCCGGGAGACATCAACAGCCTCTGCAACATCTACGCCTGCCAGCGCTAAGGCGCAGGCGCGACCCGACCCCTATCCGAGCTGCGGATAGGGGTCTAGTGTTTATGGAATAAAAAGCAGCCGGGCTGTTGCCAGTCCGACTGTCGAAGGGCGAGAGACCTGCGGCTACCTGTCAGTCCCGGAAGACCGTCAGCATTTCCGACCCGCAGTCTATGGCCCAAGGTTGGCCGTTCAGGGTCGTTACCCTTGTTTCGGCAAGGCCATCTCTCTGCACTCTGTGCTGGTTGAGTCTGCGGCGAGTTTTGATTTCGTCGGACGGATAAATCTCGCTACATCGCAACCACGCAAAATGATCCGCGCATTTTCTTTTCCCTGACATCGTTTTCCCGGCAGTTTCTTTTGCTGCCGGCTCCATTTGGCGTGACCATAGCAAAATTTAGACGTTTTGTCAAGATGAGTCTTGGTCAAATTTTGCCGACCCATCGCCTTGTCTTGACGCCTTCAGGCGGCTGTGTTGCCAAAACCCGCCCCATGAATTACGATAATCCGCAGTTATGAAAAGGCGCGACCAAGGCGACGCCTTGGGATTGCGTTTTGAATATTTAAGCTGTCTATGGCTAAAAAAAACGTGAGTTACTACGTCAGCGCCGGCCTCCGTGGCCTGGGGTCGCTCTTCGTACCGAAGACGCCGCGCGGTCGCGTCCGGCAAGCCGTGTTTCTCGTGCTGGTCCTGTTCGTCGTGGCCGGCAGCCTGACCGAACCCAAGTATTGGGATAAGGCGGCTGACTGGACCAAGGCCAAGATCGGCGTCAGCGTTCCGCATTTCTGGAACCTGCCGTTCCGGTTGGGCCTGGACCTGCAGGGCGGCACGCACCTCGTTTACGTTGCCGACATGAAGGACATCCCGACCGGGGAGCGCGACGAGGCGATTTCCGGCGTGCGTGACGTCATCGAACGCCGCGTCAACGCTTTCGGCATTTCCGAACCGCTCGTCCAGACCAATAAGTCTGGCGAAGCCTGGCGCGTCACCGTGGATCTCGCCGGCGTCAAGAACATCAGCGACGCCATCAAGCAGATCGGCGAGACGCCCATCCTGGAGTTCAAGGAGCAGGGCGACGGCGCGCCGGAGCGGGCGCTCACGCCGGACGAGCAGAAGCAGATGGACGTGTTCAATGCCGCCGCTGACAAGAAGGCCGACGAGGTCCTGACCAAGGCGCGGGCCGCCGGCGCGGATTTCGCCCAGCTCGCCAAGGAGTATTCCGATGACGCGGCCACCAAGGACAAGGGTGGCGATTTGGGTTTCGTGGACAAGGAGGGGCCGTATGCTGAACTCGTGACGAAGGCACTCGACACCGGCGCCAAGGAAGGAACGGTCCTGCGTGAGACGGTCACGACGAGCGAGGGACATAACATCGTGAAATACAACGGCCGCCAGGAATCCGGCCAGGAAATCCGCGCCCAGCACATCCTTATCTGTTGGAAGGGCATTGAACGCTGCAATCAGGAGCGAACCAAGGAGGAGGCGAAGGCGCTCGCGGACAACCTCAAGGGTCGCGCCACCGCCGCGAATTTCGCCGCGCTCGCCAAGCAGAATTCCGATGACGCCGGTTCGGCCGCCGAGGGCGGTGACCTGAACTGGTTCGGCAAGGGCGCGATGGTGCCGGCGTTCGAGACGGCCGCTTTCGCCTTGGCTAAGGGCGGCATCTCCGACGTGGTGGAGTCGCCGTTCGGCTACCACATCATCCTCAAGACCGATGAGCGTCCGCTTTACCAGTACGGCCTGGCGCGCATCCTCGTGAAGACCAAGTCGGCCGCCGATTACCTGCCAGCGCCATCGCCGTGGAAGAACACCCAGCTCTCCGGCAAGCATCTCAAGAAATCGGTTCTGGAGTTCAACCCGAACACTGGCGAACCGCAGGTCGGCATAGAATTCAACGACGAAGGCAAGACATTGTTCGCGGACATCACCAAGCGCAACGTCGGCAAGCCGGTCGCCATCTTCCTTGATGGCCAGCCGCTTTCCGTGCCGACCGTGCAGGAGGCGATTCTCGAGGGGAAAGCAGTCATCACCGGCAAGTTCTCGATTGTCGAGGCCAAGACCTTGGTCCGTCGTCTGAACGCCGGCGCCCTGCCGGTGCCGATCACCCTCGAGAGCCAGCAGACCGTCGGCGCGACGCTCGGCCAGGACTCGCTCGACAAGTCGCTTTACGCCGGCCTCATGGGTTTCCTCATCATCGCGGCGTTCATGCTCCTGTATTACCGATTGCCGGGCGTCATCGCCATCCTGGCGCTCCTGCTCTACACCGTGCTCAACCTGTCGCTCTTCAAGATGATACCGGTGACGCTCACGCTCTCCGGCATCGCTGGCGTCATCCTCTCCATTGGCATGGCCGTGGACGCCAACGTCCTCATCTTCGAACGCACCAAGGAGGAACTCCTGCGCGGCCGTCCGCTCCAGTCGGCGATTGACGAAGGCTTCAAGCGCGCCTGGCCGTCCATCCGCGACTCCAACCTCACCACCCTCATCTCCTGCACGATCCTGTTCTACACCAGCTCCTCGCTCATCAAGGGTTTCGCGCTCACTCTCGGCATCGGTGTCCTGGTCTCGATGTTCTCGGCCATCACCGTGAGCCGCACGTTGCTTCGCCTCGTGGGCGGCTGGGGTTGGCTGCACAGCACCGTCCTCTACCTGCCCGGCCTGCATCGGGCGCCGGCCACGGCCGCCGCGGAGACGCCGGCGAAGGAAGCCTAACCTGACACGCATATGCGACTTCCTATCATCAAGTACCGCAACGCCTGGTTCGCCTTTTCCAGCCTGCTCGTTGTCTTGAGCGTGGTTGCCCTCTGGGTTTATCCGCTCCGGTTCGGCATCGATTTCACCGGCGGCTCGTCCATGGAGCTCGCGTTCAGTAATCGTCCGGCCGTGACGGAGATACAATCCCTGCTCGCGGAAAAGAACTACCAGGACAACATCGTTCAGCCGGTCGGTGACAACGGCCTCATCCTGCGTCTCAAACACATGGACGAACCGGCACACCAGGCTCTGCTCACCGACATCAAGGCGAAATGGACGGACGCCCAGGAAATGCAGTTCCAGACCGTCGGCCCGACCGTCGGCGACGAGCTCCGCAAGAAAGCCATCTGGTCACTCACGCTCGTCCTGCTCGGCATCTGCTCATACATCGCCTTCGCCTTCCGCAAGGTGTCGAAGCCGGTCGCGTCGTGGAAGTACGGCATCATCACGCTTATCCCGGCCATTGCCCACGACGTGATGCTGCCGGTCGCGGTGATTGCCGTCGTCGGGCATTTCCTCGCCGTGGACGTGAACTCGGCGTTCATCGCCGCCATCCTGACCGTCCTCGGCTTCTCAGTGCATGACACCATCGTCGTCTTCGACCGCATCCGCGAGAACCTGCTCAAGACCGCCGGCGCCTTCGAGGACATCGTCGAACGCAGCGTCAACGAGACGATCGCGCGCTCCATCAACACCTCGCTCACGGTCTTCTTCCCGCTGTTCGCGACGTTCCTGTGGGGAGGGGAGAGCATCAAGTGGTTTGCGCTCACGCTCATCATCGGCCTCATCGCCGGCACCTACTCGTCCATTTTCCTCTGTGCGCCGCTCCTCGTGGTGTTTCAGAAGAAATCCGGACGCTGACGGCAAAGACAACCATAATGAAGACTCCCCGGGCTCACGCCCGGGGTTTTGGATTTGACAATGTCCCGTTCGCGGCCTCATTATGAAAAGGCGGCTATTTCCAAGGAGTAATGGCAAAATGCACAAGTCTGAAGAGCAATGCGCTATTCGCGTGACGTTTCAGGACAGGGTTGGCGTCGGAGTGTTTGAATTATGCCAGGACGATTGGGGCGACCCAATTGGAATCGTGGAGCGGTGGCTCGAGGACAACGCCGACACTTCACCGCGCGGCTTGCCTTACGTTCTCGGTGGAGAGCCGAACTATCAGCTGGTGGCGATCTGATCGCGCGACGCCTCGACGGGCTTTGGTCGGGGTTCGGCACGATCGCCAAAAACAGCAACCGTCCGAGTGCGGTTGCTTTTCTATTGGACAGCGCTTTGGCCGTTGACCAACAGTCAACAAAGCCATTGTTTTAGGCAAAACAAGGTCGTTTTGTCGCGGTTGAAAGCGGGCTGATTTTTTGCTAATATTAAGATAAGTAAGGCGACCCCAACAAAATAGAGGAAAAATGCCGATCATCAACATAAATTTGGGCTATTTCGTGGATCTGGGCTTTTTACCGCTCCCGCAGATGATGTGGCGGCTGTTTTTGGACGGCGCTTGGATTCCGATCCTGATCATCGTCGGCTGGGGCGTTTGGGAGCTCTTTTTTCACTGGCGGCAGGTGCTTTACGCCAACACCCTGACTTATACCGTCCTGGCTATTGACGTGCCGCACCTGAACGAACAGTCGCCGAAAGCCGTGGAGCAGATTTTCAGCGGGCTGTACGGCTCCTACCTGTTCCTCGACAAGATCGAGGAGTACTGGAAAGGCATGTACCAGCCGACCATCAGCATGGAGATAGTTTCCATCGGCGGACACGTGCAGTTCCTCGTCCGTTGTCAGACGAGAAACCGCGACTTGGTCGAGGCCTGCATCTACTCGCAATATCCGGACGCGGAAATCACCGAGGTGGAGGATTACGCCGCCAAGGTCGAGCTGCCCCTGCCGAACGAAACGACCAACGCCTTCGGCATCGAGTTCATCCTGGCGAGGCCCACGTACCTGCCGATCAAGACCTACATCCAGTTCGAGCACAACCTGTCGGAGGAATATTTCAAGGACCCGATGTCACAGGTGCTTGAGGTCTTCGGCTCGATCAAGCCGGGGGAACAGCTCTGGGTGCAGTTCCTCATCACGCCGATCGACACCTCCTGGCGCAAGGAGAGCCAGAAGGCGGCCGACAAGATGGTCGGCCGGGAGGTGGCGAAAAAGAAGAACGCGCTCGAGCACCTGGCGGACATTCCGGTGATGGCGGCCAAGGAGATGGCCGGCGTCGTCATGCCGCTCACGCCCGAGGCGCCTCCGAAAAAGTCATCGGACGCGATGCCGAGGATGCTGGCGCTCACGCCCAATGAACGCGAAACCCTTGAGGGTATCCAGAACAAGGCGGCCAAGCTCGGCTTCAAGAGCAAAATACGCATGGTCTATATCGGCGACCGCGCGGTGTTCAGCAAGGGGCGCGTCATGACGGGCCTGATGGGTTGCTTCGCGCAGTTCAATTCCCTGCACTTGAACGGCCTGCGCGGCTACGGCAAGACCATGCCTAAGTCGAATTATTTTTGGCAGAAATGGACCCAGGTGGCGAAGACGTCGCGCATCATCAGGTATTACCGCCGCCGCACCAATTTCGGCGGTCCGACCTACATTCTGAACACCGAGGAGCTGGCGACGCTCTGGCACTTTCCTTACGTCCACGTGAAGGCGCCGCTCGTCAAGAAGACGGAGGCCAAGCGCGCCGAGCCGCCGATGGGCCTGCCGACGGAGGGCATGGCCAGCGGTGGCCCGTTCACGCGCGTGAAGCCGGCGGGTGCCGCGCCAGCCGCGCCGCCACCGCCCAAAGCTGAGACCCCTTACGACGAGGACGAGGAATTCCTCCGCAATCTACCGACTGCCTGACGTATGTACGAGGCCAAACCCTACGAACACGACCACGAGAGCGAGGTGACGCTCTTCGCCGAGACGAACTATCGCAACGTTCGGCGCAAGTTCGGTATCCGCACTGATGACCGGCGACGGCACATGTACATCATCGGCAAGACCGGCATGGGCAAGACGACGCTCCTCGAGAACATGGTGCTCTCCGACATCTATGCGGGGCACGGCGTGGCGTACATTGATCCGCACGGCGACACCGCCCAGAAGATCCTCGATTTCATTCCGGCGAACCGCATCAACGACGTCGTCTATTTCAACCCGGCGGACATGGACAACCCGGTCGGGTTCAACATCCTCGAGATCGTCAACGACAGTCAAAAACATCTCGTGGCGGCCGGGCTCATGGGCGTGTTCAAGAAGATCTGGCCGGATGTCTGGTCGCCGCGCATGGAGTATATCCTGCTCAACACCATCTTGGCGCTCATCGACGCGCCAGGCTCGACGCTTTTGGGCATCTCCCGCATCCTCGTTGATGAGGAATACCGCAAGCGCGTCGTCTCGCTCTGCCAGGATCCGGTGGTCAAGACCTTCTGGGTCAAGGAATTCGCGTCCTTCTCCGAGAAGTACCGCACCGAGGCCGTGGCGCCGGTGCAGAACAAGGTCGGGCAGTTCCTCTCCGCCTCCATCATCCGCAACATCGTCGCGCAGGTGAAATCCACCATCAACATGCGCGAGATCATGGATTCGCGGAAGATCCTCATCGTTAATCTCGCCAAAGGCCTCATCGGCGAGGAGAACGCGCGCCTGCTCGGGGGCATGATCATCACGCGCCTCCAGCTCTCCGTCATGGAGCGCGCGGACATGCCGGAGACGGATCGTCAGGATTTTTATCTTTACGTTGACGAGTTCCAGAATTTCGCCACCGAATCCTTTGCCAACATCCTCTCCGAGGCGCGCAAGTACCGGCTCAACCTCATCGTCGCGCACCAGTATATCGAACAGCTGGGCGACACCGGCCTGGCCGAGGCGATTTTCGGCAACGTCGGCACCATCATCTCCTTCCGCGTTGGCGCCAATGACGCCGAACAGTTGGCCAAGGAATTCGCGCCGCGTTTCACGGAAGAGGATCTCGTCAATCTCGGCAAGTACGATGTTTACCTGCGGCTCATGATCAACGGCGCCGCTTCGCCACCGTTCAGCGCCACGACCTTGCTACCCATCGCCGAGTCCACCGGTTCGACCGAGAAGGTCGTTCGCGTCTCGCGCGAACGCTATGCCCGGCCGCGCGCGCAGATCGAGGAAAAGGTCTTGCGTTGGAGCGGCATGGGCACGGTGGACGAGGGCGGGATGCTGATGACGGAAGAGGAAAGCGAAGCCAAGGAGATGGAGGAGAAGTTCAAGGAACTTGAAGCCTCGTCGCCGAAGATTCCGGAATTAGCCAAGGTCGGCGGTGCCAAGAAGGATAAGCCGACTTTCAAGATACCGTGTTCCGTCTGTGGCAAGATCCAGGAGCTCACCTTCGAGCCGGACTGGTCGCGGCCGTGGTTCTGCAAGGAGGATCTGGAGAAGAAGAAGGCCGGACTCCTCAAGAACATCCCGACCGTCGGTCCGGGTCGTCCGCCGGGCTTGCCGCCCAAGGACCCGCCAGCGCCGTCGGCACCGGCCGCCGCCGTGCGTCCGCCACTGCCGCCTCCGCCGCCTGCCGCTGCCGTGATCGAGCCGCCCGCGCCAGCCGTTTCGTTGTCGTCCCTCTTCGGCAAGCGGCTTGACGAGGAGCAGGGCGAGGTGATTGAGGAAGAGGGCGCGACCGATGACGTTTCTGAAGAAAAGGAAAAAGTTCCGCCGCTCACGCCGCGTCCTGGGTCAGGCGCCGCGCTCGTGAGCATGGACGAGGCGAGGTCGCCGCGGCCGTCGCCGTCCATTGCGCCTCGGTCGGCCCCGGTCGCGTCAGCGCCGCGACCTTTCGCTCGCCAGAACCAACCGCGCCCGAACGGTCCGACGGCACGACATCAGCCGCCGCGTCCGCCGATGGCCGGAAACCGCCTGCCGGGGAAACCCATGCCGCAGGCCTTGGCCCAGCGGCCGAAGCCCATGCCGCCGGCCCCGGTAAAATCGGTCGGCTTGGCGGCCTTGGCCAACGCGCCGCGTGCGGAAAAGAACGGCCCCGTTCAGAAGCGTCCGCTTGAATCGGTTCCGCCGCGGCCGAGCGTTGCTTCGGAAAAAGCCGAACCTGTGTCAGCGATGCCGGCCGCGCCTCCGATGGTGCCGCCCCCGCCGATGACGACGCCGAAAAACGCCGCATCGTCGGAACAGGTTCCGCCTGCGGCACCTCCGGCCGCGCCCACCCCCATGAAGCCCGGAGAAGTCATCAAGTTCTGAACTGTGAAGATTTCCGTTAAGCCATCCCGTCGCGAACGGCGCCTCTTCTTCATCCTGGGGGCGGCGTTCTTCCTGTTGCTCGCGACCGTCTTCCTGCGCCACGTCGTCGTCAGCGAGGAGTCCCGGGCGCGTCAGGCCGCGGAAACCGACTTACGCCTGCAGCAGCGCCTGCTGGCCAAGCGCCTTGCTCAAGTCGAGGAGAACGACGCCAATGACCGTCGGTCACTCATGGAGGCGTTGGACAACAACTCCCTGTCATCCGGAAACGTGGGCGGATTGAAGGCTAACGCGCCGTTTGCCGCGGAAAAAATCATCGGCGCCGTAGCCGAACTGATTTGCGTGGACAACGTAAATCGCGAGACGCTCTACACCGCGTCGGGCGTCGTCATTGACCCAGCCGGCGTCATCGTCACCAACCAGCACAACCTGCGCAGCCGCGACAATTCGCTCATCCGCATCTGCGGCGTCGGCTTCACCGACGATCTCCAGAAATCACCGAAAATAGAATACGTCGCCGTCACCTCGGCGCTGCACAAGACGGCTGATCTCGCCATCATCCGCATCACCGATCGGCTGGACGGCGGCGCCTTGCCCGATGAGTTTCCGGCCTTGTCGCTCAAGGAATCCGCCGAGGCGGCGCGCGTCTTGAACCTGGGCGACGCCATTTACATCGGCGGCTACCCGAGCCTCGGAGCCGATACGTTCACCTTTACCGCGGGCGTCGTGAGCGGCCGCGTCGGCGCGGAACTCATCAAGACCTCGGCACTCATTGACGCCGGCACGTCAGGCGGCGCGGCTTTCGATGCCGCCGGCCGCTACGTCGGCATGCCGACCGCGGCGGCCAAGGGAGAGATCGGCGGCAGCCTCGGCTACCTGATTTCCGCCGAGGTCGTGACGAAATTCCTAGACGATTACTACGCCTTGAAGGCCTCCATCCCGGATAACGCCGGCGGCCAGTGAACTTATGCCTCGCCCCGTGACTTTCAAGACCGAGGACGGTGTGACCATCGCCGCCAATTTCTGTCGTGGCCGCGGCACCGGCCCGGTCGCGCTCCTCCTGCACATGATGCCGGCGACCAAGGAAAGCTGGCTCATCTTTTCGCCGCGGCTGGTTCGGCTCGGTTTCACCGTGCTCGCGATTGACCTGCGCGGCCACGGCGGCAGCAGCCAAGGTCCGGACGGGCATTTGGATTACAAATTGTTTGAGGATGAGGATCACCAGAAAAAAATCCTGGATGTTGAGGCGGCCGTGAAATATCTGACCGACACCCTCGGCGAACGTGGCCGTCGGCCGGTCATCGTCGGCGCGTCCATCGGTGCCAATCTCGCCATCGCCTTCGCCGGCGATCATCCGGAAATTCCCGCCGTCGCGGCGCTTTCGCCGGGCCTCGACTATCGCGGCATCACCACGCCGGATAAGGTGAAGCGACTCAAGGACAATCAAGCCCTGTTCCTCGCCGCGAGTGAGGAGGACGAGCTGTCCTTCAAGACCAATCGCGAACTCAAGCTGATCAAGCCCGACGCGACCCTCAAGGAGTATCACGGTGCCGGCCACGGCACGGCGATGTTCGAACGCGAACCGGCCCTGCTCGATGAGCTGGCCGAGTGGTGCCAGGCCCACGCGGCAAAAGCTTAAAAGCGCCGTTTCTTGTTTTCATCCAGACTAGCCTATACGATGTAAGCAGCATCGAACGGACTAGTTCTTTTTGTCCGGCTTCGCGTCGGAGGAAGCGAGGGTATCTTTATGGACAACCAGTCACCACCAAACACGAGACGCGTCGGATTGGATTTTGACGGTGTCATCGTTGACCACACTGGCCATAAGATTGAGGTGGCGGCCAGGAGCGGCCTAAGGTTGGAACCCCGCCAGACCAACACCAACCTGTTTCACCAGCTGGTGTCGGTCGACGACTACCGGCCCATGGCGCAGGTGATATACGGCGAGATGACGGAAACCGCCCCGGCCGTTTCGGGGGCCATCGAGCATCTACCGCTGATTCCGGGCGCCGCCTTCATCGTCTCCGCTCGCCGCGCGCTGTGGCAGCCGTCGGCTCGCCATTGGCTCACGTCTCACGGCGTTTTCGGCGTCATTCCGGAGGCGCGGGTGTTTCTCGCCGCGGACGAGCGCGCGAAGGTTCAGCAGGTCATTCAGCTTGGCCTCACTGATTTCCTCGACGACAAGTTGGACATCCTCTGTGACCTCCCGCCGACGATGAGGCGGTGGCTGTTCGACGAGTATGGCGTGGCCGATGAGCTGAATCTGCCGTCAGGCATCACGCCAGTTCGCAGCTGGGCCGATTTCATCCGCCAGCTCACTCAAGGATGAACCGACGTGTCACGAGGTGCCGTCTCCCGGCACCTTTTGTAGCTCACTCTTGTTAAAGGCGGCGTTTGGCGTTATATTATTCAGTCATCTATGAAGCGGGCTGAACGGAAAAAAATCCTGGTAGCCATGTCCGGCGGTGTGGATTCGAGCGTCGCGGCGGCTTTGTTGTTGCATGAAGGCCATGAGGTCGTGGGCGCGTTCATGAAGAACTGGTCCGACACCAAGGATGAGCTGACCGGCGTCTGTTCTTGGCGAGCCGAACGGCGTGACGCGGAACTGGTGGCCGGTCGCCTCGGTATCCCCCTGCTCACCTTCGATTTCGAGAAGGAATACCGTACCGGCGTTCTTGAGTATTTCCTGCGCGAGTACGCCGCCGGCCGCACGCCGAACCCGGATGTGATGTGCAACAAGCTCGTGAAGTTCGGGCCGTTCCTAGCCGAGGCGGAGAAAATCGGGGCCGACGCCATCGCCACCGGTCATTACGCGCGCGTCGTGATGACGCGAGGCCGCGCGCGGCTGCTCGCGGGCGTTGATCCAAACAAGGACCAGTCGTATTTCCTGCACCAGCTCGATCAGTCGCAGCTGCGCCGGACGCTGTTCCCGGTCGGCGGCCTGCTCAAGACCGAAGTGCGCCGCCTCGCGCGCGAGTTCCGTTTGCCGACCGCGGAAAAGAAGGACAGTCAAGGCATATGCTTCATCGGCAAGGTCGAGCTGAAGGATTTTCTCGCGGCCCGGCTACCGTCGCGACCCGGCCCCATCGTCACCGTGGACGGCCATGTCGTCGGCCGTCATCAGGGCATGGCGCCATACACCATCGGCCAGCGGCACGGACTCAATCTCGGTGGGGGAGAGCCGTATTTCGTCGTAGACAAGGATGCCAAACGAAATGCCGTCATCGTGGCCCGCGGCGTGGAACACGAGGAACTCTATGCCACGGCGCTCATCGCCGCCGAGCCGCACTGGATTTCCGGCCGGCCGCCCTGCTGGCCGCCTGCCCCGTGGCCGCGAAGCGGCTTTACGGGGTGGCGCGGTCAGGCCCGCATTCGCTACCGCCAGTCCCTGCAGGAGGTCACGGTCAAGCCCGGCGAAGGCGGCCTCCTGACCGTCCGCTTCAAGGAACGCCAGCGCGCCGTGACCCCAGGCCAGTTCGTGGTCCTCTATAATAAGGAAGAGTGTCTCGGCGGCGCGGTCATCCGTTGCCGAATACAAACGTAGCGGCCGGACCCTGTCCGGCACCACCTTGTATGGAAGGTGATAGATTCGGTGTCGCCGATTGCCGAATGACGGTCAGCGCGGTATCCTATTATCGCTGTCTTGTAGATAAATCACCTCTTATGAAGTACTCAAAATACGCCTTAATTATGTCCGCCGTCGGCCTCACTTTGGTCGGTTTTGGTTGCCGCGAAACAGGCGATCAGATCGGCACGGCCGTCGTCCAGCCGATTGCCGCTCCGGTCGCGGCCTTGAATTACGCCAAGACGACCCTTTCCGATACCCAGGCCAAGGCCAACGAGCAGGCCGAATCCGTCGCCAACGAGATGACCGTAGCCATGGTCCTGACCGATGGCACGGAAGCGCCCGCTGAAGCCGTCATCGGGGAAACCTTCGGCTGCAACGACAGGGTGGCTTTTACCAAAGCGCCGCGGATGACCGAAAGCGGCAACGTTCTGCAGGATGCCCTCACTTCGCTGCTGGCGGTGCGTGAATCCACATTCAAGGGTTTTTACAACGCCTTGAGCCAGTCAAGTCTGTCCGTGGAAAAGATCCAGAGCACGGACGGCGTCACGACCGAGGTCTGGCTCAAGGGCCAAATCCAGTCTGCCGGCGCCTGCGATGACCCTCGCATCAAGAAGCAGATCGAGGCGACGGTCGAGAGACTCAAGCCGAAGTACAAGATTTTCCTGAACGGCACGGAGGAGAATTGGCGCTGCATCGGCGACATGAGCGGCCAATGCAAATAATCGTAGCGGCGGGACCCTGTTCCGCATCATTTACCAATGACCACCGCTGAAATCCGCGCGAAATTCCTCGCCTTCTTCCGAAGCAAGGGCCACGCCATCATCCCGTCGGCCTCGCTCATCCCGGAAAATGACCCGACCGTGCTTTTCACCACGGCCGGAATGCAGCCGCTCGTGCCGTATCTCTTGGGCGAACCGCATCCGATGGGCAAGCGTCTCGCCGATTGCCAGAAGTGCGTGCGCACCGGCGATATCGACGAGGTTGGCGACAACCGGCACTGCACCTTCTTCGAGATGCTCGGCAACTGGTCGCTCGGGGACTACTTCAAGAAGGAAGCCATCGAGTGGAGCTTTGAGTTCCTGACGGACGCGGAAAAAGGCCTCGGCCTCGACCCCCAGCGCCTTTACGTTACAGTTTTCGAAGGCGATACGGAAACCGGCTTGGGTCTCGACGAGGAAGCCGCGATGTATTGGCAAAAAGCCTTCGCGACGAAAAACATTGACGCCAAAATCGGCGAGCGCATCTTCGCTTACCCGAAAAACAAGAATTGGTGGGGTCCGGCCGGCCAGACCGGCCCGTGTGGCCCGGATACGGAGATGTTCTACGACACGTTGAACATGACCGACCGACGCACGCACGCGCCGGGGTGGGGTGAAGCGGACGAATGCCATCCGAACTGTGACTGCGGGCGTTACGTCGAGATTTGGAATGACGTCTTCATGGAATTCAACAAGACCACCGACGGCAAGTTCGAACCGCTCGCGCAGAAGAACGTGGATACCGGCATGGGACTCGAACGTGTGGCGATGATGCTGCAGGGCGTTTCGACGGTCTTCGACATCGATATTTTTCAACCAATCATCCGGGCCATTGAGACGAAGACCGGCTGCCGTTATGGCGAGTCGCCGGAAATCATCCGTAGCATCCGCATCATTGCCGATCACCTCCGCACCGCGACTTTCATCATCGGCGATCAGCGTGGCGTCGGCCCGTCCAACAAGGATCAGGGCTACATCGTGCGCCGTCTCATCCGTCGCGCCGTGATGAGCGGTCGCAAGCAACTCGGCATCCAGGGCAAGTTCACGGTGGCGATTGCCGAGGAGGTCATAAAACTGTACGGCGAAACCTACCCCGAGCTCGCCGCAAACCGCGAGCGCGTGATCCGCGAGCTTGACGCCGAGGAAGAGAAATTCACCCGCACCCTGGAGAAAGGCGTGGCCGAAGCTGCCAAGCTCAAGACGAAATTCGCCGACGCGACGGAAATCTCCGGCGCCACGGCATATTATTTATATGAATCGTTCGGTTTCCCGCGGGAAATGACCGAGGAGGAATTCGGCAAGAAAGTGAACGATACCGAATGGGCAGACGAACAGAAGAAGCACCAGGAAATGTCCCGCGCCGGAGCGGAGCAGAAGTTCGCCGGCGGTCTCGCGGACCATTCGGAAATCTCCACGAAATACCACACCGCGACGCATTTGCTGGATGCGGCCCTGCGTCAGGTGCTTGGTACCCATGTCGAACAGCGGGGGAGCAACATCACGGCCGAAAGGATGCGCTTCGACTTCTCGCACCCGGCCAAGATGACGCCGGAAGAAATCGCGGCCGTGGAAAAACTCGTGAACGACTGGATCGCCGCCGACTACCCCGTTCGTTTCGAGATGATGACCGTGGACGAGGCCAAAGCCGCCGGAGCGATCGGAATCTTCACGGACAAGTACGCCGGCCTTGGTAACCAAGTGAAGGTCTATCTCATCGGCGACGACACCCGCGGCTACATCTCCAAGGAAATCTGTGGCGGCCCTCACGTCGAACACACTGGCCAAATCGGCAGCTTCAAGATCCAAAAGGAAGAAGCCAGCTCCGCCGGCATCCGCCGCATCAAAGCCGTCGTCTCATAAATATTCCCTGAGCGCAGTGTTCGGGGACTGTCCCCTCGGATGGGGACTGTCCCTGAACACGTAGTCGAAGGGCCACCGAGTCATGGAACGCCCCCGTTTCGAACAACCACCCAGCCAGCCGAACGAGAACCAGCCGCCACGCGAACAGCCGTTCGAGCGCATTTTCGGGCTGACGGAGGAAATGGAGGGGCCGGTCCAGGAAGAGACCAAGACGCTTTTTCTTGACCAGACGGAAGTCGAGGACGAGCTGGAGAAGACGACCGATGAAATCGAGACCATCGAGGCCGTCATCGAAGCGTTGCCGGGTTTTATCGGCCGCTATGGTGGGCGACCCTTGCCTTTCACTCCGGAGCATGTCCATTTGATTGAGGGCTCTCCACCTCCCGGCATGAATTTGGAGGCGATCGATTATGATACCGACACCCAGAATGTTCGCTTTCTAATGCGTCCTGGTGCCGAAATACCTAACCTAGTCCTCGCGCATCACACCGCTCATGAGTTTCTGCACTGGCTGTCTTTTCACTCGGCCCAGCTGAAAGAAGGCGAGATTGCCGTTCGGCGAGCGGGTTTCCTGATGGCCGGCGCCAAGAAGGACGTGATTTACGGCACAGCCATCAACGAAGCCATGAACGAAGAATTGGCCAAGCGGCTTATCCGGCAAATGGAAAAAACTAGCGAGGTGGTCATGGACGATGTCCGCCGACGACAGGCCATGGCCGGCGAATTTGGGCTTACCGAGCCGGCGTCAACTGAAGATTTGTTGCTGATAAATCATTTGGACAAGGAGGATTACGCCTCCCCGGTTCAAATACACAGGTTCACCTATCCCGATGAACGCGCCGTCTTGAACGCCGTCATTGACGGCATCGCCGCCAAACACGCCGACCGTTTCACAGATCGCGAACAGGTTTTCGACGTCTTCGCCCGCGCCTACTTCTCCGGCCGCCTGCTCGAAATCGGCCACTTGATCGAAGGTACCTACGGCAAAGGTTCGTTCCGAAGGCTTTGGGAAGGCGAGGATATCACAAAACAACAAGCGGCCCTGCCGCCATCCGAACAGGCTCCTAGCGGCGAGCATCTGGAAAACGCGGCGTGAGAACCGTTTCACGCGACAAGAGCGCCGCTTCTTTTAGCCAAAAATCAGCCAATATCCGCCTCTTGACAGCGCGGGCAATCCTGCTATTATATTGAAGCTTTGCGAAAGGCAGGCCCGCGCCGCCCGGCGGCAGCGGTTTCTTGCCTAATTAAACGCATTAAGCTACAATTCAGCCGTTATGGCTGAAAAGCACATGCCCAACCAGGTCGCTCAAGAGGGCGTCGAGGACGTATCCAAGAAGTTCATCGAGATGAACGGTCGAGTGGAGGAGTGCCTCCCCGCCGCGACTTTTCGCATCGTCTTGGAGAACGGCCAGACCATCCTCGGTCACCTTTCCGGCAAGATGCGCATGAACCGCATTCGCCTCCTGCCCGGTGACGAGGTCAAGGTCGAAATGACCCCGTACGATCTGACCAAAGGCAGGGTCGTTTACCGGTTCTGACGCAAGCGGGCCTGCCCCGGCCCCGGCAGTGGACATAATCCGTTAGCTCCGGTATGATGTCCACGCATCCGTCCCTGAACCGGCGGAACGCATTTTATTAATCAATAATGGCGCGCAGCGGTTCGACAAGTTCACCACAGGTGGTTCGATGAACTCACCACAGGTGGTTCGACAAGCTCACCACATGCGCCTGACAAGCATGAAAGTCCGCGCTTCCGTGAAGAAGATCTGCAGGAACTGCAAGGTCATCAGGCGCTACAACCGCCTGTGCGTCATCTGCAAGACGCCCAAACATAAACAACGTCAAGGTTAACCTATGGCTGTCCGCATTGCCGGCATCACGTTGCCCAACAAACGCATCGAGATCGCCCTGACCTACGTCTACGGCATCGGCCGCGCCCGTTCGCTCGAAATCCTTGCCAAATGCAAGGTGGACAAGAACGCGCGCGCCAACGACCTCACCGAGGCCGAAGTCAATCGTCTGCGCGAGGAGATTGAGAAGCATTACCGCATCGAAGGCGAACTGCGCCGCGAGGTCCAGGCCAACATCAAGCGGCTCAAGGAAATCGGCTCGTACCGCGGCATCCGTCATGCCCGCGGCCTGCCGTCACGCGGCCAGCGCACCAAGACCAATTCGCGCACCGTGCGCGGCAATGTCCGCCGCACCATGGGTTCCGGTCGCACGAAGCTGACCAAGACGTAATCCTGACCGGCTACCATTATGGCAAATGAAGAGAAAAAAGCGACGGCCGCTCCGACGGCGGAGGGCACAGCCAAGGCTGGCAAAGCCGGCACGCGCGGCGCCCGCGGCAAGAAGCGCAAACAGGCGCGGTCCGTCCCGACCGGCCGGGCTTACGTGCACGCTAGTTACAACAACACCATCGTCACCCTGACCGACGCCAACGGCAACGTCCTGTCCTGGTCGAGCGCCGGCGTCGTCGGCTTCAAGGGGCCGAAGAAAGCCACGCCGTACGCGGCGAGCGTCATCGTCCGCGACGCGGTGGAGAAGGCGGCGGACTACGGCCTCCGTGAGGTCAACGCCTTCGTGAGCGGCATCGGTTCGGGCCGCGAGGCGGCGGTGCGCGCCCTGCACGCCAACGGCATCAACGTCCTGGCCATCAAGGACGTGACGCCCATCCCGCATAACGGCTGTCGCGCGCCTAAGCCGCGCCGCATCTAACGGAAACGCTATGTCCAGGAGACTTGAATCGAAATGCAAGCAGTGTCGCCGCGAGGGCAACAAGCTTTATCTCAAGGGAGAACGTTGCGCCGGCGCCAAATGCGCGATGATCAAACGCAGCTACAAGCCGGGCGCGCACGGCCCGACTTCGCGCACCCGCCCGACGCCATACGGCCTCCAGCTTCGGGAGAAACAGAAAGCCAAGGAGACCTACGGCATGATGGAGAGGCAGTTCCGCAACTACTTCGAGAAGGCCAAGAAGAGCGTCGGCGACACCACCAGCACGTTCGTCCAGATGCTCGAGATGCGGCTTGACAACGTCGTCTATCGCCTCGGTTTCGGCAAATCCCGCCAGCTGGCCCGCCAGCTCGTCGGCCACGGCCACGTGACCGTGAACGGCAAGAAGGTGACGATCCCGTCGTACCAGGTCAAGGCCGGCGACATCATCTCCCTCGCGAAGCAAATCCAGAAGAGCAAGCTTTTCGCGGACGATCTGGGCCGCATCGAGAAGGTTCAGCCGCCGGGCTGGCTCAACCTCGACGCCAAGGCGCTCACCGGCAAGGTTCTGACCAAGCCGGAAGGCGAAGACCTGCGCCAGAACTTCGATCCGAAGCTGATCGTCGAGTTCTACTCCCGTTAAGCTAACGGCCGTCATTGGCCCAATTCTATGGAAGACATCCTTCTTCCGTCCAAAATCGAGGTCATTCCCGGCGAAAACGAGCGCCGCGGCACCCTCGTGGTCGAGCCGTGCTATCACGGTTACGGCACGACGATCGGCAACGCCCTGCGCCGCGTCCTGCTTTCCTCCCTGCCCGGCGCCGCCGTCACGGCGGTCAAGATCAAGGGCGCCAGCCACGAATTTTCCGCCTTGCCCGGCGTCAAGGAAGACGTCCTGGAGATTGTCCTGAACCTCAAACAGCTCCGCCTGCGCCTTTACGGCGACGGGCCGGTGCGCCTTTTTTTGCGCTCCAAGGGCGAGGGCGAGGTGACGGCCGCTGACATCGAGGCAAATTCGGACGTGGAAATCGTCAATCCGGAACTGCGCCTCGCCACCCTGACCGAAAAGAAGGCCGAACTCGAGATGGAGATCATCGTCGGCGTCGGCCGCGGCTACGTCACGACCGAGGAACGCGGCAAGGAAAAATCCGAGCTCGGCGTCATCGCGATTGACGCGCTTTATTCGCCGGTCCGCGAGGTCGGCTACCGCGTCGAGCCGGTGCGCGTCGGCCGAATCACCGACTACGACAAGCTGGTCATGGAAATCGAGACCGACGGTTCGATGTCGCCGGCCGAGGCCGTTGACCAGGCCGTGAAGGTCCTGCTCGACCATTTCTCGCTCATCCTGAATCGCGGTGTCGTCGAAGAGGCGGCCGCCGTGGAGGAAGCCGTCGCCGCCGTGTCCGCACCCAAGGAGGCCGAAGCCCCATCTGCCGCCGAGGAAGAGCCGGAGATGGAGGAAGAGCCGGCCACCCTGGAACCGGAAGCCGAGGAACCTAAGAAAAAGCCCAGGGCCAAGAAGGCTGACGGCGAGAAGAAGACGGCCAAGAAGAAGAAATAACCGCGGCCCCGGCCGGACTACCCGGCCGTGCCCAATTGGAAGCGTTATGAGACACCGCAAAACCGGAAAGACGCTCGACAGGAAGAAAGGGCCGCGCGAGGCGCTCCTGCGGAATTTGGCGACCAGCGTCATCCTGTACGAGAAAGTTCAGACAACCAAGGCGAAAGCCAAGGCCGTTCGGCCGTTCGTCGAGCGGCTGATTACGGTCGGCAAGGCTGGCGACATCAACGCGCGACGGCGCCTGCAGGGCGTCCTGTACAGCGCGAACGCCGTGCGCAAGATGGTGGAGGAGATTGGGCCGCGCTATAAGGAGCGTCGCGGCGGATATCTGCGACTCACCAATCTCGGTCGACGCACCGGTGACGCCGCGGAAATGGTCCAGATTGAGCTGGTCTAGCTGACAATGTTATGGCTACCAAGGAAATCAAGAGGAACAAGGTGACGATTGATGCCGACGGCCAAAGCGTGGGCCGCGTGGCGACGCAGGTCGTCCGTCTTCTGCAAGGCAAGCACAAGGCCGCCTACGAGCCGCAGGCCGATCACGGCGATTTCGTCGAGATCAGGAACGCGGCCAAGGTCAAGGTGACCGGCAAGAAGATGGAGCAGAAGGAGTACTTCCACTACAGCGGCTACCCGGGCGGCTTGCGCCGCACCCCGCTCAAGGAGGTCATGTCCAAGAGTCCGGCTTTGGCCATTCGCACGGCCGTAAAGCGGATGTTGCCCAAGAACCGCCTGCAGGTCGGGCGGATGAAGAGACTCACGGTACACAACGACTAGTATGACTGAAACGAAAAAAACAACTGATGAGAAGAAGGCCGCGCCGCGTCGTCGCCCCGCCGCGCCCAAAGCCGCCGGAGCCGCCGTCGTCAAGCGCGCACCGGCCAAGGAGCCGCACCGCGCCGCTCCGCGGGCGAAGAAAGAGGAATCCGGCGAAGAGACGAAGATCATGTCGGTGGCTCCGAAAACGGCCAAAGCCAAGGTGGCGGAGAAGCCCACCCGCGCCGTGCCGGCCGGCGAGTACATCTACGCCTTGGGCCGCCGCAAGTCGGCCATTGCCCAGACCCGCCTGTATCATGGCGGCAAGGGCGTAATCACGGCGAACGGCCTGCCAGCCAAGGAGTATTTCAAGGTCCAGCAGTATGTCGATCGCCTGTATGTGCCGCTCAAGGCGGTCGGCCTCGACAACAAGGTGAACATCGACTTGCGCCTGACCGGCGGCGGCCTGAACGGGCAGTCCGATGCGGCCATGCTCGGCATCAGCCGCGCCTTGGTCAAGGACAACGAGGAGTATCGCCCGACGCTCAAGAAGATGGGCCTCATGACCCGCGACCCGCGCGAGAAGGAACGCAAGAAATACGGCTTGAAGAAGGCGCGCAAGGGCCCGCAATGGGC
>JAQTNC010000014.1 GCA_028714475.1 Patescibacteria group bacterium
ATCGTCGGGTCTGGCGCGTCCTGGTCGGGCCCGGACTGGGTCGGTTGGTCGCGACATTCTGTCTCGCGGCCTTGGCGGCCTCGGCGTGCGCCATGGCGACGCCGATCGCCATCGCGGCCATGTTTGACGGCGTGGTGGCGAAAGAGACGGGCCGCGTCATCAGCGCCGTCATCGCCCTCATCGTCCTGCATTATGCCTTGGTGGCCGCCGAATACGTGAGCGATCGCTCCCACGAATTCACCATCGGAGAGATCATCGGCCGCGTGGATGGTCGCATCAACGAACTCTTCTTCGAGAAGTCGGTCGGTCAGCACGTGTCGGAGGCCAGCCGCCTGTCCACGGCGAACACCGAGCGCGGCCTGTGGAGGTCCATCGAAATGGGCAGCACCCTCCTGCAGATCGTTCCGGTCGCCGCGGAAATCATCGTGGTCTACGGACTGCTCTGGTGGCTGTCGCCGTGGACCGGCGTGGCCGCGACGCTGCTCATCGTCAACCACGTCGGCTGGACGCTTGTGCTTAACGGGCGCATCGTCCGCGAATCCGACGCCATCGAGGAGCAGTGGCGCGCGCTAGGCCGATACCGTTCCGAGCGATGGGATCAGGTCGAGCGCGTCATGGTGAACGGCCGCCGGGAGACCGAACGCAAGCAGATGGCTGACATGTTCAGTCGCCTGATTGCCGACGACCGCCATCTCTGGCTCTGGGCGCCCAAGATCTTCGCCGGCCGTTCTGCCGTCAGCTTCACGATCATCATCGCGGCGCTGTCATATGGCCTCTGGCTGGTAAGCCGCGGCCAGATGACCGTTGGCGCGCTGTACCCGCTCTTCGCCTGGCTCTCGACCTTCGGGCGACAAGCCATCCAGTTGGGGCGGTTGGAACAGAGGCTCGCTTGGAACGCGCCTTCGGTCATCGCGCTGGTCGACGCGTTGTCGCTCGCGCCTGACGTGACCGAAAAGCCTGACGCGGTTTCAGTGCCGACGGGCGATGGCATCCGCGTCGAGTTCGACGGTCTGACGCACTGTTACGGCGCCGGCGAAAGCAAGGGGCCACCAGCGGTGCTCGAGAACGTTTCCTTCGTCGTCGAGCCAGGCGAGAAGGTGGCGCTCCTGGGGCCGTCCGGTGCCGGCAAGACGACCGTCATGCGTCTCCTGCAGAGGTACATGGATCCCGGCGCTGGTGCCATTCGCGTGAACGGCGTCGATCTCCGCGACCTGAAAATTGATTCGTGGCGCAGTCTCGTCGGTTACGTGCCGCAGTCGCCGCAGGTGCTCGACGGCACCATCCGATACAACCTGACGTACGGGTTGCCGGTCGGCGAAGACGCGGCCATGACCGACGACGCCCTCTGGTCGCTCATGCGGCTCCTGCGCGTTGACTTCGGCAAGCGTCTGACCGAAGGTTTGGAGACCAAGGTCGGTCGGCGCGGTCTCAAGCTCTCCGGCGGTCAGGCCCAGCGGCTCATGCTAGGCGCGGCCGTGGCGAAGAAGCCGAAGTTCCTCATCATCGATGAGGCGACTTCGAGCCTCGACTCCACGACCGAAAAGGAAGTGCAGTCCGGCTTGGCCAAGGCCCTTCAAGGCCAGGTGGGTGCGCTCATCATCGCACATCGTCTCTCCACCGTGCGGGAGATATGCGACAAGTTCGTGGTGCTCCGTCCAACCGAAGAGGTTGGGGAAGGGGAGCCTCAGGTCGAAGCGGTCGCCAACTCTTTCGAGGAGCTGTACGTCGTTTCGCCAACCTTCCGTCGGCTGGCTGACGATCAGGGCCTGGCTATCACCTAATCTCGGATGCAAGAGGCCCCCGCTGAAACAAAAGTGGGGGCCTTTTCGTAAATAATATTAGCCGCATGGACTGTGGACAAATCGCGCCATCTTGATTGATTTTGGCCTTGGTCTGGTGTATTCTTTTTAAAGCCTCATTCATTAATTATGCCGCCGCGGCACGGCCGGGCGGCCTGCAAAAATCAGCTATGGTTCATGACGAACGCGCAAAGGCGGAAGGCCTGGTCCTGTCGCCCAAGATGAGTTTTCTCCTTGGCTTAGCCGGGGGAATCCTAATTCTTTGCACCATTGGCTTCTTCATCCTGCTCGCCATCATGCTGAAGGGCGCCAAGCCAGGCTCCGTGGTGGATGCGGCTGACACCGCGGCCAAGCCGAGTGCCGCGGCGCCGGCTCCGACCGCCGAAGAACCCGAACCGACCATCGGAACGATTCCGCCGGTCACGGATGCGGATTTCATCCGCGGCGACAAGAACGCTAAGATCACCTTGGTTGAGTATTCGGACTTCGAATGCCCTTATTGCCAGCGGTTCCACAACGTCATGCTGCAGGTCATGGACGAGTACAAAGGCCAAGTGCGTTGGGTATTCCGCAGCTACCCGCTCTCGTTCCACCCGAACGCCATGCCGGCCGCCAACGCCGCGGCTTGCGCTGGGGAGCAGGGCAAGTTCTGGGAGTTCGCCGACAAGTTGTATGAAAATCAGTCTAGCTTGGGCGACGCCATGTACACGCAGATCGCGACCGAGCTGAAGCTCAACATGTCCAAGTTCAATGCCTGCTACAAGGCCGCGAAGTATCAGTCGAACATCGAGGCCGAGCGCGACGGTGGTTCCGCCGCCGGCATCAGCGGCACGCCGGGCACGGTCATCGTCGGCAAGGACGGCAGTCAGTCGTTCATTCCGGGCGCCCTGCCGTTCGAGCAGGTCAAGCCGATGATTGACGCGAAGCTGTAAATTGATTCGCTAGATTGGAAACCGGCTCCCGCGAGGGGGCCGGTTTTGTTAAATAGAAAATGCCTTTCGTATTAGATTACCACCCCCGCTTTTGCGGGAATGGTGGGCTATATATCAGATGTCAACGAACACTAAAACCGCTTGACCACCGTTAAAATTCATGGTATGTTCAGGCGTCGGTCCGTTTCGGACCGCGTTTTGTCGCTAAAATGTCCACCCCCATCCGCAACATCGCCATCATCGCCCACGTTGACCACGGCAAGACCACGCTCGTGGATGCTTTGTTGCGGCAATCCAACGCCCTCAAGCGGAACTTCGGCGAGGGTGATTTGATCATGGATTCGAACGACCTGGAGCGCGAGCGCGGCATCACCATCTTCTCGAAGAACGCGTCCGTGGAATTCGAAGGCGTGAAGATCAACATTGTGGACACCCCTGGCCACGCGGATTTCGGCGGGGAAGTGGAGCGCATCATGCGCATGGTGGACGGCGCGCTGCTCCTCGTTGACGCCAAGGAAGGCCCGATGCCGCAGACAAAATTTGTTTTGAAAAAAGCCATTGAGGCCGGGCACAAGATCATCGTTGTCATCAACAAGATTGATAAGCCCGACGCGCGTCCGGCTTGGGTGCTCGACCGCACTTTTGATTTGTTCGTGGATCTCGGCGCTTCGGACGAGCAGGCGGATTTCCCGGTGATTTACGCCGCCGGCGTTCAGGGCAAGGCGGGGGAGACGCCGGACCTCTCGGCCATGACCGACATCCGGCCGGTCTTCGAAGCCGTGCTCAAGTACATCCCGCCGTCGCAGGCCAATCTCGACGCGCCGCTTCAGATGCTCACGGTCAACCTCGCCTACGACAACTATAAAGGAAAGATGGCCATCGGCCGCATCTATTCCGGCCGTCTACGCAAAGGCCAGGAAATCGCGCACATCAACCGCGACGGAATCGTGAAGCGCGCCAAGCTTACCGCGGTCATGACTTTCCGCGGTCTGGAGCGCGTGGACGTGGAGGAAGCCGAAGCGGGCGACATCTGCGGCATCGCCGGCATCGCGGACGTGTCCATCGGCGAGACCATCGCTGACCCGGAAAACCCGGTCGCCTTGCCGATCATCGCCGTCGAGGAAGCGACCGTCAAGATGACTTTCGGCATCAACACCTCGCCGTTCGCCGGACGAGAGGGCAAGTACACGACAAGCCGCAACCTCAAGGAACGGCTCGATCGCGAGCTCGAGACCGACGTGGCGCTGCGGGTCATGCCGACCGACGCCGGTGACCACTGGGTCGTGGCCGGGCGCGGCGAACTGCACCTCGCCATCCTCATCGAGAAGATGCGGCGCGAGGGTTACGAACTGGAAGTCTCCAAGCCGCAGGTCATCATGAAGGAAGTGAACGGCGTGCTCTCCGAGCCGACCGAACAATGCTATATCGAGGTGCCGGAGAGTTCGGCCGGCATCGTCATCGAAAAAATGGGCCGAAGGCACGGGGAGATGAAGGACATGCGCGTCGAGAACGGCAACGCTTACCTGGAGTTCCTCATTCCGACGCGCGGTCTCATCGGCTACCGTTCGGAAATGCTCACCGACACCAAAGGCCTCGGCATCATGAACACGCTTTTCGCCGGCTTCAAGCCGTTCAAGGGCGAGTTCGAGTCCAACCCGCACGGATCGCTCGTCGCTTTCGAGGATGGCGTGTCCATCGGCTACGGCCTCGGCAATTCCCAGGAGCGCGGCCAGCTTTTCATCGGCCCGGCCGTCGAGGTTTATGCCGGCATGGTCGTCGGCCAGAACGCCAAGGCGGAGGACATCGAGGTCAATGTCTGCAAGGAAAAGAAGCTTTCGAACATGAGGTCGAAAGGCGACGGCGAGGCCTTGCGCCTCGACGTGCCGCGGGCGATGACGCTCGAGGACACGCTCGAGTACATCGGCGACGACGAGTTGGTCGAGGTGACGCCGAAGAGCCTCCGCATCCGCAAGACAATTCTGGATCATCTGGCGCGCAAGCGCAGCCAGCGGGAATGATTTCGTTGGCAATGGGGCGGGGCAATGAAATTCCCATAGCTGGTATTTCCGGTTCGCGATATAATAATTGAAAGGATTGTTTTTGTTTATCTAATTGGTATATGGAGCATTCTCGCGAAGGCGGCGGGTTTTCGCCGGAACAGGAAAATGTAACGGCACCAACACCGGAAACGCTGGACAAGGGCCTTGAGCGTGTCATTCCATTAAGCCGTGGCGAGGAAATTCGCCTTTCCCGAAAATTGGTCATCCTTGAAGAGCGCCTCAAGCTCGGCTACGCCGTTCTTGAACACCGACGGCAACAGTACCACCAGCGAGAGGTACTGTTGCGTCGCGAGAACATGAGGTCGGAGAAACTTCGCGGTCAGAAGATGGTTGAGGCACTGATGGATGAGATGAGACGGTTGGCCGAGCACATCGCAAAATTCGAGGGATTAATCGCGAATGCCGAGCGACGTGGCGAGGAGATGCGAGCAGATTTGGCTGAAGCCCGCGAGAAGTCGGCGCGCATCATGGCGCTCATAGATATCCAGCGGGAAGAGGATGCGGAAGTTGCTCGTGAGGTGGACGAGGCTCTTGGCAATATAGTTGCCTTGTTGGATAACGACAACATGGAAGCCGTGGGCTGAGCTCGCTTTTGGCCTGGAACAAAGGATTGTTTTATGTAAACCACCACCTATCCCGGATAGCGTGTCTATGGTAAAATATACATGTGCTTTTCAATCATATGCCATTACAAGAAATCCCCCACATCACCTGCGAACACCTCCGCAAGCTCCGCGCCGATGAGGGCGAGCACGTCGTCGTTGACCTGCGTGACCCGCTTGAGTTCGAGGCCGGCCACATTCAGGGTTCGGTCAACGTGCCCCAGCGCGAACTGACCACGAACATCGACGCCTTCGTGCCAAAAAAGGAACACAAGGTGATTGTCGTCATCGGTCCGACCCAGCACACAGACATCGAGAAGATCCACGAAGAGCTCGACGGACTCGGCTACAAGAAGGTGGAGTTCCTGGCGGGTGGCTTCGACCGCTGGTGCGAGATCGCGCCGCTTGAGGTCGAGCCGGACCTGACTGACCTGACGCCGGAAGAGGAAGGTTTTGTCGGCGATGAGTTGGGTGACATTGATCCGGAGAAGAACGATAACGAGCCGCCCATGTGAGTGCCGACGTTTTCGGCCTGAATAAAAACACCATCGTGGCGGCCGCGGTTTCATGCGCGGCCGTTTTCGGCGTCGCGGCGCTTATGCGGGGCGGCACGGCCTCGGCCATCGGCTGGGCGGCAGTCATCGTGGCGGCCTCGGCGGCCGCGGCGATCCTGGCCTTCACCATCGTCTTCAGCGTCCTGTTTGGGGCGCCGTACCTGCCGACCGACCGGCGCAACCTCGCGTCCATGATGGAGCTCGCGGCCGTGAAGCCCGGCGACCGCGTCGCTGACTTGGGTTCTGGTGACGGGCGCATCCTCATCGCGGCCGCCAAGCTCGGCGCCACGGCCGAGGGCTGGGAGGTCAATCCGCTGATCTGGGCTTGGTCGCTCTGGCGCGTTCGACGCGCTGGAGTCGGCAAGTCAGTCCGCCTTCACCTTGGGTCGTACTGGGGAGCGCCGATGAGTGGGTTCAGCGTCGTGACCCTTTTTCTCATCCAGAGCAAGATGCCGCGCATGGCGCGCAAGCTGCGGCAGGAATTGGCGGCCGGCAGCCGGGTTGTGTCCTACGTTTTTAAATTTTCGGAATGGGAGCCGGCCGCGACCAACGGTCACGGCGTGCGCTTATATGTCATGCCGGGGGATAGAAAATGATGACGCCCGCACACCACGGACCTTGACAAAAGGGGATAAACGTGCTATATTCTATACGAGTATTTGGCGCCGTTTCAGCGGCGTTTTTGCGTTATTATAGGGATTTTCTAGCCTATGAAGGAAATTTTTTTCGGTTGGTAGAGAACGGCTCTGATGGTATAATTATATTAATATGACTGACAAGCCAGCCATCCCCGGGCGTCTTGAGGGGCTGGACTATCTGAGCGAGTTGCCCCAGCCGCGGCCTCATAACCATGAGCCGCGGATGTTTCCGTCCGGGTTCCTTTGGGGCGCGGCAACGTCTTCGCACCAGGTCGAGGGAGGCAATACCAAGAACGACTGGTATCGCTGGGAACAGGTGCCGGGTCACATCGTGGACGGTTCGGTGACCGGCGCGGCCGACGACGAGTACAACCGGTATGAGCAGGATTTCGACTTGGCCGCCGGCTTCCACCAGAACGCGCATCGGCTGTCGCTCGAATGGAGCCGCATCGAGCCGGCCGAAGGGCAGTGGGACATGGAGGAGGTTCTGCATTACCGGCGGGTTCTGGAGGCGCTCAGGGCGCGCGGCATGACGACCATGGTGACCATCTGGCATTTCACCCTGCCGCAATGGTTCGCGGATCGCGGCGGATGGGAGGAGCGCGACGCGGTGAAGCTATTCGTCCGCTATGTCGAGTTCGTGGCGCGCGAGTTGGGCGACCTCGTCGATTTCTGGAACACCGTCAACGAGCCGACGATTTATCTCGGTCAATCCTACTCGATAGGCGTCTGGCCGCCGGGCGTCAGCAACCAGTTCAGGATGTTGCGCGTTTTTAGGCGTTTGGCCAAGGCGCACAGTATGGCTTACGAGACCCTGCACCGGGTGCTCGACGGGCGCGGTCGGCCGGTGATGGTCGGCATGGCACAGAACGTCATCACCTTTGAGCCGTACCGGAAGGAATCGATGGCGGATTCTTATTTCGTCTGGTTCGCCGACCGGCTCTTCAACCACCAGTTCTTCCTCTGGACCAAGAAGCGCCATGACTTCATCGGCATCAATTACTACTTTCATTACCGCATCAAGTACGTGCCGACCAAGTTTACGCAGTTCTTCTATGAAGTTCACGCCGAGAATCGCACCCAGAGCGATCTCGGATGGGAAATCAACCCGCAGGGCATTTTCCAGGCCATCATGGGGATGGCGCGCTATAAATTGCCCATCATCATTACCGAGCACGGCGTGGCGAACGCCGACGACAGCAAGCGGCCGCGCATGATCATCGCGGCGCTCATGGAGGTCTATCACGCCATCAGGGCGGGCGTGGACATCCGCGGGTATTTCCACTGGTCGCTCGTGGACAATTTCGAGTGGGAAAAAGGTTTTTCCGGGCGGTTCGGGCTCATCGCCGTTGATTTCGCGACGCAGAAGCGGACGCCGCGCAGGAGCGCGTACGTCTATGCGGAAATCTGCGAGACCAACGGCGTGCCGCACCACCTGTTGCGGTTCACGGGACACGGGGTAAGGTGGTGAATTATTACTATGAAACTGACTTTCTACGGCGCGGCGCGGGAGGTGACCGGCTCCTGCACGCTCATCGAAACCGGCAACGTCAGGGTGCTGGTGGATTGCGGCTTCTTCCAAGGGGCTAGTTTGGCGCACGCGCGCAATGCCGAGCCGTTCGCTTTTGATCCGAAAACGCTGGACGCGGTCATCCTGACCCATGCCCACATCGATCACATCGGGCGCTTTCCGATGCTGGTCAAGCAGGGATTCAAGGGCCGCACCTTCGTCACGCATCCGACGCGTCAGCTCTGCAAGCTGATGTGGATTGACGCGGCCAAGGTGATGAAGGATGACGCCAAGCGCGAACATGGCGTGCCGATTTACACCCTGGACGAGGTCTTTCCGGCCTATCAGACCCTGCATGGCGTCGAATACGGCACACCGGTGCACGTGAAGGACGATTTCCGTTTCACGTTCCGCGAGGCTGGCCATATCTTCGGTTCGGCTTTCGTCGAGATCGAAGCCGAAGGGAAGCACGTCGTCTTTTCCGGCGACATCGGCAACGACAACGTGCCGATTCTGCGGTCGACGGAAAGCATCACGGTCGCGCCGGATTTGGTCGTGCTTGAGGCCACTTACGGAGACCGCGTCCATGAGGGCGTCGAGGAACGCCGCGAACTGCTGAAACAGGCCGTCAAGGATACCGTTAAGCGACAAGGGACGCTGATGGTGCCGGCCTTTTCGCTCGAGCGCACGCAGGAACTGCTTTACGAGCTGAACGCGATGGTCGAGGGTGGGGAACTGAAGCCGGTGCCGATGTATCTCGACAGCCCGCTCGCCATCAAGGTTCTGCCGATTTACCACCGGTTTCCGGAATACTACAACCGCGAGGCGGCGGAGTTGGCCAAGCATGACGACTTTTTTCAGTTTCCCGGACTGCATATCACACGTACCGCCGGTGAGTCGCGGGCCATCAAGTTGGTGCCGGCGCCGAAGGTGATCATCGCGGGCAGCGGCATGATGCATGGCGGGCGCATCATGCGCCATCTCGTGGACTACATCAGCCATCCGGAAAACACCGTGCTGGTCGTCGGCTATCAGGCCGCCGGCACCATCGGCCGCGCCGTGTCCGAAGGCGCGACCCGCATCCATATCGAGCATCAGGAGCTGGAGGTCAAGGCGCACGTGGAAATCATCGGTGCCTATTCCGCCCATGCCGACCAGCTGAAACTGCTCAAGTGGTCCATTAGCGGTTCCAGCAAGCCCAAACGCATCATCCTCAACCACGGCGAGGTCGGGGGCATGGAAGTCCTGGCCGGCCACTTCCGCGACGGCAAGGGGATACCGGTTGAGATGCCGGAGGTGGGGAAGACGGTGGAGGTGTAGTTTATGAATCGGGCAGAGTATAAAATTTGGCAGGCATATCGTGCGAATAAGACGCAACGAGATTTGAACGAGTTGCGTTTAGATTTTGAAAAACGTGGTTTATTTCGTTCTGGCATGAGGCAGGAGGCGGAAGATCATTTGTTGAAAGAGAGTCGTTTAGAGATAGAGATGGAGCGGGAAAAGATGGAGGAATATGAAGACGACAAGAAGATAACGAGAGAGGATCGGAATCGTCAGACGGCAATAAGTGCTTTTGTTGCCGGCGCAGCTTTGGCTGGTTCGATTGCTTCAATTATTTCGGCGGCAATTGCTTTTTTGACGATTTATCATCGGTCGAATTAGAGCCGACCGGCTGCGGGTCCTGTCGCGGTTTCACCCCGTCGGTGCTCGCTCGCGCGGCTCGCTGTGCGCCGTCGGGGTCCCCGAAACCGCGCCACCCGCAGCCTTGCCTGTGATATACCGGAGGGAGTTGTCCGCGCTCGGCCTGCGGGAGCGGCGCAAAGCGCCGCTTGGCCGAGCGAGAGGAAGTCATCATTTCCGCAAAGCGTGCTTCGCACAATATATTTTGGCGTGATTACGGAAAGACATCAAAATATTTTTTAACCTTCCTTGCGGAAGACTCGTCGTCATTTCGCGAGGCCAGGCGTCGTTTGGCGACGCCTCCGCAGGCCGAGCGCATAACGTTATTAGTTTGGGTGGCGTTTGGTGCGGAGGCCGCCGCCCCTAGCGTCACCGTAGAGATTCCGTAGGAGCCGCCCGCCGGAAGCGACAGCCGGACGCGCGAGCTCGCGCAGCGGGGCCGGCGGAGCGGGAGGGCGCAGGCGGCGACACAGGAATCGACCAGGTGACGCGGGGCGGCGGCCGAAGCACCCATGCTTGGTTTTCTGGATTCCGGCATTCGCCGGGATGACGGGTCGCTGGAACGGCGAGCGCGCCGACAGGGGCGAACCCGACGGCAGCCCGGCATTTTGGATTCACCTGCAGGGCTGGGTAATTCCTTGTTTGAGCTCCGCGTTTGACTGAACGCCAAGGCGTTGATAATTTTAAGCAAATCATGTTGGCGGAGGCGATTCCATGTTGAAGCTAATGAATCATGCAAGCTTGGACGAGTGGTTGGCCGGAACCGGCGTGACGCTGGGTCTTTCTGAACGAGTTGACGGGCCAATGCGGTGGGTTGATTCCACGGTGCCCATGCCGGCGGCGCGCGCTCGCTTTCTGGAGAGAGTCGGCTTGCGGCCGGAAAGGGCCGTGTCGGCCCGCCTCGCGCACGGCAACCGCGCTGCCATCGTGACCGCTGCCGAAGGCGGCCGCCTCATCGAGGAGGTTGACGGCATCGGCGGCGGGGTTGACGCCTTGGTCACCAGCGTGCCGGGCGTGGCACTCACGATCACGGTCGCTGACTGCTTGCCGGTTTTCCTGTTCGATCCGGTCAGCGGCATCATCGGTCTTGCTCACGCGGGTTGGCGGGGCGTATTGGCCGATGTCGCTGGCCAGACGATTCAGGCTATGTGCGACCTTGAAGCGCACACGGAAGGAATCAGGGCGCTCATTGGACCGCACCTGCGCTCCTGCCACTTTCAGGTCCAACCGGAGGTGGAGGCCGAGTTCGCCGCGTACGGCAACCACATCATCAGGCGGGACGGGTCAGTTTTCATTGACCTGTCCGGAATCGTCCGTCAACAGTTGACGGAAGCCGGGATTCAGCCGGAAAACATCCAGGAAGACCCGCGTTGCACTTTCTGCGATTCGTCGTCGCTGCCTTCGTACCGGCGTGATGGCTCGACGGCGCTCGATCAGGCGATGCTCGCTTACATCGTTCGTGTCCACTAGTCGGACACCCAAGGCGTTAACTGCTTTACAGTGGCGCCTTTTTGTAAATGGAGAAAACATAAAACCGACCCTCTCAAGGTCGTGGTGTCGGAGGAAAAGCTGGCGAGGGGTGCAAAAACTGGCGGTTCCTGATATTCTGCACTTATTATGAAAGCCGTTTGCCCGCTTTGTGGGGAAAATCGCGGCAAGACCTATCCGGTCGTGACGCAGGACACCGAGAAACGGCGTCTGGAAGCGCGGCTTTGCGCTGGTTGCGGATTGGTTTACTTGGAGGATTGGCCGGCGGATCGGACGAAGGTTTACGATGTCGGATACGCGGCTTGGGGCGCGGCCGGGCAGGAGCATGAATCGGAAATCGCGGCCTCCAAGCGCGTTACGTTTGCTGACCAGCTGCGGGTGCTTCGGCGGGTGGCCGGCAAGACCGGCCGGAAACTGCTGGACGTCGGCACGGGCATGGGCTATCTGCTCGACGAGGCGGCGCGTTTGGGCTATGACGTTCACGGCCTGGACATCTCCGAGTACGCGGTCGCCAAGGCGTCGGAGCGGCATCCGGGCAAGATTCGGCGCGGACGCCTGGAGGAGGCGGGTTTACCGGCCAACGAGTATGACGTCGTGACCATGACCGATCTCATCGAGCACGTGAGCGACCCGACGACCTTGGTCAAGGAGGCGGTGCGCGTGCTCAAGCCCGGCGGCGTGCTGATGATCCTGACGCCTGATTTCCTGGGCGTGTCGCGACGCCTGCTCGGGCCGCAGTGGTTCCAGTACAAGTGGGAGCATGTCATTTACTGGAGCCGCGAGAGCCTGCCGCGCTTCCTGGAAAGAAACGGGCTGAAGGTCGTGGCCGTGCGCCACAATCGCAAGACGTTTCGGCTGTCGTATTACGAATATTATTTCCGCCGATATTCCTTGCTCGGTCCGATTGGCACCGTTGTCGGCAGGGTCTTGTCTTGGTTGCCGGAATCCGTCAAGAAGTTGTCTTTCCCCAACCCCGTGACTGGCGAAGTGCTGGTGGTGGCGCGAAAAAAACAGTGAGCCGTCGTGGGGTTGACCGACCGGCCTGGCCGTGGTAAATTAAAACACCGGTCGTCGTGACCGGCGTAACGCAGAACCGCCCGAGGTACCCCTAGAGGGTGCGCTGAGGCGGGTTTTAGGCATATATCGGGTCTCGGGGCTTGGGGGACTGTCCCCGAGAACCAACGTTAATGAACGCAAACAAACATGGAATTTCACCTCAAATCCTCCTATCAGCCGGCCGGCGACCAACCGCAGGCCATCGAGGCCCTCGCGCGTGGCGTGCGGGAGTCTTTGCGTTACCAGACGCTCCTCGGCGTCACCGGTTCGGGCAAGACCTTCACCATGGCCAACGTCATTGCGCGGTCGGGCAAGCCGGCGCTCATCATCGCCCACAACAAGACGCTCGCCGCCCAGCTCTGTAACGAGTTCCGCGAGTTCTTCCCGGACAACGCGGTGGAGTATTTCGTTTCCTATTACGACTACTACCAGCCGGAAGCGTACCTGCCGTCGTCCGACACCTACATCGAGAAGGAAGCGATGATCAACCAGGAGATTGACCGGTTGCGTCACGCAGCGACGCAGGCCCTGCTCACGCGGCGCGACACCATCATCGTCGCGTCCGTTTCCTGCATCTACGGCCTTGGCGCGCCCGAGGTTTACGAGAAGATGCACCTGCGGCTCACGGTGGGGGATCCGGCCGAGCGGCAGGCGCTCCTCCGGCATCTCGTCCAGACGCAGTACGAACGCACGACAACGGACATGGCGCGCGGGTCGTTCCGGTCGCGCGGCGACATTATCGAGATCATGCCGGCCAGCGAGGAGGTCATCGTGCGGCTGGAGCTTGGCGGCGGACGGCTCAAGGCCATCACCGTCATTGATCCGGTGACGCGCAAGATTAGGGAGAAGGCGAACGAATACTGGATTTTTCCGGCCAAACATTTCATCACGCCCGGACCGGAGCGCGAACGCGCCATCTTGGCCATCCGCGCGGAACTGAAGACTCGGCTGGATGAGTTTACGGCCACCGGCAAGCTGCTTGAAGCCGAGCGCTTGGAACGGCGCACCAATTTCGATCTCGCCATGCTCGCCGAAGTCGGTTACTGCAACGGCATCGAGAACTACTCGCGGCATCTTTCCGGCCGCGCCGCCGGTGACCCGCCGGACACGTTGCTGAATTATTTCCCCAAGGATTTCCTCGTCTTCATCGACGAGTCGCACGTCACTGTGCCGCAGGTTCAGGGGATGTTCAACGGCGACCAGGCGCGCAAACGGAACCTGATTGATTTCGGTTTTCGCCTGCCATCGGCGGCTGACAATCGCCCGCTCAAGTTCGATGAGTTCCTGGCGCGGGTGCCGCAGGCGGTTTTCGTGTCGGCCACGCCCGCTGAATGGGAACGGCAGGTTTCCAATCAAATCGTCGAGCAGGTCATCCGCCCGACCGGTTTGGTTGATCCGATGGTGACGGTACTGCCGGTAACGGCGAAGCCCGCCGAAGGCGGGTCCGCCTCGGGCGGAGACGGCGAACCGGGGCAGATCGAGGACCTCATCGGGCGTTGCGTGACGCACGCCGAGAACAAGGAGCGCGTGCTCGTCACCACGCTCACCAAGAAGATGGCCGAGGACCTGACGGAATACCTCAAGGAAAGGAAGATCAAGGTCACGTACCTGCACAGCGATATCGATACCATTGACCGCGTGCGCATCCTCACCGAATTCCGCCGTGGCACGCATGATGTGCTCGTCGGCGTGAACCTCCTGCGCGAGGGCTTGGATTTGCCGGAGGTGACGCTCGTCGCCATTCTCGACGCCGACAAGGAGGGGTTCCTGCGGAGCGAAACCTCGCTCATCCAGACCATCGGCCGCGCGGCGCGCAACGTGGCCGGCGAAGTCATCCTTTACGCGGATAACATCACCGGCTCGATGCGGCGCGCGCTCGACGAGACCGACCGTCGCCGCCGCAAGCAAGTCGCCTACAACGAGGTGCACGGCATCACCCCACAAACCATCAAGAAGGCGGTCAAGGACATCATGGCCGATCTTGGCGTGCGCGAGGAGAGGACGGCGAAGCACCTGCTCGCCCTCGACGCCGCGCCCGAGCAAGGCAAACCGCTGGAAAAAGTCATCGCGGAAAAGGAAAAGGAGATGCGTCAGGCGGCCAAGGACCTGGAATTCGAGCTGGCCGCGCTCCTGCGCGACGAGGTCGTGGCGCTCAAAGTTGAACTGGCAAAACAGTCCGGCAAGAAAACCGTGCCGGAAAAGAAAACGAAAAGTGCCGCCCCCGACCCGACAACGGGTTGGAAACGGCGCGGCAGGGGATGGCAGAGACCAAATCAAGCGTAGCGGTCAGGCTAGCCCTGACACCACCTTAAACGAGCACCGTTTTCGCTCACGACGTTCGTTCAACGTGGTGGCGGGGTAAACCCGCCCGCTACAACTTGAAAACCCCATCCAACCAAGCAGTCGGTCGGATGAGGCTCTCGGGGACAGGTAGCCTTAGTTTGAAGCCAGCCGCGCTCTTTCGTTCAGCAACTCGAACGCGCGATCAGCCACCAGTTGCTTGAGCGAATGCGCCACGGTCGCGATGGATTGTCGGCCGATATCCGTCTTTTGCTCTGATAGAGCGGCCTCTTCGACAGCGGACCGGGCTCGGTCGAGACACTCCACGTCGCTGAAAATCATGTCGCGGATGCTCGCGAGCGACAGGGCACCGCCGGCGGACGAAACTGTCTCGTCGGCGTTCAGCCAGGCAATCGACAGTTCATAGGCCTGACAGACAAGGGGTGCGGCTTCCATCATTCCTTCACGGCCGTTATCCTTGATGGCCAGCCAGGCGCGGCCCAGCAAGCGAACCAAGTCATTGATGGTTTCCAGACAAGAAGACTCGACGTCTGAAAGGTACATGACTCCTCCTCGGCGCATGGCGCCACAAGTTTCGTAAAATATAGCACAAAATCAGCCTTTTGTCAATATTCTGACCCCAATGTTGGTTGATACATCCAATAAACCTCAAATATGCAAGAATCCATCATCATCCGCGGGGCGCGGGAGCATAACTTGAAGAACATCTCGCTCACGTTGCCGCGCAACAAACTTATTGTTTTTACTGGCTTGTCGGGCTCCGGCAAGTCGTCCTTGGCGTTCGACACCATCTTCGCCGAGGGCCAGCGGCGCTATGTCGAGTCGCTCTCGGCCTACGCGCGGCAATTTCTTGGCCAGATGAGCAAGCCGGACGTAGATGAGATCGAAGGACTCTCGCCGGCCATCTGCATTGACCAGAAGGCGCACTCAGCCAACCCGCGCTCGACCGTCGCCACCATCACGGAAATTTACGACTACCTGCGCGTGCTTTATGCACGCATCGGCCGGCCGTTCTGTCCGGATTGCGACAAGCCGATTCGAAAGATGGCTTCGGACGAGATGGTGGATCTGCTCATGGAGGAAGCGAAGGCGAAATCCATTCCAGCGAACGGCCTGCTCGAAGGTGCGGCCGCCAAGGCCAAGAAAAGGAAGGAAGGGGAAGAGAACGAAGTCGTCATCATGTCGCCGGTCGTGCGCGGCCGGAAAGGGGAGTATCACCAGATGCTCTACGACTTCTACAACAGCGGCTTCGCCTGGGTGCGCGTGAACGGCCGCGTCCGGTCGCTGCGCAGCCGCCTCGTGCTCGACCGCAACCTGCGCCACACCATCGAGCTCGTCGTGGATAAGATTCCTCTGGTCAGCCTCGCGAGCGGCGACAAGGACGCCCGTGCCCGGCTCGCCGAAGCGGTCGAGACCGCACTCAAGCACGGCGAAGGCGTGTTGCTCGCGCAATTTCCGGACGGCGAGGAACGCCTGCTTTCGAGCCAGTTCACCTGCCCGTCGTGCGGCTTCGCGTTTCCGGAAATCGAGCCGCGACTTTTCTCGTTCAACAGCCCGTACGGCGCGTGCCCGTCCTGCCACGGCCTCGGGGTCAAGGATTTCTTCTCGACGGAAAAATGCGAGGAGTGCCATGGCGGCCGGTTGCGAAGGGAATCTTTGTTCGTCCGCGTCGGCGGCCAGAACATCGTCGAGTTCGCGGCACAGACCATCGGTCAGGCCGGCGATTTCACGGAAAAGCTCAAGCTCACCGAGCGCGAACAGGAAATATCCGAAGGCATTCTCAAGGAAATCCGCGGCCGCCTGAAGTTCCTCTTGAACGTCGGCCTGCATTACATCACCCTGAACCGCACGGCCGGCACGCTCTCCGGCGGCGAGGCCCAGCGCATCCGTCTCGCCTCGCAAATCGGCTCCAAGCTCGTCGGCGCGCTCTACGTCCTCGACGAGCCGACCATCGGGCTCCATCAGCGCGACAACGAACGGCTCCTGCAGACGCTTCTCCACCTCCGCGACATCGGCAACACCATCATCGTCGTCGAACATGACGAGGACACAATTCTCGCTGCCGACTACCTGGTGGACTTCGGTCCGGGCGCCGGCAAACACGGCGGCGAAATCGTCGTGGCCGGACCGCTCAAGGACGTGCTGGAGGACAAGAAATCATTGACCATTCAGTACCTCACCGGCAAGCGCCGCATCCCGACGCCGGCCATCCGGCGGACCAGCGTGCGCGAATCGATCAAGATTGTCGGCGCCAAGGAGAACAACCTGAAGAACGTGGATGTGGAGATTCCTCTGCGGCGGTTCGTCTGTGTCACCGGCGTTTCCGGCTCCGGCAAGTCCACGCTCGTGAACGAGATTCTGCACAATGCGCTTTCGAACCGTCTTAACGGCTCCAGCCTGCCGGTCGGCGCGCATAAGCAGATTCTCGGCATCGAGCATCTGGACCGCGTCGCGCTCGTGGACCAGACCGCCATCGGCCGCACGCCGCGTTCCAACCCAGCGACCTATACCGGCGCCTTCACCCACATCCGCGAGCTGTATGCCTCAACCGAAGAAGCGCGCCTACGCGGTTACCGGCCGGGACGCTTCAGCTTCAACGTGCCCGGCGGCCGCTGCGAGAACTGCGAAGGCAACGGCACCATCGCCATTGAGATGCATTTCCTGCCGACGGTGTTCGTGCCTTGCGATGTCTGCATGGGGAAGCGGTTCGATCGCGAGACCCTGGAGGTGAAGTACCGCGGCAAGAGCATCCACGACATCCTCACCATGACCGTCGAGGACGCGGCGAAATTCTTCGAGGAGATCCCGTTCGTCTATGACAAGCTATCCACGCTCGCTCAAGTCGGGCTCGGTTATCTGGAATTGGGCCAGTCCGCCACGACGCTCTCCGGCGGCGAGGCCCAGCGCGTCAAACTGGCGTTCGAGTTGTCGAAACGCGCCGCTGGCCGGACACTTTACTTGTTCGACGAACCGACCACCGGTTTGCATTACGACGACATCCGGCGGCTCCTCGAGGTCATGCAGAAACTCGTTGACCGCGGCAACTCGGTCGTGGTCATCGAGCATAATCTTGATGTCATCAAGGTTGCCGACCACGTCATCGACATGGGTCCGGAAGGCGGCGATGGCGGCGGGCGCATCGTCGCCACCGGCACTCCGGAGGAGCTGGCGAAGTACGCCGACACCCACACGGCAAGGTACCTGAAGCGGGTATTGAAGATATAATAAAATTCGCCGTCGCACAGGGGGTGCGACGGCTGATGAGACCGGTAGGACGCAAGCTGGCGCGTCACTTCTTGACGGGCGGTTGGATGAGGTAAATGGTCGTGCTTCGGTAGACCGTACAAGCCCCGGTCACCTGCGGGTTCCAGGCGCGGCCACGGCAAGGACAGCAGACCGTCAATGTGCCCACCCCCGATATCGATACGTCAACGCTTTCGTCGCCGCTGCCGCAGGGCAAGCCGTAACCGATTTCCGAGTACGCGTTTTTGTCTCGGGCAAGGCTCTCGGCGTGTTCGGTTTGGCCGATCGCTGCGAGCGCCGCGGCCTTGAGACGATTGTCGGCCGACTTTTTGACACAGAGAGCGATGAGTACGAACGCGATCAGGACTACGAAATAAATGATCCAGCAAACTCTTCTTTGTTGTTTTGTCACGGGTATTCTCCCAGTGATATTTATGGAACATTAATTCAATAAATAAATGGCGTCAAGTAGCCGCAAAGAATTACGGCGGCGGTCGCATCGTCGCCGCCGGCTCGCCGGAGGAGCTGGCGAAATACGCCGACACGCACACGGCGAAGTGCCTGAAGAGGGTGCTGAAGATTTGACTCGCTATACAAACGACCCGGTCATGGACCGGGCCGCAAGGGTGTCTGAAAAAATTCAGACAAGGAACGGTGGGACGCGCTTGATGACGCCGTGGATGAGGCCGGCGCGCCAGGCCTCGGCGGTTTCGAAGTTAGTTTCCTTGCGCATCCACCGGCGGACAACGGCGGGCGGTTGGCCCGTGGCCTCGCAATAGATGCGCATGATGCGGCGGTTTTGCAGTTCGAGGCAGCGCAGGGTAAACCGAAGGTCGGTTTCCAGCAGTGAATCTGCCAGTCCCTTTCGCCGACATTCATGAATCAGGATTGAACCGCTCGGCATCGCATAGCGACGTTGGCCGGCGAGCAAGATCGTGGCGGCGGAAGACTGGGCCGTGCTGGCCACGACCGTAACGACGGGCGTTGGGCAGGCGCATAGGCGATCATAAATGGCGAGGCCAGCGTCTAGGTCACCGCCGCCCGAAAGAATGTAAATCCAGATTGGCTCGAACTTGTTGTTGGCGACATAACGGGTCACCATCTCGTTCAGTCTTTCGGCTAGCTCAAGATTGACAGGGCCGGTCAGATTGATAGCGCGGTTCGGCCTGGTCGATTCGACCGAGACCGTCCGAATCTCCGGACGACCGGGTTCTGACGATTCGCCCGTTGCTGGCTCGAAGACGGCACTTCGTTGCGGGTCGATTCCGGCCGCTCGCATCGCGGCGAGCGTCAGTTCCTCGTGGACGGCGGCAGCGTCAATGGTTGGGGGCTGGCGTCGTGACGTCGCGTGAACGCGTTTCGCTTGGGCCATGGCTCCTCCTGGCGTTGGCTGTTGATGAAAAGGGCGGGTTGCCCGCTTGGCCTTTTCATGTGAACATGATTGCCGGATACTGTCCAATACTCGTTTTATTAGCGCTGCCTTTTTGGGTAGAATATACGCATGTCCGTCCCCAGCCACATCAAAATCAAGAACAACGAACTGCCGCCGCGCCCGGGGGTCTATTTCATGAAGGACGCCGAGAATCACGTCATGTATATCGGCAAGGCCACCTCGCTCCGCTCGCGGGTTGGGTCGTATTTCGTGCGCCCGGCTGACGAGCGCATCGCGGCCATGGTCAGGAAAATCTCGGCCATTGATTATCAGGAAACGCCGACCGCGGTCGAGGCGCTGCTGCTCGAGGCGAAGCTCATCAAGAAACACCAGCCGCCGTACAACGTCATGGAGAAGGACGACAAGAGCTTCGTCTATCTGGTCTTCACGCGCGAGCCGTATCCGCGGCCGACGCTCATCCGCGGCCACGAGTTGGCGCGTTTGCCTAAGCGGCAGTTCCTCAAGGTCTTCGGCCCGTTCGGCAGCGCTTATTCGGTACAGGCCGCGCTCGATGCCATCCGCCGCGTCTTTCCTTGGACCAACTGCCGGCCCGGCCAGAAGCGCGCCTGTTTCTACCGGCATATCGGGCTGTGCCCCGGCGTCTGCGACGGCGAGATTACGGCCAAGGATTATCGGCGCATCATTACCGACCTCATCCGTTTCCTGAACGGCGGGCGCAAGGCCTTGGTCAAGGACATGGAGCGCCGGATGAAAGCCGCGTCCAAGGACCGGCGCTTCGAGGAAGCAGCCGAATTGCGCGACCGTCTGCATCATCTCGAATACGTCCGCGATCTCGCCGTCATCAAGGGCGAGGAGCGCAAGCCCGGCGGACTCATCGACATCTTCGGCCGCATCGAAGGCTACGACATCTCGAACATCGGTGGCCAGGACGCGGTCGGCAGCATGGTCGTGTTCGTGGATGGCCGCGCCAAGAAGAGCGCTTACCGCAAGTTCGCCATCCGCACCGTCGAAGGACCCAACGACCCGGCCATGCTCGAGGAAATCCTGCGGCGGCGGCTTGCGCATCTTGCGCCCGACAGCCGCGACCCGTGGCCAAAGCCGGATCTCTGGTTGGTTGACGGCGGCGCGCTCCAAGTCGAAGCCGCACGGCGCGCACTCAAGGCCGCCGGCCTGGAAATTCCGGTCGTGGGCTTGGCCAAAGGCCCGAATCGCGACAAGGACGAACTGGTTTTCGACCGCTCTGACTATGAGTTGGCGCGGCTGGCCGTCGCGTTCAAGCCGCTTCTCATCCGCGTCCGCGATGAGGCCCACCGCTTTGCCGTGACCTTTCATCGCCGCCGCCGCAGCCGCCGATTTTTAAGTTGACAGTTATTAGTTGATGGTTGACAGTTTCACAAATACAGTCGACAACCAATAACCAACAACTAACAACCTACAACCGCCAACAACTGATATGTTCCTAACCGTTCATGCCGCCATCGGTTCCGCCGCCGTCCTGGCCGTTTGGCCGTCCGCGCCGACGCCGGTTGCTTTTGTCATCGGCTGGGGTTTGCATTACGTCGGCGATTTCGTGCCGCACGGCGATGAGAAGTTGGGGGAATGGGCCAAGCGCGGTTCGGTCGTCAAGCGCATGGCTTTGGCCTCGGGCATCGATGGCTTGGTTCTCCTGTTCGTCATGGCGGTGATGATCGCGCGCCTGAAATGGAACTGGATTGCCGTGGCGTCCGCTGCCGGTTCCTGCGTGCCGGATGTCTTATGGGGGTTGGAGGAGATTTTTGGCCGCAAATTATTTGGTTCACATCGGTATTGGCACCATCGGATTCACTTCGCCTCGGGCATTCGTCTGCCGTTATGGCTGGGGTTTTCCTTCCAGTTTTCCTTGGCCGTGGTTCTTTGGGTCTATTGTGCGCAACACTTAGGCTGATTGATGTTAAAATTGGACGATTGTCAGGGCTCTTTATTGGCCGCCTTGATTGTTGTTGGCCCGCGTGCCAAAATGTCGCCAACCGCGCGACATAACTCGTCTGCGGCTAGAGGAGGTCTTTAACATGTATCTCATTTTGCACGCCGCCCTCGGTTCGGTGTTGGCAGTCGCCAAGGGAAGACGTCGGCCTCTTGTGGCCTTTGCTGTCGGCTGGCTGTCGCATTATTTCTTGGACGCGGTGCCGCACGGTGACGGCGGCGTCGTGGAATGGATTCAGGAAGCCAACAGTGCCTTCCGTTTGGCGTTGGTAGGGGGCGCGGAAATACTCGGCATCGGGCTTTGCATCGGCTTCATCGGCTGGCGCAAGGCGGGGGTTGTGCCGTTGTTGACTGCTGCCTCGCTGGGCTCGGCCATGCCGGACATCGTGAACGGCTTCGAGCTTCTTACGAAGTTCCACCTCCGCGTTCTGGAACCACTGCACCGTTGGTGCCACGCGACACTGGAGCCGTGGTTCCCATCCGTGCCGCTTTCGGGTCAGGTCATCCTGTCGATAATGCTTTGGCTGGCGTGTTCGCTCATCGCCGGTCGGCGGTCAGCTAGGCAACGGATTGCGGAAGGCCGCGGTCTGGCGCCGGAGCGTCGCTGAAACGGAGGAGACAAGGAGCGACGGCGTCAAGCGGACTCGGCCAGATAATCCAGCCCTTTTTTAGCATCTCGTTCACTCGGTTCACGGCGGCCTCGCTAAGAGGCCGCTTTATTGTAGATTTAGCCTTGACTGTCTCCGATCTGCATGCTAACGTGGCCGCAGTATTGTTCATTGGACCGGCTTTAGTGCTGGCCACTCAAGAAGGAGAAGGGTCATGGGATTTGAATTGTTCGGGAGGAAGGCTGACGAGGGACTGCTCACGCGGATTCGCGCCATCGGCCAGAAACCGGAACGCCTCGCCAACGTGCTGCGATGCAGCTTGATTGCCGGATGCCGGCGCTCATCGCTCGGTTTGGACGGCGACCGGCATGCCATCTGCCTCGTCACGATTGACGGCCAAGTGCTCACTGGTTGGCCGATCACCTACGACAGCGAAATCCATTCGACGGCCATCGACAACGTCATCGGCGCCTATCTGAATTGTGGTGGCGAGAATAACGCCTGTGTCGCAGCCGTCATGGTCTCGGCCAGGAAAAGGGACCCCGATAGTCCCTGGATTGACCAGCCGCGCAGTTTGGGCTTTGTGAAGCTGGCCGCCTGGATGGATTCCCGACTGGGTTTCGTTATTGGCCCCGGCATCTTGCCGGATGGGTTCTCGTGCTACGGCTGGGAGGACATCCGTCAGCTAGGTATTCTGTCCCGCGAAGGTTTGGAGAAAATGCTCCGTCGCCTGGGGCGCAATCAGTCGCGTTAGACGGCCTTCGCCTCGCATCAGGCTTCCGCAAGGGGGCCTTTTATTATTGCCCGTTGCCTCTTGACGCGGTGGGGGAGGGGTGTTGTTGCGGGGGTCAAAGTGGTGTATATTATAAGTGTAGTGGGGGCAGGTGGGGATAAGTGGGGATAAGGCAAAAAGAGCCGAAAAAACCGCTAAAAACCACCCTAAAACCACGGCAAAACACAACCATGTTTATCGGCGAATACCATCACGTTGTCGACGAAAAAGGACGGCTGGCCATCCCGGTCAAGTTCCGCCGCGAGCTCGCAAAGGGCGCGGTGGTGACCCGCGGGTTGGACAGCTGTTTGTTCGTCTATACCGCCGCCGAATGGAAAAAGCTCGCCGGCAGGTTGGCCAGCCTGCCTTTTAGTCAGGCCAACTCCCGCGCCTTCGCCCGCCTCATGCTCGCGGGCGCCATGGATGTCGAGAGCGACAAGCAGGGTCGCGTGGTCCTGCCGGAATACCTTCGCCATTACGCCAGTCTGAACAAGGAAGTGGTTGTGGCCGGCCTCTACAACCGCCTCGAAATTTGGGACATGGCGGCATGGGAGAAGTACAAGGCCGAGACGGAGAAGAACTCGAACGAGATCGCCGAGAAGATGGGCGAGCTCGGCGTGTAGCCGGAGTTATGTCTAGCGAGAGCCGCGCGTTGCGGCACGTCCCCGTCCTTTTAAACGAAACTATCGAGTTACTCGACCTGAAGCCTAACGCCAATGTCGTGGATGGAACGCTCGGCGCTGGTGGCCACGCTGCCGCCATCCTCGAACGCACGGCCCCGAACGGCCGGCTCCTCGGTCTTGATCTCGACGAAGCGGCGCTTGAAGCGGCCCGGAGTAGCCTCCAAAGATTTGGTTCGCGTGCCATGCTTGTCCACGCGAATTACCGAGAGGCGGAACGGGTCATCACTGCCCAAGCCTTCGGGCCGGTTCAGGCGGCGCTTCTAGATCTAGGGTATTCGTCGCTCGAAGTCGACGACCCGGCGCGCGGGTTCAGCTTTCGCGCCGACGGGCCGCTCGACATGCGCTACGACCGCGAGCAGGAGCTCACGGCCGCGGCCGTCGTCAACACCTGGAGCGAAGACGAGTTGGCGGGACTCATCGCCAAGTACGGCGAGGAGCGTTATGCCCGACGCATCGCGCAGGCCATCGTCGCGGCGCGGCGACGCGAGCGTATCATCGGCACTCTCCAGCTGGCGGACGTCATCGCCGGTGCCGTGCCGGCCAGCTACCGTCACGGACCCATCAGTTGCGCCACCCGCACCTTCCAAGCCCTGCGCATCGCCGTCAACGACGAGCTCGGCAATCTCGAGGCCGCCCTCACGGAGTTCGTTGATGTGCTCGCGCCCGGCGGCAGGCTCGCCATCATTTCCTTTCATTCGCTCGAAGACCGGATCGTCAAGCGTTTCTTCCAGGAACGCTCGGCGGCTGGAGCGCTAAACATCATCACCAAAAAGCCGGTCACGGCCGGCCAAGAGGAAATCAAAGCCAACCCGCGGTCAAGGAGCGCCAAGCTCCGCGTCGCGGCCAAGGCCTGAAACCAAACCGCTATGATTTACGCCTCACAAAACCAAAACCACTTCGGCGTCTGGCGTTTGGCGCGGCTGAACGATTGGCGCACCATCAACATTTTGCTCATCATCCTGACCGCCCTGCTTTTCGTCGGTTATATTGCGGTCAACAACAGCGCGGCCGAGGACGGCTTCAAGGTTCGGGCCTTGGAGAAGCGGATGGCCGAGCTTCAGAATCAGAAACGCCAGCTCGATATGGATATGCTCAACCGGCAGGCGATGGAGACGGTCGAGGCGCGGGCCCAGGAGTTGGGGTTCGTGCCGGTCAGCCAGGTGGATTACCTAACGACGGGCCAAGGCGCGGTTGCCATGCGGTGACGTTTTCACCATAAAGTCTGCGAAGGCCGGCCCCACAGGGTCGGCTTTTTAAGTGCTGAAGATGGGGAGTGCTGGAGTACTGGAGAATAGAGGATTTATATCTAATTCTTCAGCACTTCAGTACTCCAGCACTTCAGCACTTGCGACCATGACCCCCGTTGACAAATGATTGTTTTTATGCTATATTAACCAGTCCTGGAACAGCCTAGCTGTCCAGACCGGTTCCTTACAACTCAAGCGGATATCATAGATCCATGAGGCGGAACCGTGACTGGCGTGAGACACATGTCGTGTCGACGCGGCCGGCGTTTCCGGCAAGAGGTTACTAGACCTCGGGAGTGTGTCATGGCTGAACTGTCGCTAACGATCAACTACAACCCGTCACCCGAAACCCTGTTCGTCCTGTTCGTCACCGAGAAGTACTTGTCCAAGGGTGACTTCCGGGTCACGCTGGACGGCGGCACGGTCAACAACCGCACCTTGGCGGAGATGGCCGAGGCGGAAGGCCTGTACGAGAAGGCGCCGCACCTGAAGGTGCTCGTCGAGTGGATGGCCGAAGGCAATCGCCGACGGTACAGTACGCTGGAGACTGGGCGCGGTCAGGGCGCAACGCCTCACACCGACCGAACGTGGAAGCGCGCGGTCGAGGGACTGAACCTAATCTCCGAAGGCCGAGCGGAAGGTCTGCGTCGGGTCATCGAGGTGGCCAATCTCGCGTATGCGGCCATCGACGAGCACCTGGCGGCCACGCCCGATGTCACGGTAACTGCCGCTGGCCAACTCTTGCTGGTCGCCAATCTGGTGCCGGTGGTGAAGGCCTACTGTGCGAAGCACGTCCAAGCGTGGCGAGGCAATGATTTCGAGCAGGCGGTCAACGAAGCCCTTCAACGAGTGGAAGGGGAATGGACCAAGGCCGCGAGCGACTGGCAAAATAGGTGGCGGTTGGTCGAGACTAACCACGTCTACGAGGACGGCGGCTCGACCCTGTGCCAGGCCGTCCGGGTGGCGCTCATTTCCAGCGATTCGACCCGCGCGGCCGAATACCTGCGCTGGTTGCTGAACAAGCGTGCCCAGAGCCCAGTGTTCGTGGTTCAGTTCGAGCCCGGGAGCAAGTTCGGCAGCACCCGGTACGCTTTGTTCGCTCCGCCCGGGCTCACCCTCAACGTCGTCGTCGCTGCCCTGCGTCAGCGCGAGGCAAGAATGCACGGCGTCAGCCTGACCGACGAGGAGGCTCAAAAAGCCGGACCGTGCTCCATCACCACCACCAGGGGTCTGGTCGAGCTGATCTACCTCGGCCAGCAGGACGGGCGTTTGGCTGGCAACTACCTGCCGGCTAACCGACTGTCGCGACCGTCGCAGCTGGAGCCGGACGAGGTCGTTCGGTTGGTGTTCGACGCCATCGAAGGGCGGAAAGCCGCTCACGTGGAGCGTCGGCAACCGACCCTGAAAGCCAGTCTTGGCGAGAAGGGGAGGCGGTCAGCGGCCAATTCCGGGCAACCGGGACGAAACCGCGGTCGCGACAACCGTCGCCACTGGTAGAGGGTTCCGACAGATCCGCTTGAATGCTTGCTTAGTACTAAAGGACAGGGCGTGCCGACTTCCGGTTGGCATGCCCTCTTCTTTTTGATAACTTGATAACGAGCGTTTCCGTGACTTGGCCCTCCACAAGGTCGGGCCAGAACTTTTTTCTTCCCCGAGCGAACCCCTCCGCTCGCGAGCGGAGGGGGAGTCGAGGGGCAACTATAATGAAATGAACCAAATTCTGCCCGCCATCGCCGCGTTTGCCGCGGCTGTCGCCGTCACGCCCCTCGTGCGCCGTTTCGCGCGGCAGCGCGGCATTTTCGGCTATCCGGGCGGACGGCGCCAGCACGAGAAGCCGACGCCGCTTTGGGGTGGGGTGGCGATTTTTGCGGCCTTGGCCGTTGGTCTCGGCGTGGCCTGGGTGGCCGGTGCCTTGCCCGGCAGTCACATCCCGGCCAAGCACGTCTGGGGCATCGTCATCGCGGCCGCCCTGCTCGTGACCGGCGGCGCCCTGGATGACCGTTTTGATTTCCGCCCGTGCCAGCAGATCATCTGGCCGCTGCTCGCGGTCATCGCCGTCATCGTGAGCGGCATCGGCATTGACTTCGTGACCAACCCATTCGGCGGCCAGCTGTATCTCGACCGCTGGCAATGGACCGTGCTCTGGTGGGACGGTTTGCCGTACAAGCTCACGTTTGTCGCTGACGTGTTCACCGTTGTCTGGCTCATGACCATGACCTACACGACCAAGTTCCTCGACGGCTTGGATGGGCTCGTGGCCGGCGTCGCGGTCATCGGCGCCGTGGTCGTCGCCTGCGTGAGTGCACTTCAGGACGTCACCCAGCCGGACACGGCGACGCTCGCGCTCGTCGTGGCGGGAGCGTTCGCCGGCTTCCTCATTTTCAATTTCAGCCCGGCCAGCATCTTCCTCGGCGAAGGCGGCTCGACCTTGGCGGGATTCCTCCTCGGCACGCTCGCCATCATTTCCGGCGGGAAAATCGCCACGACCCTGCTCGTGCTCGGTTTGCCGCTTTTCGACGCCGTGCTGGTCGTCTTGCGGCGCGTGTTGCTGCTGCACCGCTCGCCGTTCGTGGGCGACCGGACGCACCTGCATTTTCGTCTGCAGGATTTGGGGCTGACGCCACGCCAGACCGTGCTGTTCTACTACCTATGCGCGGCCGCCTTCGGCACCTCGACGCTCGTGCTCAGCGGCCAGCAGAAACTCGCGGCCATCGGCTTGGTGGTCAGCCTCATCGTCATCATCCTCGCGGCGGCTTTGGGGCGGCGACGCCAGCCGCCGTTTGTCGCGACCGGCGAGGCCGGACGTGGTAACATCAAGGGAACGGATCAAAACAGCGTCGGGCCAGGCCTCAACAAATAATGAGCGATATGGATTTTTCCAAGATCAAACTCCTGCTGTTCACTGATCGGCGCGGTCACGAGGTGTCGCCGCGGCGTTTGGCGCTCCTGATCGTGACCGTCGTGGCGGTCGTGGGCATGGCGTTTTACCTCGGTTGGAAGCAGAATGCGCTCACGACGGGTAGCGTCACGCTTGCCGACGGCCAGGTCATCACGGTCGAGGTGGCTTCGAGCGAACGTAACCGCGAGCGCGGGCTGGCCGGTCGAGATGGCTTGGCGCCCGGGCAGGGGATGCTGTTCGTTTTTCCGGCGGCCGACCGTTACGGTTTCTGGATGAAGGGGATGAATTTCTCGATTGATGTCGTCTGGCTCGAGCAGAATCGCGTCGTGGACATCACGGCCAACGTGCCGGTGCCGCCTCCTGACGGCCCGTTTGACGTGTACCGGCCGCTCGCGCCGGCTGATAGGGTGCTGGAACTGGCGGCAGGCGAGGCGGCGGTCAGGAACATCCGGCTTGGCGACCGTTTGACCATAGTGGTTGACAGTTCGGCGGACTCTCGGTAAAGTGCTTCGTGCGTAGAGTTGGCGACCCGCCCCGGTCGCCGCTTGATTAGGAGAATCATTGGCCGGTCTTCGCCGGCATATCCAACTTATATGAGCGATTTAGCAGTCATCAAGACCGGCGGCAAGCAGTATCTGGTCAAGGCCGGGGACAAGGTTCGCGTCGAGAAGCTTGAGGTTGAGGAAGGCAAGACCGTTAAGTTCGATGCCTTGCTCGTGGCCGACGAGGGCGGCAAGGCCGTCAAGGTCGGCAAGCCGACCGTGGCCGGTGTGAAGGTTGAGGCGACCGTCGAGAAGCAGGGCCGCGCCAAAAAGGTCACCATCATCAAGTTCAGGGCCAAGGTGCGCTACAAGCGGAAAGCCGGACACCGCCAGCCGTACACGCTCCTGCGGATCGACAGCATCAAGTAAGGAACCCCTGAAAAACGCGATTTGCTTGCGCTTCGCTCGGGAAAATCCTTAGCGTATTGCACACCTCCGGTTTTCCCTCATTCCAGCGCTTCGCATATCATCGTTTTTCAGAGGTTCTAAAATAGGATTATCGCCGCTCCGATTTTGTCGGAGCGGTTTTGGTTAGCTGAAAACCATCCATTTCAATTATTCGTCATTCCGGCAAAAGCCGGAATCCAGAATCAAAACACGCGCTTCCGGCCGCCGCCCCGCGGCATCCGAATAACGTTCTGCCCCGAGCGTGTCGAGGGGCAGAACAGAAAACGAACGTCCGGCCGTCGGGGTCGCCCTTACGGCACGCTCGGCCGCTCCAGCGGCGGCCTTCACTCACGTCGCCGACCCGCGTCGCCCCTCGACGAGCTCGGGGACCGAGCCGACGCGGGCGTCGAGTGGCCTTAAAGGGCGACCCCGCCCGGCCTCACCAAAATAAACCCGTCACAAATTAATATCGTATGCGCACGGCCTGCGGGGCGGCAAAGTATTGCTGCCCTCCGGCTCGACGAGAATCTGAATTGTCTCGCCGGAGCCCGGGTCGTCCTTGCGACCCGTGAGTCGCTCGCCGGCTCGCGATTCACCCTCGCGAAATGAAGTCATCAATTCCGCAGAGTGTGCTCCACACGACAAATTTGGTTAAACAAAAAGCGCCCGGGAGCCACGAGGGTGTGGCTCACCGGACGATATTTTCCGGCACGGCCGGACTGACTAGATT
>JAQTNC010000015.1 GCA_028714475.1 Patescibacteria group bacterium
CCTCCGCTGGTACAACGAGGAGCGCATCCACCTCGGCAAGTACCTGAACGGCATGACCCCGAGGGAGAAACTGGACAGCTACCTATCGCTCCAGCAAGAGGTGTCAGCCTTGACTGCTAACTAAACATATTCTCGAGGCTTAGAAAATGGCGAGGTTAAGGTATAAATTATTCCTTGCGGACAAGATGACTTCATTACGCTCGGCCAGCCCTGCACCATTACGGTACAGGGCTCCGCAGGCCGAGCGTATTCAATTATTAAGGTTGTTAGGAGAAGCCGCGGGTGACGCGGAGCGGGGGCCCCGATGGCGCGCAGGTCGCCGCACGACCGAGCACCAGCGGGGTGCGGAGCGGCAGGACCCGCGGCACGTTGGGTCTGGATCCCCGCTTGCGCGGGGAAGGTAATTGATAATCGGATAACCAAAATCGCTCCCCGCAATACTGCGGGAAGCGGTTGTCGTCTAAACAATGACGTTATTTCTTGCCCTTCGTCTTCTTGACCTTTTTCGCTTTCGGTGCGGCTTTCGGCTTGGCGGCGGCCGCCATGGCCTTGGCTTTGGCGAGCGTGCGCACACAGCGGGTGCAGACGCGGGACTTCTTGCCGCCGATCACCACACTCTGGAGGTTGACGAGCTGGCGGCGCTTGGTCGCGATGTTCGAGTGGCTGCGCGATTGGGCCTGATTGTAGGCGCGGGCGCAAACTTCACAGATTCTGGACATATTGGTTGCTTTCTATATTATAGCTGTCATAATTTAGCATGATGTCAGATAATTGGCAAGCCTTTGCGAGGCAGTAGTGCTAGCACCTAGAACCTAGTCCCTAGAACCTAACCCCCCATGTCCCTCACCCTCGCCCTCCTTTCCGTCGCCGCCCTGCTCGTGTCCCTTACGGTTCACGAGTATTGCCACGCGCTCGTCGCGTATTTTCTCGGCGACGAAACCGCCCGCCGCTACGGCCGCCTGACCCTGAACCCGGCCGCGCACATTGATCCCATCGGCACGATCCTCATCCCGCTCTTCGGCATCCTGACCGGCCTGCCCGTCATCGGCTGGGCCAAACCCGTGCCGGTGAACCCGTACAACCTCCGCCATGGCAAATGGGGCGGCGTCATAGTGAGCCTCGCCGGCCCGGCCTCGAATTTCACCATCGCCATCCTGTCGCTGCTGCTGTTGCGGGTGGCGATGTCCGTCGTCGGCCTCGGCGAGACGAACTTGTTGGTTCTTTTCCTGTACGCCCTCGCCACCATCAGCATCTCCCTCGGCGTCTTCAACCTCCTGCCCGTGCCGCCGCTCGACGGCTCGGCCCTGCTTGAGCGCCTTTTCGACCACCCGCGCTACCGGCCGATGCTGGTTTTCCTCGAAACCCGCGGCCCATTCCTCCTGCTCATGCTCGTTTTCCTGGATTCCTTCCTGCCATTTTCTATCCTGGGGTGGCTTTTTAACGGCGTCGCCGGCTTCATCTTCAGGCTGGTCGGGTTCTAGCTGAAGGCACTAGGCACTTGGCCCTAGGCTCTAGGGGCAAGTTTTTTGTCTAGCCCTAGTGACTAGTGCCTAGTACCTAGTGCCCGATTTGTCTTGACGCCCAATAGTCGTCATGATAACTTATTCGCAACGAGCCTCGGCTCGAATTTTATTGATGTCAAAGGACCCGACGGCAGTTTCGTGGCTGTAACTGCCCGCCGGCGCGCCTTGATGTCATCTCGAATCTAAATCCAGCCCAGAACAACAAAGAATAAAGCATCTGCTATGCCAACGATGAACCAATTGCTTCGTCGCGGTCGCAAGACCCAGAAGGCCAAGTCCAAGACGCCGGCCCTCACTTTCACGCTGGACACCCTGCACCGCAAGAAGACCGAATTGCCCCGCGGCGCGGCGTTCAAGCGCGGCGTCTGCGTCAAAGTCACGACCACGACCCCGAAGAAACCGAACTCCGCTCTCCGCAAGATTTGCCGCGTGCGCCTGTCGAACGGCATGGAGGTTACCGCCTACATCCCCGGCGTCGGCCACAACCTGCAGGAGCACTCCATCGTCATGCTTCGTGGCGGACGCGTCAAGGATTTGCCGGGCGTGCGCTACCATGTCGTCCGCGGCGTCTATGACGCGCAGGGCGTGCAGGGCCGCAACCGCAGCCGCTCCGTCTACGGCACCAAGAAGCCGAAGGCGGCGAAGAAATAATCGCGCACCTGAACTGATATGCGTCACAAGCAAGCACCAAAGCGCGAGATCGCGCCCGACCCGAAATACGGCAACATCACCGTCGCTAAGTTCATCAATTACGTGATGCGCGGCGGCAAGAAGACGGTGGCCCAGAAGATCATCTACGGCGCCTTCGACATCATCGCCGAAAAGACCAAGCAGGATCCGCGCGACGTCTTCGACAATGCCTTCAAGAACCTCCAGCCGACCGTCGAGGTGAAGTCCAAGCGCGTCGGCGGCGCCAACTACCAGATTCCGATCCCGGTGCGCGGCGAACGCCGTCTCGCCTTGGCTTTCCGCTGGCTCATCGCCGCGACCAACGCCAAGAAAGGCCGTCCGATGGCCCAGAAGCTGGCCGAGGAGCTCATCGCCGCCGCCAATAACGAAGGCGAAGCCATCAAGAAGAAGATGGATGTGCACCGGATGGCGGACGCGAACCGCGCCTTCGCCCACTTCGCCAGATAAGACAGCCATAAGCCGTAAGCCTTAAGCCATAGGGCTTAATAGATTGCTTACGGCTTATAGCTTACGGCTTACGGCTTACGGCTTATAGCTTACGGCTTACGGCTTACGGCTAATAAATGATTTATGCCTAGAAAATTCCCGTTGGAGCGCGTCCGCAACATCGGCATCATCGCCCACATCGACGCCGGCAAGACGACCTTCTCGGAGCGCGTCCTCTTCTACACCGGCAAGAAGCACAAGATCGGCGAGGTTCACGAGGGCGAAGCGACCATGGACTGGATGGAGCAGGAGCGCGAGCGCGGCATCACCATCACCGCCGCCGCCACGACCTGTTTTTGGAAGGACAACCAGATCAACCTCATCGACACTCCCGGCCACATCGATTTCACCGTTGAGGTGAAGCGCTCGCTTCGCGTTCTCGACGGCGCGGTCGTCGTTTTCGACGGCGTCGCCGGCGTCGAGTCGCAGTCCGAGACCAACTGGCATTACGCCGACGACTACAAGGTGCCGCGCATCTGCTTCATCAACAAGCTGGATCGCATGGGCGCCGATTTCTACGCCGACGTGAAGTCCATCCACGACCGCCTGACCAAGAACGCCTACCCGCTCCAGTTGCCCATCGGCACCGAGGAGAATTTCATCGGCATTATCGATTTGCTGACCCGTCGCTCCGAGATTTACAAGGACGACATGGGCAAGGAAATCGTGGACGCCGAGATTCCTGACGAATACAAGGAGAAGGCCGAGGAATACCGCGCCAAGCTCGTCGAGGCCATTGTCGAGAACGAGGAAGCGCTCATGAACAAGTACCTCGCCGGCGAGGAAATCCCGCTCGCCGACCTGAAGCGCGTGTTGCGCAAGGCCGTCATTGATTTCAAGATCGTGCCGGTGCTCTGCGGCAGTGCCCTCAAGAACAAGGGCATCCAGTTCGTGCTCGATGCCGTGACCGACTACCTGCCGTCGCCGCTCGATGTGCCGCCGGTCAAGGGCACCCTGCCGAGCGACGAGGACGTCGTCGTCGAGCGCAAGGCCGATGACACCGCCCCGTTTGCGGCCCTCGCCTTCAAGATCGCCGCTGACCCATTTGTCGGCAAGCTGGCGTTCTTCCGCGTCTACTCCGGCACGCTCAAGGCCGGTTCCTACGTGCTTAACACCACTACCGGTGAGCGCGAGCGCGTCGGCCGCATCGTCCGCCTGCATGCCAACTCCCGCGAGGACGTGGAGGAAATCATGGCTGGCGACATCGCCGCCGCAGTCGGCCTCAAGAACACCTTCACCGGTGACACTCTCTGCGACGAGAACGACCCCATTCAGCTCGAACACATCGTCTTCCCGGAGCCGGTTATCGCGCTCGCCGTCGAGCCGAAAACCAAGGTTGATCAGGAGAAGATGGGTGTCGCCTTGCAGAAGCTCGCCGAGGAGGACCCGACCTTCCGCGTCCACACCGACGAGGAGACCATGCAGGTCATCATTGAAGGCATGGGCGAGTTGCACCTCGACATCATCGTTGACCGCATGAAGCGCGAGTTCAAGGTGGAATGCAACACCGGCAAGCCGCAGGTCGCTTACCGCGAAGCCATCACCAAGGAAGCGGAAGCCGAAGGCAAGTACATCAAGCAGTCCGGCGGCCGCGGCCAGTACGGCCACTGCTGGATCCGCGTCGCGCCGAGACAGCGCGGCGAGGGCTTCCTGTTCGTTGACGAGGTCAAGGGCGGCGTCATCCCGCGCGAGTTCATCCCGGCCATCCAGAAGGGCATCAAGGAGGCGCTCGATCGCGGCGTGGTGGCCGGCTATCAGATGGTGGACATCGTGGCGACCGTCTACGACGGCTCGTACCACGAGGTTGACTCGTCCGAAGTCGCCTTCAAGGTCGCGGGTTCCATGGCCTTCTTGGACGCCTGTCGCAAGGCTGGCCCGGTCCTGCTTGAGCCGATCATGAAGATTGAGGTCATCACCCCGGAGCAGTACATGGGCGACGTCATCGGCGACATCAGCTCGAAGCGTGGGCAGATTAAGGAGATGCGCGACCGCGGCAGCGCCCGCGTCATCGACGCGCTGGTTCCGCTCGCCGAGATGTTCGGCTACACCACCTCGCTCCGCTCCATGACCCAAGGCCGCGCTTCGTCCTCGATGGAATTCGGCAGCTACGAACCCTGCCCCAAGAACGTCGAGGAGGCGATCAAGGAAAGCAAAGGCAAGAAGTAATGCATCGAAATCAGAAAGGACTCCGCGCGAGCGGGGTCCTTTTGGATACGACGATATAAATATCCCCTGAGCTTGCCGCGCACCGTCATGGTGCACGGCTTGTCGAAGGGGTGCCGACTTCTGAAAAGCGTCGGACACTTTTAGGTTTGGCCAAGCATGACGCTGGCGGCCGCTATTTAGGTTAATAAGCACGCCCGCCCGAATCGGCCGCCCTTGACACCATTCAAGAAAACGGTAAGCTCATCGCAGCCGCTCTTTTGAGCCGCCACCGAAAGGGAATAAAGATGTCCGACGGATGTTCCGAAGCGTATCAACATTCATGTGAGCTGCGCCAAGCGGAGGCAAGGCGCCATTGGGCCTGCTATGCCGTGGCCGCCCGCCTGTCCCCTGAACGGCTCGCTAGCGCATCCGAGCAACAGCTGCGCACGCTCACCAGGACCCTCAAGGGGTACGACGACGAGGGTCTGTTCTTGGGCCTGGCGCGGCATTCGGAGTCGGCTCTGGACCGCCTCTTCGCCTCCGCCTGTGCCGTCTTGCCGCCTTACGTCACGGCCGATGGCGATCCTGCCCTCTTCCTCCAGCGTCTCAAGGCGCAAATCTTCGAGACTTGGGCTAGGCTCATCATCGCCGCCCGGGGCACCGAGTGGCAGCACGAATTCCACATTCGGTCGCCGTTCACGTATATGTACCTCGTGACTTGGTCCGAATGGCACCAGCGCTGTCCATTATCCTTTCGTGAGGAATGGAAGCGGCAGAATATCGGCGCGGATGCGGCTCAATACTTGCTCGATGTCGCCCGAACCAACGGCTTCTCGACGACCGTCGTGACCGAGTTTCTGGGTCAGACGCCAACCGATCGCGTCGTTTTCCTGGCTCTTCCGAATCCCGCAGCCGGATAATACACCGGCACTGCTCGATTGAACCCCGCCCACCTGGCGCGGGGTTTTGTATTAAAAATGTCTGGCACTTTTGGTGTCTGACACCAATAGTGTATGACACCATTGAAATTATGCGACGCTTGGGGGCCAGGACAACAAGATTTGACACCCCCCGCCGGGGTGTCATTGTTAAATAAGAAAGCCCTTTCCGCCGGTCGGCGGCCAGTTGGCCAGCCTTGATCAGCGGCATAACCCAACGGAGGCGGTCATGGCGGAAATCCTTGACGCCGGTTCTTTCCTCGTAGATTTCGACAGTACATCGTGGGCAACCATTGACCCAAAGCGGTATGCCTACGCCGATCCACGCCTTGACGCAGCGCATCTCAAGTCGCCGCAGTCCGGCCGTCGCATCGTGACTTTCAAGTACGTGATCATCAGGTCCCGGACGAATGCCCGTTTGGCCGTAGATACCATCTGGTACAACCGGCTTCAGTTGGTTGATTGGCCGGAGGCCGAAACGTTTTTTAGCCTCGCTCGTTTCAGGCCGGGTTCCCTGCGTGAGGAGCCCGTCACGGCCTTCATCCCGAAGCACCACGGCTGTGGAAGTTGGGCGTTCATAAGTGCCCTGGACTGCGGTCTGGTGTTGGTGTCGGACACCTCCAGCGTGCGGGTTTTTGATGGCCCGCGGCGGTATTTGGCCAAGTTGGCCTAAGAAGGCAGCCCACCGTCTAGGTCGCAGGCCCCGTCACGCTCAAGCGTGACGGGTTTTTCGTATCCGCGTGGCCCGCTCCCTTGACAATAATTCCAGTTCAGGCATACTACTGGCGCGTTGATTGCCATCGGAGGAGTTGATGAACAGACATCGAGGTTCTTCAAGTCAAGCGTTCGCGGTTTCTGCGTTGGCGGACGGACAGCCCCAACCGTCGCCTGTTCCGCCCGATTCGCCGTATGGCTGGTTTCGGGTCCTGAACAGGACCGGTCGATCCGGGGTGTTGCGAGTTGTCGGATCGGACGAGGGTCAACCCCTGCCCCCGAAGAACGAACCGCTCGTCGCGGCCTTCGATTGGTGTACGTTGGGCTCTGCTCGGACGGCGCTGGTCGATTTCGAAGACCTCCGTTGGTCGTCGTCCCCGTCTGAACTGCGTCGCTCGGGCCGATACGCGAACGTAAGCAACCAGACGCCCAGCACGGCCGTCCAGCCCAGACAGAGGGGGCGGCACGCGGTCACGACGCGGATACTGATTCTGACCAAGGCCATGATTTACACAGCCTTGTTGCAGAGAATCCAGCAGTCCGGCCGTCGTTTGGCGGATCGGGCCGAAGCCGAGACGACCATGGATTGCCTCGTACTGGAAGGCGAGAATGTGGCGGTGTCGCCCGTGCTTGCGCCGGTCGCCGCCGTGGAACTCGAGATGGCTCGTTCGGCCAACGGGAAAGCGCCCGGGCTGGTCACCATAGTCCTTTATGCCCACGGCCGTCGGATCGGCTGCCCATACGGGAACGACGACGTGTCGGTCGGCACGCGAATTCTCGTGGCGGAAAGCCCGATTGTTGCCCAGCGCACCTTCTATTCCTGAAGTGCCCCCGTACCCTTGCCCCGTGACGCCTGTCGTCGCGGGGTTTGTTGTTGGTTTGCTTGCCAACCAACTAACAACAAATAATATCCAACAACCAATAACCGCCCCTTGACAACACACCTAATTTGAGTAAGATACATTCGTTATGAATCCAGAACTCATCTCCAGAATAATTGGCTTGATTGACAAGACCGGCGACCGCATGGTCGTTGTTGACCCGACCACCGGCCGAGCCGTGGTGGTTATGGATCTTCAGGCTTATGAGAACCTGGCCCTCAATCAACCCGTCGCCAGCCCGGCCATTGCCGCGCCAACGCCAACGCCAATTGTCATTCCGGCAGCTTCTGCCGAGAGACCCCAGCCCTTTTTGGTAAAAAATACTGTTAATTTAGCGGAAAACAAACCAAACGAGACGCCAACCCCGCTGAAGGCCGGCAAACGCGAGAAACGCCTGCCGAACCAGCCCACCAGCCTTTCTGCCGCCCCAGCCGACCTCATGGATTTCGCAGGCTTGACGCAAGAAGACCTGTTGGATAAGATAAACCGCGACATCGGAGCTTGGAAAAACGCTCAAGAGCGCAAACGGACCGAAGAATTGCAGTCCGTGGCGCGACCGGCCATCAAAACGGGCTTTTCCGCCCGACTTGAGGAGGAAGAGCACTTTTACCTGGAGCCGATAGAATAGGTAGGGAGGGGGCTTGCCAACTTCTTTGGCTACGGTATATACTGCTCCTGCTTCCAAACGTAGCGGCGCGACCCTGTCGCGCACCATCTAACTAAATAATAAGACGTATTAACCCATCCGGGCTGTTCTTTTGCGGACAGTGAACTCGGATCTCTAATTCATAAGACTATGGCTGAAGCAAAGAAGTTCGAGCGCACCAAGCCACACGTTAACGTCGGCACCATCGGCCACGTTGACCACGGCAAGACGACGCTGACCGCCGCTATCGTGACGGTCTTGGCCACGAAAGGCCTGGCCCAGGCCAAAGGCGTGGATGCCTTTGACAAGGCCCCTGAATCCAAGGCGCGCGGCATTACCATTGCCACTGCGCACTGCGAGTACGAGTCCGAGAATCGTCACTACGCCCACGTGGACTGTCCCGGCCACGCGGACTACATTAAGAACATGATCACCGGCGCGGCCCAGATGGACGGCGCGATTTTGGTCGTGTCCGCCGCTGATGGCCCCATGCCGCAGACCCGCGAGCACATCCTGCTCGCTCACCAGGTCGGCGTGCCTTACATCGTCGTCTTCCTGAACAAGGTTGACCAGGTTGAGGATCCGGAGCTCGTTGACCTCGTCGAGGAGGAGGTTCGCGACCTGCTCACCAAGTACGATTTCCCTGGCAAGGATGTGCCGGTCATCCGCGGTTCCGCGCTCAAGGCGCTCGAGAACCCGACCGACGAGGCTGCCACCAAGCCGATTTGGGACCTCCTGGCCGCTTTGGACAAGTACATCCCGGAACCGGTTCGCGAAATCGACAAGCCGTTCCTCATGGCCATCGAGGACGTTTTCTCCATCGAGGGTCGCGGCACGGTCGTCACCGGCCGCATCGATCGCGGCGTCATCAAGATCAACGAAGAAGTGGAAATTGTCGGCCTCGGCGAAACCCGCAAGACCGTCGTCACTGGCATCGAGATGTTCAACAAGCAGCTCGATCAGGGCCAGGCGGGCGATAACGCCGGTTTGCTCCTGCGCGGCATCAAGAAGGAAGAGGTTGAGCGCGGCATGGTGCTCGCCAAGCCGGGTTCAGTCACCCCGCACAGCGAATTCGAGGGCCAGGTTTACGCCTTGACCAAAGAAGAGGGCGGTCGCCACAAGCCGTTCTTCAAGGGCTACAAGCCGCAGTTCTACATCCGCACCACGGACGTGACGGGCGAGGTTGAATTGCCCGCGGGCACGGAAATGGTCATGCCTGGCGACACCGTCCATCTCGGCATCAAGCTCATCACCCCGGTCGCGCTTGAGGAAAAGATGCGTTTTGCCATTCGCGAGGGCGGCAAGACCGTCGGTGCCGGCACGGTCACCAAGATCATCAAGTAACGGTTGATGTAAGGTCTTTTACACCTAATTCCCAAGGCAATGGCTACTGATACCACCAAACCGCGTAAGGCCGAGGAGGAGGGCCGACAGCGCATCCGGATAAAGATCCGGGCCTACGACCACAAGATCATCGACCAAACCACGCGGACGATCATCGAAACGGCAGAACGAACCGGCGCTTCGGTCAGAGGACCAGTGCCGTTGCCGACGGAAAAGACCAAATACACCGTCAACCGCTCGACCTTCGTGCATAAGGACGCCCGCGACCAGTACGAGATGCGCGTCCACAAGCGCCTGGTTGACATCTGCGACCCGACCCCGAAAACCGTCGAAGCGCTGACCAACCTGAATTTGCCGGCTGGCGTGGACGTGGAAATAAAGATGTAAGAAATTTCGTAGCGGCAGGGCTTGTCCCTGCACCACCGAAAAAGCGAAGCAAAAAATAGACACCGACGTGAGAGAGACGGAGAAAGATCCTGCGCAATCCAGAATGAATCCAGAAGGAAAACCTCCGTCTCTCTCGCGATCGGATAGGAGATTACAACCAAGCAACTCTCTAAGCTATGCCAAAGGCCAAATTCCGGCCGGCGGCGCCAAAAAATTCAAAAGCCGCTTCCGGTTCCCGACTTCGGTCGCAGATAACCGGTCATAACGGCTGAAGATGACAACCGAAGGGTTGTCAGTGCCCGGCACGTGAGTGTCGGGTGTGGCCAGAGAGGTCAGAAGCCCGTCCGCTTTGCGGATGGATAAACGAACGGGCTTCTGGCTTTTCGTATTAACCCGACTCGCGAAAGAGCGTATCCAAGAATATTCCCTGAGCGAAGTCTCCCGAAGGGAGACGGAGTCGAAGGGCATTCCATGTATGCGTTTAGGCCAGAGCGAGCGACGGGACCCGCCGTTAAGACGGGTAAGGGAAGAAGCGAGAAACTATGAAGTACATAGTTGCTAAAAAAATGGAGATGTCGCAGCGTTTCCGCGAGGACGGCACGGTCGTCCCCGTGACTTTGCTGCAGGCAGAACCGTGCACGGTGACGCAAGTCAAGACCGCCGAGACGGACGGTTATGTCGCCGTACAGGTCGGCTGCGGCCGCGCCAAGCACCCCACTAAGCCGCTCCAGGGCCATCTCGAGGCCGTGGGCGGCAATTTTGGCTTGCTGCGCGAGTTCCGCTTCAAGGAGGCCGGCGAGATGCAGGTTGGCGCCGTCGTGAGCGTCGATCAGTTCCAGCCCGGCGAGTTCGTGGACGTCACCGGCGAATCCAAAGGCAAGGGTTTCCAGGGCGTGGTCAAGCGCCATGGTTTTGCCGGTGGCCCGGCTAGTCACGGCCACAAGGACAACCTGCGCATGCCGGGTTCCATCGGGGCCGGCGGCATCCAGCGCGTATTCAAGGGTATGAAGATGGGCGGTCACATGGGCGCGGAGCGCGTCACCGTGCGGAACCTCCAGGTCGTGGAAGTCGACGCGACCAAGAACATCCTTGCCGTGAAGGGCGCCGTTCCGGGCGCTCGGGGGACCGTCGTTATGGTCGCCGGCGGTCATGACAAGAAACAGAGCTGGTAAAGATATGGCCAAAGTCAAAATCTACAATATAGAAGGCAAAGTCGTCGGCGAACGCGCTCTCAAGCCCGAGGTGTTCGGCGTGAAGGCCAAGAAATCGGTTGTTCATCAGGTCGTGGTGGATCTTCTCGCCAAGGCGCGTGGACCGTGGGCGCACACCAAGACCCGCGGCGACGTGAGCGGCGGCGGCAAGAAGCCATGGAAACAGAAAGGCACCGGCCGCGCCCGCCAGGGTTCGACCCGTTCGCCAATCTGGGTCGGCGGCGGCATCACCTTCGGTCCGCGTAGCATCCGCAATTACGACCGCAAGGTCAACCGCAAGCTCAAGAAGCTCGCCTTCGTCATGGCGCTCTCCGACAAGCTGGCGTCCGACAAGCTCGTCCTGCTCGATGAACTCGTCGTGAAGGACGGCAAGACCAAGGTCATGGCCAAGGCCATGTCCAACCTGCCGGTTTCCGGCAAGCTGACCGTGGTTGTGCCGGGCCGCGACGAGCTCGTCTCGCGCGCCAGTCGCAACCTGCCCAAGGTCAACCTGGTCGGCGTCGGCAGCCTGGGTCTTCTCGACGTGCTAAATTCTGACGCCGTGGTTCTGACGGTCGGAGCCGCCGAGAAGCTGGAGAAGACATACGGTAAGGAAGCGAAGAAGGCCTGACCCTGACGCATATGGCAATTTTCGGAAAACAACCCAAACCTCCGTTCAAGGCTCCGGCCGCCAAGCCGGCGGAAGCCAAGACCGACGCGGCGGACAAGCCGGCGGAGAAGAAGGAAAAGAAGCCGCGCGGCCCGCTCGCCAAGGAGCAGGGCGGCCGGTCCTATCGCATTCTCATCCGCCCCATCGCGACCGAAAAGACGAGCCGCGAGGAGGCCTACGGGAAATACCAGTTCATCGTGGCCAATGACGCCAACAAGGTCGAAGTGGCGGCGGCCGTGCGCGATCTCTACGGGGTCAAGCCCGTGGCGGTCCGCATCGTCAACCTCAAGGGCAAGCAGGTGCGCTTCGGCCGCCTCACGGGCCAGCAGAAATCGGAGAAGAAGGCCATCGTGACGCTTAAGCCGGGTGAGACCATCAGCCCGTTCGAAGCCTGAACTTATGCCGATTAAGAAATACAAGCCAACTAGTTTGGGCCGCCGCATCTCGAGCGTGGACGCCTTCTCGGACATCACCAAGTGGGAGCCGGAGAAGTCGCTCATCATGCCGAAACGCAAGACCGGCGGTCGCAACGCCCAAGGCAAGATCACCGTCCGCCATCGCGGCGGCGGCGCGGATCGTTACGTCCGCATCGTGGATTTCAAGCGCGAGAAGTACGAGGTGCCGGCGACGGTCGCGGCCATCGAGTATGACCCGAACCGCGGCGCGCGCCTGGCCCTTCTTCATTACAAGGACGGCGTGAAGAGCTACATCGTCGCGCCGCAGGGGTTGACGGTGGGGGAGACGCTGGTCTCGTCCAAGGATGCCGCGGAAATCAAGCCGGGCAACCGGATGCCGCTCGAGAAGATCCCGGTGGGCCAGATGGTCCACAGCGTGGAGCTCGTTCCCGGTGCCGGCGGCACGGTGGTGCGCGGCGCGGGCGCGGCGGCCCAGCTCATGGCCGTCGAGGGCGAATACGCCACGCTCAAGCTCCCGTCCGGCGAGACGCGCCTGTTCCCGCGCGGCGTCATGGCGACCATCGGCTCGGTCGGCAACCCCGACTATCGCCTCATCCGCTGGGGCAAGGCGGGCCGCACCCGTCATCGCGGCCGCCGCCCGGAAGTGCGCGGCAAGGTCATGAATCCGGTGGATCACCCGCACGGCGGCGGCGAAGGCAAACAGCCGATCGGTCTCAAGCACGCGAAGACCAAATGGGGTAAGCCCGCCCTCGGCGTCAAGACCAGGAACAAGAAGAAATACTCCTGGAAATTCATCGTCAAACGCCGCAAGTAAGGCCATACATCTATGTCACGCAGTCTCAAGAAAGGTCCAGCCGTGGACCAGAAACTCCTTGCCAAGCTGGCCAAGATGAAGGCCGGCGACAAGACAATCGTCAAGACGTGGTCGCGCTGGTCGGCGGTGACGCCGGAAATGGTCGGCTTCGTCATCGGCGTCCATAACGGCAAACAGCACGTGCCGGTCACCATCGTCGAGAACATGGTCGGCCACAAGCTCGGTGAGTTCTCGGCAACCCGCAAGTTCATCCGTCACGGCGGCAAGATGCAGAAGGAACTGGAGACCAAGCGCGCCCAGGCCGAACAGACCGCCGCCAAGGCCGCGGCGACCGCGCCGGCCGCGCCTAAAAAGTAAACGCCTATGGAAGTCAAAGCTATCGCGCGTAACGTCCGCATCAGTCCGCGCAAGGTCCGCCTCGTCGTGGATCTGGTGCGCGGCCTCGACGTGAAGGCGGCACTCGCCCAGCTCAAGCACTACCCGAAGGCCGCCGCCAGGCCGGTCGCTAAGCTCATCGAGTCGGCGGTCGCCAACGCCTCGCACAACTTCAAGATGGAGACGGAGAACCTCTACGTCAAAACCATCCAGGCCGATGCCGGCCCGACCATCAAGCGCTGGCGCGGCCGCGCCTTCGGCCGGGCGGCGCCCATCCGCAAGCGCAGCAGCCACATCACGGTGGCGCTCGCCGTGCGCGGCGCCGAGCCGGCGGTTGAGCTGAAGTCAGCGCTGGTCAAGTCGGCCGCCAAAGCCGCTCCGGCGAAGGAGGAGAAGGCTCCGGCCAAGAAGAAACCAGCCGAGAAGAAGACAAAGAGTTCGGCCAAAACCGCCCCCGCTAAAGGCGGGTCCGCCTCCGGCGGAAAGGGCGGAACGGCCGCCCGGAAACCGGTCAAGAAGCAATAAACTATGGGTAACAAAGTCCATCCAAGAATCTTCAGGACCGGCGTCATCTACGGCTGGAACTCGAAGTGGTTCGCGCGGCGCGACTTCCCGAAACTTCTTCAGGAAGACACCGCCATCCGCAAGTTCCTTGAGGAAAAGCTCAAGGAATGCGCCGTGGATCATGTCGAGATCGAGCGGACGGCCCGCGCCCTGACCATCACCATCTACACCGCCAAGCCCGGTTTCGTCATTGGCCGCGGCGGTACCGGCATCGAGGATCTCAAGAAGCAGCTGCGCGCCAAGCTCGGCAAGGAAAAGTCCAACCTCAACCTGAACGTGGTCGAGGTTTCCAACCCCTCGCTCTACGCGAACGTCGTCATGCAGTCCATAATTGCCGACCTCGAGAAGCGCATGCCGTTCCGTCGCATCCTCAAGCAGAACCTCGACCGCATCCAGAAGGCCGGCGCGAAGGGCGCCAAGATCCAGGTCAAGGGTCGCCTGAACGGCGCGGAAATCGCGCGCGATGAGAAACTGGCTTGGGGTTCCGTGCCGCTTCACAATCTCCGCGCCGACATCGATTATGCCTCCGGATTCGCCCGGACGCTCATGGGTTCAATCGGCGTGAAGGTCTGGATTTACCGCGGCGATGTCTTCGGCGCCCAGGCGCCGATCGCGAGAGCGGCTACGGCTCCGGCCGGCGGTCGCCCGCCATTTGATCGGCGGCCGCCCCGCGGCCCGCGTCCGATGGGTCCGCGCCGCGAAGGTCCGCGCCCGGCTGGCCGAGCCTAACCCTGTACCTGTATGTTGCTCCCAGCCAAAGTCAAACACCGCAAACAGCACAAGATCCGCACCGGCAGTCAGCGCGCCGCGACGACCAAGCTCGAGGTCAGCTTCGGCAGCTACGGCCTGAAGGCCATGACCGGCGGATGGGTCACCTCCCGTCAGATCGAGGCGACGCGTCGCGCCATGACCCGCTTCATCAAGCGCGGCGGCAAAATCTGGATCCGCATCTTTCCTGACTTGCCCGTCACCAACCATGGCAATGAGTCAACCATGGGCGGCGGCAAGGGTTCCGTAGATTACTACGTCGCCGTCGTCCGCCCTGGCACCGTCATGTTCGAGATGGACGGCGTCACGGAGTCCGTCGCCAAGGAGGCGATGAACCTCGCCAGCTACAAGCTGCCGATGAAGACTAAGTTCGTCACTAAATAAGCCGCCCCGATATGGATATCAAAGAATTGCGCGACAAGTCCCGGGTCGAAATGGAGCGGCTGCTCACGGAATTGCGCAATCGCCTGCGCGAACAGCGCTTCCGCCTGGCCTCACGCCAGCTGTCCGACGTGCGCGAGGTCCGCGAAACGAAGAAGACCATCGCCCGACTCCTCACCCTCCTCAAGAAGGGCGCGGATCAGCCGGCCGGAACCGCCGAGGGCGGTAAGAAGGCCCAGCAGGGTTAACCGCCTACCGCTATGGCAGAAAAGAAATCACAGTCCCGGGTGCTTCAGGGCACGGTCGTGTCGGACAAGATGGCCAAGACGGTCGTCGTCCGCGTTGACCGGATGAAGATGAACCCGAAATATCAGAAGCAGTACCGCATGTCCCAGCGGTTTAAGGTCCACGACGAGAAAGGCGAAAGCCGGGTCGGCGACGTGGTCCGCTTCACCGAAACCAGGCCCTTGTCCAAGGGCAAGCGCTGGCGGGTAATCGGCAAGGTCGCCGTCAAATAGAGTTATGCTGCAACATCGAACCATGATGGCCGTCGCGGACAACTCCGGAGCCAAGAAGCTCCAGGTGATCCGGGTTCTCGGCGGTTACCAGAAGCGCCATGCCGGCATCGGCGACGTCGTCACCGCCGTGGTGAAGGTCGCGACGCCGCACAGCGCCGTCCAGAAGAGCCAGGTCGTCCACGTCGTCATCGTCCGCACCCGCAAGGAAACGCGCCGCAAGGACGGTTCCTACGTGCGCTTCGACGACAATGCGGGCGTTATCATCGACAAGAAGACGAAGGAGCCGAAAGGCACGCGCATCTTCGGGCCGGTGGCCCGCGAATTGCGCGCCCGCGGTTTCACCAAGATCATTTCCCTCGCTCCCGAGGTTGTCTAACCGCCACTGATATGAACATCAAGCGAGGCGATAACATCAAGGTCATCAAGGGCAAGGACCGCGGCAAGACCGGCAAGGTCAGCCAGGTCTTCCCGAAACAGAACAAGGTCGTCGTGGAAGGCGTCAATATCATGATCAAACACCTGCGCACCCGCAAGCAGGGCGAGAAGGGCCAGCGGCTCGAGTTCAACGCGCCGCTTGCCGCCGCCAACGTCATGTTGGTCTGCCCGAAATGCGCCGCCATGACCCGCGTCGGCCGCCGGTCGCTCAAGGTCGAAGGCGGCAAGGCCCGTCAGGTGCGCGTCTGCAAGAAATGCGGCGAGGCCGTCGAATAAAGGTATGAAAGGCAAATCCAGTTTCCAAACGCAATTTGAGAAGGAGATTCGCCCGCAGGTCAAGAAGGACCTCGGCGTCAAGAACGACATGGCTGTGCCGAAGTTCGCCAAGGTCGTGCTGAACGTCGGTCTCAAGCAGGGCATCAAGGACCCGAAGTTCGTCGAGGCGGCCGAGAGGACGCTGACGCGAATCAGCGGCCAGCGGCCCGTCAAGACGCTCGCCAAGAAGTCCATCTCCAACTTCAAGATCCGCCAGGGTATGGTCGTCGGCATGATGGTCACCCTGCGCGGCCACCGGATGTACGACTTCATCAATAAGCTCATCAACGTCACCCTGCCGCGCGTCCGCGATTTCCGCGGGTTGTCGCCGAAGACCGTCGATGCTCACGGTAACCTGTCCATCGGGTTCCGCGAGTTCATCGCCTTCCCGGAGATCCGGCCGGAAGACACCGATTACATGCACGGCCTGGAAGTGGCCGTCGTCACGACCGCCCGCGAGCGGAAGCGTGGTCTGGCGCTCTTCCGCGCCGCCGGCTTCCCGTTCCGGGAGGACGTCAAGTGAACCGCCTATGGCTACTGAAGCGCAAATCGCCAAGTCCAAGAAGAAGCCGAAGTTCTCGTCCCGCATCGTCCGGCGCTGCTGGCGTTGCGGCCGCAACCGCGGCTACATCAGGGATTTCCAGCTCTGTCGCATCTGTTTCCGCGAGCTGGCCAACCGCGGGGAGATTCCCGGCTTGAGGAAATCTTCCTGGTAATGCGGCCTCCAAATCTATGATGACCGATCCAATTTCAGACATGCTCACACGCATCCGCAACGCCGCCGCCGTCAATAAGCCGGAGGTGCGGATTCCGTTCTCCAAGATGAAGTACGCCATCGCCAAGATTCTGTCCGATGAGGGATACGTCGGCGCGATCGAGAAGGCGACCGGCGGCCACGGCGAACTCCGCGTTGAGCTCAAGTATGACGGCCGCGAATCCGCCATCCGCAACATCAAGCGGGTGTCCAAGCCCGGCCACCGCGCCTACGCCGGTTACGAGGCCCTGCCCCGCGTCCTTTCGGACCGCGGCATCGCCATCGTTTCCACTTCCCAGGGCGTCATGTCCAACAAGGAAGCCCGGAAGCGGAAGCTCGGCGGCGAGGTACTCTGCGAAGTTTATTAACCGGCCTAACGAACACTGATATGTCGCGTGTTGGAAAGAAACCGCTCGTCGTGCCGGCCGGAGTCGACCTCAAGATCGAAGGCCGCACCGTGCGCGTCAAGGGGCCGAAAGGGGAGCTGACGATGGAACTGCATCCGCACGTCACGCTCGTCAAGGAAGGCCAGGAAGTCCGCGTCGAGGTGGCGGATCCGGAGTTGGTGAAGGATCGGGCCTTGTGGGGCCTGTTCCGCCGCCTGCTCGACAACATGGTCACCGGCGTGACCAAGGGTTACGAGAAGAAGCTGGAGATCAACGGCGTCGGCTACAAGGCCGCGCTTCAGGGTAAAACGCTCAAGCTGGAGGTGGGCTACTCGCACGGCGTTGATTTCCCGATTCCGCCTGGCGTCACCGTCACGGTGGAGAAGAACGTCATCACCGTCACCGGCATCGACAAGCAGTTTGTCGGCGAGGTGGCGGCCATGATTCGTCGCGTCAAGAAGCCGGAGCCGTACCAAGGCAAGGGCATCAAATACGTTGACGAGGTCATCCGGCGCAAGGCCGGCAAGACCGCTAAATCATCGGCTTAACGCCACGCGGCCAATAATCGTATGATGGACAAGAGCAGTAAGAAGAGGTTGGGCCGCGAGCGCCGTCATCGGCGCGTCCGGGCCAAGGTCGTCGGCACGGCCGAGCGGCCGCGGCTCGCGGTTTTCCGCAGCGCCCAGCACATCTACGCCCAGATAATCAACGACGGCACCGGACGCACGCTGGCCGCTGCCGCTGACAACGAGGTGGACAAGAAGGCGCTGGCCAAGGCGGCTAAGGGCAAAGATGCCCGCGGAGCCAAGGCCGCTGCGGCATTCGCCGTCGGCCAGCTCGTAGCGGCCAAGGCGAAGAAGGCTGGCGTGAGCCAGGTGGTTTTTGACCGCGGAGGCCGTTCCTATGAGGGGCGCGTGGCCGCGCTCGCCGAAGGCGCCCGTGAAGGCGGCTTGGAATTCTAAGCGAAGACCCGTATGACGAATGACATTCAGAACAAGACGGCAGTGCCGGTTCAGCCGGCAGCGGCGCCAGGGGCGCCGGTCGGCCAGCCAGCGGCTGGCGGTCGGCCATTTCGTGGCGGTCCGCGCGGCGGCGGTCGGCCCGGCGGCTCGCGTCCTGACCGCGGTCGGGGACGCCGACCCGAAGAGCCGAAGGAGTTCGATCAGCGCATCCTTGAGATGGCGCGCGTGACTCGCGTGACCAAGGGCGGCAAGCGCATGCGTTTCCGCGCCTGCGTCATCATCGGCGACCGCAAGGGCCGCGTCGGCTACGGCATCGCCAAGGGCCAGGACGTTTCGGCGTCCGTCAACAAGGCCGTGGTGCAGGCGAAAAAGCGCCTGCTCACCGTGCCGCTCATGAACGAGACGATCCCGCACGTCGTGGCGCAGAAGTTCGCGGCGGCCAGCCTCATCATCAAGCCGGCCCCGAAAGGCACCGGTATCAAGGCCGGCGGCGCGCTCCGCGTCGTGCTGGAGCTGGCTGGCGTCCCGAACGCGGTCGGCAAGATTCTCGGTTCGAACAACAAGATCAATAACACCAAGGCGGCCATCGCGGCCCTTCGTCAGCTGAGGCGTCCACCGGCAAAGGCCGCTCCGGCCAAGGTTGAGAAGGCCGAAGTCGCCGCCTAACGCGCCCTCCTATGACTCTTTCCTTGAGTGAACTGAAGGGCGCCCGCGGCGCCCGCCGCCAGCCGAAACGCGTCGGCCGAGGCAACGCTTCCGGCAAGGGCACGACGGCCGGCAAAGGCACCAAGGGCCAGCGCGCCCGCACCGGCGGCCGCAACCGCATCACCCTCTTGGGTATCCGTCGCCTCGTCATGTCCACGCCGAAACTGCGCGGCTTCAAGAGCCAGTATCCGCAGGCCGCCGCCGTCAACGTCGGGCAGTTGGCCGCCTTCGGGCCAGGCGTGACCGTTGATTTGCGCGCCCTGAAGGCCAAAGGCCTCGTGCCGAGTCCGGCCAAGCGCGCCAAGATCCTTGGCGGCGGCGAGTTGAAGAAGAAGATCGTTATCGCCGGCCTGGAGGTTTCCGCGTCGGCCAAGGCCAAAATCGAGGCCGCTGGCGGCACAATCCGCTAGTAGGTTAGGTTATAGGTTGTAGGTTATAGGTGATAGAATTAGGAAGAGGCATTACTTTAACCTACGAACTACAACCTACAAACTACAACCTCAAACGCTATGTGGGAAAAAATTAGGCAAATCTGGAAGATCTCCGACCTGCGCAACAGCATCATCTTCGTGTTGGCGATGCTGGTCGCGTACCGGGTGGCCGCGCATATCCCGATTCCGGGCGTGGACGTCACCGCCCTGCGCGATTTCTTCCAGTCCAATCAGATACTCGGCCTCATCAACGTCTTCTCCGGCGGCGCCATGGACAGCTTCTCGGTCATCGGCTTGGGCGTCGGGCCGTACATCACCGCCTCCATCATCTTCCAGCTGCTCGCGATGATCGTGCCGAAGCTGGAGGAGATGCAGAAGGAGGGAGAACAGGGTCAGGCGCGCATCAACCAGTACACGCGGATGTTGACCGTGCCGCTCGCGGCCCTGCAGGGTCACGCCATGATCCAGATCCTGCGCCAGTCTCAGCGGCAGATCATCGGCGATTTGACGATTCTGCAGTACGCGGCCATCCTCATCACCATGACCTGCGGCACAATGTTCCTGATGTGGATCGGCGAACTCATCACCGAGCGCAAGATCGGCAACGGCGTCTCGATCCTGATCTTCGCCAGCATCGTGTCCCGCGTGCCGACGATGATTCAGCAGGCGCTCGTTTCCTATGACGCTTCCCAGATCATCAATTGGGTTGCCTTCGCCGTCATCGGCGTCGTTACCGTCGCCGGCGTGGTATTCATCACCGAAGGCCAACGCAACCTGCCGGTGACTTACGCCAGGCGGTTGCGCGGGGCGCGTCTCTTTGGCGGCATGGAAACGCATTTGCCGCTCCGGGTCAACATGGCCGGCGTCATCCCGATCATCTTCGCCATCTCCATCATCCTCCTGCCGCCGATGGTGTCCCAGTTCTTCATGCAGGCGAAGACGGCGTGGATCGCCGCCTCGGCCCAGTGGGTCATCACGACGTTCAACAACCAGTGGGTGTACGGCGTCAGCTACTTCCTCCTGGTGTTCATCTTCACCTATTTCTACACGGCGGTCGTGTTCCATCCGGATCGCGTGGCGGAGAACCTGCAGAAGCAGGGCGGCTTCATTCCCGGCATCCGGCCTGGCCACCCGACTTCCGAGTACATCAACCGCGTGGTGAACCGCATCATCCCGGCTGGCGCTTTCTTCCTAGCCATCATCGCGGTTCTGCCGCTCGCGGTTCAGCAGATCACGGGCACGCAAAACATCGTGGTCGGTGGCACGTCGCTGCTCATCGTGGTTTCGGTCGCGATCGAGATTGTGAACCAGGTGAATGCGCAGATGCAGATGAGGGAATACGAAGCATTATAGGTAGCGGCGAGACCCTGTCTCGCACCACCTATCGCGTAAGAAATACAGAAACCGCCTCGGCTCCGGCCGGGGCGGTTTTGGTATGCGACCGGTGCCTGGCTCCCCGCCGCGTGGCGGGGTGCCTGGCTCCGGTCGCAACGAAGTATCCATACAATACTCACCATCCCCGCGAAAGCGGGGAACCAGACACACCCCCGCTTCGGCCGCCGCCCCACGGCACCGGGAGATTCCTGTGTCGCCACCTGCGCGCTCCCGCTCCGCCGGCCCCGCTGCGCGAGCTCGCGCGTCCGGCTGTCGCTTCGCGCGGGCGGCTCCTACGGAATCTCCATGGTGCCGCTAGGGGCGGCGGCCTCCGCGCTGACCTCCCAAAATATTTATATGTATGCGCTCGGCCTGCGGAGCCCTGTACCATTACGGTACAGGGTGGCCTCGCGAAAGGACGACAAGTCTTCTGCAAGGTGTGCTCCGCACGCTGTAGGGCGGTTTTGGCTCTGTTGACTGATGCCGAGATTGCCGGAAGCGATTTTTTTGCTATACTTATATATATGGCGGAAAGGTTGCCCAATCCGGTCAATCCGGCAATAAAGCCGGATTCAGTATCGGACGGCCTAAAAAAGGAAAAGCCGCCAGATTCCGGTCGGTTTGCCTGGCGGTTCGGGTTCTGTGCCATGGCTGTTGTCTTGGCTTTGACGGTTTTGGCCGCTGGCCAGCCGGTCATGCCGGAAGAGGCGACAGTCCAGCCAACGATGAGCCTCGGTTATTTCCTGACTGCCTTCGCGGCCGCAACCCTGCTGTTGCTGCTTCTCATCCGATCGCGTCTAGGCACGAGGGTTCTCTCTGGTCTAATGGCCACGGCGGTCGTCTTGGGCAACGGCATCTTGTTCTGGCGGCTCGATGGCCCGGACACGGCCGTCTTGGTGGTTTGTGTCACCGCCGTCATTTATCTCGCCGTCCGCCGCGTGGCCGTTAACGACCTATTGCTCGTCGTCGGTTTGTCGGGAATAGCCGTCGACCTCGGCTCGGCCCTGACGCCGCTCGCCGTGGCTGGCGCACTCGCGGCGCTCGCGGTCTACGACATCATGGCTGTCTATGCGACCAAGCACATGGTTCGCGCCGCCGAGGCGTTGGCCTCGGTCAATGCGCCTTTTGCCCTGCTGGTGCCGCCAAGGTGGTCGGATATTTGGCTGAACGTCAAGGAGGCGACTCCACAGCGAGGCTTCATGTTCCTCGGCACCGGCGACCTGGTCCTGCCCGCCGTTTTCGCCGCCTCGGTGCGACCTCAAGGGCTGGCACTTTCCGTCGGGGTTTCCGTCGGGGCTCTGATTGGACTCTGGCTCGTTAATCGTTTATTCTTCAACCAGAAAAACCGCCAACCGATGCCGGCCCTGCCGCCGGTCGCGGCTGGCGCGACGCTCGGCTATCTCACGGCCGCGCTCATCGTCCGCTGATATGTACAACATCGTCATGCTCGGCTCACAGGGCTCGGGCAAAGGAACTCAAGCCGACCGCCTCGCTGCCAAGCTGGGCACTCCTGTCATTCCTGTCGGTCAGACCTTGCGAGCCGAAGTCGCCCGCGGCACCGGTCTTGGTCAGGCCATGGCCGGCTACATGGATCGGGGGGAGTTGGCGCCGTCCGACATGGTCTATCAGGTCGTGGCTGACCGCATGAGCGAAGGCGACACGCTTGGCGGCGTCGTCCTGGACGGCTATCCGCGCACCCTCGACCAGGCCGAGGCGCTTGACGAGATGATGACCAAGCTGGATCGCCAGATTTCGCACGTTATCTATCTGGAGATTTCCAAGGAGGAAGCCATTCGCCGCATGTCCGGTCGACGCGTTTGCTCAAACCCACACTGCGAGCTTAACTATCATATCGAATTCAACCCGCCTAAGAAGGATCCCAACCGCTGCGACCGTTGCGGCAGCCTGCTTGAACAGCGCAAGGACGACGTGCCGGAAGCCATCAGCCGCCGGTTGGACACGTTCATGCATGAGACCGCCCCGCTCGTCGAGTTTTACGGAAAGCGCGGCATCCTGACCAAGGTTAGCGGCGAGCAACCGATTGAGGTCGTGGAGAAGCAGATTGCCCAAGCCGTCGGGTTGGCGGGATGAGGCATGATTTGTAGCGGCCCGCCTTGGGCGGGCACCTACTAATAATCTGTATGTCAGGCGAGGAACCAGGAAAATTTCGTCTCGTCATCGGACTCACCGGGCTGAAGGCCGCGGGCAAGGATGAGTTCGCGCGGTATTTGGTTCAGCGCGGCTTCACGGCGCGCAGCTGTTCGGACGAGATTCGCGAGGAGGCGGTACTGCGGGGTCAGGAACAGCCGATGACGCGGGACCTGATCGAGATCGGCAACTGGGGACGCGAGACGAGCGGCGATGTCGCTTATTGGGCCAAGCGCGTGCTCGTGACGTTGGCCACCCAAGGTCATGAGTTGGTCGTCGTGAACGGCCTCCGCCATCCTGACGAGGCGACTGGTTTAGCCGCCATCGCTGGCCCGACCTTCAATCTCGTCGGCATCACTGCGCCGACGCTCGAGCGCGCCCACCGCCTCTTGAGCCGCGCCCGCCTGGGCGATCCGACCAGTCTTGAGGATTTCATCCGTCTCGATGATACCGATCGCGGCCTCGGCCAACCCTGGTTCGGCCAGCAGGTGGACCGCACCCTGGCCCTCGTGCCGTGGGACAACCTCTATTGCAATCGCGGCACGCTCGCGGACTATCACGCCTGGATCGATTCCTGGATCGAGCAGCATTTGGTTTGAAAAGCAAAAGAGATACAGCATCGGAATGCCCTTCGACCCCGCAAAGTCAGCCTTCGGCTGACAACGGGGCACGCAAGCTCAGGGCATATTTTTTATTCCCCGAGCGGGGCACCCCTTTTTCTTCCCCGAGCGAAGCGGAGCGAAGTCGAGGGGCATGTTTGTCATTTTTGCTTATATTTAAGCAATTTTTTGTATCCGCTAGGCGAACGCCTGACGTTCACGGAAAACAAATTTCCCCTGACGCTTTCCATTTGACAGTCTTTTCCGAAACAGGTAAACAAACTCCGTGTTGTTCATTCGCCGACAAGGAGAGTCTTCATGACACCAGCAAACAGGCAGCCTGGCATTTCCGGCGCCGATTTCGATTTGGTCATTGGCCTCACCGGGCTGAAGGCCGCCGGCAAGGATGTCTTTGTCGAACTGGCCAGAGGGCACGGTTTCGAAACCATTCGCACGTCGGACGTGATTCGCGCTGTGCTTAGGGATCGCGGCGTAGAACAGCCATCGGTCATTCAACTCCAGGACGAGGGCGACCGCGGTCGGCGCGAATCCGGCGACGGCGCGTACTGGCAGAAAATCATGCTTGAGACGGCACGGAGGCAAGGCTGGCGGCGGCTCATCTGCAACGGCGTGCGCAATCCGGTCGAACCCCTAGCCCTCGAGCTGCTGCTAGGCGACAGATACGTGCTGGTCGGCATCGTCGCGCCCATCGACATCCGTGCCCAGCGTTTCTTGAAGCGCGGCCAAGCTGGCGACCCGGCTGAACTTTGGGAGTTCCTCAAGGTTGACGACCGCGACCGCGGCATCGGCCAACCCATGCACGGCCAGCAGGTCGATCGCACCTTGGCACTTGTCGAACCGGCGAACCTCTACAACAACGCCGGCACACTCGAAGACTATCGGGCGTGGATTGGCGGGCGGATTCTCGCCCTGCTCGGCTAAGCTGGCAATTCGCCAAGCTCAAGCGGCCCCAACAATTTTGTGGGGCCGTTTTTGTTAATTTTACGCGAAAAACAGCAGCCGGATTTCGTTTACACCCTTGACAAGACGCGGCAAATGTGGTAAGAAAAGGCTTCAGTTCGAACCCAACCAACCATCGGAGGTTTCATGGCTCTCGAACTAGTTGTTCCTTTTGGTCGCGAATACGTCCTGAACCTGCATGACAGCCGGGTGGCCACCGTGGCGCGAGCGCTCGACGGCATCCAGCGGACTGGCTGGGTCCGGCGGAACGTCACCAACCCGGAGACCGATCTCCAGCATACCCATTTCCTGATGGAGCTCGCGAAGAAGTTCCGGTGGGCGATGCGGGACATCGATTTCCAGCGCCTGCTCTGTCTGCTCGCCGTGCACGAATGGCCGGAAGCCATCGACGGTGACCCGGTCACGGCCATGCTGTCGGGTGTCGAACTCGCCGCCGCCATCGTGAGCAAGCATGAGTCGGAAACCGCGGCCATGCGAATTATTACCGCGCGTTTCGGCGAGGATGGCCCGTCGCTCATGGCGCTCTGGCAAGAGTACGAGGCCGGTGAAACGTCGGAAGCGGCCTTCGCCAGACAGCTCGATAAGCTGGCGGACATCGTCATGGCCTGGCGCTACGAGTGTGAAGGCGACAATGATGTCCGCGCCATCGACTTCTGGCGCACCAACCGACCACGCGTCAGCCACCCGGCACTCGTGGCGTATCTGGAGCCGATTCGACAAAGGATTTTTTCCGAACCTGATTCAGATGCGTAGTCTTGGTGCCCGTAATATTTTCGACCGCGCGTACCTACCCCGCCCGTCTTACGGTGCGGGGTTTGTGTTTATCACCTCTTGATTTCGTTTATAGGCGTGCTAAAGTGACGCCCGTCGGTCATTGCATCGGCAGACCGCTTTCGGGCCATGGTGGCCTGGCGGCGGCGAGCCACAAAAAGGAGAATCTGTCATGGCAAACCCTGTCGAGGCAGAAACGTATCGTGATTTGGACAGACAGCTGTTGGAGCTCAAACGGCAGCTCAATCAGGGCGGCGGCTATCCCTACAGCCCAACGGTTCTGGGGCGGGCGCTTCAGGACATCATCGACGGTCGTCTTCGGCCCACGACCCTGCTCGTGAACTATGATGATTCGCGCTGGCGCAGACCAAACCCGAACCTGCTCCGCGGCGCGTTGGCAATAGATTTTCCGGTTCGATACACCGGCCTCGCCCTGGTCGAGTTCCAGCTCATCGAGGTGCCGGGCTGGGATCTCAACGGACCGAAAATTGGATTGGCCCACGAGGCATTGGTTGCCCGCAACCTTTCCCGAGGCGACCTCGCCGAGGTCGAGACCTATCTCGACAATGACCCGGACGAGGGGCGGATTCTGGTGGCTGGCCTTTGCTTACCCAACGATGGTCTTGGTGAGGCGGATCGCAGGGCACTCATTTTTGGCAATCGCCATAGTCGCGCCTACCGCGTAATCTCTGACGCTGCTTATTGGCAAAAACGCTATTTGTTCCTAGGTGTCAGGCATCGCCAGCCGATCGTCTTGCCTTGAGCGAATCTCTGCACCCCGCCCCGCCAACACGCGTTGGCGGGGTCTGTTGTTTTCACGGCTACATTCCGGGCGAGGCCTCTTTTTTATTCTCGCCATCTGGCTTAAACTACAAGAAGCAGTCCACTATGATTCGGCTAAAAACACCACAGGAAATAGCCATTCTCCACGAGGGCGGGGAGATTCTCTCCCGCATCCTCGATGAGCTTTTGCGGACCGCCAAACCCGGCGTCACGACCGGCGAATTGGAGGCTTTGGCGTGTCGGCGCATGGCCGAGGCCGGCGGCACGCCATCGTTCAAGGGTTACCGCACTTCCGGCGACCAGCGGCCATTCCCGACGGCGCTCTGCACCTCGCTCGACTACGAGGTCGTTCACGGCACAGCCTTGCCGCCGCGGCGTTTGAAGGACGGCCAGCTTTTGAAGATTGACGTCGGCATGCGTTACAAGGGTCTCTATACCGACATGGCCGCGACCGTGCCGATCGGCACCGTGGCCCAGGCGGATTTGGAATTGCTGCGCGCCACCCGCGAGGCGCTCATGATTGGCATCGAGAAAGCCATCGCTGGCGGTTGGGTGAGCGACATCGGCAAGGCCGTGGATAAGCACATTCGGCGGCACGGCTTCACGACCGTGAAGGCGATGGTCGGGCACGGCGTCGGCCATGCCGTGCACGAGGAACCGCAGGTCCCGAATTACCTCGACCGTTCGTTTAAGCCGGTTCGTCTTGCGGCCGGCATGGTCCTGGCTCTCGAACCGATGGTGAATTTCGGCGACGACGAAATCGGCATGTTGCCTGACGGATGGACCATCGTGACCGCCGACGGCAGCAATTCGGCTCATTTCGAGGCAACCATCGCGGTGACGGATAAGGGGCCGGATATTCTCACGCCGATTCCGCCGTTTGCCTGGACTCTATGAGGATTCTTGGCGTTGATTACGGCACGCGGCGAGTCGGTTTGGCGGTCGCTGATGACGAACTAAATTTGCCGTTGCCGCTCAAGTCGGTGACGGTCGGTTCGTTGCCGGAAGCCGTGACGGCGGTGGCCACCATTGTGAAAGAAGAAATGGCCGATGTTGTCGTGGTCGGCATGCCGAGGCGCATGTCAGGCGAGGGCCCGGCAGGGGAGACGGAACAGGCCGTCCAGGAATTCATCGCCGCGCTGGGAGCAACCGTCAAAGCCCGCATTGAAACAGAAGACGAGCGAATGACTACGGCCGCCGCCGTGAGCGAACGTCACGCCGTCGGCGCCTCGACTAGGGAGTTCGACCGTGACGCCGTGGCCGCGGCGAATATACTGGAGACGTGGCTGGCGAGACAGAAAATCAATAAACCGTAGCGGGCGGGCTTGTCCCGCCACCACCTTATTGCAGGCATAAATTATGGTGGTGCAGGGGCAAGCCCTGCCGCTACGGATTGTTTAAATGCCCACTTACCGCGACAAAGGCGTCGTCCTGAAAATTCAGCCGCTCCGCGACGCGGATCGGCGGTATTCGCTTTTCACGGCCGAGCACGGCAAGATCGATCTCCTGGCCAAGGGGACGCGACGCGGGCATAGCAAGATGTCGCCGCATCTCGGGACGTTCGGCGTGGTCGAGGTGATGGTAGCGCGTGGCCGCCGCTGGGACAGGCTCGCGGGTGCTTCGCTCGAACGATCGTTTTCGCGCCTCATCGAGTCGTTTCCCGGCACGGCGGCGGCTCAAGGTTTCCTCTTGACCGTGGACGCTCTCACGCGGCGCGAATTGCCGGATGACCGCGTCTTTAGGTTGGTCGTCGATTATCTTGAGGCGCTCGACGGCGTGGCCTCGACCGACGTCGAACGTCAGCTCTACGCCGGCGGCGTCGTCAAACTTCTTGACTTGTTGGGTTTCGCCCCGGAATTCGACGTTTGTCTCCGCTGTCGCGCCGTGCTCGTGCCGGACGGCAACGCCGTTGATTTCCTGCGTGGCGGCTTGCTTTGCACTGATTGTTTCACGCCCGAGGCGCGACCCGTCTCGCCCAACTTCATCAAGGCCATGCGTTTCCTGCGGCGCGAGGAGTTTCCGGCCATCGCCGCCCTGCGCTTTGATGCCTACACGGCCTCCGAAATCGACCAAGCCATCGACACCCTGCTTGCCATCCATGCCGAAGACCGCCTCGCCGCCTGGGATTACGTCAGAAGGTGGGC
>JAQTNC010000016.1 GCA_028714475.1 Patescibacteria group bacterium
AAATGAAGTCATCAATTCCGCAGAGTGTGCTCCACACGACAAATTTGGTTAAACAAAAAGCGCCCGGGAGCCACGAGGGTGTGGCTCACCGGACGATATTTTCCGGCACGGCCGGACTGACTAGATTAGCAGGACGGCCGCCAACTCCGTCACGGAATCGACTAGGTGGTCGGGACGGCATCGGCGCAGGCGCTCCCTTGGGCTGAAGCCCCAGGTGACGCCGATGGTTCTGATGCCGACCTTCTGACCGGCCTCGATCTCGTGGTTGCTGTCGCCGACGACGTAGGATTCGTCGGGATTCATCCCGAGTCGCGTAACCATCTCACGGAGCGGGGGCGTCTTGTCGTGGACATCCATCACCAGTTGGTCGAACACGCCCGTCAGGCCGAAACGGTCTAGTTCCGGCATGAAGGTCGCCCTACCGTCGCTTGTGATTACCGCGAGGAAATCCCCTCGCTGCCTCAACATGAGGATGAGTTCGGCCGTGCCTGGGAAGATGCCGCAGGCCGGGCAGTCCGGCCGCATCTGGATTTCGTTGTAGGCCCTTTGTTCTTCCTCGAGGCCGAGGTTCGGCAGGTACTTGGTGTAGAAAGCCATGTAGGGCTGGACCCAATGCTCACGGAATTCGTCCAGAGAGATGGCCCTGGCGCCATATCTCTCGAACATCTGGTTGATGACCCAAAGAACAGAATGTACACAATCCCTGATCACGCCGGACCAGTCGAAGATGACGTTGTTGCTGGCCACGTCTTGCTCCTTGGCGGCCGCGCCGCGTTATGAGGAACGGTGTTTCTGAGATGATGTTGGGGGAAAGCACTGGGAAAGTCAAGGGGAGGGGAAGCGCTGGAGATGGGGAGTGCAGGAGTGCTGAAGTATTGAAATGAGCCGACATAACTTCGGCTCTTCAGCACTCCAGAACTCCAGCACTAAACAAAAAACCCGGGAGCCACAGGGTGTGGCTCACCGGACGGGGGCGACTACAGCGGATACCTAGTTGGGTAGCGCTTTTTTTGAAGGCGATTCGTCAGGAGCCGGTTGTCGATTCTGTTGGCCTTGACGGGTGATCAGGCAGTGACAGGGGTGATCCCCGTTTTGTTCCATACACATGAACCAAATGACCTGAATGTCCTCGTTTTTCACCTGTTCCCACCAGAAACTCAAGTCGGTCCTTAATTCGTGAGGCCGGTACAGCTCAACAACGCCGATGGTTCTCCGACAATCGATGCAATCGGCATACGGAGTGGTGAATCTGAACCCTTCCATGGTTACGGCCAGACTGCCGATGAAAGCATCCAGTCCGCCGCCTGATTGCCGTTCGGGAACCTGGAAGTCATCCCGCCGATAGTGTCCTTTTACGTGAAGTTTTAGCGAATGGAGGTTCACAAACAACAACGAGCCGTTTTCCTCTATGTATCTCTTGATGGATTGAACGGCCTGTTCGGTTTGGGAAAGGGCTGAACCTGATTTTGAAGGCATGGTGTCTCCTTTGTTTCCTGATATATATCAAGGATTTCAAAACGCGTCAATAGGGGCGAGCCGGTGAAATGGACGGATGTTGAGTCAAAAAACAGAAACGCCCGGGAGCCACGAGGATGTGGCTCACCGAGCGAGTGTTTGGGCGATCTACGGGCCCATTAGCCGTCTTAAGGCAGGCATACCTGATCGAGCAGGTATTCCTGCTCGCGAAGGTGTCCTGGCCGGTAGAAACAGAAGCGCAGGCTGACCCCGTCGCTATTGACCTGTTCGACCCGGTCGATCACGTGCCTGACATTAGAAGGAGACAGTTCGACATCGCGACCGCCCATCATCACGTCCTTGCTGGCGATGTGAATCGACAGGGTGGCGGACGCTGTTGTCAACTCCGTCAGTTCGATGTCAGCTTCCTTCAGGAGCTGGAGGCTGATTGCCCTTATGGCGCGGACAACGCCGGCGGCCTTGGCGTTGACCTCGGCCAATTGGGGGCCGATTTTCGCCAGTTCGTCCGCGACGCGCGGGGAGACGCCGTTGGGCATCGCCGCGATGACGCGGAACCATTGGGCGATCTCCCTTTGACTGGCGTTGTTGACCCAACCGTGCGCAAGGCGAGGAACAGCCGCAACGCGTTGTCGGTCGTCATCCTCGCCGGAAAGGGTGGGAACGTTGGCGGCGATGACACTGGCGATGGCGGTGGGTTGAGTCCCCAGATTGGTGATCTCGCGAAGAATGGCATCAATCTCTTTCGGCTCCAGCGGATAGTTTCCGATGAGGCCGGTCAGGAAGGAAAACAGCTCGTCGCGTTCCGTTCCGATGGCTACCAGGTAGCCTTTGACCAAGGCTTCGAAAAAGGCAGCCCAGGTTTTCGGCATGGGAGGGCCATGTCGAGACTCCAGAGCGTCTTCCTTGAGGGCATTGAGCAGGCAGATGGCCACGTCGTATTTTTCCGCGGTTTCGGGGTCGCCGCCACGCTCTTGGCGCGAGTCCCTGACCGCGTATTCGAGCCAGTCGATGTATTCCGCCGCCTCATCGTCGTTGCCTGATTTGACGGCCTCCTTCAGGTTCGACAGTAGGGTGACTAGCCGCGTATTAGGCCATATTTCCGCCCACGTTCTGGCCAGCGCATGCTGCCGGATGGAACGGAGGTGGGTGATGAGGGTGTCGGTTTTGGGTTGTGTTTGGGTGTTCATGACTGCTGTCCTCGCGACCTCGGTCGCTGCTGCCTTTCCCTCGGGAAAGGTCGCCTAGGGCCCCTCGAGGCTTTTCGGCGAATTGTGACGGTACGAAAACGGATTGCTCCGTGCGCTCAGGTTGGCATGGTTATGCGGGAAAGTCAAGGGGCGGGGAAGCGCTGGAGATGGGGAGTGCTGGAGTGCTGAAGTATTGAAATGAGCCGAATTAACTTCGGCTCTTCAGCACTCCAGAACTCCAGCGCTTCAGCACTAAACAAAAACGCCGGGGAGCCACGAGAGTGTGGCTCACCGGACGAAGGTGCGGATGCTTCTCAACAGCCGAGGGGTTGTGTGCCCTCGGCGGCCATGGATTCTGGCAGCGCGGCGGCGATGGTGCCTGCCCAGCCAGCTAGTGTCTCCAACGACGTTCGCCTGATCCAACCGTGCATGAACAGACAGAGCAAGTCATGTCCTCGAAAGGGACCGGTTGCCGATGGCTGTTTCGCCGATTGGCCGATTTGTCCCAGCGCGCGCAGGAGACGCGGGTAAGGAGCTTTTTCGGTGAGTTCTCGGAGGCTCTGCTCCACGACTTTTAAGACTTCGCGGGTGCCGTCGAGCCCAGACAGGAAGGCGAGCAGTCTGTCGGCTTCCCGCTCGTCTTTCGTTTCGCAATACCTGGTGACGACACCGTCCAGAACGTACGCCCTTGTCTCAAGCAGATCCCACTCTCTTGGCAGTTGTTGCCACACGGTCATCGCTTCGGTCGCGACGAGACAGTGTATCTCCTCAAAGGCGGCCTGCTCTTGCCTCGCCTTTCTTTCTGACAGACGTTCACTGCAGGTGACCACCCTGTCCAGCGTATCGGCCAGGATCAGCCGAATCAGAGTGTCATACAGTTCGTACGTCTCGGAGTCCCGGCCATGACCGGCTTCTTCGCCAACCAGGGCGGTTACGGCGGCGCGACGTTGCCCCGGTGTCCCTAGATTCGCGATGAGGGCAGCTAAGGGCGATTTGCGCGCGTGGCGCAGACCATCCAGAAAGCTGTCGAGGTGCGCGGGTTTCTTGGCTGCCTTTTGATCGTTTTTCATGACTTTTGCTCCTGCGGCCTTAACCGCTTCTCTCTGCCGCTTCCCTTGGGAAGCTATGATGCCGTTCCGTCCCCTTGAGGAAGGATTGGCGTTGTCAGTGACCAATCGCGGATTGCTCCGCGCGCTCAGGTTGGCATGATTGCGCGGGAAAGTCAAGGAGCAGAGAAGTGCTGGAGATGGGGAGTGCAGGAGTGCTGAAGTAATGAAATGAGCCGACATAACTTCGGCTCTTCAGCACTCCAGAACTCCAGCACTAAACAAAAAAACCCGGGAGCCACGAGGGTGTGGCTCACCGGGATCGCATGACCGCTAGAAAGGGCGGTCAGTTCCTTGTTTCGTCAAACACTTCGGAGAGCGGCTCGGAACAGAACTCGAAGCGGAGCGCGACCCGACTTCTGACGGAGCACCTGTCTCGGTACGACACGGCTGTCTCGAAGGCCGCCCGGTTAAACTGGTGGCAACGGTATCCGCACCTGATGGTCACCAGGACGGCTCGGTCGTTCCTTGGGAAGGACACGATCATCTCCCTTGAACCGTCACCCCACTCAGCGAGATGTTCCCCGATGGCGCGCGCTTCGGCTTCCAGCTTGGCGGTTTCCTCACTGAGCAGCCGCTCGGCTTCGTCAGTCAGGAAATCCACCGTGGTCGCCAGGCGCATGAGTTTCATCAGGGACAGCACGCGGAGTGAGCGAGCCAGTTCCAGCAGGGTGCCGGAGTTGACCCAACCGTGGGCAATGGCCCTGATGGCGCCGTGGCCATCCGAGCCTTCGCGGGGAAGGTGCTCGGCAGCTGTTTTGAGCGCCAGGGAAACCTGCTCGATGCTCGAGACGGAACCACAGAGGGCCCGGTAGGCTTCCAGATAATGCTGTCGATTGGATCCGACCAGATGGTCATTCTGTATCTCCAGGAGCCCCGCCACGATGTGGGCATATTCGTCTCCGGTGGCAAACATCCCGCTGTGGCCGATGGTGAAGAACAGCGTTTGCTTGGTCCGCGTCAGTACGGCCTCGTTGTCGGCATCCTTGGGCATCAGCTGGAAATAGCGCAGACAGGCTTTGGCCACGGCCACTTCAGCGGCCGTGTTAGCCTCCGTGTCGGGCGGCTCGGCCGGGTTGCCGACGGGGGAGATGGAATCGCGGATGGCGGGCAGGAGAAGCAGCAGGTAGGTTTCGGTTCCGCCGTTTTCCCGGCCAGTGCCGGCTAGAGCGAGGAAGGACATCTCGAGCATGGCAATCTGGGCACAAATTGGATGTGGTGCCAGTTGCTCGGCGAGTCCGGTCATGTGGTAGTCCTGGAGCGCTCTGGTCAGTCGACTTTCAGTTGTCATGGTACTATCCTCTGTCGCGACCGCAGTCGCGACCGTTGCGCTCTCCCGCAGGAGAGTTGCCTTGGTCCGATGGGACCTCGGCGGGTTGTGATACACGCGGACGCATCCGCGCGGTCTTTTTAGCACCCTTGACGCGGAAAGTCAAGGGGCAGAGAAGTGTTGGAGAAGTAAGGTGCTGGAGTACTGAAGAATAAAAAAATGCCGAAGAGCCCGTATCTCTCCAGCACTCTAGCACTTCTCTCACCCCATCTCCCTCCGCCCTCTCAAGGCGTCCGTCAAGGTAATCTCGTCGGCATAACCGAGTTCCGAGCCGATGGGCAGGCCGCGGGCGAGGCGGGTGACGCGGATACCGGCCGCGGCGAGCTGACGCGCGAGGTAGAGCATGGTCGCTTCGCCTTCGACGGTCGGGTCAATGGCAAGGATGATTTCACGCGGATGGTCGCGACGGACGCGGGCGGCGAGTTCGCGGATGTTGAGGTCGTCGGGCGTGATGCCGTCGGCGGGCGAGAGGATGCCGCCCAGGATGTGGTAGAGGCCGCGGTATTCGCCGGTATGCTCGACGGCGAGCAGATCCTGTTCGTTCGCCACGACGCAGATGAGATCGCGGTCGCGCTGCGGGTCGGCACAGACAGGACAGGGGTCGGCTTCGGTGTAGTTGCGGCAGACGGAACAGGTCTTGAGCGCGAGGTCGGGTGCCAGGAGCGCGTCGGCTAGTTTCTGCCGCTCGCCACGATGTCGCTTGAGCAGCGCAAAAGCGTAGCGTTCGGCCGTTTTTGGCCCGACGCCCGGGAGCCTGCCGAGCTCCGCAATCAGGTTCTCGATGGGTTTGGGGTAGCGAGACATGTTTTTTGCCCCTCCACAAGGTCGGGGCAGAACATGATTAGCTTGGATGATTGTTCTGGCCCGAGCTTGTCGAGGGTCATTCTTATTCCAACCCCGGCATCTTGAAATCGCCGGTCTCTTTCATCTTCTCGACCATCTTCTGTTGGGCCTTTTTCTGGGCGTCATTCACCGCGTCTTTGACGGCCGCCTCGAGCTTGGTTTTCTCGCTGGGCGCGAGATACGACGGGTCAATGCTGACGCTGGTCACGGCCTGATTGCCGTTCATGCTGATTTTGACCTTGCCCCAGCCGGCCGAGCCTTCCACGACCACGTCGCCGAGGATGGACTGCAGGTGCTTGGCCTTATCGCGGAGGTCTTTGACTTGCTTGAGTTTGTTGAACATAAGGATTGGTGTCGGATGACAGCTACGGGATTTCGGTACCCCTTCGACCTGCCCTGAGCGTATCGAAGGGCAAGCTCAGGGGATATTAAAACTGTGGTTGTTTGACGGGCGCGGGCGCGGCGGCTGCGGCCATGGCGGGCGCAGGTTCGCGGCTGGAACGCTCTAGATCGCGGAAACTGGCGCGGGCGTCGTCGAAGAACAGCTTGACCAGGCCGGTCGGGCCGTTGCGGTGCTTGGCGATGTGCAGTTCGGCGAGATGACGCTCGTCGGACGGGATGTCCTCCAGCCGGTAGTTGCGGTCCGCGGCCTTGCGATAGATGAACATCACGACGTCGGCGTCCTGCTCGATGGAGCCGGACTCGCGCAGGTGCGAGAGGCGCGGGATGGCCGGCTTCTCGTTTTCCGTCTGGCGCGACAGCTGGGAGAGCGCCAGCACCGGGATATTCAGCTCCTTGGCGATGCCCTTGAGGCCGCGGGAGATTTCCGACACCTCCTGCACGCGGTTGTCCGAGTTGCGGTTGTTCGAGCGCGATTCCATGAGCTGGAGGTAGTCGATGATGAGCAGGTCAAGGCCATGCTCGTTCTGCAGGCGACGCGCCTTGGTGCGAATCTCCATGATGTTGGCGTTCGAGAGGTCATCGATGAAGATGGCGGCCTCGGAGAGCGTGCCGAGCGCGAGGCCGATGCGCGCGAAATCGCCCTGCTCGCCGCCCTGTTCGGAGAGCTTGCCGGTGCGCATCTTCCAGAGGTCCACGCCGGCCTCGGCGCAGAGCATGCGGTCCACGAGTTGGTCGGCGCTCATTTCCAAAGAGAAGATGCCGACTTTCGTCTTGTGCTTCACGGCGGAGAGGCGAGCGATGTCGAGAGCCAAGCTCGTCTTGCCGACGGACGGGCGAGCGGCGAGGACGATGAGGTCGGATTTCTGAAAACCGCCAAGCAGGTTGTTGAGATCCGCGAAGCCAGTCGGCACGCCGCGGAGAGCGCCGCGTTCGCCGTGCAGCCGCTCGATGCGCTCGAACGCCTCGTCGAGGGCGGCTTGGATGGGCGTGAAGTTCGTCTTGAGGTATTTCTGCGAGACGCCGAAGAGCTGGTGCTCGGCCTGGTCGAGCACGGTCTCGACGTCATCCGCCTCATTGAAGGACATCTCGGCGATGCTCGCGGCCGCATCGGCGAGCCGGCGCAGGGAGGCTTTCTTCTGCACGATGGACGCGTAATGCGAAAGATGCGCGGCGGTTGGCACCACGGTCGTGAGTTCCATGAGGTAGGCGCGGCCGCCGACGTTTTCGAGTTGACCCTTGTCCGTCAAACGGTTGCCGAGCGACAACAAATCCACCGGTTCACGCTTGGCGAACAGGTCGAGCATGGCTTGGAAGATTTCGCCGTGCGCGGGGCGGTAGAAATCCTCGGGACGAACCTGATCCGCGATCTTGATGAGCGCGTCCTTCTCGATGAGGATGGCGCCAAGCAAGGACTGTTCGGCTTCGAGGTTTTGCGGCGGGATTTTTTCGGCGGGCATAGGGGGGTGGAGTGCTGAAGTTCTAGAGTGCGGGAGTTCTGAAGAAATCAACCGACTTCAGCACTTTAGTACTCCCCATCTCCAGTACTTAAAAAATACCCTACCGAAGGCCGTCGTTCAATGGTGAAAAGGGGATTAATTGTGCATGGGCGGGGGATAAAGTGGCGCTGGAGAGCTGGAGTACTGGAGTACTGGAGAAATCAGCAATCTCCAGCACCTCAGCACTCCCTATCTTCAGTACTTTTCATGCTATAATTACCTCATGAAGCGGGAAACCAAGGAGTTCTGGGTCGCCACCGCCTCGCTCGTCGGCACCATGATTGGGGTCGGCATTTTCGGCGTGCCGTATGCCATGAGTCGCGTCGGCGTCGGGTTGGCACTCGCGTATTTCGTCGTCCTCGGCGGCATCCAGCTCCTGCAGCATCTTTTTCTGGCGGAAGCGGCCATGGCCGTCGAGGAAAAACAGCGCTTGCCTGGCTTGGTCGGCCGCTTCCTCGGCTCCAAGGCGCGTTTGCTCACTGGCGTGACCAACATCTTCGGGTTGTGGGCGAGCCTCATGGCTTACGTCATTGTCGGCGGCGGTTTCCTGTTCGTCATCTTCGGTCCGTATTTGGGCGGCGACGCGTTGACGTACCAGTTGGTTTGGGCGGGCTTTTTCGCTTTCGTGGTGTTCATGAAGCCTGAATTCGTCACCCGCACGGCCTTTGTCGGGACAACGGCCTTGATCATCGCCCTCGTAGCCGTTTTCGTTAGTGCTGCGCCGGACATCCGGCTGATCAACCTGCCCTGGGTGAACCTGCAGGACGCCTTCCTGCCGTACGGCGTCATCCTGTTCGCCTTGTCCGCTTTGCCGGCTATCCCGCAGATGGAAGACACGTTGAGAGGGAGACACGAACATTATCGCCAGGCCATCGTGACCGGAACCGTCATCGGCGTCTTGCTGACGGCGGCCTTCGGGTTGTGTGTCTACGGCGTGACTGGCATGGCCACGACGCCGGACACCGTCACCGGACTGCAGGCGCGGCTCGGCGACGGCATCGCCTCGCTCGCGGCGGCAGTCGGTTTCATCGCCGTCATGAACTGCAGTTTCAACATCGGCAACAATATCCGCACGACTTTCCAGTTCGACTACGGCCGCGGTCGCGTTTCGTCCTGGCTCCTGACGGTCGGCGTGCCGATTGGGCTCATTCTTGTGAGCGACAGCAGTTTCGTCAGCGTCATCGGTTTCTCGGGCGCGGTGTTCGGCGGCGTGACGTCCGTCGTGGTGGCCCTTCTCTATCTCGCGGTGGCGCGACGGAAAATCCTGCCGAAACCGCTGGGGATGCCGCCGGCCGTGGCTTATGTCGTCATCGCGGTATTGGCCACCGGCGCCGTCTACGAGGTTTACCGGACCCTCGCGGGATGGTGGGCGTAAAACAAGCGATCGGCGGCCCTTGTTCGGCAAGTATTAAGACCACTCTCTCAACTGTCCGGGGGAGGCTTTTTGTTGTATAATTATAATGAAATCCGTTCGGTTATGGATAAGCGTCAACCCAACTTAATTTATGCCCTGTCTTTTGCCGCGCAATTGGGATTTATGGTGGTGGCGCCTTTGGTTGGCTTCATCTGGCTGGGCGTTGTGTTGGACGGGTGGCTCGGCACGGCGCCAGCCTTTGTGCTGATTGGCTTGGCGGTTGGCCTGACCGTGACCGTGTACGACACCTACCGCCTGCTGGAGCCGTTGCTGAACAAAACGAACGAAGAAACGAAAAAAGATGATTCGCATTAGCTTCAAGCCGGAATACGTGGCCTCGGTGCTGGGCGTCCCCGTCAGCAATTCCTTGCTGACGACGGTTATCGTGACCGTCGTCATCGTGGCGGCCGCGCTCCTGATCCGTTTTGACCGCCGCGGTCCGGTGACGCGCGTCGCGCGTTTCCTGATGGACCAGATGTTGCGGATTGCCGAGGCCGTATCTGGCGATCGCCAAAAGGCGTTGGCCGTCCTGCCGCTGGCCGCGACGTTCTTTGTATTCATCGTCACGGCGAATCTGCTGGCGCTGCTGCCGGGCTTCCTGGGCTCGTTTTACGTGGCAACGCCGGACGGGCAAGTGCCGCTCTTGCGGTCGCCGAACAGCGATTTGAACACGACGGTGGCGCTGGCGTTGTTCTCGGTCATCGCGACGCAGTATTATTCATGGCGTCGGCTTGGCGCCAGCGCTTACGCCCGGCGATTTTTCGACGTTACCAGCTTCGTGCGGTTCATCCGCGGCTTCTTCGAGACGATCTCCGAAGGCGTGAAGATCCTCTCCTTCTCCTTCCGCCTGTTCGGCAACATCTTCGCCGGCGAGGTGCTCTTGCTCGTCATCGCCTTCCTCGTGCCTTACCTGATCCCGGTGCCGTTCATGATCCTGGAAGTCTTCATCGGCATCATCCAGGCTTTCATCTTCGCCATGTTAACCCTATCCTTCATTCGGACGGCCTCGGTCGAGTCATGACCTGGTGCCGTTAATCTTACGCCACTATGAATCCTTCCGCCTTCGTCATGGCCATCGGGACCATCGGTCCGGCTTTGGCCATCGGCCTCATCGGGGCCGCCGCGCTTATCGCCATGGCGCGCAATCCGCAGAATTCCGACCGCATCCAGATCGCGATGGTCATCGCCATCGCCTTCGCCGAGGCCATCGCGATTTACGCTCTGGTCGTCGCGCTTATCCTGAAGTTCGTCGCTTGAGACGGTTATGACCGGTTTTCTTGGACAGCTCGGCATTGATTGGCATCTGCTACTCGCGCAGGTCGTCAACTTCGCGATCCTGTTTTGGCTGTTGACGAAGCTGATTTATCGCCCCTTGCTCAAGTCCTTGGAAAACAGCGATTTGGTTCAGGCGGACAAGGAGATGGCGGCGGTGCGACAGGCGCAGGCGGAGATGAAGAAAGTGCATGAGCAGGCCGAGGCGGCCATCAGGGAGAAAACGGCCGCCATGCTGGCGGAGGCGGAGCGCGTGGCGGAGGACGTGAAGAAGAAAGCGCAGGCCGAGGCGGAGGAGATGAAGCGGCATCTGTTGGAACAGGCCAAGGTGCAGATGGCCGCACAGGAAGGCGCAGCCGTGACGGCGGGCATCCATGACCGTTTTCACGAGGTGGACGTGAAGTTGGTCCAGACTTGGCATGAACGCCTTGGCGAGGAATTAGGACCGAAGGTCCAGGCGACATACTTTACTGACTTGCTGAAGCAGATTGCGGAATTGCCGGCGGCGGATCTTCAGCGTCTGGAGCCCGAGGTGACGGTGGCATCCGCCTGGCCGCTCACCGCCGACGAGGCGGAAAAGATCCGGCTAGCCGTGGCGGAAAAGTACGGCCGTCAGGACATGGCCATCGGGCCGGCCGTGACGGACGCGGCGTTGGTCGCCGGGTACCGCGTCACGGCCGACGGTTATGCGATTGAAAGCAATTTGTCATCGGACATCAGGCATGCGATCAACGGCTGAAAAAAAACTTAACGAGGTCGGGTATATCGACCGCTGGTTCCGCGGCATCGCTTTCGTGCACGGCTTGCCGCACGTGGCCGTGGGCGAGGTTTTGGTTGCCGACGACGATCAGCCTTGCGCCATCGTCATCGGTTTCGGCGATCGCTGGGTCGAGGCGCTTTTTTTCGACGAGCGTTTTCCGATGGGCAAGCCCGTTCAGCGTGGTCATCGTTTGTTTTCGGTACCGGTGGCGGACACGCACGCCGGCCGTGTCCTGGACGGTTTGGGGCGGTCACGCGATGCGCTGCCGTTCGTGCCTGGCGAGGAAACGCCGGTTTTCCGTCCGGCGCCGGCCATCATCGACCGCAATGCCGTGACGCGCCCGCTCGTCACGGGCATCAAGATGATCGACGCCATCCTGCCTTTGGGGCGCGGCCAGCGCGAACTCATTATCGGCGATCGGCGCGTGGGCAAGGGCACCATCGGCTTGGACACCATCCTGCACCAGCGCCACGCGACGCCAGCCGTTCAGTGTGTATACGTTTCCGTCGGCAACAAGTCACGCCATGTCGCGGACACGGTCGGCCTGCTGAACGCGGCCGGGGCGATGCTTTACACGACCGTGGTGGCGGCCACTTCGGACGACAGCTTCGCCGCGCAGTATCTCGCGCCGTTCGTCGGCTGTGTCATTGCCGAGCATTTCCGCGATGAGGGGCGCGACGCGCTCATCGTCTATGACGACTTCAGCAAGCATGCCAAGGCTTATCGCGACATCAGCCTTTTGCTGGAGCGGCCGCCTGGCCGCGAGACATATCCCGCCGACATTTTTTCCCTGCATGCCGGCCTCCTGGAGCGCGCGGGTCAGCTGTCTCCGGAGAAAGGTGGCGGCTCGCTTACGGCCCTGCCGATCATCGAGACGCAGGAAGGCGACATGACCTCATATATCCCGACCAACATCATTTCCATCACGGACGGGCAGATTTATTTGGAGCGGGCCCTGAAGGAACGCGGCTTCGTCCCGGCGGTGGACGCCGGACTGTCCGTGTCGCGTCTCGGTTCGCAGGTCCAGCCGAAGCCGCTCAAGGAAGTCACGGCGGGCTTGCGGCTCGAGCTCGCCCAGCATCGCGAACTGCAGAAGCTGGCCCAGCTGGAGACGACCGTCAGCGATGCCGCGCGTGAACGCATCCAGCGAGGGAACCTCATCCTGGAGGTGCTGAAGCAGGGCAAGCACGACACCCTGCGCTGGGAGGAACAGGTCGTCCTGTTCTACGCGGTTGAGAACGGTTTTCTCGATGACCTGCCGCAGACGACGTGGCGCCCCTTCGAGAGGAACCTGTTGGAGTTCCTGCGCACCCGCTACGCCTCGGTGCTGGAACACATCCGCGGCAACGCTTTCGATGACGAGGCCAGGAAAAGCGTGGCGACGGCGCTCGCGGCCTTCAAGGAAGAGTTTGTCGCTTCCTGACCTATGCCTACCTACCTGGATTTTCACGATGACGTCACGGCGCTCGAGGACGTGACCGAAGCCGTCAAGGCCATGGAGATGTCTGCGGCCTCGCATGTTCAGCGCGAACGGCGCGTGACCACGTCCATGCAGGAATACGTGGATGTGGTCGTCGGACTTACGGCCGCCTTCGCGCGCCGCTACCGGTTGGCCGATCATCCCGTGTTCATGCCTAAGAGTGACGGGGTTGACCTGCTGTTCATCGTTGGCGGGGAGCGTGGCTTGGTCGGCGGGCTGTATACCGAGTTGGTGCGGCGCTATGAACGGGAGGAAAAGAAATACGGACGAATCGTCGCTGTCGGCCGCCGCTCGGCTCAATGGTTGGTTGATGAGGGGATCAAGCCGGATGAGGTCATGGCCGCGAGTGAGGGTTCGCCGGATCGACAACAATCCGCTGCGCTTGCCAAGTACGCGCTTGACGGCTTCCTGAACGGCGACCTCCGGAGCGTGGATTTCCTTTTTCCAAAGTTCGTTTCCCTGTCCGTCCAACAGCCGGAAATACGGGCGTTCCTGCCCTTTGTCCTGCCTCATGAAATCGACCCCGGCACGGCGGCGGATCTGCCTGGTTGGCCGGTGTTGGCACCGGGCCGGTCGGCAGTCGCGGACGGCCTGCTGCGGCGCTATCTCGATTATGTCGTCTTCGGCGTGTTGGCCGAAGCCAACCTGTCGGAATTCGCCGCGCGTACCGTGGCCATGGAAGAGGCCGGCGCGCAGGCGGAACGTGAAATCAAGCGGCTGCGCCTGCGTTACTTCAAGGAGCGGCGACGTTTCATGTCGCAAAAACAGGCGGAGAGCTTCTTTGCCCTACGAACAGTATGAAGAACATTGGCCGGATAATTTCCGTGCGCGGCGGCGTGGCCACGGTCGAATTCCCGAAGCGGCTGCCGGTCGCTCATGCGTTGCTCGTGACCGAAGACGGTTCGGCCCGTTTCGAAGCGGAGGAGATCATCGGGCGGCAGACGGTGCGTGCCATCGGTTTGACCGCCCTTGAAGGCGTTGAACGCGGTAGCGCGGTCGTGGATACCGGGCACACACTCACGTTGTCGGCGGGGCCGAAGATGATGGGGCGCATGTTTAACGTTTTCGGTGACCCCATTGACGGCCAGCCGTACGAGGGCGGGGAACCGCGCTCGGTGTTCGGCGGCGAGCGGTTGGCCATCACCGCCAAGACCCAGACGAAAGACGGCCTGATCGAGACGGGCATCAAGGCCATCGACCTGCTCACGCCTTTCCACCGCGGCGACAGTATTGGCCTCTTCGGCGGCGCCGGCGTCGGTAAGACGATTCTCGTCACGGAGCTGATGTACGGCATCGCCGGCCGCGGCCAAGGATACTCCGTTTTTGCCGGCGTTGGGGAGCGCATCCGCGAAGGTCAGGAGCTGCATCAGGCCTTGCGCGACCTCAAGGTCATGGATCGGTCGGTGATGTTTTTCGGCGAGATGGACAAGCCGCCGGGCGTGCGCCTGCGCATCGGTTTGACCGCCGCCACGGCCGCCGAGTACCTGCGCGACACGACCGATCAGGACGTTTTGCTGTTCGTGGACAACATTTACCGTTACGCCATGGCGGGCATGGAGGTCGGCGGCGTGCTGGGCAAGGTGCCGTCGGAACTCGGTTATCAGGCGACTTTGGAGAAGGAGATGGCCGAGCTTCAGGAACGGGTGCGGAGCGGCGAACACGGCTCGATTACCGCGGTGCAGGCGGTTTACGTCCCGGCGGATGACCTCACTGATCCGGCGGTCGTCACGGTCTTCGCGCACCTCGACGCCTCGCTCGTGCTCTCGCGCGAGATCGCGGAAAAGGGGATTTACCCGGCCATTGACCCGCTGCGGTCGAGTTCGCTCGCCCTTGATCCGGAAGTCGTCGGCGAGCGCCATTACCGCGTCGCGGGCGACGCGAAGAAGATGTTCCAGCGTTACCGCGACCTCGCGCACATCATCGCCATCCTCGGCATCGATGAGCTGTCCAAGGAAGACCGCGTCACGGCTCAGCGGGCCGAACGCCTCCAGCGTTTCCTGACCCAACCGCTCTTCGTTTCGGAATCGTTTACCGGCCAGCCCGGCGTGAACGTGCCGCTCGACAAGACGCTCGAGGGCTGCGAGCGGATCATGGCGGGCGAATTCGACGACGTCGACTTGGACAAGCTGTACATGATCGGCGCGCTCGAGGACGTTAAGGGGAAATGATATGTCGGATCGGCTCGTTTGCCGCATCATGGCCTTGGACGGCGCTGTTTTTGTCGGCGAGGCCCTGGACGTCACCTTGAGCGACGCGGCTGGGCAGATGCAGATACTGCCTGGTCACGCCGAGGCGTACGTCGTGGTGGCGGTGGGCGATATCGCCGTGCGCCGGCCGGACGGCACGGTTAAGGCGTTTCCCGCGCAGGACGGGATTCTGCACGTGCTGGATGACAAGGTCACGATAGCGCTTTAGTGGTTGAACGCGAAATGCCGCCCGTGTTGGCGGCGTTGTTTTCGTGCCCGGTCTTCTTATCGATGCTGAAAGTGATACGAAAGGCCGGTGGCAAGGGGGCAAATCGCCTCAATTGATGAACAGAAACAGCAGGTAGATGACGTAAAGCGCGATGAAGACGAATCCCTGCCGGCGTTCGATGACGAATTTTTTTCCGATTATGGCGGCGATGAAAAGGGCCAGCGTCACGGCTCCCGCCACGATCATGTCGAGGGAGTTCAGCGGCGAAAACGGCAGCGGCTTGATGGTGGCCGAGAGGCCGAGAATCCAGAAGACGTTGAAGATGTTCGAGCCGACGGCGTTGCCGATGGCGATGTCCGAGTGTTTTTTGTATGAGGCGACGGCCGAGGTCACGAGTTCGGGCAGCGAGGTGCCGATGGCGACGACAGTGAGGGCGATGACGCGCTCCGAGAGGCCCACCCAGTGGGCGATGTCCACCGCTCCGTCCACGGCCAGCTTGCCTCCGATGACAAGGCAAAGAAAGCCGATCACCGCGTAGACAATCGATTTCAGCAAGGTCATCACTTCGGGAGTGTCAGCCCATTTTTCGCCTCGGGTGATGTTGGCCGTGTAGTAAAGGAATACGCCGAAGAATATCAGGAGGATGAGTCCGTCAATGCGGTCGAGGGAGTTGACCGTTCTTCCGGTCAGGAAAAAGTCGTTGGCGAGCGTCAGGACGATGAGGATCGACAACAGGGCCAGGGGAATCTGTTTCCAGACGGTTTCCCGCTTGATTTCAATGGGGCGGATGGCGGCAGCGACGCCGATGATGAGCAGGATGTTCACGATGTTCGATCCCGCGACATTGCCGATGGCGACGTCGGTTTTTCCTTGGAGCGTCGAAAAAACGCTCACCAGCAGCTCTGGCGCGGAGGTGCCGAAAGCGACCACGGTCAGGCCGATGACGATGGGGGCGATTCCGAGACGGCGGGCGATTGAGGCACAGCCGTCAACCAGCCAGGCTGCGCCCTTGGCGAGCAGGATGGCGCCGCCGATGAAAATCATTATCGCGGAAAACATAGCGGATTCATTGTAGCAGGTTTCGCTTCACGAAAAAAAGAAGCCCCCAAAATTGCCATGCCCTTCCGATAAGTTTCAAGCGCGGTCATTCACCTGTTAGGCTTATCATTTTGTCTCGAGTGGTCGCGCCAACTCGACGGCGTTGCGAATCAACACGGCGACGGTCATCGGCCCGACACCGCCGGGGACGGGCGTGAGCCAGCCGGCGATGTCTTTGGCCGCATCGAAATCAACGTCGCCGACAACGCGACCATCCACTTTATTCGTGCCGATGTCGATGACGATGGCGCCGGGTTTGATCATTTCTTCTTTGATGAGGCGCGGGCGGCCGACGGCGACGATGAGGATGTCGGCCTCGCGGCAAAGGGCGATGAGGTTCGGCACGTCAGCGTTGGTGAAGGACGTGTTGGCGCCGCCGGCGCGCAGAAGGTGCGCGACCGGGCGGAAAAAAACGTCGCTGTTGCCGACGACGACGGCTTTCTTTTCGCTGATGTTGCGGCCGGTTGTCTTGATGATTTCCGCGACCACGGCCGCGAGCACCGGCAGGACGCGCGCTTCGCCGGCCTCGAGCGCGGCGAGGTTGTCGGGATGGAAGCCGTCGGCGTCCTTGGACGGTTTCATCTCCTTCAGCAGTTCGTCGGTGAGCGGGCGCAGGGGTTCGGGGAGCGGCAACTGGACGATGAAGGCGGTGACTTCCGGGTCGTCATTGAGCTCACGGATGGCGTTACGGACATCGGCGGGCTCGGTTTGCGGCGGCAATTCGACCAAGCGAAAATTCACGCCGACACGACGGCAGGCTTTTTCCTTGAGTCTGACATAGAGACGCGAGGCCGGGTCGTCGCCGACGAGCAAGGCAGCCAAAAGCGGCGGGCGCGCCATGTTGGCGACCGCGGCGCGGGTCTCGGCTTCGATGCGTTCGGCGATGGATTTTCCGTCGATGAGTTGAGCGGGCATGAGAGTGCTGGAGTGCTGGAGTTCTGGAGTTCTGGAGTGCTGGAGTGCTGGAGTTTCTTCAGTACTTCAGCACTTCCCTTCTTCAGCACTAGAATTCAAGTCCTTCGTAAATCGGATGCGCGTCGGCGAGCTCGCGGACCTGCTTGGCGACATCGGCGCGCACGGTCTCGTCCTCCGGGCTCTTGAGCACGCGGCTCGCGAGGTGCGCGACGAGACGCATCTCGTTTTCGGTGCATCCGCGCGTGGTGAGCGCCGGCGTGCCGAAGCGGAGGCCGGACGGATCGGTCGGCTTGCGCTCGTCGTAGGGGATGAGGTTCTTGTTGCAGCAGATGCCGACGGCGTCGAGCGCGGTTTCGGCGGTTTTGCCGCCGAGGCCGAGGGGCGTGACGTCAGCGAGCACGAGATGATTGTCCGTGCCGCCGGAAACGAGGCGCACGCCTTCGGCCATCAGGACTTCGGCAAAGGCCTGGGCATTCTTGAGCACCTGTTTCTGGTATTCGACGAAATCCGGTTGCAGGGCCTCCTTGAAGGCCACGGCCTTGGCCGCGACGACATGGTCGAGCGGGCCGCCCTGCGAACCCGGGAACACGGCGGAATCGATTTTTTGCTCCAGGTTTTTCTTGTCGTTCGGCCGGACGCGGTCCGCCGTCTGGCAAAGAATCATCGCGCCGCGCGGGCCGCGAAGCGTCTTATGCGTGGTGGTGGTGACGACGTCGGCGTAAGGAATCGGGTCCGGATGGACCTTCGCGGCGACGAGACCGGCGAAATGTGCCATGTCCACGAGCAGGTACGCGCCAACTTCCTCGGCGATGCGGCGGAAGGCGGCGAAGTCGATATGGCGCGGGTAGGCGCTGTGGCCGGTCACGATGACCTTCGGCCGGTGCTCAAGGGCGAGGCGACGCACCTCGTCCATGTCTATCCGTTCGTCCTCGCGGCGCACGCCGTAGTGGGTGAAGCGGTAGATGCGGCCGGAGAAGTTGACCGGCGCGCCGTGGGTGAGGTGTCCGCCGTGCGCGAGGTTGAGCGCGAGAAAGGTGTCGCCCGGTTCGGCGAGCGCGAGGTAGGCGGCGGCGTTGGCCTGCGAGCCGGCATGCGGCTGGACGTTGGCGTGTTCGGCGCCGAAGAGCTGTTTGGCGCGGTCGATGGCGAGCTGTTCGATGATGTCGATGTAGGCGTTGCCGCCGTAATAGCGGTGGCCGGGGTAGCCCTCGGAGTATTTGTTGGTGAGCGGCGTGCCCATCGCCTCAAGCACCGCCGGGGAGGCGATGTTTTCCGAGGCAATCATCTCAAGGCCGTGTCGCTGGCGGGCCACTTCCTGGGAAATGGCGGACGCGACTTCGGGATCAGCGGTACGGAGGTTATTCAGCATAGGCGGGGCGCGTTAAGAATCGGCTTGGATGACTTTAGCATTTATTTTGCGACAGCGGAATATGGCCCGGACTTAAAAAACACGATGACCGCCCCCAAGTGGGTGCGGTCATTGGACGGCGAGGACGGCCACGGAATTGGGCGATCCCAAATAGCTTGGCCTGCAGACCAACCCTCGTTGCGCGTATTGTTGGGTTGGGGTGGGCTTGTAGTGCACCTCGGCCGACTTGCCGTCCTCGATGAGGATGGGTGGGGCCAGCCGGCCGTCTCCTTCGGCTGGTGCCTGACGCGTGATGAAGACAGCCGTCGCTGAACGGTCAGTTGGGTGGCGTCGCACGGTTACGTAAATCGGACCGTAAGAACGGTTGTAAACTCTCATGTCAGCCTCCTAGGCGACGGAAATGATCTATTTTCAAGATAGCAGTGGAGGCAATTTTGTCAAGTCTTTCGGGATAGATTTTTAGCGCCAGTGCTTGACCAGGTACGTGCCCTCGCGGCGATAGCCGAACTTGCGGTAATAGCCGCGGACGCCGACGCCGGAGATGACGGCCATCTTTTCGTAGCCGGCGGCGTGGGCGATTTTCTCCGCTTCGGCGAGCAGGCGGCGGCCGAGGCCGGTGTGCTGGCTGGCGCCGGTTTCGCGGTGGGCGATTTGCAGGTGCTGGCCGTAGGTGTGGAGCTCTCGGAGGAGCGCGACATTCTTCAGTTCAGGCAGAAATCGTCCGACGCCATCGTCTGTTTCGGGAGGAGGTAAGCGCAGTCGGCAGAAGGCGAAGACCGCGCGGCGGCTCGCGTCCTCGAAAGAGAGAAAATGTTCAGTGCCGCCTGAGGCTTCATATGCTTCGTCAAACAATTTTGGCTTGGCTCGGAGCATCTGCGGATTGGCCGCCATGACGTGGCCGATTTCGCGGCAGCGCAAACAGGCGCAGTGGATGTTTTCGGCGCGCATTTTTTCCGCGATGACCTGGCGCAGGTTGGTGACCGGGTTGCCGGCGATGATGGAAGTCGAGGGGATGTCGCGGATGAGGCGCGAGATGCGGCAGTAGCGCGGCACCTCGGTTTTGAATTTTGTGAGCAGGTCGAGCAGTTGGCGATCTGAATATGGCCTGTACTCGCCACGCTTGAACCAGTCGTAAAGCTCCGCGGTTTCCAAAACCACGCACGGGTAGATTTTTATCATGTCCGGCCGGAAATCGGCGTCGGCGAAGACGCGGCGCAGTTCGGCGAGGTCAGAGGCAGGCGTGGCTCCGGGCAGCTGCGGCATGAGGTGATAGTCCACCTTGAAGCCGGCATTCTTGAGCAGGCGCGTGGCGCGGGCGACCGTTTCGACGTCATGACCGCGCTTCACGAGTTTCAGCACGCGGTCGTCGAGCGCCTGGACGCCAAGTTCGATGCGCGTGCAGCCGAGTTCGCGCAGACGTTTGATTTCCTCCGGCCGCACGAAGTCCGGCCGCGTTTCCAGAGTGAGGCCGATGATTCGGCTCTTGGCGGTTTCGTTTCGGAGTTGGCTGGCTTCAAGCGTGCGCGAGGCCGCGGCGGCGCGGCGACCGAAAACGTTGGCCGCGTCAAAACAATCCTTGATGAATTGTCGTCGGTAATCCCAGCCGTATGCCGACCAAGTGCCGCCCTTGATGATTAGTTCCATCTTGTCGGTCGGATGGCCGTTGGCGCGCAACGTTTCCAGGCGCGTCGTGATTTGGCGGCGCGCGTCGAACTTGAGCGACAGCGCCCGCGCCGCGGCCGGTTCGTTGGCGAGATAGCTTTTCGGCATCCGCGCTTCGCTCGGACAATAGACGCAACGGCCGGGGCAGGGGAACGGCTTGGTGAGTGCGGTCACGACGGCGACGCCGGAAAGTGAGCGGACGCCGCGGCGCACCAGCAGCTTTTCCAGCTCGACGTTGCGGCGCGACGGCTCTTGCTTGATGATGGTATCGTAAGCTCGACGCAGATCAGTCGTGGACGCCATGCCGTCGTCGCTTCTCTTGGCGAAGCGGCGCTTGAGGATATCCAAATCCGACCGGGTTTGCTTTCCCCCGGCCAGCGATGCTTCAATTATGGCGGTGGTTTGCGGCCCTGACCTGTTTACGGCCGGCCGTTTGGCGGCGGTCATACGTTTATCCATTATATAGATGAAACCCGAAATAGCCCAAAAGATTTTAGCTGACGTCACAGCGGCCTACGACGCCATCGCACCGAGCTTCGCCGAGACGCGGCTTAAGCCCTGGCCGGTCATGGCGGAATTCGCGGCGACGATCGAGCCCGGCAGCCGCGTCTTGGACGCGGGTTGCGGCAACGGCCGCGCCTGCCAGCTGTTTGCGGATCGGGCCATCGAGTATTGCGGCGTGGACGTTTCGGAGCGGCTTTTGGATTTCGCCAAACAGGACTGCCGCGATCTGTTGACGGAATTCCGCGTTGGCTCGGTTTTGGCGTTGCCTTATGAGGACGCGTCTTTTGACACGGTAATTTTGGTCGCGAGTCTGCATCATGTGCCGTCGTCACGGCTGCGCCTCCAGGCCATGCGCGAGGTCGCGCGCGTGCTCAAGCCCGGCGGTCGCGTGTTCATGACCAACTGGTGGCTGTGGCACGGTCGGCGCTGGCAGTCCTTCTGGCGCAGTTGGCCGGGCAAGATTTTTGGCGGCTCCGGCCTCGATTGGAACGATGTACTGATTCCGTGGAAGCGCGGCACGGCGGAACCGGTCGCGCGATATTACCACGGCTTCACGCGGGGAGAGGCGCGACGACTCTGCGTGGCCGCGGGTATGGAAATCCTGGACAACCGCCGCCTCGTCGAGGAAGGCGGGCGCGAGGCCAACCTAGTCACGGTTTGCCGGAAACCGATTGGTTGAAGGCTGTCCCGCAAGGAAGCCTCACGAGCACGGCCGCGCTGACGTTTGACATAACCTTTTGCAGATTTTTGACCTTGACACGCTTGCCGGCTTCCGGTAAGCTTCGACCTCGGTTCTTTTCAGCTTAAACTAGCCCATCAATCCTTAGCCAAGGGAAGAGGTTCGTCCGTGGAAAATCCAGAAATTGTCGTGCCGACGTGTTTGACGCCGAGGCAGGCGGCATTGTTCAGGCTTTTCGTGGCGACGTTTCCGTTTCAATGGGAGCCTGCCGAAGGGGGCGGCAACCGGCTCGTCTTCACGCGCCCGGAGGCCGTCCAAGCGTGGGTTGACGCCATGGTCACGCGGGAAGAGGACGAGGAATATTACCAGGGCATGGCGCGGGTCATCCGCGTCGCCTACCAGATGAACGGTCACATGGCGCAGTATGACGGTTTCGCCGGTATGGTGAGCCATGACGTGTTCTTCTCGCACCTGCTGACGGCGTTGCTCCGGGTCAGGCTTCCGGAGAGAGCATCAGAGCTCGGTTTCGAGATCGAGGCGTTGGTCAGTCATGTGGCGCAGCTTGTCAACGAGCTGTTGTCGGACGAGGTTCAGGCCATGTCGCATCTGCTCGTCGAGTGGATGAACTACGTCAATGTCGGTGACCCGGCACGCGGCTTCGAGATTCTGCCGACCGCCTGGTTGCGCGGGGTGGTTTTCTCGGCCTATGTCGAACCGGATAGGTGGTTGGCGTTTTGGCGCTTGGCCGACAAGAAAGGCAAGGCCTTCGACCGACTGTTCGTCGAGCCGTGGCCATGCCCTTCCGGCAACGCCATCTGGCCGGGTGTGGCCGTTCGTCTCGGACGAATGTTCAACGCCATGCCCATCCTGCCCGCGATGCATTTTGCCGGTCAACTCGGTTCCGGCTGGCGCCATGTCCTATCGCGGGAATCGCCAAATAAACGTTGGCAGATAGCCTTCATTGACCCGGCGACTCGAGGCGAGGTTTTGTCCACCATCGTGGACTATGCCGAAAACTCGCAACGAAAGACGGCTTTGTGTCGGCTGTTCCGGACTGATGGGCGGTAACGCGCCCCCCGATCTTCTTGAGACGGGGGCGTTTGTATTTATTTGTAATCACCTCAATAAACGCTCAGGGTTGACGCACCGCCTTTTTTCTGATATGTAAAGTGAGTCGCCTGCAATTATGGCAGGTCGAATGGAGGCCTTTTGTCAGAAGTCGTTTCCCTCGATTTAGTCCGTAAAACAAAGGCTAGTCAGGTTGTCGTGGGGGCTGTCCTGTCGCAGATGAGAGGCATGTATGGTCAGGCCGGTGACGTCATCGCGGAATTCGCCGCTCTAGCGGAAACAGATTTGCCCGCGGCCATTGGGCAGCTGCCGGATTTCATCGCGCGAATCCGCCGGCTTAACCAGTGTCCCGAGGCTATGTGCGGCGGCCCCAACCCGGATTGGGTCATGCCGATCGTTAATGCCATCGGCGACTCCTATGCCGGACTCGATGCCGCCACGCGCGAAGCGTTTCTTCGTCATTGCCTGCGGCTGTTTGACGGCTTGAACTGCATATACGTGCGGCTTCACGTCGTCAGGATGCTGGACGCGTTGTTAGTCGCCGACATCACGATGAACCGGCCTAATTATTGGCCCGGGCTCGAGCGCGAATGCGAACTGCTCAAGCGTTGTCCGACGTCGGAGCTCTTGGCCCAAGAGTCAACCGAGTGCCTGACCACGTTCTGGATGGCCTTGGCCGTGATATGGGGTGACGCGGCTACCTTGCCGGTGCGCCGCTGGTATTACCAGCATTACGGCGAGTCCGTGACCAGGGCGCTCGATTACGCGGCGTCGGTCGTGGTTTTGAGCGGCGAACGGCGTTCGTCCGGAGGCGAAGGCGATTTCGAAACTTGCGTGCAGGGAAGCCTCGACCGCAACTTCGACCCGGCTTGGCACGTGCAAATCTGGGAGCGCGTCCGCGCCAACCCGTGGATCAGGCTTGATTCGTGATTCCGCGGGCAGAAAGGGCGTTACCCGGCTTCGTGAGCAGACCTCGATCATCGGATCGGGGTCTTACTATTTATGCGGGCGGTGAGGTATTATTATGGTTGATAAAGCTCATGTCATTTCTTGATTCCGTCAGTAAAATCCACGTAGTCGGCGCGGGCGGCATCGGCGTGTCGGCGGCGGCGAAGCTTCTCAAGCACCTCGGCAAGGAGGTGTCCGGTTCGGATATCGCCGCGAACGAGGCGACGGCGGAACTGGAGGCGATTGGCATTTCGGTGGTCACCGGTCATGCGGCGAAGAATGTCCCGGCGGACGCGGACCTGCTCCTTTATTCCGACGCGGTGCCGCCGGAAAATCCGGAACGCGCCGAGGCGGCGCGACGCGGCCTCCGCGAGATGAGCTATTTCGATTTTCTCGGGGCGTATTCGCGGGAGAAGCGCACGGTCGCGGTTTCCGGCACGAACGGCAAGAGCACGACCACGGCCTTGCTCGCGCTTATGCTCGAGGCGGGCGGTTTTGATCCGACCGTCATCGTCGGCTCGCGCGTAAGGACTTTTTCCGGCGGGAATTTCCGTCCGGGTTCCGGCGACCTGTTCGTCGTCGAAGCCTGCGAACATCACGCCAACATGCTCAAGCTCGCGCCGCAGGCCATCGTGCTCACTAACATCGAGGCCGATCACCTGGATTTCTACGGCGACCTCGATCACATCAAGGCCGCTTTCCAGCAGTACGTTGATTCGTTGCCGGTCGGCGGTCTGCTCACGGTGAACGTTGACGATCCGGTCATCGGACACGAGTTGCGCTTGCCGACGGGCGCGGTTTCGTATGGCCTGGATAATCCGGCCGATTATCGCCTGGTTGAGCCGCGCGTGCAGGCCGGCCATCAGGTCTTCCGCATCCTCCAGCGCGGCGTCAATCTGGGGGAATTCATTTTGCCGATGCCGGGACGGTTCAATCTCTACAACGCGCTCGCGGCCGCGACGGCAGCCTTGGAACTGGGCGCGTCAGCCGAAGCGGTGCATGACGCCTTGGCGCGTTTCCCGGGGTTATGGCGGCGTTTCGAGAAGATAGGAGAGCGTGACGGATCGCCGGTCTATTCCGACTATGGTCATCATCCGACGGCCGTGGCCGCGACCATCGCTGCCGCCCGCGAGTTCCATCCTGGCCGACGCATCGTGCTGGCATTCCAGCCGCACCAGCACAACCGCACGCGGAACCTGTTTGATGATTTTGTTGCCGCGTTCGATGGTGCCGACGCGCTCGTGCTCGCCGAGGTTTACGATGTCGCCGGCCGCGAGGAGTCGGCTGACGCGGTCGTGAGCTCGCGTGACCTCCTGCGCGCGGTGCGGCAGCGCGACGCGGTCGCCGGACGCGAACGCGATGTCGCTTACGCCGAATCGCCCGTGCGCGCCCAAGCCGAATTGGAAAACTTGACCCGCTCCGGCGATGTCATCATCGTCATGGGTGCGGGGGATATATATAGGATTGCTCCGAAGTTAGTAAATTTAACGTAGCGGCGGGGCTTGCCCCCGCTCCACCAAAATGGACCTCCTCACCCTTCAACACGAAATCTCGCCCAACATCAAGGCCGACGAGCCGATGGCGCCACACACGACCTTTCGCATCGGCGGGCCAGCCGAATTTTTTCTCGAAGCCGAGACCGCCGACGAGGCCGCCCGGGCCGTGGCCGCTTGCCGCGAACTCAAACTGCCGTATTTCGTCCTCGGCGGCGGCTCAAACATCCTCGTTTCCGACGAGGGCGTGAAAGGCCTGGTCATTCTCATGGCCAACCGCGGTTTCAAGATTGATGGCCCGGTCGTGACAGTCGAGGCCGGCGCGCCGACCGCGTTGCTCGCCCTCAAGTCCGTCGAGGCGGGACTCGCCGGTCTCGAGTGGGCCGCTGGCCTGCCCGGCACCATCGGCGGCGCCATCCGCGGCAACGCCGGCATGTTCGGCGGCGAGATGAAGGATTCGATTGAGTCCGTGCGCGTTCTCATGGATAAGGAGGATCGCGTCCTAAATAACGCCGAATGCGAATTCGGCTATCGCGACAGCGTCTTCAAGCGCAAGCCCGGCGTCGTGATCCTTTCCGCCGTCTTGCGGCTCGCGCCAGCCGAGAACCCGGCGGCCGCCAAGGCGAAGCTCGCCGAGAACGTGAAGAAGAAGGCCGCCGCCCAGCCGCTCAACGAGTTCTCCGCCGGCTGCGCCTTCAAGAACTGGCAGTCGCTCGATCCGGAAAAGGACATGCCGGTTCTGCGGAAGTCGCTCGACCTCAACAAGGACGAGATCATCCCGTTCTCGCCGTCCGGTACCCTGCCGGCCGGCTGGATCATCGACCGCGCCCAGCTCAAGGGGATGAAGATGGGGCATTGCGCCGTCTCCGAAAAGCACGCCAACTTCATCGTCTGCGACGGTCACGGCACGGCCTCGGAAGTCATCGCGCTGACCGCCGCCATCAAGATGAAGGTCCGTGACATGACACACGGCATCGTCGAATTGAACGAGGAGATTGAGTACGTGGGGTTTTGATGGTAATATTATGTAGCGGCAGGGCTTGTCCCTGCACCGCAATAAACCAGGCAATCTTGAATCTATGAAAACCTCCATCAAGGCCAGCGGCATGAAGCTCACCGACGCCATGCGCAGCGTCATCGAGGAGAAGATGAGCCTACTCGACCCTAAGGTGGAGCGCTTCGGCGACGTGGTTAAGGCTCGCGTCGAGGTCTGCAAGACCACGGTGCACCACAGGAAAGGCGACGTCTTCCATGCCGAAATCATCATCAAGCTGCCCGGCAAGGACGCCTGCGCCGAAGCGACCAGCGATGACCTCTACAAGGCTTTCGGCGAGGCGAAGAAGGAGGTTGCGCGACAGATCGCGGTGAGCAAGAACGTCCATATCGACAAGCGCAAGGCCAAGCACGAGAAGACGGCGAAACGGTGAATCGCAACAAACGCCCCAACCCGGGGCGTTTTTTGTGTTCGCCAAGGCTTGACGCTTTCGTACTTTTCGGCTAAGTTGCGGTCAGTACCGTCAAACTCGGACGAGAAAGGGTGTTTTCCATGATGACCGCGGAACAATCTCTTGGGCAGTTGGCCAAGGCTGTCGAAGCCGTCTGCATCAATCAACTCTGCTGGTGGAAACTGGTCGGGCGCATCGGCAACTTCATGCGCGGGCAAGGTCTGGCGACGCTCGCGGCCGTATCCCGCGATCGCGCGGAGAGCCTTCTGTTGTTGGCCAGCTGGCCGGAAGGGGATACGATCATCTCTTTCGGGGTGGCGGTGACCGACGGCTACCCTTGGTGGGTGGTGACCGGGCATGAACCGGACGACGACGAGGCCATGTCAATCAGCGCCGAAAGGGACGGCGTGCCGCTGTTGCTTCGCTACGGCGTGCCGGCCATCGACGCCCGGGCCATGGCGGTCAGGGCGATGGAGGAGGCGCGC
>JAQTNC010000017.1:0-7563 GCA_028714475.1 Patescibacteria group bacterium
GAACCCAAACAGGCATGAGCCACGTCATCGAGCTTGATGCGGAAGCCGATGACCTTTTCGATATCGGCCATTATGTCCAACGTCGGGAACTTGGTCAGGTCGCCGGCGTAATACATGTTCAGGACCTGGTAATCGAAGCCGAACAGGTTATAGCCGATGATGCGGTCGGCCGCTTCCAGCTCCCGCCAAAGCTTCGGCAGGTCCGGCTCCAGATACGACTTGTAGGAATCGTCGGCGTAGGAATACAAGCCGACCAGCGACACCTTCAAAAGTGTCGGGTCGTACTTGCCGACGTCGGCGAAACTGTTCGAAGTCTCGATGTCCAAGACTACTTCATGACCCATAAGCAATCGGCAACCGGCGGTGCCGGCCCGTTCATGGAAGATTTATTCGCGGCCCGGGTTAACCCTGACAGCCGCACTTGCACTCGCGGCCGTCATGTTCCGGACAGCCGCAAGTCCAACAATACTGTTCGACCTGGACCTCGGCTTCGCAACCGCACGCGCAAGTGCCGTCGTCCTCGTGGTCGTGATCGCAGATGTGGCAATGGACGCCCATACTCCCTGCTTAGGCCGAACGCCGAAACGTCCAGCCGACAAGACGTGGTTATGATTAATTATCTTATTGCTGTGGGTTCAAGGCGCGCTTGAGCTCGACAACGCGCTCGGCCGCCAGCTTGGCGGACTCTTCCTTATTGCGTGCCGACCGCAACTGCCGAGCCAAGACGGCGTCGCCGATGACCTCCTGTACCCAAGCCGCCAGGTCGTTCTTTTGGCCGCTCGCGTGGTAAGCAAAAACGTCATCGCTGATCTGCGCGAGGCCGTCCGCGAACTCCGGGAGGTTCTTGGCCACCAAATGCATGTGGAACCAGAAGGCCTTCCACATCGGTTCGACGTCACGCAGGTATTCGCGGGCGATTTCGGCACTTACGGGGGCTTCAGCCATACGGGGATATTATAAGGAAAAGGCCCGGGAAGCCGCAAGTTTCGGCCAAGAGGGGTAACCGACGACCACCCCCTTGATTTATTGCCGTTTTGGGTGTTAGGTAGCTAGGCTCGCTCTTTTCGGGGTTTCGCGGACTAATCCGAATCAGGAGGCTAACAGCATGGATATGTCTCGCCGGGGCCGTGCATCGGCCCAAAGGCTGCTGCGCCAGATATTTGACCTCATGGAGAACGGCGGCTATCGAGTCGTATTCACCAGAGTCGGGGAAAATTCGCGGCTCATTGACCGCCATCATGTGCGGATGGGCCACGTCGGCTTGCACGTGCGCTCACCGAGGACAGTCTATGTGGACTACCGAGCCGAGGTTGTCACCGTCCTGGTCCATGAATTCACTCATGGCGTCCTGCCTGACGCCGACGAGGACGAGGTGCAAGCCCTGCATGAGCTCGTCATGAGCCATATCAGCGCAAGCCAAGCCAAGAAAATCCTGGATTTCGCACTGGCCATGGGCAGTCGCCGCCGACCGCTAGGGTGAATCTCTGCCGCCCGAATCCTTGTGATTCGGGCGTTGTTGTTTAAATGAACGAGGGTTCCTGTTATAATGACCGTGTTAAATCACGTTTCCAAAATAACTATGAGTGCCAAGAAGATGGTCAAAGGGCTCGCCATGGGCGCGGTCCTGGCCGGCGTCGCCGCCGCCCTCATCGCGATGAAGGACGAGAGGAACAAGAAAAAGATGGCCGAAGTCATCAAGGCCGCCGGTGACATCAAGGACCGGGTCGCCGCGCACGGCAAGAAGGTCGGCAAGCTCTCCAAGTCCTCGTACCACAAGATCGTGGACACGACGATGGGCGAATACCGCGGACTCAAGCAGCTGTCCGATTCCGAACTGAACGAGGTCAAGGCTGAACTCAAGGCCGGCTGGGACGACCTGCAGAAGGTTATGAAGGCTTCGCCCTGCCCGCCGGAAAAGAAGCCGATGTTGCCGAAGAAAATCGCGTAATCGAAAAGCGTCCGACGATGAGTCGGGCGCTTTGTTATTATCCGAGGGAACTACCGCCACCTTCAATAAACGATGTCATCCTCGGGCTTGACCCGAGGATCCACCCCTCCGTTCGCGAACGGAGGGGTTCAGGCATAAACCCGTGCTCCCGCCGGTCGGGCCCGCTCGGCGTCACCCGCGGCTTCTGCCTACAACCTCTATATTAGTAGGCGCTCGGCCGCCCCTCACCATTTCGCAAACGAAATGGTGAGGGGCTCCCGCGGTGGCGGCAAAGTATTGCCGCCTGGCCTCGCATAATGAAAACATCTATTCCGCAAAGTGTGCTTCGCACAATTTACTTGAGATATTTATTCACCCACTTCGCGCCGAAAGTGCGCTGGGTGACGAATATCCTAAACCGGTAATTAGGATCAATCTTGAGTCCGTGGGCCTTCTTCAAGACGAAGAATCTCTTCATCGTAAAACCGTTTTGCTCGGCAGACCGCGCGTAATCAGCCTTGGTCTGCACGATGCCGGTCATCTTGATGTCACCCAGCAGGTACTTAATGAAGGTTCGGCGTAATTCAGGCTTTTTCAATTCGTAGAAATCCGAGGCCACGAACAGCTGGCCACCCGGTTTGAGTAATCGGGCAAATTCGGCAAAGCACCTTTCCATCTCCGATACATAAGGGAGAGAATACACGGCGATGATGATGTCGAACTGTTTTCCCTTGAGTCCCGTATTGACCAGGTCGCCGGCCACGATACGCATCTTTTTTAGCCCGGCCTCCTTCTTGCGGCGACGCGCCAAGGCACGCATCTCGTCACTGATATCGAGGCAGACGGCGGAGGAATCCCCACGCTCAAGCAACATCTGGGAAAACGCGCCGGAACCGCCTCCCGCGTCAAAAACAGCCCTGCCGTTCAGACGGGCCGGAATCAATTTGAACAGTCTCGTCAGAACCTCGTTATCAATCATTTTGTCATCCGCCCGCAACTGCTCATGCTCCCGGGCAATCCGACGATAAAGACGTTTGGCACTCCTGGAGGCCTGTTTTTGGGGAATCATACGCGACCGTCGTCAAACAGGCGCTTCCATGCTCGACCGCCGGATGAATTCCCGTGCTTCCTCAACAGTCGTGACGCGGCCCTGAAGCTGCTCCTCGCGAAGCTCGTCAAGCAGGCGGCCGACTTCGGGTCCAGCCTGCAAATCCGTGATGGCCATGATTTCTTCGCCGCCCAAGAGCCGCGGCGGTACGGATTCGCCTTCCCCGGCCTGCCGTTCCATTTCCGCGACCGCGGCCTGCAACTCACGGATGTTGGACAGGTCTGGTCCGCTGTCGCCGCAGTGACTCGCCAACGCGTCAGCGCCCGCCAACTGCAGCAGCTGACGGCCAGCCTCGCGGTCGGCCAGAAAATACCGCTCAAGCGTCGTCTTGCGCACCTCATCAACACGAACCAGATGCGGAAACATGTGCTGGCGAACCAGCCAGCCGAGGCGCTCCGGCGTCACGTCGAATTCCGGCGCGCTGGCCAATTTCAGGCGATTGGCAACCGACCGCGCCAGCGCCTCCCCCATCACCTCATGACCGTAGAAAGTCCACTTCTCGCCGTCGCGGGCGGCGACGCGCGGCTTGGCGATGTCGTGAAGCAGGATCGCCACGGCCACGGTCACGTCAGGTGCCGCGCCAGGAAACAGCTGCGCGAACTCCGGCGACGACAGCTGGGTGAGAGCCAGCTTGGTGTGCGTCCAGACGTCGCCTTCGGCGTGATGATCCGACGACTGGGCGCAGCCGACCGTCGCCTTCAGTTCTGGAATCAACCGGAACAGCGCGCCCGAATGTTCAAGCAGATCGACGGCTCGGGACGCGTCCGCCGCCAACGCCTTCAACAACTCGCGGGCAATCGTTTCGTACGGCACGACGCGCGTTTTTCCTCCGTCGCCATCTAAGCACGTGTCGTCCAGATGAGGCACCAGGTGCTGGAGCGCCGCCCAAGTCTCCGCCTCTATGTCAAACCCGAGCTGACAGGCGAAACGCACGGCGCGCAGGAGCCGCGAGTAATCCTCGGCGAAACGCTTGGCCGGCTCACCGACGGCGCGGATTTTTTTCGCCTCCAAATCAACGCGTCCCGTGAATTTATCGATGATCGCCTCTTGCTGGAAATCCCAAGCCATGGCGTTGACCGTGAAATCGCGCCGCGCCAAATCACGCTCGATGGAAAGTTCCGGATCAGACTGCACGGAGAAATCGCGGTAGGCGCCGCTGCCGCCGGCCCGCTCGGTCCGCGGCCAGGCGATGTCGAACTGGTCTTCGGAATCCGACGGACGAAACTTGAGCACGCCGAACGTGCGCCCGACCAGATCCACGCGCCCCATCCGTTCGAGAACCGCCGACAACTCCTCGACCTCAACCAGCCGCACCACGAAATCGAAATCCTTGAGTGGCCGGCCGAGCAGCAGGTCGCGCACCGCGCCACCCACCAGGAACCATTCCGCATCCGGCAAAGCCGCCCGCACTTCCGCGAGCCATGCCAAGCGCGGCTCACGCTTAAGGGCCTGCGCCAACACCTTCTCCGATTCGATTTTCCCCGATCCTTTAGGCATATACTTGAAATGATAGCCGATAGCCGCCTATCAATACAACGCCACGTCGCCGGCGGTCGCCGAACGATGAAATCGTCGGCTTTTCGGTCGCCGACCGCGAATCCGCCTTAAATCACCTTGACTAGTGACATTTTCGCGACATCTTGCTAGAGTGGGCGGAGATAGAGCTATGCGCAATCGCCAAGAATCCGACCATCGCCACGTTCGATTGACGGTCATCGTCATCGGACTGGTTGTGTTGGGCTTGGGAGCCGTCTGTTCCTGGTTCTACAACCGGCAAGTCGGGCAGGCGCTGGCCAGCCTTTCGCCGAAAGGCGCCGCGGAAATGCCCCGACTTGGTTTTGAAGCTTGGCTCATGTTCGTGACTGCCTTCAGCTCCGTCGGCGCTGGCCTCGGTTTCCTATATCGCCTGCTGCTCCGACAACAAAAGACCATCGAGCGACAAAACGAACAGCTCCGGCGAAACAACCGCAATCTGGAAATTGCGCTGGCCACGCGCTCCCTCGCGCTGCATCAGACCGAAAAACGCCTCAAGACGACCCTCGCCCGCCTGCCGGTGGCCCTTTGGACGCTGGATGCAGACGGGCGATTCATCGTTGCGGAAGGATCAGGCCTGCAGGATCTTGGCCTTCGTCCGGAAGACATCATCAATCGCACCGTTGAGGACGCGTGCGGACGGCTGCCGGAACTGATTGAGCAGTCCCGTCGGGCGCTGGCCGGCGAGAGCTTCACCGTCAAGCTAAAGGCGACGCCGAAAACCCTGATGCTCACCTATTCGCCGCTCAAGGACGCGGCGGGCACGGTGCTCGGCGCCATGGCCGTGACGCTCGACATCACCGAAGCCGAGGCGGCGGCGGACAAGGTCAAGCGCCATGAAACGCAGCTGCTGGAACTGGTCGAATTCCTTCCGGAAGCGGTCTTGGTCATGGCCGACAACAGCTCGGTCATTTACGCCAACTACGAGGCCGGTCGGCTTGTCGGCTGCAACGACCCGAAAACGCTCATCGGCCGCAGCGTCATGGAGTGCATCCATCCGGACAGCCGCGCCGTGGTTGCGGAACGTCTGCGCCGCCTGGCCTTGGGCGAAACCGTACCCACCATCATCGAGCGTCTTCAGCGCCTCGACGGCACGCCGTTCGACGCGGAGGTCATGTCCCGCGCTTTCCTTTTCGGGACGCAGCCAGCGGTGCTGACGGTCGTCCGCGACGTGACCGAACAGCGGACCGCCCAGGACGAGATGCGCCGCGTGTCAGACCTCATGAAGTCGGTCGTGGACGGCGCACCACTCGCCTTCGTCGGCGTTGACGTGGACGGCCACGTGAACGTCTGGAACCGCGCCGCCGAGCGGCTGTTCGGCTGGAAAAACCGCGACATCATCGGTGAGCCCAACCCGTTCATCCCGGAAGGCAAACGCGACAAGTACGCCGGCGTGACCCATCGCATGCTGACCGGCCAGCCAACGGCCGATTTCCAGGAACTCTGCGTCTGTCAGGACGGCTCGCTCGTCCTCTGCCACATCTGGCCAGCGCCGCTCAAGATGGGCAATCGCGTGGTCGGATGTTTCTTCCTGCTGACCGAGGTCAAGCGGGCCTGATTCGAGGATTGGGCCGCCGGGCATTGACTTTCCGGCGGCTTTTTGGTTAGATTCGGGCGACGGACAGTCCTATCAAAAAGGAAGAAGACCAATGTCATCCGATGGATTTTCACCTGTAGCAAAACCCGAAACCAACCTGACGGAAGACATAAAGAGTTTCAGCGAAGCCCCCGACTGGCAGGAGTACCTGCGGGGTGCCGCGAACCAACAGTTGGCGAGTGATGTCCCGACCGCGCTCGTGTCTTTGCTTCGCAGTCTGGCCAAGTGTTCGTTATGCTCTGACGAATTCGAGTGGCGTCCTTGGCAGGATGCGGACGGCGACTTCATCCTGGCCGCCTTCAACCATCTCGGCGGGCAGGCGCGGGAAATCATCCCGGCGAGAATCTCCGACATACCACCGATCACCAAGCCGCCCTGGGCCGCCGACGACTGCTACGGGCCGGAGGAGATGCTTGGCGGGCTGCATCGGGGAATATGGCGGTGTCTCTTCACCAGCCTGCAGTGCCAGGAGGCGGGCGCGTATTCCGTCATCTCCGGCGCCGCCGGCGATTCCCGGGGGCAGGGAGGAGACATCGCCTTGTCCGTTCTGGACTATGCCGACGAGGTGAGTAGGTTGGTGAAAAACGACCAAGCGCGCGGCGAACTGGGCATGATGCCGGAAGGGCTAAGGCATGTCATCGGCGTGAACATCCACTGGCTGGTCATCGCCTACGCCCGCTTCGCCCACCTCGGGGACGTCAACAAGGCGCGGGCCTGCCGCCTGCTCCTGAACGAGTACGGCCGCGGCCATTGGCTCACCGACTACCGCCGACCCGTCGCGGAAGGGAAACTCTTCGTCATCTGCGGGTGAAACGCATCACTCGCCTTGCCCAGCGCCGCTGCCAAACCTGGCCGGCGCTGTTGTATTTTTCGGCCTTTTTCCCATTGACAAAACGCAAATGCATTTGCAATAATGAATACATGACCGCTGAAGCCAAAAACAACGGCAAGCTGGCCAAGGCCGGCCTGCGCCGAACCGCCGGTCGGCATCGGCTTTTCGCCTTGCTCGACGAGGGCCGGGCCTGGACCGCGCGCGAACTGCACGCGCGGCTCCGCGAGAAGAACCTCGCGACGGTTTACCGCAACCTGCAGGCACTCCTCAAGAAGGGGCTGCTCACGGAAGTCAGCCTGCGCGGCCACGAGGCGCGCTATGAGCTGGCCGAACGCCCGCATCACGCCCATCTCGTCTGCGGCAAGTGCCGCCGCGCCGAATGTGTCCCCTGCCCCATCCGCCTCACGGCGAGCCATCACCTGGAACTCGACGGGCTCTGTACCGCCTGTCGGCGCTAATTATCCCAAGAAACATGACCGGCCAACCAAAACCCGAGCGGCGCCTGAATGCCCTTGTCGTCTTCCTCGTTCTTGTCGGCCTCCTCGCCGTCACGGGCATCGTGTTGT
>JAQTNC010000017.1:7663-25911 GCA_028714475.1 Patescibacteria group bacterium
CTCGCTGACGTCAAGAACCGCAACCTCATCACTTTCCACGGGGCATGGTATTATTTCGCTGATGCCTTCGGGCTGACCGTGGCCGGGACTTTCGAGCCGGCCGCCGCCGACCGCGAGCCAACGCCCAAGTACTTGACGGCGCTCGCCGCCGCCATCAAGCAGTCCGGCGTCCGTGTCGTTTACGTCGAGCCGCAATTCGCGGCTGACGCCTACCGCGCCTTTGTCGAGGAAAATAGTCTTCGTCTTGTGCCGCTCGACGATCTCGGCGGCACGGCCGACCGCGACTCTTACGAAGCCCTGATGCGCTATGACGTCCAAGCCATTGCCGACAACCAATAACGGCAACCTGCCCGCCATCGCCGTGCGCGACTGCTCGGTCGGCTTCGGCAAGAACGTCATCCTCGATAACGTGTCTTTTGACGTCCAGCAAGGTCAGGTGGCCGCCATCATCGGGCCGAACGGTTCGGGCAAGACGACGCTCATGCGCGCCATCATCGGCCTGTTGCCGCTCCGCGCCGGCGAGATCCGCATCTTCGGCAAGCACTTCCACGCCGTGCGGGACCACGTCGGTTACGTGCCGCAACGCTTCGATTTCGACCGGAATTTCCCCATCACCGTCGGCGAATTCCTGGAACTGGCCCGGCACCGTCACTGCCCGAAGGATCGCGTCGTCACCAAGATCCGCGAAGTCGGCCTGTCGCCCGACATCGTCATGGCGCGCCTCGGCACGCTTTCCGGCGGCCAGCTCCAGCGCGTCCTCGTCGCCCAGGCCATTCTGAACGAGCCGCAAATCCTGCTCATGGATGAGCCAACGAGCGGCGTGGACATCGCCGGCGAGGCGACGCTCAACGACATCATCCAGCACCTCAACAAGAAGCACGGCACGACGGTGCTCCTGGTCTCCCATGACATCGCCATGGTTTCGGCGCTCGTGGACAACGTCATCTGCGTCAACCGACAACTGCTCTGTTACGGCCCGCCCCGCGATGCCCTCACCGCCGTCAAGATCAACGAGCTGTTCGGGCCGCAATCCGCTTTCTATGAACATCGCCACGAGCATCCTGTTGGTCAGCCTTACGACCACGGTCACGATCACGCCTGACCTATGCTAGCCGAAATGCTCGCTCAACCCTTCATGCAGCGCGCGCTCGTCGCCGGAGTGCTGCTCGCCGCCCTGCTCGCCAGCCTCGGGCTCTTCGTGATGCTCCGGAAGATGGCCTTTTTTGGCGACGGCATCGCCCACTCCTCGCTCGCGGGCATCGCCTTGGCGGTGCTCCTGGGCTGGGCGCCGCTGCCGGTCGCGGTCGCCTGGGCCGTAGCGGTCGCACTCTTCATCTATTGGCTGGAACGCTCGACCCAACTGCATTCGGACACGCTCATCGGCATCTTCTTCACGGCCAGCTTGGCAATCGGCGTGATCCTCATGAGCTTCACGAACGGCTACCAGCCGGAACTCGTCTCCTACCTTTTCGGCAGTATCCTGTCGGTCCGGGCAAACGACCTGCTGGTCATCGCCCTCTTCTCGGCCGCCGTCGCCATTTGGCTGGCCTGGTCTTACCGCGACCTGGTTTACGCGTCGTTCGCGCCGGACAGCGCCGAGGTCAGCGGCGTGCCCGTGCGCGCGCAAACCGCGGCCCTTTATGTCGCCTTGGCCGTGGCCACGGTGCTTGGCGTGAAAATCCTCGGCCTTATCCTCATCCCGGCCCTGCTCGTCCTGCCGAGCGCCGCCTCGCTCATGGTCACGACCTCACTCAAGGGCTATTTCATCCTCTCCGTGGTCCTGGCCGAAGTCATGATTCTGGGCGGACTCACCATCTCCTACGCCTACGACCTGCCGTCCGGCGCCACTGTCATCCTGCTCGGCGCCGCACTCTTCTTCCTGGCCGCCCTGTCCAACCGCGCGGCGCACGAGTGAAATCACCTATGGCCAGAAACCATGAAGACGACCGGTTGATAGAAGAGGCAATAAAATTTCTAGTTGAGTCAATCGAGAGTTCAGGGACGAATCCAAAGCCAGTAATATTACATTCGATCCGTATAGCAACGCACCTCGAAAGCTTGGAATATGGCCGGGACATAATAATTGGCGCAATTCTTCATGATCTGTTGGAAGATACGGCTGTTACCGGCGCGGAAATCACGAGAAAATTCGGGAAGCGCGTAATGGAATTAGTGGAAGCAAATAGTTTTGATAAAGGTATTGTGGATGAAATAGAGAGATATAAAAGAATGTTCGACCGGTGTCTTGAAGCGGGCAAAGACGCCCTGTTGATAAAAGCGGCAGATATTCTGGATAACAGCCATTACTTTGGTTCAAACGAGAACTTATTGGAGAAAATGAGGTATTTTATTGAATTCTCTCGGGAGAGCTTGAAAGAGGAGCGGGTTTGGAAGGAGCTAAGGGATCAATATATCAAGAATCAAAGCGAATAGTTGTTGAAGTGTAATGATTAACTGCCCGCGTCACATACTGGCGGACTGAACAATATGGAAATCGTCAAATCCGACAAGCGCCGCGTCGAATACAACCCGGACAAGATTCGCAAGACGCTCCGCCGCGCCGGCGCCAAACCCGACCTCATCGAACGCGTCCTCAAGAACGTCGAGGCCAAACTCAAGGACGGCATGACCACGAAGCACCTTTACGCCATCGTGCGCCACGAGTTGCGCCGGGCCAGCCGCGTCATTGCCCGCCGTTACAACCTGCGCGATTCCCTGCTCAAGCTGGGTCCGGCCGGTTTCAAGTTCGAAAAATACGTCGCCTCCATCCTCACCGCCTACCAATACGAAGCGGAAACGCCGGAAGACGAACTGTCCGGCCTGTGCGTTCGCCACGAGATTGACGTCATCGCCCGAAAGAACGGCCGTTCCGTGATGATCGAGGCGAAATTCCGCAACCGTCTCGGCGACACGGTGACGCTCAAGGACACCATGGCCACCTGGTCGGCCTATCTTGATCTCGTGGACGGAGCGAAGTCCGGCAAGTGCCCGCATTTCGATGAGCTCTGGATCGTCACCAACGGCCGCTTCTCGGAGCGCGCCCTGCAGTTCGGCGCCTGCCGCGGCATCCGCATGGTCGGCTGGGGCGGCGACGAACATTCCCTCCCCCGCCTCGTGGATCACGCCACTCTTTACCCGATCACGGTCGTTGACGATCTCCGCCAATGGGAACTCGACGGCTTCGCCAGCAAGGGTCTCATGCTCTGTCGCGAAATCGCCGATGAGGACCCGCGCAAGCTCGCCAAGCAAGTCGGCCTGCCGAGCGAACGCGCGGGCAAGATCATCTCCTCCTGCCAGGCGGTGGTGGCGGGGAAATGAATCTGCCAGCGCAACAATAAAGGAAAGGTCGCCGACTTCCATCGGCGACTTTTGATTTGCCTTCATATCCAGTAGCTTGTCATTCCCCCACTCTGCGGGGGGATCCAGGCAAGCCCCAAGCGCTTCGGTCGCCGCCCCGCGTCACCTGGTCGATTCCTGTGTCGCCGCCTGCGCCCTCCCGCTCCGCCGGCCCCGCTGCGCGAGCTCGCGCGTCCGGCTGTCGCTTCCGGCGGGCGGCTCCTACGGAATCTCTACGGTGACGCTGGGGGCGGCGGCCTCCGCGCCAAACGCAATCAACTATATAATATATTTTGCGCTCGGCCTGCGGAACCCTGTACCATTACGGTACAGGGCGGCCTCGCGAGATGAAGTCATCTTGTCCGCAAAGTGTGCTCCGCACAAATAAGTATCCTATAAACCAAAAGCCACCGGTTGTTACCGGTGGCTTTGAACTTTTTTGAATCTCTATGCCGTCCCCTTGCCGCTCCGGCGCGGGCGCCGCGTGACGACCCAGGCCGCGGCGGCGGCTATCGCAACCATGCCAGCCACGCCCCAGAGGTAATAGGACTGCTTTCTCTCAACCGCCGACACCGCCTGGACGTTCACGTCCGGACGCAGGAAATCGCTTGGCGAGACGGCTTGCGCGGCCTGCACGACGAACGAGAGCGGGTTGCTCTTCTTGGTAATAGTGCCGGTCTCATCGGTCACGGCCACGTAAACGGTGTGTTCGCCGTCCACCACGCTGTCGCCGAGGTCATAGCTCCAGTTGCCGTTCTCGTCAGCGGTCGTGGTCAGCACCATCGGCACGTAGCTATAGACGTAGATGAGGCAGGTAGCGTTCGGCGCGCAGGTGCCACTCAAGACCGCACCGCCAGAGCCATCTCCGCCTCCCCCATCACGGCCGACGTTCGCCAGCGTTGACGATCGGCCACTCACGGCAAATCCGCCTCTGACCGCGCGTGTCTCTGGCGTCCCTTCGCCCGCGCCGGTCGCGGTCCCGCCGTCTCGACCGGCTCCTCCGTCGGCGCGATTGTCATCCAAATTGTTAACGCTTTGCGAATACGGTCCGTTTTGCGTGGACGCGGCCAACCGTACCGAAAATCCGACATCCGTTTCACCGGCACCTCGCGGCTGCTGCAGCGGCTGATGCGTCACGATGGCCTTCGCCGTCGGATCGAGTTCTTTTCCCGGCTCGTTGTCGGCGCTCTTCGGATCAGTGCCGCGCTGGAGCTCCTCGGCGTCGTTCACGCCGTCGCCGTCAGTGTCGGCCGTGTTGGGGTCAGTGCCAATCGTCTTCTCGAAATCATCCGGCAGGCCATCCTTGTCGGAATCCAGGATGACCACCGCCGGCGACGTTTCCGTTCCCGGCGTCGCCGTCGATGCCCACCAGGTCGCATCGGTAGCCGCCGCCGCGTTGACGGAGGTGATTCCCGCCACGGCCAAGACCACGCCTTCGGTCATGGCCTGATTGATGACGGCGTTAGCCTTCTCGCGCACTTCGGCCGGCAAATAGCCAAGCGTGGTCAATTCCTTGACGCGACGGCACTCCTCGTCGTTCTTGCCTTCACATCCAGGGAAAACGCCGTTGTTCTGGTCCTTAAGATATTGTTCGCAGGATTCGCGGGTCAGCTTGCCAGCCGCCGCGCAGGTCCTGTCGGCGTACCGCACCTGCAGCCAGGTCTGACAGCGCTCGGCACCGATGCCGGCTTCCTTACACAGCGGGTCAATCGGCGGCTCGGCCACGGCCGTCGGTTGTGGGGCACCGCCGCCTGCTGGAGCCGCCCCAGTCGGAGCAGCGGCCGCGGCCGTCTGGAACTCCTGAAGAGCCTGCGTGAGTTCGGTGGACATCGGCGGAAGCGCGGCGACCGGCGCCTCGCCGCCAGTTGACGGCGCGCCAGCGGTTGCCGTCTCGGGCGGCGGAGCGGCGACCGTTTCACCAGGTACGACCGACGCTTCGGATTCCTCTGTCGTTGGGGCTGGCTTGACTGGCGGCGGCACGGGCTTTGGTTCCGGTGCCGGTTTTGTTTCCGGCGGGACAGGAGTTTCTTCCGTCTTCGGCGGTTCAGCCACCACCGGTTCTTCCGGCTCAACCGGCTCTTCAACGGGCTGTAACTTTACGCTGAAAGCCACGGACGCGCTGGCCTTGATCAAGGCCGCCCCGGCCGAATCCTTGCCCTTTGCAGCGGCCATGACGCGATAACTGCCGGCGAGCAAGCTGACGTCCTGCTTCGTCCAAGTGCCGTCCGCACCCTTGGTCGCCGCGTAGGTGCCAATAACCTTGCTGTTCTCACCCGCCACCGTGAAGTCCAGCGAATCCGCCGGTCCTTGAGTCGTCGCCCGGAACAAAACCGTACCCATGATTTGCGCTCCGGCGGCCGGATTGGTTACGCTGACGCCCTCGAGCGCCGGTTGGGGCGGCGGTGCCTGGCCCGCCGTCGAAAAGCTCTTCACCTCCGACTGCACGGAAGTCCCGCCCTCACCCACGGAAACGGCTTGATAGTAGTAAGTCGTCGCGGGCTGAAGCTCCCACAAGGTCATGCTGTGCTGAATCTCGGTCGTCTCGGTTTCCTCCATCGGCACGATTTTGTTGAAGGTCCTGCCCAAAGCCGACGTCGTGCCGAACTTCACCACCGTCGTGGAGGCCGCGTCAGTGGTCCAGACAATGACCGCCGACGTCTCCTGCACGTCCAACACCGTCGGACCCGACGTAATGGTCAGGCCGGATGCCTGCGCCCATATCGTCCATAAAGCGAGCGGCAAAATAATTAAAACCGCCAATAACGCCGCCACGAAAGGCGCGTCATGGGCTTTCAGACTCCATCGCCTTGATGAGCCGGTATTTGCTTCGATCATAGTTTCACGCGACGGCTGGCCGTTGCGGTTAAATATCAATAATATTGTATCACGATTCGACTCCAAAGGCCTAAAAACCGCTTATTTGGACGCCTTTCAAAAACCCCGCACTACTGCGGGGTTCTGCTTAACGCAACGGCAGATAGAAATCATCGCAATCGTAGGCATTGACGTCACTCTTGTTCGTGCCCGGTGACATCACGACCGGCATCTTGGCCAAGGCCGTCTTGCCGGAACAATGTAGCCACGGCTCGTAATCCGGATCAAAATAATACGCGCTCCCCCAAGGGTCCAGGCTGTACTGCGCGTACGGCCCCTTCCAGTTGGCCACGTCCTGCGCCGTCCAGAAACAACCGGAGCCGCTGTCCACGATGCCGACGACGGGCGATTGCTTGATGCCCGCCTGCGCAATCGAGAGATCTATCTCCGGATTGGACACCTTATCCACCGGACAGCCGCCCGGCCATTTGCCGACGTCAGCGACGAGAAGATTGACGGCGTCACGGAGGGCCTTGAGGTCGCCCTTGGCTTTCGTCTCATTCGCCAAGGCCCGGGCGCGAACCGTGCTGTAGATGGAGGAGGCCGCCAAAACGCCGATGATCGCTATGGCCACCAGCAGCTCGACGATCGTGAAGCCTTTTTTCCGGTTAAGACAATTTTTCACAAGGGGTCAATCCGCAATCAATGATCAAATCACGGCGTGACCAAACGCCTCGTCCGCGTCGTCCGCGTCCGCCTCGACCTTGGTGGCGTGGATGCGGCCGTCAATGTGGTTCGACGGGGCGTAGATGGTATAGACCTTGAGATCTTCCGAACCGGTGTTGCGGAAATTGTGTTCCGTGCCCGGCGTGACGACCACGACATCGCCCGAGCCGATGGGCGTCACCTGGCCGTTCAGGACGGCTTCGCCGGTGCCGGAAAGGAAGAACAGCGTCTGTTCGACGTTGGGATGCGTTTCCGTGCCGATTTCCCCGCCCGGGGGGACGCTCATGACCACGAGCTGGCTCTTGGCGCCCGTGAACAGGACCTGCCGGAAATTGGCGTTTTCCTCCGTTTTCTTGATGATGTTGGTTTGGAAGCTCATAGGGGCTTAAGTTCAGCTTTTATTATATCAGTCGCGGACAAAATTGATAGGGTGTGAACGGCTCCATGACAGCGAAGAAAACGAGGCGGCTGGTCACGCCACGTCCGCCGTCGGAATGCCGAAACCGAAGCCGATCCTCGCCCGCCAATCGGCCAGGTTCTTGCCCATGAACGTCACCCTGGTCGGCCCGTCGTACTTGGCGAGCGGCGTCCAGTCCCAGCGGCCAAAGACGTAATTGAGCGCAAACCACCCGTCCGGCCGGCGGACCAGCCCCTTGATGCGGTAGAAGTTCTCCGGCGGCAGGTTCTTCAGCATGATGTCGAGGATGGCGTCGTCGAAAACGCGGTCGGAACGGATCTGGAGGATTTCGACGTCGCGCTCGTGGTGACGCTCATCCCGCTCTGCCTCGGCGAGGGCGATCGTTGCCGCCGTCTCGAACAGCCGCGTGTCGAGGCCGAAGATGAGCGCCGGATCAACGACGCCGTGGTCGGTCTTAACCTTCGGCGTTTCCAGGTTGAGTTCGTACACGTCGTCAAGCACGTCGTCGAGACGTCGCTCGTCAACCAGCTCGTGCTTGTTGATGAGGATGAGGTCGGTGTATTTCGCCTGATGCTGGGCGGTGAAGCTCTTGTCGCGGTAGCCGGTGAAATTCAGGGCGTCAATGACGGTGACGACGCCGTCGAGCTTCAGCGTTTCCGGGTGGCGATGGATCTCGACAGCGATGGGCGCGGGGTACGCCGAGCCGGAGGTCTCGACGATGATGCGATCCGGCGCGTACTGCCGTATGATTTCCTCAAGCGCCTCGCCAAGCTTTCCGACCAGCACGCAACAAAGACAGCCGTTCAGGATTTCCTGGACGGCGATGTTGCTTTCCTTGGCGAGCTGGGAGTCAACGGCCGCGTCACCAAACTCGTTCTTGAGCCAGACGCTTTTGTATTCCTTCGGCAACTGCTTGATGAGGTTCAGGATGACGGTCGTCTTGCCGCTGCCGAGATAGCCGGTAAAAACGGTGATGGGCGTGGGCATGGGTTAATTATACCAGAAGGAGGAATTCAGCGCGGCGTTTGTCGTCGCTCCACGCTCCCCATTATCACTCGACATGAACCGGCGTGCCGACTTGCGCCCACCAGTACAGGTCCTCCATGTTGGCGTAAGCGACATTGACGCAGCCGTGGCTCATCGGCTGGCCGAACTTGTTGTGCCAGTAGGCGCCGTGAATATAGACGCGGCCCTGCTTGGCCGTGGCGAACTGCAGGTTCCATTTGGTGTTCGGGAAATAAAAATTGTACCCCCGGCCGCCATACGTCTTGACCGGCACCTTGGCCAGGACCGAAAAATCGCCCTTCGGCGTCGGCATGGTCCGGACGCCGCTCGAGATCGGGAACGAGCCGAAGACGGCGTCGCCGAAATAATAAGTCAGTCGCTGTTTTGCCAGGCTGACCTCGATGCGCTTCTGTTTCTTGACCGGCTGGGGGTTGCGGGGGTCATAGCCGGCCGCGATTTCGGTGCCGTCGAGATACTTGTCGCCGTCCGTGTCCGGATTGAGCAAGTCGGTGCCGGCGGCGATCTCCCAGGCGTCGTTCAGGTAATCCTTGTCCGAGTCAACATCCGCGAGCCTGACTTGGCCGGCGTGACGCGGCGAGAATCCGTTTTTGATTTCGTCGCCGTCCCTGAAGCCATCGCCGTCCGTGTCCGGCTTGTTCGGATCGGTTTTATAGATGTTGGTTTCTTCAACGTCGGTCAGACCGTCGCCGTCGGCATCCTGCGCTGGCGCGGCGGCGGGCGAAACAACGGTCGTGTTCTTATCGGCCGCCTTGACCGCTTGAGTCGGCCAACCGGCGCCGAGCAACAAAAAGACCGCCACTGGCCAAACCAGCACGGCCGCGCCGCGAATTGTCCTCGACTTCGCCTTTTTTGTTTTCATATCCTGCCTGGCGGGGATATGTATGAATTATACGCCGATTTTAAATGCTTTTCAATGGCTTTTGGCCGCTGAAAAACGACATAAAACACTAACGCCAGCCCCGCTTGACGCGATGACTGGCGTTACGTCGTCGAAGTTTTCGAATCAGCTCACAGCGGCAGCAACCTGGTCGGCGGCGTAGGTACCGGCCTGCACCAGACACGGGCCGAGACGGTTGTTTAGCTTTACGCCGTACACGACGGCATGCCTTCTTGGATGGTTGGGGTCGTCGACGCGATACGAGACGCTGACGATCTCTCCCGACACACGAATCGTGCCGCCGTCAGCAGTCGGGTCAACGACGGTGACCACGACCTGGTCGCGAATTTTGTGTTGCGCGGGGTCGTTCTGCAGCGTCGCGCACCTCTTGGCCATCCACAATCTAGGGTGCCACTCCCCGCACACGGGGCAGAGGTAACCTACTACAGTTTCTCCTGCCGGGTTTCGCCTATTGAACGAATCACACCATGGGTCGTCATGCGTCGGTTTGTCCGTATCGGGCATGGCGCCTCCTTCCTGAAGTTTGATGACAATAATTTAGCACATATTTCACGTTTTGTCAAGATGGGCAGGACAAAAAAGCCGGCCCACACCGGCCGGAGTCGCGAATAATAAATATGCCTATTTTCCCTTTCGGGTTTTTTCGCGCGAAAACCGACAGCCGCAGTATTCTTGGCGATAAATGGCCATTTTTTCTATATAATCTAGCGCTTTTTCCATACGCCCGCCCTTTTTCCAGTCTTCGTCCAAAAAGGGAACCCCGACGGCCGAGCCAACCGCTCGGCCAATGGCGTTAACGACGACGGACTTTTTCTGCCGGCCCGAGGAGAGGCTGGTGGCAAATGAATCAAATCCGTGTTCAAGGGCGTAAGTCGCGGCGGTCGCGAGGCGCAACCGGATGCAGGCCGAACAGCGCGGTCCGCCTTCCTTTTCTTGGGTGATGCCGCCGGCTTCCCTCTCCCATTTCTCCGTCTCGTAATCCCAATCCACCATCGGCACGACCCATTCGCGGCAGACGCGCACGACTTCGGCCTTTCGTTTCAGGTACTCGGCCAGCGGATGGATGTTGGGGTTATAGAAAAAGACGGTCAGGTCGCGGGACCGACGAAGTTCGTCAATGACGGCGACGCTGCATGGCGCGCAGCAGGCGTGGAGCAGGAGGCGCGGCGGTTTTTCTTTCAGCAAAGGCATAGGACGTCATCCTAACTGACAACCCGTGCTCAATCAAGCTCGGAAAAAACGTCCTCAATCCTTTTCTGCCGGAGCGTCTTGGCCACACGATAAGCCAGCTGGAGCGAAGGGTTATACCTCCCCTGCTCCAGGGCAATGATGGTTTGGCGGGACACGCCGACCGCCTGCGCGAGCTGTTCCTGCGTGAGTCCCAGCTTTTGGCGATATTCGCTAATGCGCGTTTTCATCAATCCTTGCGATCAAGGTAGATGTTGGTCACGGCTTTCGTGATGACGGCGACGACCAAGGCGCCCACGATGACCGGGTCAACGGCCGTTTCGCCCCCGACCGAACTCGAAGCCACCTGCCACCCGATGCCAGCGCACAGCGTCACGATGACTGCCCACATGGCGTTCCTTTCGGCGACGGCCTCGTGCACCCGCTCGCGCTCATCGGTAGCGACGTTCGCCATGACGTGCAGGACATCAATGGCGAAAATCCCGGCCACGACCACCATCGCCGGCACGATCCAATCCTCCGGAACCGGCAGGTACTGGAGGCCGAGGATCGCCAGGGCCATGATGGCGATATAAGCCCATCCCTGCCAAGTCGCGGGCACGAGCCCCCAACCGCCGTACTTGCGGCGCTTGAACCACTGCGGTTTTCCGAACATAACGTTTGGCTTCGGGAGATGCTGACGCTGGTCGTCCGCTGTCCCGATGTTAAAAATATATGACGTTAAAAATATATTACATTAACCGCTGCCTGTCAAGGGGCTTTAATTTCAACGAATCAAAAGCAAAAAACCAGCTGATGATTCGCTGGCCCTGATGAAATACGCAGCCTGCGGCTCAATCAACCCACGAAAAACCCGCGTTCAGCTCCGCGGCGTCATGCTGGATGTCCTGCCGTTCTTCGGCTGGCGTCAAACGGTAGTACGACAAAGGCACCAGGGAGCGCATGGCGGCGCGGATGGGCATCGCCCCCAATTGGCGCAAGTAGTCGCTCGAAAACGTCCGGCGACGGGCGATGTCCAAACCCCATTCGCGGAATACCTTGCCGTCCGAGGTCTTGTGGAAAGCGAGATCGACCACATTCATGACATCTGCCGGCACGGCTTCGACGAGTTCCGCTTCAGCCTCGTCCGTAGCGCGCAGGACACGCAACCAAGCCTCCTTAAGTTTGGGCACGTATTCGGTCTGGCCCGGACCGCCCATCACCTTCGCGCCGAGATAAAACGCGACCAGCGAAAATTTCGTGAAGATGGACGGGATGAGGACGTTCGCCGCGATGCCGGCGCTCACGGCCTCCGGCGTGAACGGCGTGTCGGCCATGACCCCGGCGCGATCCTTCAGAACGTCACCGTCCAGAACCAGCGATGTTTGCTCGCCGTTCGGCAACGCGCCCCAGAAGAAATGCGTGCCGCTTCCCGGTCCGGCGTAATCCCAGGTGCCGTAGATGCCGGCGAACTCCTTCAGCACGAGCTTCCGGAACCCCGGGTCGAACATCGACCGCCAGACGAAACTGCCCCGGTTCGACGCGAGAAATTCCGGCAAAAATCGGCGCAGGACGTGATTGTGCTCGAGCGTGACGCAGTGACGGACCGACTCTCGGATTTCCGGCGGGAAAAACTCCCGCCAAATCGCGAGGTTGACCTTCACGATCTGGTCGGAAAAATCCTGACAACCGGTGAGATCAACGCCGTTAATGACCGCGTTGAGCCGTTCCAGCGAAGACCATTCGTCCGCCGAGAACCCGTGACCGCTTTGACGCGCCGACTTGAGGAGATCAAAAACATAGATTGGGTAATGCGACGTGAGCCGATGGCGGTCCTTTTTCGGGAAAAGGTTAATGTGTTTCCCGGCGAACTCAACACCGCGCTTGTGCAGGACTTCCGAGAACGGCACGTTGCCGGTGTCCAGAACGAAATAGTCGCCATGCGCGGCTCGATCCTGAACGGTATCGAAGCGACTCAACAGATGTGCACCGATGCAACCGGGGAAATTGAGGATATTGTGATGATCCGTCGTGTCCAAAACCAGTTCCTCGTCGAAATTGACCCGAACCTCCCCCTTCGGGAAAAGACGTTCGACCTCCGAGCGCAGCTCCTTAACGTATCCGGCTTGGCGCCGCTTGTGTTCCGGCAGCGGCTGATACGCGGTCAGACGGCTTTTGGCATAATCAAGCAGCGTCTCGTCAGAATCCAACAAGCCGCCGAACACCGGGTTGGCGCGCTTGATCTGCTCGATGGCTTGTTCCAGGGTAATCATGGTTTGGGTGGTAGCCCGAGACGGGTTTGAACCGCCGTTTCCCCGCGGATAGCGGGGCGTCCTCCGTTAGACGACCAGGCCATATGTTGTCGCTAGATAATCCAAGGCAACGAGACGCGCCAAAGGATATCGAAATGCTTCCTCTCCACGGCGACGATTTCCGGATGCTCGATTACGACCGCCATGATCTTCCGGTCATAGGTCAGGTAGGCAACCTTGTTGCCGTAGATGATCTTTTCGCCGCTAATGGCTTCCTGAAGATGATCCGGCAGGACGCGCATCTCGCGAAGTGCCTTCGGTCCAACGCCGGCCGAATTGCCGACGGCCTTGCTCTTCTCGACGATCAGCTTGGAGACCGGCGTCTGAAGCGTGATGCCGACGGCCTTGATGCCGCGCTCGACGCGCTTCTGGATGAAGTCCATCTGGAACTCGACCGGCAGCACCTGCACCGCGGTGTCGAGGCGCGGGTAGCAGTACATCGTTTCCCCCGTTTCCAGGATGTCGTCGTGGACGATCTTCAGCCCCTCAACGCCCTCGTAGACCTTGATGATGGGGTCGGCTTGGCTACGGCCGAAGAGCGTGGTCAGTTTCGGCAGGTCAGCGATGATGTCCTCCTTGGTTTTCGCGAGCTCAGTCTCGCGCTTCTCAAGCAGGCGCCGCAACGCCTTGGGCGGCTCCGGCACGAGCACCTGGCCGCGCTTCTTGCGCTGCTGGCTAACCAAGCCCTTCCTTACGAGCGCCTCGGCCAAGACGTAGCCGCTCGACCGGAAGATGCCCAGCTCCTTGGTGACGCGCTGGATGGGGCTCGCGCCGAGCTTCACGAGCGTCAGGTAAAACGACAATTCGTTTTCCGTGAGCCCGAGGGCCTGTGCGTACGCGGCTTTTTTCTTTCCGCTGGTGAACATATTAGTGATTGGTCAATTCGTTGTCTAGTTTCGTATGGCGTTAAACGGCTGAAAAAAATCCATGATTGAATATTTATCTTTGTTCAGCCACTTTTCTCCATAACTTGTGTTGTCCAACAGCGTACGACATTTTAGGCGATTTGTCAAGATGCCACGGCTCCTTTTCTACAAAAATAATGCGGCGACCTGTCAGGCAGGCCGCCGCGGGAGTAGTCACTTTTGTGGTGCGCGACAGGGTCGCGCCGCTACGTCTCTTATGTCTTCAGACTGGAACGCACCCAATCCTTGGCGTTCCGGCTCAATATCCCTTTCACCGCCGCTTCCGGAACACCGTACCGACCCACAAGCAAATCGCCGAGCTTGCCCGCCACCTCGGCCGGCGTGCCCAACCCTTCGAGTGTGAAACCGGGCGGCACGCCACCGAAATCGGTCCCGAGCGCCAATTGATGCGGACCGTGTTCCATCTGCGCCAGCCGATGGATGGTTTCGGCCACGTGTTCGGGAGAATGAAAGAACGGCCGTGACACGCCGAGGCCGATGATGCCACCGAGCCGCATCACGCGTTTAATCTCGTCTTCAGTCAGACCGCGGCCGACCGCAATCTGTTCGAAACCCTGATTCTTGGCGATTTCCGCGGTCGGCGCGCCGTGCGTGTAGGCGATCTGTGGGCCGCGACCGGAATCCTCGGCAAGGTTGAGGGTGTCCAGGCGCGTCTGCGGCAAGGAATGCGCCAAGTCCACGATCATCCCCTTTTCAAGCAGGCCCGTCACGGCGTACCTCCCGAGCGGGGTGAGGCCTTGTTCCATGGTCGCGAGCTTGGTTGCCCGACCGTACTGCAGGGCGATGCTTCGGACACCGGCACCGATGACCTGATCAAGCACCCGATCGACGTCCGCTGGCGCCGGTTCGTCGATGTCCTCAATCAGGTTGAAACCCTCAAGCGACACCAGTGCCATTGGGCCGCTCTCCGTGACGTCAGTGCCGCGGCGCACAAGCTTGATGCCCCATTCGTCGCGCCACCGCTCGACCATGCGCGCGGTTTCTAAAATCGGGGCCATCTGTTCCGGACGCGCCGTCTGCCACATGTCGAAGGCATTGGCGAAAATGAGTTCGCTTTGTCTGACTACGGCGCGCCCAATCAGCGTCTCGTATTGCTCGGCCGTCATCTCGAGAAGGCCAGCGAGACCCATCTCGGCCAAGTCGCCTTCCGTAACGCCAAACTGATAGAGCCTCTGAAGCACCGAGCGTTCGCCGCGCTCGCCAACATCAGGATGGCGTTTCGGGTGGTTGGAGTATTCGGGCAACTCCCGGCCCTGCCACGGCATGTGCACGTCGTCGTGCAGCGATGACAGTCCTTCTCGACCTCGTTCTGACATAACGATCTCCTTTATGTTTTAGGCGGTTCATTGACGCAGTGGCCACCGCGCCCCGCTGTTCGGCACCATACCAAGCCATCGGCACGATGTCCATTTATTCGTCGATTGTCCCCTCCATTTTCACCGTTCAAATGACGGTTCGGCTAAAATACGAACCGTTTCCCGAGGTTTCATGTTGTCCAGTACCCGACAACTTCACGCCTGGCTGGATGAGGTAGAAATAATTCAAAACCAATTATTTCCCAATCTTTAGCCACGCAAAACCACCAGGTGAACTGGTGGTTTTGCGTGGTTCGGGAACAGGCTCTAAGCTCCAAAGGCTGTTGTCCCTCTGCCTCGCCAATAAACTGAATTGGCTCGGCAGAGCCCGGGTCGCCGATGCGACCCTTGCGCCGCTCGCCAACTCGCGGCGCAACCATTAGACGCCCCCGATAATGCAAGACCGCCGGTTGTGCCGACGGCCTTACGTGGCTCGGGGACATGGATTCGAACCATGATACACAGCTCCAAAGGCTGTTGTCCTACCATTAGACGATCCCCGATTAAACCTGCGGTTGCTTTTTATTGCCCAAACAGCCTACTGCTGCCGACCATTCGTGTCAACCGGTGCGCCGGACGGTTCGGGGAACATCACCGCTTCGGTGGTCAGCGCCCAGCTCAATTCCTTGTCGTATTCGAATCGGCCGTTACGCCAGACATAAACGTCCACCGAGCTCCAGCGGCCGCCGGCCTGGCCGTTCAAATCCTGAAAAACGCCGCGCGTCACGGCCTCAACCGCGCCGTCGCCGTTCACGTCGCGCAACTCAAAAGTTGCCTGGCCGTCCGGCAAGAGGCCATGGACGAAAACCGCCGGCCCAAGGTTCCCGCCGCCGTCAACCATCTGCACGACGCGTAACCCGTTGCCGCTCCGCACCACGAAAAAATCCGCCTTGGTCCCGTCGCTGATCGTCGCCGTCACTTCCGCGGCCGGCGACGCGCCAGCGCCGGGCGCGGTCGCCCTCACTGAAGTGACGAAGGACAGCCTAGGGTCAATGTCCGCGAGCGCGCGTTGGTCACTGACCACATAGCGGGCCCGGGACCGATCCCAAACGACGAGGGCCACCCCGGCCTCCTTGCCGCTCGCATATCCGATGACGTAGGAAACGACGTCCGCGTCGTCGAGCCCGGCCACGGCTTCCGGCCGCACCAGCCAACCTTCCGGCACGGCTGATTGCCAATCCGAAGGTTCGTCAAAAACGGCAATCCGCCGCGACGGCTCCAGAGTCAGCACCAAGGACGCCAACAAGATCGTCAGGACGACGCCCAGAAAAACGAAAAGAACCGCTCGCTCCCGCATCGCCCTTTGCCGTCGCCACTTCAGCCAGAACAACAACATAGGTCAGACGCGCAGGTATTTGGCCGTCGCGATCTTGGTCGTGACGAGTGCCATGGCGATGACGGCCAGCAGTTGGGCCCCGAAAATGCGCCAGAAATTCACGCCATAGAACCCGACGAGATCCACGTTGGCGGTATCGAAGAAAACCTGCAGGTGCGGCTGGGCGAACGCCAGGGCCGGATAGAGCAAGGCCGCGACCACGCCCAAGGCCAACACGCTCCAGATGACCGCTTCCGCATAAAAAGGGCCGCGGATGAACCAGTCGGACGCGCCGACCAGGCGCATGATGCCAATCTCCTCCTTGTGCGTGTAGATGCAGACGCGGATGGTGTTGAAGACGATGAGCAGGGTGATGAGGAAGAAGACGATGCTGGCGCCGACGCCGAAGAGCTGGATGCGGTCGGAGATGGCCTCCAGGCGGCGGATCATCTGCTGACGGTCATCGTAATCGCGCTCGTCAATGAGAGGCGCAAAGGCCGGGTCGGACAGCAGCTGCATGATGCGCGGATAACTGTCGAGCGACCGGGCCTTGATGACCAAGGCGGCGCCGAGCGGGTTGCCGCCGACCTCGCCGAGCGAAGCGATGACCTGCTGATCATCTTGGTAGGCCGCCGAAAAACGCTCCAGGGCCTGCGCCGCGGACAGGAATTCAACGTCCTTCACTTCCGGCAACGCCAAGAGAGCGATCTTCACCGTCTGAACGCGGTTCTCCTCAACTTCCGGCTTGAAATAGACGCTCACGTCAATCTTCGACTTGACGGTCGTGAGCGCGATGTTGCCGAGCACGTTGAAGACGATGATGAGGTTGACCGAAACCAGGGTCAGCACAAGCACGCTGACCGTGGCGGCAGACAGCCAGAAGTTCCGCAGGAAATCCTGAAAGGCGAAACGGACGACGCGGGTGGCGGATACGAAGCTCATAGGATGTACCTCCCTTCCTCCTGATCCGCCACGACCATCCCCTTGTCTATGGTGATGACGCGCCGGCGCAGTTCGTTGACGACATCGCGGTTATGGGTGACGAGCACGACGGTCGTGCCGAACTCGTTGATCTTCTTGAGGAGATCGATGATTTCCCGAGTGTTGAGCGAATCGAGGTTGCCGGTCGGCTCATCGGCGACGATGATCTTCGGCCGATGCACGAGGGCGCGGGCGATGACCACGCGCTGCTGCTCGCCGCCGGAAATCTGGCGCGGGTAGCGGTCGGCCTTGTCCGTAAGGCCGACGATCTTGAGCGCCTGCGGCACAATGCTCTTGATCTTGCGGCTGCTCGCGCCGCAGACCTCCAAGGCGAAGGCGACGTTCTCGTAGACGGTCTTTTTCGGCAACAGCTTGAAATCCTGGAAGACGACGCCGATCTGCCGCCGGAGCAGCGGGATTTCCGACGGCCGGATGGACGAGATGTCCCAGCCGCCGATGACGATCTGCCCCTTGGTCGGCCGCTCCTCGGCAATCAGCATCTTGGCGAAGGTCGTCTTGCCGGTGCCGCTTTGGCCGACAATGGACACAAATTCGCCCGGCCGGATATGGACGTTGACGTTCTTGAGCCCAACCACGTCGGGCGGGTAGGTTTTACTGACGTTCTTGAAGCGAATCACGGGGGTGGGTGTCGGCTGTGGACAAAACGGCCTAAAAACCCCGCTAGGCGAGGCTTGCTTTGCCGTGCCATCATTATATAATACTCTTCGTCGTTCCGACCAGCGCCGCCGGTCGGGGGCTTGATTTTAATCGCGGGATGAGTACAATAACTGGGCGATTCCCGTCAGGGGGCCAAGGACATGCGGGGTTAGTACAGTGGCAGTATATCTGCTTCCCAAGCAGAGGACGCGGGTCCGATTCCCGTACCCCGCTCCACCCCAAAACCCGCATTGTAAAAAGCACAACAAGCAAACGCCACCTTAGCTCAGCTGGCAGAGCAATGCTTTCGTAAAGCA
>JAQTNC010000018.1 GCA_028714475.1 Patescibacteria group bacterium
TATAGCCCGAGCTTGTTGAGGGCTACGGGGAGCGGTGGAGCTGATGATTGGGGAGTGGATAATAAAAACCGCGCCGTCACCAGGGGGGTGAAGGCGCGGCGGTGCCCAAGTCGGGCAGGGGACGGAAAGGTCGTCAGTTGGCCGTTGCGGAGTAGTCGGCGTCTTTCGATTTTGTGCCAACCAGCTCTGGCGGCAGGATGAATGGGAGGCCGAACTCAAGATAGAGCTGGGCGGCCTGGCTGACGGCGGCAGACATTTCCCAGACATATGCCAGGTCGTTGTTGAAGCCCGCCGCGGCCCGTTCGTAGTCGTTGGCAAGAAGGGCGGCCGGGGCGCTTCTGGCGCGAGAGTTCAGGGTTTCGAGACTGTCATCGAGATAGCCCTTGAGTGTCGTCTCGATGCGCGAAAGCGCCTCGATTAGGGCCGTAATCGACAGGCCGGCGAGCATGGCGCTGTCCCTGACCCTCTCGAGCGGGTGGCTTCCGGTCAGCTCCGCCAACATCCTCCGCCGCTCATGAAGCCGTATCACCCAAGGCCCTGAACGGAAGGCAACCTTGTCGGCCAGCTCGGTCGAGCGGAAGATCAGGTACAGCCATTTGTCGCCGAATGGGGTTTCCGGGAAACCAGGCAGGGCGGCATCTATGGCCCGCAGGCGGTCCAGCCGATGGTAGTCCCAAACCTCTTGGCGCTCACGGGCGAGACGGCGGCGAACATCTTGGCCGTAGCCCAGACAAGGTATTAGGGTACCGACCGTGAGGGCGAAAAAGGTCCAGTCGTAGCTGGTCGCTTTCTGCGTCCCACTGACGTATGGGCTAGTGAGAAGCAGCATTGACACTCCGAAAACCAGGTACGCACCCATGATTATGAGGGCGGCTGTGCTGACGGCCTCAAGCCAGTCGAACTCAAAGCCGCCATCTTTGGCCAGGAACGTCGTTTTCAGCAGCTGGTGTTCCAGACACCGCTCTTTGCCCTTCCGTTTCGGGCATCCGGCGGCCGCACAGCCCTGAAACGGCACGCCCTTCGTGCCATCTTCGTGGCGATACCACCCTGTCTGCAAGTCCGCCTGCGCGCGACTCCGCTTTTCCTTGAGCCACGCGCCAGCCTCCAGTTCGAAGATTCTCCAAACGGGCGGCAGGCATAGGTTGCCGGCTTGCGCGCTGTTCTGACAGCAACTCGGATCATCGTGAATGCAGGTCACGGCGAAATCCTTTCCGTTCGCAATGAAACGAACTGCCCGCATTTAATCATCAATGTATGCATGCGTCAATCAATCCCTACTCACTACTAGCTACTTGCTACTAACTAAAAACAGCCCCTCCCGCAAGGCTGCGAATCCAGAAAAAACGTCGATTCAAACCAGGGCAAAAACGAAAGGTTTCCCCAAGAAGCAGGGAAGCCGGAATTCAGCCGGTCTAGGCAAGACGCCCAGAGGTCGCCCCGAAGGGCGGCGGCGGAAAACCTGGCGTGTTTTCGCCTTGATTCGTTCGGGCTTAACCGGAACCGCAGCCGTGCCGAAGGGCCTGTGTTCGTACACGGCGTTTGGCGCCAACCGTGAGCGGCCGGCGGCAACGCCCCTATTATAGAATCGTCGGACAAACCGGTCAAAGACCAGTCAAGATGTGGCCCAATGAAGACTCCCCGGGCTCACGCCCGGGGTATCTAAGACCCCTTCATATTTCATTCACCGTAGCCCGATGCCCCCTTCGTCACCCTTCGGGCGACTTCGGGGGATTCACGCGTCAGGAACCCCGGGCTGACGCCCGGGGTATTCGGCGGAGGTGAACAAAAATGGCCGCTCCGGATGAGAACCGGAACGGCGTTCATGAACCGCATGCCGAGCGAAGTCAGAGAGCGTGCGCTTCGGTGAGGGTGATGCGGAACGGGGTCGCGTCAAAGTGGCGCGCGGACTGGATGCGACGGAGTGCCTCCTCCGAAATCAGTACGCTCACTTCAGCGGGGCCTGGCTCCGCCTCACCACCTTCTGGGAACCGCACGATAACCCTGGTGCCGATTTTGGTGGCGGCCTCGTCAAACGAAGCCGCTTCGATGATTCCGCAGACCTTCTTGGTTTTCGCGGTCTCATTGATTCGCGGCAGCGGCTCATCGGCCTCGGCGGTAACGATATAAAGGGCCATGGAAAAACTCCTTGTTCAGACAGATGACGACGTCTAAATCAACCTTGTCGCTATTCAAAGCGCCTGTCAAGAGTCTAAAATCGCCGCCCTTGAGAGCCAAGGGCGGCGACGTCGTTCATCGAAGATTCAGAGCAGGCCGAGCTCCTCGACCTCCAGGTCGTCTTCGAAAGGAACGTAACATTCCCCGAGGACGTTGCCGGTGCCGGCCTTGAGTTCGCCGGTCGCGGCGTCCTTTTTGGCTGGCTGGCCGGCGCCAGAGCGCAGGCGGACGAGCATAGCGCGGAAGAGCTCGTCTTGGCCGGTCGGCCGCTCGATCTGGAACGGAGTGACGCGATTTACGCCAGGCTCCAGCCGTTCGACGGGCATGGAGGCGATGACGCGTTCGCGGCGGTCGGACCCCCGGACCTGAAGGTAGCAGTCCGATCGTCGTCCTTCTGGACATTCGAAAGCCACGCTCACGACTTCGAAGGACATGCCTTGGCCGCCTTTGCCGAAGTCAGCCGTGACGTCCACGCTGAAGCTGCCGTCGACGTTCGGTTCGATCTTCCCGCAGTCCAGTCGGACGGCGGGTTCGGGCGTAGGCAACGACACTTGGCAGGGTCCAGCTGTCGGGTTGCAGGAAGCGAGATGCGCCACCGATCCGGCTGCGACCTCGTCAGCCGTGAAGCTGACGCGCAGGGCTTGTGTTGCGCCGGCATTCAGTTTGACGTCGGCCACCACGCGGTCGCCGATGAGCACGCTGGACTCGGTCGCGTCCTTGGAACTGACGTAGAGACAAGCATCCATCCCTCCGTCAGGCAAGGTGCGCGAGGCCATGCTTCGGACGCTCGCCCGAGGCGGATCGGCAATCGGCATCGCCGGATCCATGTAGCCCATGAGCGAGACCATGGCCTTGACCTCGCTTTGCCAAGTGAGGCCGTGTGTGAGATCCCAGATCATTCCGTCCATGGCTTCGCCGATCGTCCACCGTCCGGCGCTGAAGGCCCTGGCCATTGGCTCGACCAGAGCTCCCGACAGGATGCGGTCGTAGCCCATGAAGGCCACGGCACCGTCCGGGTTCTCCAGCTGGGCCTCGCCGAGAGCCGTATTCGACTGGTCAGGCGAACCCGTTGAGCACGAGTAGGCGAAGACCATGCCGGGGAAAGGCGTCGCGGCGTCGTACAGGTAGCCGGCCAGGTTGCCTCGGCTGTCCCAGTAGCCGGAGCCGCTGGGGGCGCCGTGGTAGGCGAAGAACAGGTAATCGGCTTCGGCCGCTTTCGCGAACTGGGCCATGTCGCCTGTTTCGCCGCCCGCGCAGTTGTGGTAGTCCACGGTCATTGCGACGCCGTCAAGCGCCGCGTTTTCCTTGGACAGGTCGTACCACTTCTCTCCGGCGCATTGTGAACCGTGGAACTGTGACTCCACGAATGACGAGCCGGGCTTCCAGCTGGACAGCTTCTGGGCAATCATCTGCAGGTCGGTTGGGCAACCGTTGGGATCCCCGCAGGCGATGGGGTCGCCGTTGACCTGGAGCTGGCCGATGTGGACATCCGGGATGAAAATTTCCGGCGTCCAGAATCGTCCGCCCAGGTCTCGTGGCCACGGACCGCGCAAGTAGCCGTAGAACAGGCGCGCGGGCACCATTTGCTCGTCGGTCATGTCCCAGACCGCGGTGCCGGGCGGGGGAGCGTGGTACCAGAGGGGAATCTCCCACTGTTGGGTGAACCAGGTGACGTTCTGTCCGCGTCGCGCTGGGTCAGGCTTGCCGACCAGCGTGACGTAGCGCAGCCCCGGCATCTCGTTGCTCTTGAGATGCTGAAGACCCGCCCGAATCGATTCGGGAATGGTCGGTTGCGGGAACGCCCAGACCAGCTCCTCGGCATCAACGACGGATATCTGGTAGTTCAGGCCGCGCGCTACGGCTCCGACCAGCGAGTTGAAACCAGGCTGGTTCCGGAGCCACGAGCGAGTGACGATTAGGTAGTTAGTCTGTCCGTTCACGCCCTGGCCGCCGCGCGGACAGACCGTCGGCCCAAGATGAGCGCCGTCGCTCAAGCATTCCCGGGTGCCCGTCAGTCCACCGTTGGCGCAATACATCCGTTGGAGCACCGAGCCAGGCTCGCATTTCACGGCGGCCGGGTAGTTGGTGCTCGGCACGGCCGCGCAGATGTCAGACGTGGCTTCTTCTAGGTTCTCGCGCGGAGCCGACGTTTCCGCCGCTACGGCACAGCCGGTCACGGCCAACGCTAGGCCCGTGAGGCACAATACAAGACAGTAATACAGCTTGTTGTTAAACAACGCAGTTCCTCCTTGTTGCCGCCTCCTCCTTCGGAGAACGGACACCCGACCATATCAGATTCGGGACAAAAAGTCAATGTTGCCGCGGCGGATTTGCATATCTATGGTTTTCCATGGTGAACGGCCCGGAATTGAAAAAGCAAGCCCGCCCAGCGGGCTCTTTATAGGTAGTTTTTGGCTAAAATACGCGGTTTTGTTCGCAATCTTGACAAATCCCCAATTGTGGTCTTGACGATATTATTTGTATCTGGTATCTTTCCACAGAACGTCGCCCCCGGTTAAGGGATGGGCAGGATTGGCTAAGCGGTCAATCTAGCCCAAAAAAGTGACTTGACACACAACGCATGTTCGTCCACGGACGCACTTCATAGTGGTGAACAGCGAAACCAACCACCCTGCCGCAAAAAATGATGCGGCGGAAGGGCAGGGGGGATATTTTTGTTCTGTCATTAATATCATTAATCAATTGGGTGACCGAAAACGGGAATCGCCGCTGTGGCCAAAGACGGTCGGCGGCACGACGCTTCCCTTTCTCGGCCACTCGCTTGGCCACCCATCGGCATCGTGTAACCACCCCCACTTACTATGATGTTCAAACGGCGACCGCCAGCCAGCAAGGAGCGCAAGACGTTCACGTCCATCGTGGACGCCATGCCCCAGCCGGATCTCATCGAGATTCAGAAGCGGTCTTATGACTGGCTTTTCAAGGAAGGCATCCGCGAGCTGTTCGAGGAGGTTTCCCCGGTCCGCGATTTCATCGGCCGTGACCTGGAACTGTATTTCCTCGATTACTACCTCGATGAGCCGAAGTTCGACGAGCTCACGACCAAGGCCAAGAACCTGACCTTCGAGGCGCCGCTCCGGGTCAAGGCGCGGCTCATCAACAAGCGCACGGCCGACACGAAGGAGCAGGAAATCTATCTCGGCGACTTCCCGATCATGACCGACCGCGGCACGTTCATCGTGAACGGCATCGAGCGCGTCGTCGTTTCCCAGCTGGTGCGTTCCGCCGGCGTGTTTTTCACGTCGGAAATCAGCCGCGCCCGCAAGTATTTCGGCGCGAAGATCATCCCGAACCGCGGTGCCTGGCTGGAAATGGAGACGGACACCTCCAACGTCATCTGGGTGAAGATCGATCGCAAGCGCAAGGTGGCGGTGACGTCGCTGATGCGCGCTTTTGGCTACAGCACGGATGAGGAAATCCTGGCGCTTTTCGCCGACGTGGACATCCATCCGAGCATCAAGTACATCACGAACACCCTCGCCAAGGATTCGGCCAGCAACGAGGAAGAGGGCCTCAAGGAGGTCTACAAGCGCATTCGCCCCGGCGACCTCGCCACGGCGGACAATGCCCGCTCCCTCATCCACTCGATGTTCTTCAATTTCGACCGGTATGACCTGGGCAAGGTGGGCCGCTACAAGTTCGCCCAGCGCTTCGGCCTCACCTACACCGACGACCAGATTGAGCGCCCGGAGCACCGCATATTAAAGAAGGAAGACCTGGTGGCCATCGTGCGCGAGGTGATTCGCCTGAACACCACCCAGGAGGAATCGGACGACGTGGACCATCTCGGCAACCGCCGCGTGCGTGCCGTGGGCGAGCTCGTCCAGAACCGCCTGCGCGTCGGCCTCTCCCGCATGGAGCGCATCATCAAGGACCGCATGTCCACCATGGACATCACGACCCTCACGCCGTCACGCCTCATCAACGCGCGCCCCATCATCGGCGTCGTGCGCGAGTTCTTCATGTCCTCACAGCTGTCGCAGTTCATGGACCAGACGAACCCGCTCGCGGAACTCGAGCACAAGCGCCGCCTCTCCGCGCTCGGCCCCGGCGGCCTCTCGCGCGAACGCGCCGGCTTCGACGTGCGCGACGTGCATCCGACTCACTACGGCCGCATCTGCCCGATCGCCACGCCGGAAGGCCCGAACATCGGCCTCGTTGGTCACTTGGCGAATTACGCCCGCGTCAACGAGTACGGCTTCATCGAGACGCCATACCGCCGCGTCAAGAAGACGGCCAAGAACGACGGCAAGGACGCGGTCGGCGAGATTGCCCGCGGCGACATCAAGGATCCGAAAGGCAAGAAGACCGTCGTCAAGGACGGTGCCGCCGTCACCAAGGCGGAAGCGGCGGAGCTGGCCAAGACCGGTCTCAAGGAAATCCCGGTCCAGCCGCGCGTCACCAAGGAAATCTCCTACCTCAACGCCTTCACCGAGGAGAAGTCCATCACCACTCCGGCCACGACCCCCATCGATGACAAGGGCCATTTCATCGCCACCAAGTTGAGCGTCCGCAAATACGGCGAACCGTCCACGGCTGATTTCACCGAAGTGGACTACATGGACGTCTCCTCGAAACAGATCGTCTCGGTCGCCACGTCCTGCGTGCCGTTCCTTGAGCATGACGACGCCAACCGCGCCCTCATGGCCACGAACATGCAACGCCAGGCCGTGCCGTGCATCAAGCCGGACGCGCCGATTGTCGGCACGGGCGTCGAGAAGCGCGCGGCGCTTGACTCTGGCCACATCGTGGCGGCGGAAGGCGACGGCAAGGTGGCGAAGGTTCAGGGCGATCGCCTGGAAGTCGCTTACGAGAACGGCCCGACCAAGACCTACCTGCTCAACAAGTTTGCGCGTTCCAATTCCTCGACCTGCATCAATCAGCGGCCGACGGTCATGGCGGGCCAAGCGGTCAAGGCCGGCGACATCCTGGCGGACGGCGCTTCGGTCGCGGATGGCGAACTCGCGCTCGGCCAGAACCTGCTCGTCGCTTTCCTTTCCTGGGAAGGCTACAACTACGAGGACGCGGTCATCCTTTCGGAGCGCCTGGTGCAGAACGACCGCTACACCTCCATCCATATCGAGAACTACCCGATTGACGTGCGCGAGACCAAGCTCGGCCCGGAAGTCGTCACCTCCGACATCCCGAACATCAGCGAGGAAAAGCTGAAGAACCTCGACTCGGGCGGCGTCATCCGCATCGGCGCCGAGGTCGTTTCCGGCGACATCCTCGTCGGCAAGATCACGCCGAAGGGGGAGACGGAACTGTCCGCGGAAGAGAAGCTGCTTCGCGCCATCTTCGGCGAGAAGGCCCGCGACGTGCGCGACTCGTCGCTCTATCTCGAGCACGGCGAACACGGCAAGGTCGTGGACATCAAGGTCTTCTCCCGCGAGGCGGGCGACAAGCTGCCGCCGGGCGTCATCCAGACCATCCAGGTCGCCGTCGCGGACCTGCGCAAGGTCCAGGTCGGCGACAAGGTCGCTGGCCGCCACGGCAACAAGGGCGTCATCTCCAAGATCGTGCCGGTCGAGGACATGCCGTTCCTCACGGACGGCACGCCGGTGGACGTGATTCTCTCGCCGCTCGGCGTCGTCTCCCGCATGAACCTCGGCCAGATTCTCGAGACGCATCTCGGTCTCGCTGCCAACGCCCTCGGCTATCACGCGGTGACGCCGGCGTTCAACGGCATCACGGAGGTGCAGATTCGCGAGGAGCTGAAGAAGGCCGGGTTCCCGGAAGACGGCCAGGTCACGCTTTACGACGGCCGCACCGGCGACAAGTTCGACAACAAAGTGACCGTCGGCTACATCTACATGCTCAAGCTGAACCACATGGTGGAGGACAAGATCCACCAGCGCTCCATCGGCCCGTACTCGCTCATCACCCAGCAGCCGCTCGGCGGCAAAGCCCAGTTCGGCGGCCAGCGTTTCGGCGAAATGGAAGTCTGGGCGCTTGAGGCCTACGGCGCGGCGCACACCCTGCAGGAGATCCTCACCATCAAGTCGGATGACGTGCCGGGCCGCTCGAAGGCGTACGAATCCATCATCAAGGGCGAACCCATCCGCAAGATCAACATCCCGGAATCGTTCAATGTCCTCGTGCGCGAGCTCAAGGGCTTGTGCCTTGATGTCGAACTGCTCAAGGACAAACAGCGCATTGACGCCGACGACAACAAGCCGATCCAGTACAAGCCTGCTGGACTCACGCCGGAGCCGGCGGGGGGCGAAGGGGTTTCCTTCATTGAGGAAGGCGATCTGCCCGGCGCGGGCCGTGAGATCGGCCGCGAGGAAGCGGCGGAGCTTGCCTAATTCCTGACCTGAATACACCCATATGAACCCAATTGCTGAACAGTTCAAGGTGCAGGATTTTGACGCGATACGCTTGCGCCTCGCCTCCCCGGACACGATTCGCCAGTGGTCGTTCGGCGAGGTGACCAACCCGGAAACCCTCAATTACCGCACGCAGAAGCCGGAAAAGGGCGGCCTTTTCGCCGAGGAGATTTTCGGCCCGTCCAAGGACTGGGAGTGCTACTGCGGCAAGTACAAGAAGGTCCGCTACAAGGGCATCATCTGCGACAAGTGCGGCGTGGAGGTCACGCACTCGCTCGTGCGCCGCGAGCGCATGGGCCACATCGAGTTGGCCTCGCCGGTCTCGCACATCTGGTTCCTGCGCGGTGTGCCATCGAAGATCGGCCTCACGCTCGACCTCTCGGTGCAGAACCTGGAGAAGGTCATCTATTTCGCCAACTTCATCGTTACCGACGTCAATGAGGGCGTGAAGAACGAGACGATGGAACAGGTGCGGAACGAATACAAGGGCAAGAAGAAGATGATCGAGGCGGACTGGAAGCGCCAGGTTGAGAACATCGAAAAGCAGGTCCAGGACGCGAAGGCGAAGGACAAGCAGATTGCCCAGGCGCTCGACATCAAGGGCAAGAAACTCAAGGAACTCGACGAGGATTTCCGGACCGTGGACCGCGAGCTGAAGGAACTGAAGCCGCTCAAGATCATTTCCGAGAACACCTATCAGGAATGGTCACTGAAGTACGGGCACATCTTCGAGGCCAGCATCGGCGCGGAGGCCGTGCGCGACCTGCTGAAGAAGATTGACGTGGACGCGGTCATCACCGAGCTTGACCGGCAGATTGACGCCGAACCGCCGGGCCAGCGCTACGACAAGCTGGTGCGCCGCGTGAAGCTCTTCCGTTCGCTCAAGATCAACAACATCAAGCCGGAGTGGATGATTCTGGCGGTCGTGCCGGTCATCCCGCCGGACTTGCGCCCGATGGTGCCGCTCGACGGCGGCCGTTTCGCCGCGTCGGACCTGAACGATTTGTACCGCCGCGTCATCAACCGCAACAACCGTTTGAAGAAGCTCCAGGAACTGAACGCGCCGGAAGTCATCACCCGCAACGAGAAGCGCATGATGCAGGAGGCCGTGGACGCGCTCATCGACAACTCGGCGCGCCAGTCCAAGACCGTGCTCGCCACCACCGGCAAGAAGCGCCAGCTCAAATCCATCGCCGACATCCTGAAGGGCAAGCAGGGCCGTTTCCGCCAGAACCTTCTCGGCAAGCGCATCGACTATTCCGGTCGCTCGGTCATCGTCGTCGGCCCGAGCCTTAGGCTCGGCCAGTGCGGCATCCCGAAGCGCATGGCGCTCGAGCTCTTCAAGCCGTTCGTGATTTCCAAACTCATCGAGCGCGGCTTCTGCCACAACATCCGCTCGGCCAACCGCTTCATCGAGGCCGACCACAGCGAGGTCTGGGACATCCTGGAAGAGGTGACGCGCGACGCGCTCGTCATGCTGAACCGCGCCCCGACGCTCCATCGCCTCGGCATCCAGGCCTTCCAGCCGGTGCTCATCGAGGGCAAGGCCATTCAGCTTCATCCGATGGTCTGTCCGGCGTTCAACGCGGACTTCGACGGCGACCAGATGGCTGTTCACGTGCCGCTCACCGAGGAGGCGAAGGAGGAGGTTCGCACACGCATGGCGTCCGTCAACAACCTGCTGAAGCCCGCGACCGGCGCGCCGATCGTGCGCCCGGACAAGGACGTGGTTTGGGGCATCTATTACATGACCACCATGGTGCCTTCGACGCAGTACGGCCATGAGAAGCCGCTCGTCTTCGCTGACGTCAAGGAGGCGGTCTTCGCCTGGCAAATCAAGAAGATTGACCTGCGCGAACAGATTTACGTGCGCCTGAAGGACGGCGAGAAGACGACCGAAACGAACATCGGCCGCATCTTCCTGAACCGCGCTTTGCCGCCCGGCTGGGGTTACGTCAACGATCAGCTCGACTCCAAGAAGCTCACGGAAATGGTGCGTAAGTGTTTCGAGAATTACGGCCGCCAACAGACGGTCGAGACGCTCGACGCGCTCAAGGACGTCGGCTTCCACTACATCACCGTCTCCGGCTATTCCTGGGGCATGTCGGACCTGCCGTTCCTTCCGGAGAAGAAGGAGCTCATCGTCGAGGGCGATCGCCGCATCGAGGAAATCGAGCAGCAGTATCAGGAAGGCCTGCTCACGCAGAAGGAACGGCACGACAAGATCGTCGCCGTCTGGACGGAAATCAAGGAGCGCGTCACCAAGGAGGCGAAGAAGAAGCTGCCGAAGGGCGGTTCGGTCGCCTCGATGGTGGATTCCGGCGCGCGCGGCACCTGGAACCAGCTGGCGCAGATCATCGGCATGAAGGGCCCGGTGTCGAGCCCGTCCGGCGAGATTTTCGAACTGCCGGTCAAGGACAACTTCAAGGAGGGCATTGACGCCCTGCAGTATTTCATCTCCACCCACGGCGCGCGCAAGGGTTTGTCCGATACGGCTCTCCGCACGGCCAACGCCGGTTACCTCACCCGCCGCCTCGTGGACGTGTCGCAGGACGTGGTCATCAAGACCGACGATTGCGGCGATACGGAGGGCATTCTCGTCACCGCCAAGGACTCCGAGGAGATGAACGAGAAGATGGGGGCGCGCCTTCTCGGGCGGTTCATCATCAGCGACATCAAGGACACGGCCACGGGCAAGGTGCTGATTCCTGGCGGAGAACTCGTGACCGAAAAGAACATCGGGCTCCTCAGCGATGCTTCCGTGGGCGACGTGCGCGTGCGCTCGGTCCTGTCCTGCCATTTGTCCAAGGGCGTCTGCCGGAAGTGCTACGGCTGGGATCTTGCCTACAACAGGGAAGTGGATATTGGCGTGGCCGTCGGCATTGTCGCCGCACAGTCCATCGGCGAACCGGGCACCCAGCTCACGATGCGCACGTTCCATACGGGCGGCGTCGCGGGCGCGGACATCACCCAGGGTCTCCCGCGCGTGGAAGAGCTGTTCGAGGCGCGTCCGCCGAAGCGCAAGGCATTCATGAGCGACGTTTCCGGACGGACGACCGTCGAGGAGATTGACCGCCGCATGATTGAGGGTCCGGACGGGCAGAAACTGCTCGCGCCGTACGTCGGCCACAAGATCGTCCGCGTTTCCTACGTCGAGGAGGACGGCGAGACCTACAAGTACGGCCCGAGCGACGCCGTCAAGGTGACCGCTGGCGCCAAGATCGTGGAAGGGGAGGCGCTCATCGTGAAGCCGGACGGCCGCACCATCGCGGCCAAGGCCGGCGGCCTCGCGCGCGTCGAGAAGCGCCTCGTCAGGATCGTCCGCGAGACGGAGAAGGCCAAGGAATACATCATCCCGCCGGGTTACGTCCTGTACGTCAAGACCGGCGACATGGTGGAGGCCGGTGAGCAGCTCACCGACGGCAACCTCGACCTGCAGCAGCTCTACCGCCTGCGCGGCAAGGACGCGGTCATGCGCTACATCCTGAAGGACGTCCAGGCCATCTACACGAGCCAGGGCCAGAAGCTCAACGACAAGCACATCGAGATCATCATCAAGCAGATGTTCTCGCGCGTGCTGGTCAGGGACTCCGGCGAGACGGAACTTCTGCCGGGCGAGATCATCGAGAAGTCACAGCTCTTGGACGAGAACGCGGCGGTGGTCGCGCGCGGCAACAAGGCGGCGACGGCCGACGAGCTGTTCCTCGGCATCACCAAGGTGGCGCTCTCGACCCAGTCGTTCCTCTCGGCCGCTTCCTTTCAGGAGACCGCCCGCGTGCTCATCAACGCCGCGGTCACCGGCAAGGTGGATCCGCTCGAGGGCCTCAAGGAGAACGTCATCATCGGCCGTCTCATCCCGGCCGGCACCGGCTTCGGCGTATCGCGCGTGCGCGAGGAAGAGCCGCCCGTCGGAGGCGATTATCCGCCGGCCGAGGAGTACGCGCCGGCCGAACCGGTCGCTGCGTAAGACGTAGCGGCCTCGCCTTGGCGGGGCACCACCGATATATTGAAAGCCCGCCCCCTCACCGGGGCGGGTTTTGGAACACGCAATTGACGCGGAAGCGCGGACTTATGGGCGTCATGCCAAAAGCATGAAAGCCCAGAGAGGGATGTTGTGTATGCCGCCCTCGACCCGCCATGATTCAGGGGTAATTAGCAATCCGCCTGACAGCCCTTTTTTTGCGATTATCTCACGCAACAAGGCGACATCTTCAGCCCTGATCGTCTGTTGATACTTTACCTCCAAAGGACAGTCGTGGTTGTCGCTTCGCAAGTAGAAGTCAATCTCACCGAGTGATGCGCCGTCGCGTGACTTTGATTGCATGAATCCAAGCGAATTTAGACCACGTAGGCGCGCAATTGTCTGGGCGACCAGACTTTCCGCGACCACCCCTTTATCAGTTTGGGCTTCAAGCGACGGAGAAATTTTTGTCATGGCAAAAGTCAGCATCATGTCTATGGGGTATATTTTGACGTTACGTAGTTTCAGCGGTTCGGCCTTTGCTGAAAATTTTTCCGCAAAGATTAGCAATTCGGTCTGCTCCAGCAGCCTCATGGCACCAGACAGCGTCACCGTCGTTGTCCCCAAATATGACGCAACTTTATTTTGATTATATTCGTGTCCCGGGCGAGCAAAAAGGTGGCGCAACAGCCGCTCGTACAGCTCCGGCTTGTTGATTTTTTGCAGTAGCAGGAGGTCCTCAAGCGTAACCTTGCGAACGTAGTTTTCGTCTATGAACAGAGCCCTCTCCACGCCCTCCTTTTCCAACTGCCACAGTTGAGGAAAGCCACCGTTGTCCAAAAAGTCAGTGATGTAACGCCTGAATTGCAGGCCATCCAAATTTTCGGCTATTTGCAGAAGGCCGTCGTGCAGTCGTCTCGGATTTAAGTCGCCCTCGAAATCAGACTGAATTTTGCGTGCGTCAGATGCGGTGCGGCTCGGCAAGGCGACATTTTTTTCCATATACTCCCGAAAGGAGAAGGTCGTGAGCTTGACCGGCATGACGCGACCCATCAGAATCTTCAGCGCTTTTTCAAAAATTGAATGGGCCGCTGATCCAGACAAAACAACCCTGATGTGGCTGTTCCTCTCGACGCGGTTTTTTATCAGGTGTGCCCACCCCTCGACGGCCTGAACCTCATCGAAGAAACAATAGGACGGCTCTGTGACAGAATCATAATTCTCAAAGTCAAGCATTTTAGCCCAAGCATCCAAAATAGCCTGGACGATCTTGACGTGGTTCTCTGGTTTTTCCGAAAGTATTTGCGCATCATCGAAGGTCAGATAAAGGATGTTTTTTGGGGTGACGTGCCTTACCCGAACTAGGTCATTAATGAGTTGTTTCTGTATTTCGGTCTTTCCGACGCGGCGTGGACCCTTGATAAGGACAGCCATGCCGTGTTTGGCATGAAGCTCCTTTTCAACGCTAAAGTATGCCTCGCGCCGGTATTCCTGACATTTTGGTAATCGAAGAGGATCTCGAATCCAAGGGGAGTTTGAGAGGACGATGTTGGAATATAGAATGTCATTTTTTGCCTCAAACATAAGTAATTATTAGTTGTGTTATTATAGATTATAGTATAGTATATTCTATAGAATATAGCAAGGTATAATGTATAAGAAACCTTCTTGTTATTCGAACCAGATGTTCTCTCACAAAGTATATTTAGCTTATTTTAGCCATAATCTTCAGGTCGAAAGTGGCACTTCGGCGCCACGTCCCGAAATCGCCTAACAAAAAGACCGCCCCGACGTAATCGGAGCGGTTTCGCGGTGGCCGGAAGTCGTCAGCGCGGCACCTCGTGACAGGTTCGGCAGCGGGCCTCGTAAAGGTCGTCGCCGCCGACCAGGATGACGGAGTCGCCCGGCATGCGGTCGGCTTGCTTGAGCTGGGTGCGGGTGGCGCGCCGGCCGCATCTAATGCAGATTGCCGACAGCTTGGTGACGCGGTCGGCGACGGCCAACAGGTGCGGCATGATGCCGAACGGCTGGCCTCGATAGTCAGTGTCCAGACCGGCGACGATCACCCTGATGCCGCGGTTGACGAGCGCCTCGACCGCCTCGATGAGCTGAGCGTCGAATAACTGCGCCTCCTCGATGCCGACGACTTCGACAAAGCCAGCGTCATCGACCGCATCCAGGATTTCGCGCGCCGACCGGACCATGACGGCCGTGTGTTCTTGTCCGTCACGTGAAGCGGCGGTATCTTCGGCCGTGCGCGTGTCGCGTTCAGGTTTGAAGAGGATGACTTTGCGGCGCGCGTAGGTCGCCCGCTTCAGGCGATGGATGAGGACGCGGCTCTTGCCGGACGACATGCAACCGACGATGACGGACAGACTTCCTTTGCGCATGGCTGACTCCGTGGTTGGGGAAAGGACTATCGCCAGAACAACCTCCTGAATTGAACCTCGCGGGTTGGCGTTTGTCAAACCAACGGAAAAATATGTTTTGGCTTATTTTAGCCATATTATTGATGCCAGGAGTGGCACTTTTGTGCCACGTACCTCGGTGCCACGTACCTCGGTGCCACGTACCAATCAAAAAACTCCCAGCGACGAGGCCGGGAGTTTTTTTGTTGATGGTGTGCTCGAACTAGAACTTGAAATATTTCTCGAACTGGCCGATGAGGGGCAGGGGCTGCTGCTTGCCGTTCACGGCATTGACGATGCCGATGACGAGCAGAACCAGCATACCGAGACTCAACAGCGAATTGATGGTGTACCAGAGGTAATACGACGGCATGATCCAGTCGATGACGTTCAGCGCCACTGCGAGCAGGAACAGCACCAGCCCCTGCTTGGTGTGATATTTGACGTACGGATCTTTCTTGGCGTCGCCAGTGAGAAGCGGGACGAAGAACAAGATGTATGCCAGCACCGCCATGGCGGTATTTTGGTTCTTGCTCGGCATAGGCTGATTTGGCGTCGGCGCTGCTGGCGCCGGGGCGCTTGGGGCGTTAGGGGTATTTGGTTCCATATGGATGCCAATTAATTAGGACTACTCTTGTTCGGACGGAATAAACGTTATTGAAATCTCTTGCTCTCCGATGCCGCTGCCATACATGATCTGCACGGAAGCGACGTTCTCCTTTTCCAGCGCCACGACCCCACCTTCGGCATCCGCCGTATTGATCACCAATTGGAACCCCTCGTCAATGAACTTTTGGGCCAGTTTAGCCATGTCATCGTTGGAGACCAGACGCGGCACCTTGAACATGACCATGAAGCCTTGGCTTCCGGCATAACCGCCGCTGTACCCCGTGACCTTGGCTTTGCCGAAGACCGACTCGACTTTCGGCTTGACCTCGCTATCGAGCGCCGGATAAGCCGCACCGATGATGGCCGCTTCCTTGGTCTCGTTATATCTGTCTTCCGGCGTTTTGGCGGCTTCGGCTGCCTCTTCCGCCTTTTGTCGCGCCTCATCCTTGGCCGCCTCTTTAGCCATTTCTTTGGCTATCTCGTCAGAAATATTGCCCCCGCCCGTCAGTTTTCCCAGCAGGCCGCCAACGCCGCCTTCCGGGTTGATGCCGTACAGCTCCTTGAAAACCTGGGCAGCCCGCTGTTCCTGACGCCAGCGATTGTACCCGTAGAGGAGGCCGCCAGCCGCAACCACGGCCACCACCACGATTAGGATAGTTAGGTTCTTTTTGGACATAAATATAGAAAATAACTTTTCTTAACTAAATTATAACATATTTTCGCGGCCTTGGTTAGGTCTTGAGACTTATCCCCAGTTTTCTTGGGGACAGTCCCCGATGGAATTGGGGATAAGTATCGGCTTTTTGGGTGGTTCGGAGGCTGGAGTTACGGTAATGTGTGTTAGGTATGACGGCCTGCCAAAAACCGACCACCGAAGAAGAAGACGCCGCTCGGAGAGATGGTCATCGATTTGTCGCCGGCGTGGATGAGGCGGGATGCGGCTGTTGGGCCGGATCGGTTTTCGCGGCGGCGGTGATTCTGCCGGAGGGGTGGACGATGGAAACGGTGCGGGACTCGAAGACCCTTTCGGCGGCGCAGCGCGAGCGGACGGCCGAGGCCATCAAGGCCGCGGCAATCGCGTGGGCCGTCGGCACGGCCAGCGCCGAGGAGATTGATTCGATGAATATCCGCCGAGCGGCCGGTCTCGCCATGCGTCGCGCGGTCGAGGCACTGTCGCCGACGCCGGATATGTTGCTCATCGACGCTTTCAAGATTCCGGGCGTGGACATCCCGCAACGCAACATCATTCGCGGGGACGCGAAGGTCCTGTCAATCGCCGCCGCGTCCATCATCGCCAAGGTTTCCCGCGACGCGGAATGCGTTCGCATGGCGAAGGAACATCCGGGTTACGGATTCGAGAATCATAAGGGATACGGCACGAAGGAGCACCAGGCGGCATTGGAAAAAATGGGGCCATGTGTGGCACACCGAAAAAGCTATGAGCCGGTGAAGAGGCATTTAGAAAAAAACGGCCACGAATAATCGTAGTCTTTCCACTCGTATACATTGGTACCCCTTCGACTCCGCTCAGGGGATAAAATATATGCCCTGAGCTTGTCGAAGGGCATTCCTTTTTCAGATGGCGATTTTCGCAAAAACGTTTTCTAACGCTTCCGCGCTCTTGTCCCAGGAGAATTCGGCGGCACGCGCGCGGCCGCGGGTGATGAGGTCGGCGCGGAGGACGTTATCTTCAGAGGCGGCCTGCATGGCGGCGGCGATTTCGGCGATGTCATGCGGGTTCACGAGCAGACTGGCGTCGCGGACAACCTCGCCGAGCGACGAGACGCGGCTCGCGACGACCGGCGTGCCGGCGGCCATGGCCTCGAGCGGCGGCATGCCGAAGCCTTCGTAGAACGACGGGAAAACGAAAACGGTCGCGGCGGCGAGCAGGGCCGGCTTGTCGGCCTCATGGAAATAATCGAGAAAGCGGATGCGGTCGCGGGCGGGGGAGGCGGCGATGCGGCGGAAGACGTCGTGATAAAGCCAACCGCGCCCGCCGGCGATGACCAAATTTTCGCGACGGGGGAGTTTTTCAAACGCTTCGATGAGACCGATGAGATTCTTGCGCGGCTCGATTGTGCCGAGATATAGGAAGAATTTGTCCGGCAGACTGTAGCGTTCGCGCACTGATGAAATGGCGGCGGCATCAATCCTCGAAAAATCTCCAACCGGCGCGGGCGGGACAACGTGGATTTTTTCTGCTGGCACGCCGTAAAGTTCCATGACGTCCGTTTTGGTGTGCTCGGAAACGGTGATGACGGCCGCGGCACGACGGAAGAGTTGCCGTGGTCGAATGGCCGCGTGCCATAGGCGCTGCTTCGCGGAAAAGAATTCCGGGAAGCGCTCGAACGACAGGTCGTGCGCGGTGACGACGAGCGGCGCGGCCGTAGCGATGAAATTGATGTTGGGAAGATAGACGAGGTCGGCACCACCGGTCAGCTCTTCCACGCGTGGCCGTCCTAGCATCATGAAGCTGGCGTTCAGCAAGCGGTTTGGCCAATGGTGAAACCGACGCTCGGCCCAATCGGCAGACGGCAAATCCGGCGGCAACGGCCGGTTCCAGGCATTACAAAACAAGGCGTAATCCCAACCAGCGGGTTTCGCCCGGCACGCCAAGGCGTTCACGATATGCGCCGAGTACCCGCTCACGCCGCTGCGGTTGGCCTCAAGCATTGGCCGGATGTCGATGGAAATGCGCATAGGGTAGGCACTTGGCACTAGGCACTTGCAGCTAGCCCTAGTGACTAGTGCCTAGAACCCAGTGCCTTAATAATTTCCTGCGCTGGCCAAATATACGCCGACGGCGACCAGCAGGGCGGCGGAGCCTTTGCGGATCAAATTAGCGCGCGACAGGTCTTCGCGGCCGAGTTTCGGGAAGAGCGTCGTCAGGATGACGCCGAAACCGAAGACGAACAACGTCGTCGTGCTGCTCACGGCTTGGACAACGGCGATCGGCGCTAGCATGAAGGCGTAGGTCCCGCAGATGCCCGCCCCGAAATTAATCAATTCGTTGGCGGCATTAACGCCCAGCAAGGCCGCGGTGTTGACGCGCAGCATCTTCAGGAACTCACGGCGATGCCTGACGGAAATCATGACCAGCGCGCCGAACAGCATTTCCCCGGCCAGTTCCCAAAAAGTGGTGGTCCAGAAGTCGGTGCGTACGGCGAAATACTTGAAAACGGCGGCGTTCAAGGCGATGACGAAAGTCGCGGCCAGCATGAGGCCGGTCAGGCGGCGGTTGAGATGCCAGCGTTTCGGCTGACCGGGATGGAAAGAGAGCAGGAGACTGCCGAACACGATGAGCAGCGCGCCCAGCCCTTGTTTTGACGTCGGCAACTCGTTGAGCAGGAGAAAACCAAGGAATAGCCCGAACAGGGGAATGGTCTGGAACAGCGGCGCGACTTCGGAGGCCTCGCCGGACTGCAGCGCGCCAAGGTAGAACACCATGGCCACCATGTAGCCGATGCCGGTCAGGACGATGACGGAGGCATCACGAATCGGTATCACCATGGCCTGTGGCCAGAACCAGCTGATGAAAGGCAGGGCCAAGCCGCTGACCAAGGCGGTCAGGACCATGAGTGAAACAACGCTGCCCTCCTTGAAGTAGCGTTCCACCAAATACTTGTCGATGTGGGTCGAAATCGCCCAGCCGACCGGGCCGGCAAAGGCGAAGAGAAGCCAGGACATGGGGCGAGTTAGGTTCTAGGCACTAGGTTCTAGGTGCTAGGAATTTGATGAGCCTCGATTCCAGACTTTTAATTCCTGAATTTCCGCCACTCGTCTTCAATGTAGCCACTCAGTTTCTCGCGGAAGCGCGCGGTATCGAAAGTCTCCGCGTGACGGCGGATGGCGCGCGGGTCGTATTTTTCCGGCTGGAAGCGGATGACCTCGCCAGCCAACGCCTCCCAGGTCTGCTCGTCGATGAATTGCCCCGTGACGCCCTCGACGACCGTTTCCGTCGCGCCGCCCTTGCGGTAGGCGATGACCGGCCGGCCGGACGCCATGGCCTCTACGGCCGTGATGCCGAAATCCTCCTCCTGCGGATGGATGTAGGCGATGGCGTGGCGATACAGTTCCGCCTGCTCGGCCAGCGACGCTTTGCCGACGAACTCGACGTTCGGCCGCGCCATCTCGCGCAGTCGGGCGTATTCCGGCCCCTCGCCGAAAATCTTGAGCGGAATGCCGAGCTTGTTGAAGGCCCGCACGATGATGTCATAACGCTTGTAGCTCACGAGCCGCCCGCCCGCGAGATAGTAGTTGTCGGTTTTCGGCGCGACCGAGAAGCGCGACGTCTCGACCGGCGGATGGATGACGACGCTGTCGCGCTGGTAATACTTGCGGATACGCCCGCGCACCGTTTCCGAATTGGCGATGAACCGGTCCACGCGGTCAGCGGCCTGCCGATCCCAGACGCGCAGCCACGACAGGACCGCCGGCAGGAGCGGGCGCAGGGGCGCGAGCAGGCCCATCCTCTTTTCGCGGACGTACGAATGGGTATCCGACCAGAGATAACGCGTCGGCGTATGGCAGTAGCAGAAATGCATGGCGTCCGGGCGCGTGATGACGCCCTTGGCGAAAGCCGACGTGCTCGAAAGCACGATGTCATAATCGTTGAGGTCGTAATGTTCCGTCGCGGACGGCATGAGCGGCATCAGCAATTCGTAACGGCGCAGCGCAAACGGGATTTGCTGCAGGAATGACGTTCGGATGTCCTTGTTCGCGTAGGCGGGCCCGACGCGACGGGGGTCATGCAGCAGGACATGGGTCGGCGCCTCCGGCCAGATGTCCTGAAAAACCTGGAGCACGCGCTCGGCGCCACCGTCTTGGATCAGATAATCATGTACGAGCGCGATTTTCATAACACGACGTTCATGACGCCCCTTTCCGGCTCAACACCACGAACGGCGTCTTGAGCAGGATGGTCAGGTCGAGCCAAGGGCTCCAGTTCTCCACGTAATATGTATCCAACCGCACTTCCTCCTCGAAGGTCAAGTCAGCGCGGCCGGAAATCTGGGCCAAGCCCGTGATGCCGGGCTTCACCGAGAAGACACGTCGGTGCTTTTCCTCGTACTTGGCGACTTCTTCCGGCTCGTGCGGCCGCGGCCCGACGAGGCTCATGTCGCCCTTGAGCGCGAGGAAGAATTGCGGCATCTCGTCAATGGAGTAGTGGCGGATGAATCGGCCGACGCGCGTGACGCGCGGATCGTCCTTGATCTTGATGAGCGGGCCGTCTGCGCGCTCGTTGCGGGCGGTCAGCTGGTCGTAGCGTTGCTGGTGGGTGCGCGGATACATCGAGCGGAATTTCAGGAAACGGAAACGCCGGCCTTTTTCGCCGACGCGCATGGGCGGCGAACCGTCGTCCAGCTCGAAGAACACCGGCCCGGATGAATCCATCTTGACGGCGATGGCCGTCACCAACATGATCGGCGACGTGACGACGATGAGCAGGATGGAACCGATGATGTCGAACAGGCGCTTGAACACGCGACCCCAACCATCGAGCCGGGTGCCCCTCACCTCGACCATGGGTCGGCCAGCGAGCGTGCCGACCCGCACGTTCATGGCATGGGTTTCGAGAAGGTCGGCCGAATAGCGGAAACCGATCTGCCGCGATTGGGCGAAACCGAGAATGCGCGAGAGGTCAGCGCGGCTGACCGTCGGATCGGTCACGATGATCTCGTCGAGAGCGCCGGCTTGGTTCAAGCGGGACAGTTCCGTTTCCGCCGCCGAATCGAAAACGCTGAAAGCGGCCACGACGCGGTAGCCGAGCTCCCGATCGGAAGCGAAAGCCGCCATGAGCGCCTGGGTGTTGTGCTCGTCGTTGCCGATGAGAGCGGCACGCCTCACGCCGATGCCATAACGCAATAACCGACGCTGTGTGAGCCGAACGGCGATGCGCCCCAGCGACAGGTAAACGACGGTTAGGATCCACGCGGCGAGGATGATGAAACGGGAGGAAAAGAGCTCGCGTCGGAAGAAGATGAAAACGATGAAGGCCAGGAAGGTTGTTGAGGAGGCGAGGAATACCCTGGTCAATTCGAAGGTCAGGCGTCGCGGCCCACCGATGCGGTAGAGTCCAGACAGGGCCAGGAAAGCGTTGGACAACAGAGCCGCGGCCGCCGCCAGCCCCAGATATTCAGCGTAAGGCAAATCAAAAGTGACCGGCCGAAGTCCGGCCAGCCAGCCGAAACGCAGGTTGTAGGCCGTGACCGCCGCGAGGAAGGTCAACAGGAAATCCAGCGGCACCAAGGATACGGCGACCACTAATTCATCGTGTTTCTTCATAGCCCATTGTTTACATATTATTTGCATTTTCGTCCGGAGGCAACAGGCAATCGGGCGGTCGGCCTGACACACGGCAGATTTGATGATTATTTAGCCTAATCTTGACAAAAATCTATAAATCTGATACGGTCAGTCAGTCCTGTACCATGACGGTACGGGGAAAATCCAGCCAGCCAGACGACCGCCCCGTACCATTACGGTACAGGGAGGAAAGTCCGAACACCGCCTCGAGCAATCGGGGGAGCGATAGTCGCTAACGGCGACCGGGGACAGCCCCGAACCAGTCGCCCCGCACCATATGGTGCAGGGCTCCGGTTCAGGGTCAAACCCAGGGAAAGTGCAACAGAAAACACACCGCCTCAAGCCGCAAGGCTGAATCGTCGGCGAAAGCCGACGGAGGTAAGGTTGAAAACGTGGCCCCGAACCAGTCGCCCCGCACCACATGGAGCAGGGCTCCGGTTCAGGGTTCCGTCCGGAAGAAATTTCGGTGCGGAAGGTAAGAGCCCACGCGGGACTGCGCCCCGTGATCGCGAGCGAAAGCGAACGATTTTACGGGGCTGTCGGGTGACCGACGCCGTGGAAAACACCTATCCGGTGCAAGAGCAAGTTTGGTAGCTCGCAGTCGGCATCAGTAATGGTACCGATAAGGCCGTCGGAAACGGCGGTCACAGAGAGATGGTCGTCCGTCAGTATTTAGGCCAAAATAAGCCTAAATATTGATGACAGAATTCGGCTTATCGGCTGACTGGGACTCAAGATCCGCCTTGACGGCGGATTTTTGATGTACCGGGGGGTATAGCCCGACGTCGTCTGGCCGATTGTGGATATGCTTATCCACAACCAAGGTTTTGTCCCCTGTCGGAGGGCGTCTAAGCTTATAAGGGTTCTTCCCATTGCTCTTGATCGGTTTCTCGTTTTGTGGATAAGTTTTTTGCTTGTCAACCGACGGTTGAATGGACCTGGTTTATTATTTATTCTTAGCCAAAAAAAATACGGAGGCGGCCATGATTACAAGCGGGACAGAAACATTGAAAACGCCGTCAAATTTTGGTATAATTTAATAAGAATAGAAACAGAAAAAAACAAACAACCCGCGGTGATGCAAAGCGCTGGGGATAACTTAAAGAAGCTTTTGAACCAAGACCTTCGAAAAGGTTTTCGGTTTAGTATTTTATTTGCTAGTTTTAGCAAATTTCGCGCTTTTGTGAGGATACAGCGCCAGCGCCGGGTTTCCTTCGGCCTCCTGTCTCTTGTCCTCGCCATAGGCATTGTGTTGCCCTCAACCCACCCGGCGCTTGCCGTGGCCTGCACCGGCTACACGTCCGGCAACCCGTGGCAGATCAGTTCTGACCAGAACAACTGCACCATCCAGGCCGGCACCTATACGCCGAGCACGTTCACCATCGACGCCAACGTGACGGTTGTTGCACAGGGCAACACCGGCAGCGATATCGGCGTCACTATCACCGCGACGACGATTGACATTGAGGGGACCTTCACGGCCACCGGGCAAGGTTTCCCTTCCCAGCAAGGTTCCGGTTACGGCTGGTATGGTGCCGGTTATGGCGGCGTAGGGGGCGGTTATAATACCGACAACCAACACCCCGGCCCCACGTATGGGTCCGTCACGCAACCGACTCGTCTCGGTTCCGGCGGACGCGCCACCAATGCCGCTGGCGGCGGTGCCATCAAGCTGTCGGCTTCCGGAACACTGACGGTGAACGGCACGGTCTCGTCTAACGGCGCGGACATCAACCCGACGGAAGGCGGCTCCGGCGGCTCGGTCTGGCTCGATGCCGATACGCTCGCCGGCACGGGCACCGTCACGGCCAACGGCGAGGGTTGCACGACATCGACGTGCTACGAAGGCGGCGGAGGCGGACGCATCGCGGTCTATTACAACACGCTGGACGGAGGCTGCACCTTGTTTTCGACCGCCGGGAAGATCCAGGCTTATGGCGGTCGGGTTTACCTGCCGTCGATCTATAACAACATGGGCGGCGCCGGAACGATCTTCTGGGACGACAAGAACGATTCCTACTCGAACGGAGCGCTCATCGTCGACAACAACAATTACTTGACGACTTACTCATACACCACCCAGGTCACGACTGCGAGCCAGACCTATGACAGTATCACTGTGAGTGGAGCCGCGAAATACTACATTCCGAGCACGTTTACGCTGACCGGCCCGAACAACTACACGCTGGCCGGAGGCGGCACGACGAACGGCCAGATTATCGTGCCGAGCAACGCGACATTCGATTTTCCTTCCGGTGCCTTCACCCTTTCCGGCCTCGACATTTACCTTTACGGCACGGCCGGTCGGCTGACCAACCCGACCTTGAGTTCGTCCAGGCTGGTCTTCAATCCGACCACGGGTTCTTTCACCGCCGGCTTGGATTCTCTGACCGTCGACAATAACGGCGTTTTTTCTGAGGCTGGTACGGGAACCGTGAGCGTTACCACCGTTCTCGTCAAGAGCGGCGGCAAACTTACGCACGAGGCGAATCACGCCGCCCAGGATAACAAGCTGATTGTGAGCGCGTCGGACATCACGATTGACAGCAACGGTTCGATTAACGTTAACGCCGTAGGTTACGCCGAAAATCACGGCAGCGGTGCCGGTGGAAACGGCGGCGGCTACGGCGGCTACGGCGGATGCTACACTGGCGGTGGTGCCTGTTCGACCTATAGCGGCGCGGCCTACGGCTCGGTCACCCAGCCGGTTGATCTCGGTTCAGGCGGAGCCGACATTGGTGCGAGCGGCGGAGGCGCGGTCAAGCTGACCGTGTCCGGCACGCTCACGGTCAACGGCACGATTTCGTCGAACGCCGCCAACACCACCGGCCGCACGGGTGCCGGTGGTTCGGTTTATCTCGACGTCAGTGTTGGCACGCTCGCTGGCACCGGTACGATTTCCGCGAATGGCGACGACGCCAACGATTCATATGCCACCGGTGCCGGCGGACGCATCGCTGTCTATTACGATACGATTGGTGATGGCTGTACGCTTATCTCGACCGCCGGGAAGATCCAGGCCTACGGTGGCAACGACACGAACGACTATTCCGGGAAGGGCGGCGCGGGCACTGTCTACCTTTTCGGGCCAACCTCGGTGAACGGCGACCTCATCATCGACAACAACAACAATCACGCCCACACGTCCCACGCCAACGTCCAGTGGGAAGAACCGATTACGCCGCAGCCCACCACGACCAGCCAGACGTACGACAATCTCACGGTGCGTAATGGTGCCCGTTATGACATTCCGAACGGCTATACGACGACCGTCGTGCCGACGACCGGCACACTCACCGGCGGCGGTGACACCAGGCCGCGCATCATCACCGAAAACGGCGGTCGGATCAACCTGCCGCTTGGCACGACGACGCTCACCAACCTCGACATGACCAACAACGGCGCGATTGGCGTGCTTACCAATCTGACGGTCAGCTCGACGTCGAAGTTCATCCAGAACACGACCACCGGCACATTCCCGAACACCTTGACCGACCTCACAGTGGACGGCGGCACGTTCTCGACGAAGACCACCGGCACCTTCAGTACCACCAACGTCACGGTCAAGAATTCCGGCGTGCTTCAGCACGAGTTGAATACCTCCAATACCACGCAGGACCACAAGCTGATCATCAGCGCCACGAACATCGACATCCAAAATACCGGTTCGGTCAACGTGACCGGGCTTGGCTTTCCGGATGCGAAAGGGCCTGGTGCCGGCAGTTATTCCGGCGGCTATGGTGGCAACGGCGGCGGGTACAGCTCTGCCAACAACGGTCCTGCTCCGACTTACGGTTCGGTCACCCAGCCGACCGATATCGGTTCCGACCACGGCGGCGGGGCCGTCAGGCTGACCGCCACCGGCACGCTGACGGTGGACGGCAGCATCTACGCGAATGCCTACAACGATAGCGGTTACACCGGCTCGGGCGGCTCGGTTTATCTCGACGCCAGCGCCGGCATCCTTGACGGCGACGGTAATCTCTACGCCAACGGCGACGACGGCGGCT
>JAQTNC010000019.1 GCA_028714475.1 Patescibacteria group bacterium
CCGCGAGGCCGAGCGCCAGGTTGCGGAGATGACCGACGTGCAGTTCCTTGTGCGTGTTCGGGGAGATGTATTCGATGAGGACATGATCGCTTGAAACGTTGCTTTGGCCGAAACCCGACGAAGCGGCTTCATGAAGAAGTTTTTCGGCAAAAGGCTCCTGATTCAGGCGGAAATTGACATATGGCCCGGCGACTTTGGCACTGGCGACAAGGGGCGTAGATTGGAAGCCGGCGACAAGTTCGGTCGCGACGGCCGTCGGCGCCTTCTTCATCGACTTGGCCGCGGCGAAACAAGGGAACGACAAGTCACCCATCTCCGCTTGCGGCGGCTTGGTCAGATCGCTCTCCTGCGCCTTGGCGTCGGGCGGCAACAGTGCCGCGAGCGCTTCGACGATTTCGGATTTGACTAGGTCGAGGGTGGACATTTATCGCTTCGTAGCGGCGGGGTTTATCCCCGCCCCTCATTAATCATCACCTGAATATCGGTGGTGGCGGGGCAAGCCCGCCCGCTACTGCCCTTTGAGCTTCAGGAAAAACCGCTTGCCTTTCTGGATGAGCGCTTCCTCGCCGGAAGCGAGCTCGATTTCCGCCTGGATGTCGCTCACGACTTCGCCGCGTACCTTGACGCCGCCCTGCTCGATGAGCCGGCGCGCCTCGCCTTTCGAGGTCGCGAGTCCCTGTGCAACGAGGATGCCAACAAGCGGATGACGTCCGGCGCACATCTCCACGACCGTGACGTCATCCGGCGTTTCCTTGCGCTGGAAGGTGGCGATGAAATTCTCCTCGGCGTCGGCGGCCGCGATGGCGCCGTGGTACTCGGCGACAATTTCGCGGGCGAGGCGCATCTTCGCGTCGCGCGGATTCAGCTCGCCGCGCTCGCAGGCGGAACGCATCTCGTCAATCTCCTCGGCCGACAAATCGGTCGCGAGCTCGAACCAATTCCAAAGCGCGGCGTCCGGGATGGACATCGTCTTGCCGTACATGTCCTGTGGCGCGTCGGTCAACCCGACGTAGTTGCCGAGCGACTTCGACATCTTCTTTTCGCCATCCGTGCCGACGAGAATCGGGCCGATGAACAGGCAGTCCTGCTCCGGCAAACCCATCTTCTTCTGCAGCTCGCGGCCAGCGAGGATGTTGAACTTCTGGTCGCTCGCGCCGACCTCGATGTCCGCCTTGAGCACCACGGAGTCGTATGCCTGCATCATCGGGTACATGATCTCGTGCAGGCGGATGTCCGAGCCTTCCTTGAGGCGATTGGCGAAGTCGTCGCGCTCGATCATGCGGGCGACGGTGAAATTCGACGCGAGCCGGATGACATCCTCGAAGGTCATGTCCGCGAACCATTCGCTGTTGCGGCGGATTTCCAGTTTCTCCACGTCGAGGATTTTTCCGGCTTGTTCGAAATAGGTCTTCGCGTTGGCGTCAATTTCCTCGGGTGTGAGCATCGGGCGCGTTTTCGACTTGCCGGACGGGTCACCGATGCGCGCGGTGTAGTCACCGATGAGGAAGACGACCTGGTGGCCGAGCTCCTGGAACTCGCGGAGCTTCTTCAGGCCGACGGCGTGGCCGAGATGAAGATCCGGCGAAGACGGGTCAGCGCCGAACTTAATGCGGAGCTGACGGCCGCTCGTGAGCTTTTCCCGAAGCGAATCCGGAGCGATGGCCTCGACGACATGTCGGGCCAGCAACGAATCGATTTTTTGTTGGTCGGTATTCACGGACATATGCGCCAAGAATAGCGGATTTGCGGGAATATGCCAAGAGATTGGGACAAAACCGCCGAAAAGACGTTCCGGTGCCTGAAGCCGCGTGTTCGGCGGGGATTACGGGCTTGACTAATGCAAAAAAATGCTGTATAAGAACATCAGCATGCCGAACGGTTCGGCACGGCTGTCCTTTAGGAGGAATCGCCGTGAGTAAACGTTCAAAAAAGCGTCAGCATGGTTCAGACAGCGGACCCATCAGTCCGTTGCACCGCGTCATGGCGGACTCGATGAATCGGGCATACAATAAATGTCCGACCGGAGCCCCAAAGCCGGGGGACAGCCAGATACCGGTGATGTGCGAAAAATGTGCTGGCAAGCAAGACACCACCAAGCCCGACGAGGCGAGATGCGGACATCAGGCTCCTCACAAGAACTGGGCGAACTGCCCTACCTGCTCGATCCAAAAACAGGCGTGTCAGCGTTGCGGAAACGGAACGATGACCAGGGGCAGAGACACCAGCCAAGACAAGGCTGGTGGGCGTTACCTAACGCTTAGGGAACTATCGGCAAGGTACGGTTCTGACCAAGGCGAGGGTATCCCCCATGACCGACCCGGGGTTCGAGAAGAACTGCCGTGGGATCCAACGCGGTACATCAGCTGTGATGATGGGCCGGCCGCGTATGCCAGTCCCGCTCCCTCTCCGTCCTTTGCTGCCAGACCACGCAGCGGCTTCATGACCGAGGCCGACATGGCCGCGGTGTGCGAAGACAAGCCGCTCAAGGACAAGCCGCTACCTGACGACCCGCCTTGGGATCCGGACAAGTGGCGAAGCTGCCTGGAGACGGCAACGTCCTACCAGCGAGACGATGGCGGTCCATCCGCCCCTTCGGACAAAGAGCAACGCTAGCCGACTCAACGGGACCGCCTCAACGGTCCCGTTAGTGTTTTTACCGCCACACAACCTTGACAAAGCGGTGAAAGGAAGTTTAAGTTCAATATAGATTTCGCGGTGCTCAAGGAAAAACGGCCCACATCGAAGGAGGGTGCCATGCTCTGTCAAAACTGTGTTGCTCGTTTCGCCCGCCGCCGGAGGCGCGACGACCTGGACATTGCGGCCCGCGGCTGCGGCTGTCCGAACGTCGCGCCGGGTCATGCCTGGTGCGCATCATGCGCGGATGATCTCGGCATCTGTGAGGGGTGTGGCGAGGACCTGCCGGAGATGGCGGCGCGGGTTGCCGCGTGCCAACCGGCCTGTCCGTCGCAAGGGCGAATGCTGATTGCCGGCGACGAAAGGGTCGTCCTGCCGTCAGACTGCCACCTTTTCTCTTCCGCTCCTGATCCGACCCTCTGTGAGCGCTGCCGCAAACTGTTGCCGCTCGACGACGCGGTCCTCGCGGAAGCATGCGGTCATGAAGTCGAGGGTCCGGGATTCGTCCTCTGTCGCGGATGCGCGCTCGCCCGACGCCGCTGTGCCCGCTGTACCGCGCCGCTCGACGACAAGCCGCCAAAACCCAGCTGACGCTTCACGCGCCACCGCCGCCCTGACGGGTTCTCCGTCCGGGCGGGTTTTTGTTTGCGGAACTTGATATTATTAATGTCGCTAAGCAGCCAGAACGTGAAAATTTATGTTAGGTCACCTTATATACAACTTCAGCCACCTCGACGACGTCCGCATCCAGCAGGAGATTTCCAAGAACCTGTACGCCCCGGCGTTCGGCGGCGTGCATCTGGTCCACGCTTATGACGGCGAGGCGCGGTTCGGGTACAAGAAATATCTTGAGGACAAGCTGATACGAATCAAGAATCGCGGGCATTTTCAGGGAGGCGTCGATCTCATGAACGCCGGGCTCAAGTATTTCATGGCCGAGCGGCGGCGCGGTTTGAAATACGTACTCGTAACGGCAGCTGACACCTGGATGCTGGACGCGCATTTTCTGAAATCGGTGATTGACGAGATGCAACGCGACGGCAAGGTTCTCGCCACGTCATCGTGGGGCCGGGCCAAAGCGCCGGAAAAAATAAAAGGATTTGCAACGGACTTTTTCGTGATTGATCTCGACTGGAACCGTCGCGCGAAAATCTTCCCGCTCGACTATCCGGGGTTCATCCGGAAATTCGCGGATTTCTTTTACCTGCAATACTCCCAGCCGATAGTCGAAGCGGCGGTGCAATACAAGTTCCAGAAACACTTCGCGACGCTCTTCAAGGACAACGACCTCTGGCGGGAACGCAACCGGAGCTTCCGGCGTCTAGACGAACGCGAACCGGTGCATGACGCCGCGACCGGCAACCGCCAGGAAAACTGGCCCAACATCGGCCTCTACACCTCCCCCGAACCCAAAGCCAAAAAGGCCGCACTTAAGCGATTGGGGTTGGACGTTGGCCCCTGGGCGCACAAGCTGATCACGGGGAAGCTGGATAAGAGCTATAACCAAGCCGACGATAAATAAAGGGATGCCCTTCGACTTCGCCCCGCCATTCGGCGGGGCTCCGCTCAGGGAATATTTTAGTTTAGATTCCATAACGGCCCCCGAGATGCGGGAGCCGTTTTCTGGTCGATGCATCTTCAGCCGAGCGCCGTGAGTTGATCCTTGAGTTTGCTCACCTTGTCCTCCTGGGCAGCGAGCTTGGCGCGCTCCCCCGCCACGACAGCGGCTGGGGCGCGGGAGATGAAGTCCTGGTTGGCGAGCTTGCCGGCGAGACTGCCGCGGTATTTTTCCGCTTCGGCGATTTCGGCGGTGAGACGCGCGCGTTCGGCGTCGGTGTCCACGAGCGTGCCGAGCGGAACGAAGACCTGCACGCCGCGTACGACAGCGGTCGCGGCTTTCTCCGGTTTCTTGCCCTTGGCGACGATTTCCAATTTCTCAACGCGCGCGAGACCTCGGACGATTTCTGCCTCGCGTTTAACGAGCGCGGCTTTCGCTCCGGCGATAACCGTGGCGTCAACGCGTTTGCCCGGTTCAACCTTGTATTCGGCGCGGATGTTGCGAAGCGCAGTGATGATTTCCTGAACCGTCGTGAATTCATTGTTAATCATGGCCGTGCCCACCGAAGCCTTAGCGAAGGTGGGCCAGGACTGGATCATCAGCATGTCGCCCTTGCCTTTGGCGAAGACGCGCTGGTAAATCTCCTCGGTCACGAACGGCATGAATGGATGCCAGAGCTTGAGAATTTCGAGCAGGATAAACGGCAGAATTTTTTCTTTCCCCTTCTCGATCTTGGCGATCTCCAGATACCAATCGGCTAGCTCGTTCCAGGTGAAATCCCGCAATGTCTCGCCGGCGCGAGAGAAATTCATTGCCTCCAAGTCCACCGTCACCGAACGAACAACCGCGTCCAAACGTCCGAGAATCCAGCGGTCAGCCAGCGTCTTCGCCGTTGGCCGCTTAATCGGGCCACCCTGGAATCCTGCTCGGCCCTCGACTCCGCTTCGCTCCGCTCGGGCCAGAACAACATGTTCTTCCACGAGTGAGCCCGAAGGGCGAATCGAGGGGCCCTGTCTCTCCGAATTTCCACAACTCATGATAATGAATCGCGAGATGTTCCAGAGCTTGTTGGTGAAATTGCGGAAGTAGCCGATCTTCTCGTCGGAAATCTTGGCGTCGGCGCCGACGGACGTGCCGATGACGAGCGACAGACGCACCGCGTCCGTGCCATACTTGGCCGCCACGTCAAGCGGGTCAATGATGTTGCCGAGCGACTTGGACATCTTGCGCCCCTGTTCGTCGCGCACTAGGCCGTGGAGATAGACCTTCTCGAACGGCACCTCGCCGAGCGCGTACTCGGTCATCATGATCATGCGGGCGACCCAGAAAAAAAGAATGTCATAGGCCGTCTCGAGCACCTGCGTTGGATGAAAACGCTTGAGGTCTTTCGTCTTGTTCGGCCACCCCAGGGTCGTGAACGTCCACGCGCCGGAAGAAAACCACGTGTCGAGTGTGTCCGCATCCTGAACCCAGGTCGTGCCGCCACAATCCGGACAGTGCTTCGGCGGTTTGGCACCGACGAACAGGCCAATGTGGCGCTTGGTCTCCATTTCCATGTCCGGCCGACTGGCTTCCTCTTCCTCGACGTAACAGCCCTGGCAATACCAAACCGGAATGCGGTGCCCGAACCAGATCTGCCGCGAGATGCACCAGTCGCGCAGGTTCTCCATCCAGTGGAAATAGACCTTCTCGAAGCGATCGGGCAGAATCTCGATTTTGTGTTTGCGCACGACCTCGAGCGACAGTCTCTTGAGCGATCTGCCGCCGCGCTGCTTGATGGGACGGTTCACGTCGACGAACCATTGGCGCGAAGTGAGCGGCTCGACGACCGTGCCGCAACGGTAACAGACGGAGATGCTGTGCTGGAGATCCTCGATTTTCTCGATGAGCCCCTTGGCCTGCAAATCCGCGACGAATTTTGCGCGTGCCTCCACGACCGGCAGTCCGGCGTACTTGCCCGCGAGCGCGGTCATCTTGCCGTCCTCGCCGATGACCTTCTTGATGGGCAAACCGTTCTCCTCGGCCATCTTGAAGTCCACGGCCGAATGCGCCGGCGTAAGACCGACCATGCCGGAGCCGAAATTCATGTCCACCGACTTGTCGGTGATGACGCGAATCTCCTGCGGACCGATGCCAAAATCAACGGTGATGGTCTGGCCAATCCATTTCTTGTAGCGCTTGTCGTCGGGATGAACCGCGACGCCGGTGTCGCCGAGCTTGGTTTCCGGCCGCGTAGTGGCCACGACGAACGGGCCGTATTTCATGTAATACAGCTTGGCTGGCTCTTCCTTATATTCCACCTCGTCGTCGGCGAGCGTGGATTCGCAGCGCGGGCACCAATTGACAATGCGATAGCCGCGATAAATCAATCCGTCCTCATACATCCGGCGGAAAAGCTCGATGACCGCGGCCGAGCGCGGCGCGTCGAGGGTGTAGGCCTCGCGCGACCAGTCGCAGGACGCGCCGATCTTACGAATCTGCTTACGGATGGTGGCTTGCGAGCCGGCGACAAATTCGTTCACGCGCTTGAGGAAACCCTCGCGGCCTAGGTCATACTTGGTCAATCCTTCCTTGGCGATGATCTTCTCGACCTTCGTGCCGGTCGCGATGGCGGCGTGGTCGGTGCCCGGGAGCCAAAGCGCGGCGCGGCCACGCAGGCGGTTGAAGCGTGTCATCAAATCCTCGAGTGTCACGAACATGGCGTGACCGATGTGCAGCGTGCCGGTCGCGTTCGGCGGCGGCATCATGATGGTGAACGGCTGGCGCTTGGCCGCGCCCGGCAAATTGTCCGGGTTGAAATAGCCGCTCTTCTCCCAAGCCTGGTAAATCTTGTCCTCAACGACCGCGGCCTCATAGGCCGGGGCGAGTTCAGGCGCCTTAGGCCCCGGCTCCCGGGCCGGGGCGGCGTCCTTGTATAGTGTTATTGTGCGCCGGCCGCGTTGTTGCGGGTGTTTCTTCGACTTCTGCGATGCTTTTCGCATATTGGTCAGGACGTCTCCGCGTCCGGTTAGCTGATTTAGCTTGGTTATTATATGGAAGGAACGGCCCACTGACAACCCTTGACAAAATCGCTTTTTCTGCTAGGCTTCGGTTGATGACGGCTGAAAGGCTTGCCAGAAGAGACTCAAGAAATGGAGGTTGCCTTGAACGATCCTTTTACCGCCCCACCACCGTCGTTTCCGCCGAACGCCTTCGGGCTCGATCGTGGGTCGGTCCTGCGATGTAACATTGCCATGCCGCACTTGGGCCTTAAGGTCGGCACCGAATTCCCTATCGGCTTCAGGAACGGGTGCGTTGTCTGCGGCAAAGTCGGCTGGAGCATCGCACAAATCGAAGGTGAAATCAGATCCGGTAACTTTACGGTCACGAATAAACAATTCAACCTGACCGATCCGGACGCCATCCGATGTTTCGCCGAGACCGTCGAGCTAAGTATCGAGGTAAGCTAAACGGTGCCCGCACCGTCACCTTGTCGAGGAGACACAGAGGTTCACTCTGGGTCTCCTTTTGGTTTTCGATGTTTCTCCCGTCATGAACGGCGACAACAAAAGCCTCGCGACAACCCGGAAGGTTGAAGCGAGGCGGTTCGGTCCGGCGACGAGATTCGCCTAGACAATCGTGCTACGACGGCGGACGCGGAGGAAACAGCGGCCCTTCCAAGGCGCGACATCGTCGAGAGCCAATCTCACTATCTCGCGAACGCCTACGGCGGTCTGGTCGATGGCAACGGCGGATTGAATTTCGCCCTGATCAAAGACCTTGCCGCACAGCGCGAGGATGCCGGTCGTATCGGCCAGCAGATTGCGGAGGCTCATGCCTTCGTCATCGTGCGCCATGACGTCGGCGATGGTGGCCAAATACGTCTCGGCATCGGCGCGATTGGGGCGCATCCGGCCATTCTCGGTCATCGCGGCCAACACGTCGCGCGGCGTCACGTCGAGGCCGTCGTCGAAGGCGAAACACTCGAAGGTCACCTCCGCGGTGCCGGCGTCCTCGACGTGCAGATAGTCGGCGCAAACCGCGCGGCTCACGTGGGCGTACTGGTCCCTGACGAGCAAGCGCCAGTGCGTATCACCGTAATCAACGATGATGGTCCGTAGGTCTACGAGGCGAATCTTTCGCATCTGATGGCTCCTGGGAAATGATCAAACGTGCCAAAACATTGGCATTTTTCCCGTTCTCTGTCAAGCCGCTGGGACAACAAGAGTGCGGCCGTAGCACAATAAGGAATGCCCTTCGCCCCGGCTCCCGGGCCGGGGCGGCGGCGCAATATTGCATTATGGTGCGCCGACTGTATTCCGCTCAGGGAATATAATATTATGCCCTGAGCTTGCGTGCCCCGTTGTCAGCCGAAGGCTGACTTTGCGGGGTCGAAGGGCTACCGATATCTAAGACGAAGCTTTGCTGCTCGGTGCCCTCTTGACGTATCTCCCGAAGACCGCTAAGGTGCTTTGTTAACCTTCGAACCATGTCCCTCGCGCCGGAAAAACAATTCGCTGATGCCGTCGGGAAGGCGAGCCACGTGCTCGTCACCTTTCGCCGCGACTGGTGCGTGGACGCGGTCGCCGCGGCGCTGGCGCTGGAGATGGCCCTCAAGAAACGCGGCAAGCACGTTGATGTCGTCGCCGACGGCTTCGAGGCACCGGCCTCGCTCCGCTTCCTGCCTGGCGCGGCCGCCATCCAATCCGCCTTCCGTCACCTCCAGCGTTTCGTCATCTCGCTCGACCTCTCGCGCTCGAAACTCGACGAACTCTCCTACGACTTCGACGGCGACCGTTTGCGCATCCACGTCACGCCCAAGACCGGCCAATTCGAGGCCAAGGACGTCGCCACCTCGGCGAGCGACTACAAATACGACCTCATCGTGAGCCTTGGCGCGCCCGACTACCCGTCGCTCGGCGCGGTCTTCACCGCCAACCCGGAATTCTTCTACCAGCGCCCGACCGTGAACATTGACTGCGATCCGGGCAACGAGCGCCATGGCAACATGAATTTCGTGGATGTCACCGTCACCTCGACTTCCGAAGCGGTCTTCAACCTGCTCAAGGCCGTGGGTGAGCCGTTCCTCGACGAGGATGTCGCCACCTGCCTGCTCGCCGGCATGATTGCCGCGACCAAGAGCTTCAGGACGCCGAACATCACGCCGAAAGCGCTGGCTACGGCATCGGAACTCATCGCCGCCGGCGCGCGCCGCGAGGAAATCATCGAGAAGCTTTACCGCACGCGCTCCATCGCCACCCTGAAACTGTGGGGCCGAGCTCTCTCGCGGCTCAAGCACGACCCGAACGCGAAGTTCGCCTGGACCATGCTCGTGCGCCAGGACTTCATTCACGCCGGCGCGCGCGAGGAGACCTTGCCGGACGTGATCGACGAGCTCATCGCCAACGCGCCTGAAGCGGAAATCGTCGGCATCCTCTACGAGCAGGAAGACGCCGCCGCGCCCGGCCAGGTCAGCGGCATCTGCGCCATCGTCGCCTCGGAGAAACACGCCGACGCCAGCGCGCTCGTCGCCTCGCTCCGCCCGTCCGGCACGCGCCGCATGGCGCGCGTCTGCTTCCCGGGGGCTGACCTGCTCACGGCGGAAAAATCCATTCTATCTTCGATATACAAATCGCTGGGCAAGAAACTGACGCTGGTCGAAGACGAACCTGCTCGGCCGCCAGTGAACACGAATCCGTTGACCGTGGCCGCTCCCCCGCCCCCTGCTCCTCCGGAGCCCCAACCAAGCCGAACCCCGGCCGACGTCACGGCCGCCGAATTGTCGGCTGCCGCTTCGGCTGCCGTCATGGCTGCCGCCGCTCCCGCCGCCGAGGAAATCCCCCTGCCCGCGCCACAACCGGAAGAACAGGTCGTTATCGCTGAACCCGACCCGACCGAGCCGGTCATGGAAATGCCGCTTCCGGCGAGCTCTTGATTATTTTCAAAGTTGGGCTTATTATTTCTTTCGACACTAAAAGAGAATCGTCCGCGCCAGCGGACACCTATTCCTGACAAGCCCCAAAAGGAACAATTGCCGGGGACCCCAATGCGAAGCATTGGGGAGCGCAGCGAGCCGCGCGTTCCGTGAGGGCGAATCCGCCTCGGTGGATGAGCCCGAACAATAACGCGCGGCGGAAGCGAGCATGGGCGGCTAGCTCAGTTGGTTAGAGCGCAACATTGACATTGTTGAGGTCAGAGGTTCGACTCCTCTGCCGCCCACCACGTAAAAACACCGGCTCGTCCGGTGTTTTTACGTGAGCCCCGTGATGAACTGCGAAGCAGTTCATTTTACGGGGCCCTTCCTTGGACGGACGCCGATGTTCACGTGGCGCGGCCATTTGCACCCCAAACGAGCGCAGCCAGTTCAAATCGCGATAAGCGATTTGAACGCAGCGAGCAGTGAGATCCTCCTCTGCCGCCCACCACGGAAAATCGCTCACCCCTTGCGGGTGGGCGATTTTCGTTTATCCGGGCGGCAGAGGAGTCGAGCGGGGCTATTTCAAGCCGATAACCGACCGCTTGCGCCAATCCGGCCGTGAGCCTAAGATGTGAACGGCTCATTCCATTGCCGGAAAGGGACAACGATGACCGCCCCCATCCTGAACGTTAGTGCCGAACTCCTGTCTGCAATCGAAGCAGAACAGACTCACCTCCAGGCGGAAGCCGAGGCCACAACCGAAGAAATACGCGTGCAAATTCGGAAACTAGGACAGATAATCGGCCGATTGGAGAGTACCTGCAGGCGCGCCGAGATTCGCCTAGGACGCGTCGCGCTAGTCAGGCTGCTGCAAGGCGCCGTGCCGCCCGTCGTCGCCGAATTGCGCGAAAGGCTCCAAGCCACCGAGGTCGAAGCCATGGGCGACGAGATCACCGTGCGACAGCTCGGCGAACTCAAACGGCTCGCGGCCGACCTGCGGCAACAGCTGCAACAGGCGTGTCCGCATGCGCTCGTCATCGGCTACGACGGCTCCGAGGGTTCGAAGAGCATGGACTACGATGACGGCTACGATTCCCGCTGGCATTGCGCCGTCTGCGACGCGAATGTCGAGCCGGAGGAACGGCGTGGCCGACCGGGCGACCACCGCCTCGTGGCCATCGTGACCCGAAGCAAATTGGGCACTACGCGCCAAGAACTGGACGCGTTGCCACTCGACGATATCATCGAGGACTTCACGCCCAAAGGACTCCTGGGGGCGATCGAGGCCTATGCCGCGCTCGCGCCCGACACCGGTTCCGAACCGTCCGTAAACAAATAGTGCCCGATCGTCAGCCGCCGGCTGACCCCGCCGCCCTGCCCTTGCAGCGGCGGTTTTTTGTTGGCTTAGACTAGCAAAGGAAAATCCGGTGTGCACGTACACTTTCCCCACTTCATATCATCACCCTCTTCCTTCTTCCCCATTCGTCCCGTATGCTTCCTACCGTGTCCGCATGATTCAAAGGAACAACCTATGCGTCTAGCAAAACGACACCGGCGGTATCTTGACGTCCTCGCCACGCAAAACGTCCCGATTGGCGATTGGACGAAGGGAGAAACGCAAATCGTCACCGATCCAAAGGAATTCATCGGCATCGAACGACGACTTCGCGCGACGTACGCCGCCCAAGGGTTGCCCGCGGAATGCGGTAACGTCGGCGTAATCTGGGAAAGTCCGTGGTTCATTTTTCTGAACGATCCCGTTCTCTTTCCACCGCGGGGAAACCAATCCTCACCAACAATCGGGGCTTACAACCGTGTCCTGTTTCGCGGTGAGTTGAACGGCAATCAGTCGGTCTTTGCGCTCCTTATCCTTCAAGACGGCCGAATCCTCCTCAACTATTCTTATCGCTCGCCGATTCGAGCGTGGACGTTGGAAGGACATGGCACCATCGCGCATACCGGCGAGACGATACCGGATGTCCTGCGCCGCTGTGTAAAAGACGAGACCGGGCGCAGTATTTTGAGCAGCACCCGACTCTCTCCGAGCAATGTCGGATTCGTTGCGTCACGAGAACTCATCGGCTCAAGCGTACCCGTCTTTCTCGTGCGCGTTGGCGATCAGCAGGGCGCTGTAAAGGACCCGACCGTCAATGGGTCGGTCGCGTTAACCCCCGCGGAATTGGCACGGGCATTCACGGCGGGAACGTATCAAACGCGCGATCGAAACTACTTGTGCGCGGACGGATATACGGCCTACGCCTTTTTGCTCGCCCGACTCGGTGGACACCTCTCCGACACTGCGTGAGTCCGCATTCTCAGCGGGAAGGAACCGCCCCACGAAAGGGCGGTTTTTGTTTTTGTTGCGCCGATTTGACGCCTTCCCCTACCTAACATAAGGTAACGCCAGAACCTTTCAACCCACCACTGCCGCGAAAGGAGAGGACGGATGACATACAAATCCAGAATCCTGGCGGCAACGACTAGCCGCTTTCAGGCCGTCCGCGACCAGGTTCAAGAAGACCTTGTCTCTGAAGATGACGAGATGATGTGGCTAAGCGACCTCAGCCGCCGCATCCGCGCCTTGGCTGAACGGCTGATTTTCATCAGGATAAGGCCGGTCATCAGCGAATGCCGCCGCCGGCATGCCTTGAAGCATCACCAAATGTTGACGATGCGCTTGGCGAACCTGTTGCGACAGGTCGCCGCCAACGTCGAGCTGCGGGCTGCCCGCGAGGCGCTGGATGCCTTGCGCACCGAGCATGGGCACGAGTCAACCCTGCCGCGCCGGTCGCCAGCCTTGGAGAACATCGGCCAAGCTGAAGCGCGACTGCGGCAAGTCTGCCGTCACGACTTGGTCTTTGGACACCGCAGTGTCGATGACGGCTTGCCGGCCTGGCGATGCGCCCTGTGCAGCCACGATCTCGGCCTCAGGTCACAATTATCATTCGAGGTCAAGCCGAAAGAGATGTGGCCCACGACGGTGCGCTTCGAAACCATGTCGTTTGACGCCGTGCTTGATGAGTTTGCGGAGCGCTGTTGCGGATTCGTCGAAGATCTTTTTTAATGACTTGCCTTGTTTGCTGCCAGAAGCCGTCACTCGTTGACGGCTTTCTCGCATCATTCTGGAGAAAAACCGCATCCGATTTAACGGTTAGGATGGGCTTGATTTTTTTGTCAATCTTGATAAGATTTTCCTGCCATACATCGGCCCGTAGCTCAGCGGTAGAGCCCCGCCCTTATAAGGCGGTAGTCGGTGGTTCGAATCCACCCGGGCCGACCATTCGACTTCGCTCGCCCTGCGGGGCTCGCTCCGCTCATGGTCTAACGACCATTAAGGCGAGCGAGGTCGAATGCCCTGAGCAAGCGAAGCGAGTCGAAGGGCAAAAGCCTCGCTCCCTTCGAGGGCCTGAGCGGCCCCTCAGGGCCGTCGAAGGCATGGTCTTCGACCGTTGGGCTGAACCGAGTCGAATGTCCTGAGCGACCCCGAGCGAGCGATAGAGAGTCGAGGGGGAGTCGAAGGGCAACAGAAAACATTCCAAAAATGTCCAAAATTCTGTATTACGTGTATTTGCTGTCATGTGGCGACAAAAGCCTGTATTGTGGCTGCACGTCAAACGTGAGGAGGCGTTTGCAGGAACACGGGTCCGGCGAAGCGGCTGTTTGGACAAAAATGCGAAGACCTATAAAACTCGTCTATTTCGAAACACATGATTCGCTCCTGTCGGCAAGAAAACGAGAAAAACAGATAAAAGGGTGGACGATTAAGAAAAAGATGAACCTAATCCGTGGCATTTGGGGAAGCGACTTTAGTCATACTATTATCACATGAGCCCCACCTACGAAATCACCGCCGAGGAAGTCGGTCGCCGCTTGGATGTTTTCCTCGCGGAAAAGTACCCTGAAGTTTCCCGCGGCATCATCCAGAAACTCATCAAAGACGGCAGCGTCACCGTGAACGGAAAAAAGGTGACGCCGCATTTGGCGTTGCGCTTAGGCGACCGTGTGGAGATGAACGAGGAGCCGCAACCGGTTGCGCCGCCCGAAATGAAACCGCGCGCCGACATCAAACTCGACGTCGTCTACGAAGATGACGATGTCGCCGTCATCAACAAGCCGTCCGGCCTGCTCGTCCATCCGACCGTGCGCGACGAGCACGATACGCTCGCACATGCCGTGCTCGCCTACTGGCCGCAAGCCGCCACGGTCGGCGAAGCGCCGGAACGACCCGGCATCGTCCATCGGCTCGACCGCGAAGCCTCCGGCCTCATGGTCATCGCCAAAACCAAAAAGGCCTTCGACTCGCTCAAGCGCCAGTTCCAGAAACACACGGTCAAGAAAGAATACGTCGTCCTGGTTTACGGACGACCACCAAAGGATGAGGGCACGATCGATCTCTCCATCGGGCGCTCCGCCAAAGGCGATCGCATGGCCGCGCGCGCCGAAACCCTGCCCGGCGACCGCGAGGCCATCACCCATTACCGCATCAAGGAAATCTTAAAAAATGCGACGCTACTCGACGTGACCATCGAAACCGGCCGCACGCACCAAATCCGCGCCCACTTCAAGGCGCTCGGCAACCCCGTCGTCGGCGACCCGCTCTACCAAGCCAGCCACTTCACCACCCTGCCGATTAACCGCCTCTTCCTGCATGCCGCCCGCCTCGCCTTCACCCACCCCACGACCCGGCGCAAGATGAAATTCGAAGCCCCCCTGCCGCCGGAGCTGGAGGCTATCCTCACCAGGCTTCGCCAAGATTAGCATAATTTAAATACGGTGCCTGTCCCCCTTATGCACATGGTGTGGACAAGGGGGACAGGCACCGATTTGATTGGCTGGCATTGACTTGAAAGATTTTTCCGCTTATGATAACTTCGTTCTCACGGATACCGGCCCGGTAGGCCGGTTAAATATTGCGTATAAACTCAGAATTTATGGCTGAAGAAAAAAACCTCGAGGCCGCGGCCGAAGAAACAATGGCGGCACCGGTCGAAGACACCGACACTACTGGTCCGGCTGAAGTCATCGCCGACTGGAATCACATCATGCCGGGCATGGTCGTGCGCGTTCACCAGAAAATCAAGGAGACGACGCCGAAGGGCGACGAGCGCGAGCGCATCCAGATTTTCGCCGGCACGGTCATCGCCAAGAAGGGCAAGGACAAGCAGAGTGCAACCATCACCGTCCGCAAGATTTCCGGCGGCATCGGCGTCGAGCGCATCTTCCCGCTGCGCCTCCCGACCATCGCCAAGATCGAGGAGGTGAAGACGCTCAAGACCCGCCGCGCCAAGCTTTACTACGTCCGCGGCTACAAGAAGAAACTCAAAGAATCGAAGAAGAAATGACCCACCTATATGTATGCACCCCGCCCGGCGGGGTGCATTTTCGACTCGGTCATCCCTCACCATTTTGTATGCAAAATAGTGAGGGATCCCGTCGAGCCTGTACGGGATTGCTTCGGCCGTCGGCCTCGCAATGACTAAAAAACAAACGCCGTTCGCATGGCGGTTGGCCTAGCGTTGTATCCACAGGGCACATCGCGCATAACAAAAAAGCACCGGGCGCGTCGACGCCCGATGCCGTTTTCGCGACGCGAGTCGAGACCGACTCACTGTGGTATGGCCGGCAGCCGCATCTGGCTGGCCTGCGCTTGCAGCCACACATGGGCATCCAAGACCAAGGCCGCGCCGAGAGCCAAACCAGAGGCCACGGCCACGGCCAGCACCACGTAGTACACGACCGACTGGCCGCTGGTCTTTCCGCACGAAACCGTCGCATCATACTGCGGGCGGTGCGACATCATGGCGACCAAGGCGGCGACGATCAAGACCACCAGCGCCAAGACCTCGTTCTCCCGCACAATCTGAATGAACTCTTCCATCTGAAAACCTCCTGCGAAAGCTCTTAAGACCACCCTAGCCGAAATTGAGATGGTTGTCAATGGTTGCCGCCCGACCAACCGGAGGAAAAATTTTGCGGCTCAGAAACAAAAAACGCCCGCCTCGGGGGCGGACGCCTTTCTGTTTTCTCGTTATTTAACGCCGGTCAGGGAGATGTAATACCGATCCGCCTCGTCAATCGGCGCGCCGACCTTGTAGTCAGCCAAGAGCGTCTCCGGCACCACGTCCAGCTTGTGGTTCCAGTCAGCGCCGTAAATGATTTTGAGGACGCTGGCGTTGCGGACCCAATGCAGGTCGGCGTTGGAACCGACGGCGAAAACCCTAGGCGAGACCTTGGACTTCACCAAGCGATAGCCCGGGCGATAAAGTACATTGCCGGCGAGCGGCATGGACGCAAGCGTCGAGGATGGGACAGTCCGCACGGAGCGGAAATTCGGATACCATCCGCGGAAGACGCCCTCGTTCGGGAAGGCATAGCGCTTCCCGTCCGAGCCGGCCAGATAGACAACCGAGCTCACCGATGATTTCACGAGATGTCCGGAAACGTTCGCGGTCTGGCCGTTCAGGCGCACCGTCACGTAGCGGCTCGCCATCTTGAGCAGGGCGTGTCCGGATTCGCCCTCGGTCCAGGCGATACAACCGCCCTGGACGGCGAGAGCCGTCACGACCTTGGCGGTCGGGATGGTGACGCCCTTGCCGCCGACGAACGTGGCCAAACCGGTCTTCTGGAGCGCGCCGGCCGCGACCTGGCCGTCGGATTCGAAGAGGTCATGGATGACCGGGTCGAGGCTCAAGTAATCCTCGCCGCCCTGGTCGCCATCAAAGATAAGCGGGCTGGCGGTTTCCGGCAACCTCTCCTTAATCGGATCGATGACGGCCAGATGACGGATCAATCCGCCCTCCACGTACCGTGCCTTGCTCGGCGCCGACTTCCGGGTGACGTATTTCTCCGTATAGCCGTTGGTGCGGATGAGCGAGACGTTGTAGTTGATCATCGAGGTCACCAGGTCGGTCGAGTTGAGCATGGCCTCACCGCCGCGTACATCCTCGAGACGGCTGATGTGAGGCGGGACGTCGCGCCGGATGGCCACGCGGCCCACGGCGCCGTTCTCGGAAACGTAGATGGCGCGCCGGTCGTAATCCCATTGTTTGGTCGAATACTCCCACGCGGCGCTGCCTTGGTGGTCAACTACGAAATAGCGAAGGATGGGCCGATCGTCAGCGTCACCGAGAGCCGTGACGGTTTGCCCGTCATAGCGATAGGCGCGGAAATTGGCGTCCGTGCCGTGTTTGTTGACCCAATACAGGTTGGGTCCGGACCAGGCGTAATTCTGGACGATCCAAGCGTCGAGCGACCGCTGTTTGCCGCTCGCGTCACGCAAGGCAAGCGAATAGGCCGATCCGGAATAGTTGGTCCAGGCGATGCTGCCACGCGACGTGATCGGATGCCGATCATCGCCGGCGTTGTCGGTGATCCTGCTGACAGTCGTGCCGTTCCATGTCCAGATCTCCAGATCCGAATCGTCTTTCTCTGACCAAACGACCAAGCCGTCAGCGACGTCGTAGCTGCCGCTAACCGGATCGTAGAAATATCCGTCCCCTGACCAGTCGGCCGTCGGCATGGTGACGAGCACGGTCGTCTGCGAGCCGTCGAAAGCGGAGAGCCGACGCTGAAGCTTGTCAGCGCTCAAGGCCGTCCAGACCAAAAGGTCGCGGTCAACCTTGAAGGTCTCGATGGTCCAGTCGCCGTCCTGGGCGACATTGGCCACCATCCACGGCCCACTCACACCGGTCGTGGGTGGCACGGCGGCCGCGGCGGCGACCGGCCAAAAAACCGGCCCGGAAACCAGGGTGACAGCCGTCAAAACAGAAGCGATAAAGCGCTTGGTCATATCCAATTGATTACTGCTCCGGCCCGAATTCATTCGGGCCATTAAGGAAACGCGGCGGAGCCGCCACTTATGGCAGCAAACCCGCCCTGATGCCCCGGCCTTCTGGCCGGGGACGGGTTTACATGGTTAACGCGTATTTATAACAGATTTTGAGAAAAATGTCAAGACCGGAAGGTAAAAAGAACAGGTCCCAGCAGTGCCGGGACCCGTGCAAGACCACCTCACTCACAGTCAGGTTTCGCTAATACCAGCCAAGTTCCTGGGTCGTCCAGGTTCTCGCCGACGAGTGGAGCCTTGAGTTGGCCGTGGACCAACTGGAGGTGATGGGCCATGAAACGCGTGTTGCCCAAGGAGGCATGGGCCATCACCAGGAAAAGGTTGCTTTTGGCACACTCCGTCATCAGCCTTTCGATTTCTTGAGCGCGCTCGCCAAGATCGGGCATTGACGCCTGAATAGCCTCCAGGAACTCCCCGCCAACAGTTTCGCCGGCAATCATGCCGAGCCCCAGGACCGTAATGAGCCCGAGGTGCGGACTCACCATGTGCCATGCCCTGTCCTGATAGGTGGCCAAGGATACCAGCCGATCCGGCGGCGGCAAGTTGTCCGCCGTCACCGGAACGAGACGCTTGGCTGCCGTTCCAGTCGCGCTACGAATGAGCTCCGGGTAATTCAGCTCGGCCACTTCCGACATGGGTATCAACGGAAAACGGCCTTGCTCGCCAATCTCGATGTGTTGTCGGACCAAAGTCACGGCCAACCTCTTGGGCTCCAAGGGGCCGGGCATATAGATGCAAACCAGCGCACACAAACGGAGTCGGGTGTTTTGGGACATCGGTCAAATCGCTTCCTGGACCCAAGGTCCGGCAAAGAACATCTCTGTATTTCATATCGGCTGGGATGAATATTGTCAACCTGCGCGGCCCAAAAAAGAAAACCACCGCAACGCTGACCAGAATCGGCGCGTTGGGGTGGTTTATGGCCGACGGTAGCAGGCGTACCGTGTCAGCCGGTGGCGCAAAGGTGGCTCGCCTCCCGATCGGTTGCACCAGCCACGAAATCCGCCAAGAGACCGCTAACGGCGTCGGAACGTCCGGACCTATTGACACTCGTGATCCGGTTCTTTCGTAAGTTTGCCAGCTTGGTCGGGTCCACGATGAGATCTCTTACCAGTTCGAGCTCGTCCCGTCTGAACAGGAGCAGGCGCGCGTCGCCGATGCGGTCGAGCAGATCCGAACGCAGGGCCTCGACCGGATCGTCGAACATGCCGGGTTCTTTCGTCATCTTTTTATTATCCTTGACCATCTTTCCTCCACTGTTGAAGTCAAGATGGCACATTTTGCGCTTTTTGTCAAGACGACGCGGAAAACAAAACCCGTCGGCGCTTCGCAAGAAGCGCGCGACGGTTATGAGCGCGGCGCGGCGGCCAGGTCCGAATGCTCGACTACCAAAAGGAATCTTTCGAATAACCGCCCCATCCGGCTAGCGCTGACCTCGAAGCCGCCGGCGTAGGCGGACATGACGTAGTCGTCGTTCGGCTTGTGCGGCAGGAGCGAACCGAGAGCAATGACGCGGCGGTTATCATTATACCAGACCGCGGCGGTCTCGGGGTGGGCTCGGAAAGCGAAGGTCTCGAGCCGCGTAGCCGGTCGGCAACCGTGGCGCTTGGCCCAACTGACGACGCGTGGACAGATCCATTTCGGGCGCTTGCGCCTGAAGGCTGGCGACGGGTCGAAGACGTAGAACGTCACTTCCCGCGGCGAGATGAAGCTTGGCGGAAAGACCGTTCGGTCCACCAAATCATAGCCGTCCACCCAGTTCGGCCGAGAGACATTCTGGTCAACATATACGTAAAGGTGCTTGATGGTTTCCGGTTCCGGTTCCTGGTAGTTGACCCACAGGCGGTAAACCGGCGCGAGCGGCGTGTCAACCAATCGAATCTGCTGCCGTTTTTGATGGGCAGTCGGCTCGGTTGGGGCACCTACCCAGATGGAACGTTCGGCCGAAGCGCGGCGCTGCGCAACCCGCTCGGGGTGCTCGAGGTCAACGAGGTAGGCGCGCAGTTCCGCCTCATCCATGACCATTATCCGCGCGTCCGGCACCCGATCCATCAGGAATGAACGCATTTCCCACAACGCATCATCCGCCTCGCGAGGCGAAAGGTTCACGCTGACCTTCAAATCAGGTCTCGACATGTTCCGCCTCCCTGGGCGACGAGGTTGGTTGAAAGAGACTTCGTTCAATTTGGCACGACCATCGAAAACGGTCAAGACAAAAAGCCGGCCGCGGGACGGCCGACTTCCATAATTCAGGAATTATTTGAGAACCTTTTTCAGGTACTGGCCCGTATAAGACGCCTTGACCTTCATCACGTCGCGCGGCGTACCTTCGGCGACCACCTTGCCGCCAGCCGCACCGCCTTCGGGGCCCATGTCCACGACCCAATCGGCGCACTTGATGACGTCGAGATTGTGCTCGATGACCAGCACGGAGTTGCCCTTGTCCACGAGCTGATTGAGCACGCCGAGCAGCCGCTTGATGTCGTCCGAGTGCAGGCCGGTCGTCGGCTCGTCGAGGATATAGAGCGTTCGGCCGGTGGCGCGGCGCGAAAGTTCCGTCGCGAGCTTCACGCGCTGGGCCTCGCCGCCGGAAAGCGTCGTGGCCGGCTGACCGAGCTTGAGGTAACCGAGGCCGACGTCCTTGAGCACGACGAGCTTCTCGTGGATAAGCGGCACGTCGGTGAAGAAATCAGCCGCCTCTTCCACCGCCATGGCCAGGATGTCCGCGATGGTCTTGTCCTTGTAGTGGATCTCGAGCGCCTCGGCATTGTAACGCTCACCGTGGCACTCCGAGCAGTCAATGTAAACGTCCGGCAGGAACTGCATCTCGATGCGCACCATGCCCTCGCCGGCGCAGGCCTCGCAGCGGCCGCCGCCCTTCACGTTGAAGCTGAACTTGCCGGCGTCGTAGCCCTTCATCTTCGCTTCCGGCACCTCGGTGAACAGGTCGCGGATGGCGGTGAAGACGCCGGTGTAGGTCGCCGGATTGGAGCGCGGTGTGCGCCCGATCGGCGTCTGGTCGATGCTGATGACCTTGTCGAGCTCGTTCAGGCCCTTGATTTCCTTATGCGCTCCCGGCGTGTCCTTGGCGCGGTAGAGCTTGCGCATGAGCGCGCGTGAGAGGATATCCACGACAAGCGTGGACTTGCCGGAGCCGGAAACGCCCGTGACGCAGACGAGCATGCCGAGCGGAAACTTCGCGTCAACGTTCTTGAGGTTGAATTCAGTAGCGCCCTTGACGACGACGGCGCGGCCATTGCCCTTGCGGCACTTCTTCGGCACGGGGATGGATTCCTTGCCGGTCAGGTACCTGCCGGTCAGCGAGTTCTTGTCGCGCTTCACTTCCGCCGGCGTGCCGCGGCTGGTGATTTCGCCGCCGAACGCGCCCGCACCCGGACCCATGTCAATGAGATAATCGGCCTGTTCCATGGTCGTCTCGTCGTGCTCGACGACGATGACGGTGTTGCCGGCGTCGCGGAGCTTCTTGAGCGCGGCGATGAGCTTGTCGTTGTCGCGCGGATGCAAGCCAATGGACGGCTCGTCGAGGATATAGATGACGCCGGTGAGCCCCGAACCGAGCTGAGTGGCAAGACGCACGCGCTGGAGTTCGCCTCCGGAAAGCGACACGGCCGAACGGTCGAGCGTCACGTAGCCAAGGCCGACCTCGGCGAGATTCTTGAGCCTTTTGGTCGCCTCGCGGAGCGCCTGCTGGGAAATCTTGATTTCACGCTCGGAGAGGAGTGGCGCGGCTTCTGCCTTGGCGGCTTTGCCCTTGGCCGGCGTCTTGGCGGCAGGCTTGGCGATCGCCGACCCCAGCAACGACTCAAAGAAGAGTCCCGCCTCCTCGATGGAAAGACCCACGACCTCGGCGATGCTCTTGCCGCCGAAACGCACGCCGAGCGCCTCCGGACGCAGCCGCTTGCCGCGGCAAGCCGGGCAGGTCACCACGTTCATGTACTGTTCGATCTCATGACGCACGTAGTCGGAATCGGTTTCTTTATACCGCTTCTCCAAGTTCGGAATGACGCCATCGAAAGCCGATTTCTGGCCTTCCACGACGTAGGTTTCCTCGCCCGTGCCGTAAAGGACGAGGTTCAAGGCGCGCTTGTCCAGTTTCTCCACCGGCACGTCCACGGAAAAACCGTGCTGGGCCGCGACGGCCTCCAGAAGCTTCATGTACCACGCCTGGTTGCCGGCGATGCGCGTCCACGGCTTGATGGCGCCCTGCGCCAAGGTAAGGCGCGGGTTCGGCAGGACGAGATCCGCCTCGACGATGAGCTTGGTGCCGAGGCCGGTGCAATCAGGACAGGCGCCGTGCGGACTGTTGAAGGAAAAGAGGCGCGGTTCCAGTTCCGGCAGGTTGAGGCCGCATTTCGGGCAGGTCAGGCGCTGGCTGAAGATGGTGTCCTCGCCGCTGTCCTTGCGCCAAACGATCAGGAAACCGTCGGCCAGCTCAAAAGCCTTGGCGATCTGCTCCTCCAGTTTCGGCGACTCGTCGTGCTGGTCGTAGCGCGCCATGACCACCTCGATGGTCGATTTCTTCTCCTTGTCGCGGCGCACGGACTTGGCCTCCTCGGTCGGCGCGAAAATGCCGTCGAGGCGCACCTCGCCGTAGCTGTTCTTGGCGGCCCAATCCAGAAGATGCTTGTGCAGGCCCTTCTCGTCGCGCACGACGGGCGCCAGGATGGCGATGTCCGTGTCGTCAATGAGCCCGCGGATGCGCTTGGCAATCTCCGCTGGCGTTTCGTGGGTGACGAGCAGGCCGTCGTTCGGGCAGTGCGGTCGGCCGGCGCGCGCGAAGAGCACGCGCAGGTAGTCATAGACCTCGGTCACGGTGCCGACGGTCGAGCGCGGGTTGGCCGTGAGCGTCCGCTGTTCGATGGCGATAGTCGGCGAGAGGCCGTTGATCTCATCCGCGTCCGGCCTGTCCTGCAGTTCCAGGAACTGCCGCGCGTACGACGAAAGAGATTCGACATAACGCCGCTGGCCTTCGGCATAGATGGTGTCGAAGGCGAGTGACGACTTGCCGGAACCGGACAAACCGGTGATGACGGTCAGCCGATTTTTGGGAATCTCCACGTCCACGTTCTTGAGGTTGTGGACACGCGCCCCCTTGATGACGATGCGATCGTTCAGATGGTTGTTTGGCATGGCTGACTGGGCGCGGCTCGGTCGGCCGCGCAAAAAATGACGGAGTGGTGCCATTGTATCAACCGTCAAGAGTTATGGCAAGGGTGCTGGGCGGGCGACAAAATAAGGCGGCATCAGCCGCCTTGTTGCGAGGTTTTTTCATTTCGCCGGACAGGCTCCGGACGGCTGACAGCGCTTGTTCTGGCAGGTCAAGCCGGAGGCGCAGTCGCTCGCTTGGCCGTTGCAGGGGGAGAACTCTGCGCCGCTCGAGCAGATGCCGAACGACTCGGTGTTGAAGCAGTGGCCGCTCTTGCAGTCCGAATCCTTCAAGCACCGACCGCCTTCATCTCCGGAAACGCAGATCCTCTGGTGCAGCGGGAAAAAGCCGTTCCCGAACGCGTCCACGCAGTGGTTCGACTGGCAATTCTCGTTCTTGTTGCAGACCGCCCCCAACGAGCCGTCGGTGCAGAAATCCTGCGAGCCCACGCCGCTCTTGATGCAGTTCGGGTAATCGCTCGGGCACGGATTCTGGGGGTTGGTGCAGTCGATGCTGATCTTGAATCCGGTTGGCAGGCAGACCTTCTTCGTGACGACCCCGTCAATGTTGCCGCCGGCCTTGTAACCCTCGACGCCGCCGATGACCGATCCCAAGACGCCGCCCGCCATGCCGAGGGTCGCGCCGGTCACCGCCCCGCCCAGCTTGGCGAGAAGCGCCCGGGCTTCGCCGATGGTCGTGAGCAAGTCCGCGCATTTGTAGCCTGAAGCGCACTCCTTGTCCTCGCTGCAGGGATTGAAATTCTTGCCGGGCACGCAGATGTTCTTGCTCAAGGTCTGGCATTTGTAGCCCTCCTTGCACTCCTTGTCGCTGTCGCCGCACGGCATGCCGACGTCGCCGGTCGAACAGACATTTCCCCAATTGGTCTGGCAGATGCCGCTTTGGCATTGCTTGTTGCAGATCATGCTTTCCGCCACGGTCTTGCAGCACGGATCGCCCGGCCGTCCGCCGGAGCACTTGCCGTCGGCGCAGAAACCGGTGCAGCATTTCTCGTTTTCGCCGTTGGGCGAGCAGGCCTGATCGGAACCTTCGGGAATGCACTGCATACACATGTACGGCGACTGCCCCTGCAGGCCGTTCGCCGAATTCTGCTCGTCCACGGTCTTGCTGCCGCCGATCGCCTTGAGCGGCTCGGCACAGCTTGAGGTTTCCGTGGCGCTCGCCTTCTTGCGACAGCGGAATTCCGAATCCCCGCACTTGCCGCCGGTGGCGCATCCGCAGCTCTTGCCGAAACAGGTGGCGGCGACGTCAGCGGCGCGCGGCCCAGTCAATTCGTCAATGATGTTCGAGGAATCGCAGGGCCTTTGGGTATTCGCTTGGCCGGCGGTGCCGGCCTTGGTTCCGGAAACCGCCTCGACATACGCCTTGCTCAAGCCGTACTGCAGGCCACACGGCCGGCACATCTCCGTCTGGACGCAGGGCATGAAATACTGGCGCTTCACGACCGGCACCCGCGGCATGCGCAGGCTCAAAAGGTCCGGGCTGACCGTCTGCAGGATGACGTATGCGGCCATGACGACGAACAGGCCAATCACGGCGTCGGTGATGCGTTGCTTGGCGGCGGAGACGTGACCGGCATCCCCGCCGGCGGTCATGTACTGGAAGCCGCCGACGGTCAGCATCACGGCGGCGATGAGCAGCGCCGCGCCGACCGCCACCTGGTAGAGGTTGTAGAGGTAATCGCCGATGTCGAAGACCCTCTGCTTGTCGCCGAGCATGACGGCCAACTGGAAGGGCGGCGACTTGGCGTAACAGCGGCCCTGAACGTCAGTGGTCAGACTCTTCGGGCAGTTGGCATCCGGCACGAAACAGCGGTCTTCCACGCAACAGCCGTCTTTCGACTGGCACAACGTCTGTTTGTCCATCGACAGGTGGCATTCCCTCGTCGACATGCAGCCGCTTGTGTCCACGCCGGTGGCAGCATCAGCGCCAACCGCTCCCAGATATGGCAACGCGCCCGCGAGCGCGAAATAGCCGACCTGCAGGCCGAGAACGGCCCCGATCATCATGAGTCGCGCTGGTTTGAGCGAGGCGGGCATTCTCATACGCATCACTGCGTGAGCCGCGTCACGATGGTCTCAAGCGTCTGTTCGGGAATCGCGCCCGCCACCTCTTCGCCGTTGAAGAAGAAGGTCGGCGTGCCGCGCACGGCCGCGATTTTGGATGCCAC
>JAQTNC010000020.1 GCA_028714475.1 Patescibacteria group bacterium
CGGCAGGACCCGCGGCACGTTGGGCCTGGATTCCCCCGCTTTGCGGGACTTCGCATTATATTACATTAAGGTTGGTCGCCGCTTTCGCGGGAATGACATTTTCTTCTGCCCCTCCACAAGGTCGGGGCAGAACATTTTTGCAATCCGTTTTTTATCGTTTCATCGCCGCCTTCACGAAGGCGCGGAAAAGCGGGTGCGGGGTGAGCGGCCGCGACCGGAATTCCGGATGAAACTGCACGCCGACGAAGAACGGGTGATTCTTGAGCTCGATGATTTCCACCAAAAGCCCGTCCGGCGAAGTGCCGGCAATGACGAGCCCAACCTCACGTAGCCGTTCACGATAAGCGTTGTTGAACTCGAATCGATGCCGATGCCGCTCGCTGATCTCCGTCTGGCCGTAAGTGCGTCGAGAAATCGTTCCCGGGGCCAGTACGCAACGGTACGCGCCGAGCCGCATCGAGCCGCCGAACTTCTTCTGGCGCAACAGTGCCTCCTGCTCGGGCATGATATGGATGACCGGTTCCGGCCCGTCCGGCTCAATCTCCGTGGTGTGTGCCCGCTTGATGCCGGCGACGTGGCGCGCAAACTCGACCGTCGCGAGCTGCATGCCATAGCACAACCCGAAATACGGAATCTTCTTCTCGCGGCAATAACGGATGGCGGCGATTTTTCCCTCAATGCCGCGGGTGCCGAAACCGCCGGGAATGATGATGCCGTCGTACTTGGAAAGTTGTTTCAGGGCCTTCGAATTGTGCTCGTACTCCTCCGCGCTCAACCACTCGATGACCGGCTTCGCGTGCTGTTCCCAAGCCGCATGCTTCACGGCCTCGATGACCGAGAGGTACGCGTCCGACAGGGTAAACTCCCCGGACGCGAAATACTTGCCCACGATGCCGATGCGCACCGGCCGCTTGGCATTATGGATGTTGGCGACCATCTTCCGCCAGTCCTTGAGGTCATGCCGCTTCGACCGCAAGCCGAGCCGCTTCAGGATCTTCCGGCCCAACTCCTCGCGCTCATAATTAATCGGAATCTCGTAAATCGAATCCACGTCCGGCGCGGAAATGATGGCTTCCTCCACCACGTTACAAAACACCGCCAGCTTGCGACGGCGGGGCTCATCAAGAGGGCGTTCGGCCCGAGCAAGAATGAAATCCGGCTGAATGCCCGCGCCGTTAAGCGTCCGCACCGCGTATTGGGTCGGTTTGGTCTTCATCTCCCCCGTCTTCGACGGTATGGGCAGGTAGCTCACGAGCGCCACGAGCACGTCTTTGGGCGCCGCGAGCCGCATCATGCGGGCCGCTTCCAGAAAAAGGATGTTCTGGTATTCGCCGACCGTGCCGCCGATCTCGATCATGACGATGTCCGCCTTGGCGTGACGCTGGGCCGCCTTGATGCGCCGAATCACCTCTTCCGGAACATGTGGCACGACCTCGACCGTCTTGCCGCCGTACTCTAGGTTGCGCTCGCGGTTGATGACCGTCTGATAGACTCGGCCGGTGGTCATGTAATTGACCGCGGTGATGTCCTCGTCGAGAAATCGCTCGTAATTGCCGATGTCCTGGTCGGTCTCGTCGCCGTCGGTCGTAACGAAAACCTCGCCATGCTCGACCGGATTCATGGTGCCGGCGTCCACGTTGATGTACGGATCGATCTTTATGGCCGTCACGCGATAGCCGTGGCCCTTGAGAATGCGGCCGATGGAGGCGCAGGCCGCGCCCTTGCCGACGCCGGACATCACGCCACCGGCGATGAAGATGTATTTGGGCATGGTCGGGATAATTAGGCCGCTTGGAGGCTAATGCGGCATCCGAGGCCATTATACCTCAACCCGCGCGTGCTTGAAATCGTGGCTAACAAGCCGGCTTTGGCCTTTTTCGGCCTTTCGGCTCCCCGCATCTTCAGTCCCCCTCCATCTTGACAAAACCTGAATTTTTTGCTATGTTGAATATAGTTTTACCCCGCCATCCGCGCGGAGGAGGTCATTCCATGTCAAAGTTTTCCGCCTGTCTGCTGTTTGCTGCCCTTTTCTCATCCGTCGCTTGCGCGAAGAGCGCTGAAATATCGTTGGCGGATGACTCAATCCAACCGCCCGCCACCACCGTCTCCACGCCGTCCTGCAACCCGCCCACCACCCTGGAGTATTGGGTGGATGCGGACGCAACCGACGAGGAGCTGGACGTCATTGTGTCGGGCGTCGAGGTCTGGAACGACTTCTCGTTGGAAGCCATCACGCGCGAGGTCTTGAGCTACCAAGGACGCCGGCCAAGCTGGCAACCAGGGGTCGACATCAAGCCGGTGACGCTGTACCTGCTTAGGCCCGAGAACACCATCGGGCAGATGTGGGAAGCGTTCCCTGGCTGCAAGGGTACCGTCTCGACCGGCGGGTGCGGCATTTACCGAAGCCAAGCCTTCGTCTTCGCCACCCGGCTGAAGAATGCCGTGAACTTCGTGACGGACGACTACCGCGCGATTCTCGGATACGTGTCAGCCCATGAGATGGGCCACGTCCTCCTCGGCGGCGGGCACCTGCCGACCGAGGGATCGCTCATGGGACCCGTCGCTCAAAGCGTCCAGCCCACGCTGACGGCGCCCGACAAGGCCTGGTTCTGCACGAAGTACTGCTGTACGAAACAGTATCCGATGCAGCCGGGCGAAGAGCCGAAGTGAACTTGCTTGCGCAAGAAGACCCCCGTCACCGTTGTGGCGGGGGTCGAATGCTATTTGGATGATTTTTGGATAATGCGCTCACGAAACCGCCGTCGCCGCCGATGACGCCGATGCTTGTTGCCGGGAAGCGAATGTTTCGCGGCTGGCGAACGAGTTGACGCGACTGTCGGCGCAGTGACGGGCGGCGGTGAAACCGCCATAGCCCCGTCGGTCGGCGCCAAGACGCCCCGCTCCCGCAACAGCCTCCGCATCTTCACGAGCATCGGCAAGACGTCCCGGTAGCTCGACTGCGCCATGACGCGCCGCAAGCCGACCCAAATCACGCGGCGGATCTTTTCTGACCGCTGGGGCCGCCCCTTGGCGTGCGTCGGCGCTTCCATCAGGAAGAAATGAACGTACTTATGGATGAGCGAGCCTTTCGTTTCCGGCCGGTAGCGGTCGCGGAACCAAAGCTCGATGCGGCCGAGCGGCGCCACGACCTTGAGGCCAGAAAGCCCCATCTCCTCCTCGGTCTCGCGTACGGCCGCCTGCGCCAGCGACTCCCCTTTCTCGACATGTCCCTTGGCGAACGTCCATTTGGCGTACGGGTCAAGCACCAACGCCAAACGAACGCCGGTTGGCGTCCGCTTGAAGACGACTCCGCCGGCGGAAGTTTCAGTGATGACGTTCGCCGGCAGGCTCGCCGGTCGTTTGTTATTCGTTCGCCGCCCCGCCACAAGCCTACACTTAAGGTTTGGCTGGCGCCGTTTCCTCGGCCGCCGTCGTAGCCGGTTTCGCGGTCGGATTTGCGAGCCATTCAAGCGCGCGCTTCATCTGCGGATCGAGGTTGTTATCGAAATCCTCCGGCGTCAGCTTGATGACCTCGTCCGGCGCGATGCCGTCCTTGTCGATGGAACGGCCGTTTGGCGTGTACCAAAGCGCCACGGTCAGCTTGAGTGCCGAACCGTCGTCGAGTTCCGTGTAATCCTGGACCGAACCCTTGCCGAAAGTCTGCTCGCCGATGAGGCGCGCCAAGCCGTAATCCTGAAGCGCGCCCGCCACGATTTCCGAAGCCGAGGCCGAGCCGCCGTTCACGAGCACGACCGTGGACTCGCCGGCCAACCGCGCGAGACCGTCGGACTTGTAGTCGTTTTCCTTTCCGTCAGAGAACTTCTCGGTAACGATGGATTTTTCCATGGCCCATTCGCCGGCGATCTTCACCGCCATGTCCAGATAGCCGCCCGGATTGTTGCGCAGGTCGAGCACGATGCCATCGGGGTTTTCCATCAGCACCGAACGCACGGCCTGATCGAAGAGGTCGCCCGTGTCCTCGTTGAAATGCGTGATGGTGATGACGCCGATCGTCCGTGGGCCGTCATGCACCGTCTTCCACTTGACCGAATCAACCTTGATGGTGTCGCGCATGATGGTGATTTCCTTGGGTTCAGCCCATCCCTCGCGTCCGATGAGCAGCTTGACGGGCGTCCCCTTGGGCCCGCGGATGTGCGACACGGCCTCGTCCACCGGCATGCCGGTCGTGTCCAAATCATCAATGCCGTGAATGCGGTCGCCGGCCTTGAGCCCGGCTTTGTCCGCCGGCGTGCCCGGGAGCGGCGCCACGACCTGCAGCTGGTTTTTCTTGATGCCGATTTCCGCGCCGATGCCGTCGAAAGTGCCGGAGAGCTCGTCCGCGAATTTCTTGGCCGTCTCCGGATCGAAGAAGACCGAATACGGATCCTGCAGCGAGGCGACCATGCCGGCGATGGCGCCGTAGAACATCTTGACGTCGTCGTTCGGTTTGGAGATGTGCTTGGCCTTGACCGTGTCCCAGATCTGCCAGAACTCGGCGAAGTCCACGTCATGGGCGGACTCACTCGGCGCGACCGAACGGTTGATGAGCTGACGGATGGTTGGCGCTTCGTTGCCGGTGGAGGCCTGTATCGCACGCGTGCCGCCGAGGTAAAAGCCGCCGATGAAACTGCCGGCCACCAAAAACGCCGCCACCGCGCCCAGCAGGTAGCTGCGGCGGACATTCGGGGACTGCCCCCGAACAGGGGTTGCCCCTAAGGTTGCCGGTTCGGGCTGATTCAATTTTTCCGCATGGTTATCCATATTCCTGTATTACGCGACAGGCAATAATCTGTTTCAACCTACAGGCAGATTAGCAGGTTTCAGCCGAGGGGTCAAAGGAGTTTAGAAACGGGAAGTTCAAAACAAAAAACAGGAAATTGTATGACTTTCCTCATTAATTTTTTCCTTTCCTCTCCCGCCGACATTGACAAACCAGCCTTTTTATGTTAAGCTGACCGGTTCTGAATGGCTTTTGCAGCCAAGGAGACCGCCATGATGCGGCAAAGAGATCTACTTCATTTACTGTCCTTTTTGGTGAACAACCCGGCCTACGACCCGTACGGTCTGGCTGTAGCGCGGGCAATACATTCGTACTGGGATTGCCAAGCGCAGCAACATCTGGAACCCAGCCTGGAAGGATGCCTGAACAGCATGGATGCGCACCTGTTCGAGCCGATCATGTTGGCGGCGAGCGATCCGAGCCTCGACGTCATGCTCGGTTTCGGCTTCGGTGCCATGGTGAGAGGTGCCATCGTCGCCGCCCTGACGCGGCGCGGACTGGGTTCGCAAGCCAAGGCCTTGTACGATCGCTGCTGCATTGCTGACGACCAGCGGCCAAACTCGCGCCGTCAACGCGCGACGAGCGACCCGTTCCAAACGTCGCTTGGCAGGGCGTGCTGACGGCGTGACCGGGCGCAACGAGAGTCGACAAGGCCGTCGAACAAGCCACCCACCCTGGAATCTCCGGGGTGGGCGGTGTTTTTTCAGCCATAAGCCGTAAGCTGTAAGCCGTAAGAAAAACGGCTTAAGGCTTAGAGCTTATGGCTTATGGCTGTTACGTTTGACTCCGCTCAATATCCGCCCCGACGGCGCGCAGGCGCTCGTCGAGCAGCTCGTAGCCGCGGTCAATGACTTCCGCGCCGTGGAGGATCGTCTCGCCGCTCGCGACGAGGCCGGCGATGACGAGCGTCGCGCCGGCGCGCAGGTCGAGCCCGCGGATTTCCATGCCGTAAAGCGGCGTCGGGCCGGTCACGAGCACGCGGTGCGGGTCGCAGATAACCGCGTTCGCGCCCATCTTGATGAGTTCGTTCACGTAACCGAGCCGCCCCTCGTACATCGGATCCTGGATGAGCGACGTGCCGGCGCACTGCGTGGCCACGACGCCGAACGGCGACTGCAGGTCGGTCGGCAAGCCGGGATACGGCAGGGTCTGAAGGCGGAAGGATCTCAGCGACGACTGGGAACCGATTTCCAAGCTGTGCCGGCCGATTTCATAGTGGATGCCGGCGCGCCGCAATTGCACGAGCGTCATGTCGAGATGTTCGGGTTCGATGCCCGTGATTTTCAGCGTGCCCTTGGTCACCGCCGCGAGCGCCGCGAAAGTGCCGGCCTCGATCTGGTCCGGAATGACCGCGTGCTCCACGCCCTTGAGCCGCTTCACCCCCTCAATGACGATGGTGTGCGTCCCGGCGCCGCGAATCCGCGCCCCGGCGGCGTTCAGGAACCGCGCCAAATCCTCGACATGCGGCTCGGCGGCGGCCAGCTTGATGACCGTCCGCCCTTCGGCCAAAACCGCGGCCATGATGGCATTCTCCGTGGCGGTCACCGAAAAAACTGGTAAGATGACGTTGCCCTTGAGCTTGGCCGATTTCAGCCGGTAACCGGCGTCCTCATGCTCGATTTCCGCCCCCAATCCGGCGAGGACGTTTAGATGGTCGTCTATCGGCCGGTTGCCGATGATGCAGCCGCCTGGTTCCGGCAGCGTAACCTCGTGGAAACGCGAGAGCAGCGGACCGAGCAGGAGGATGGACGAGCGCATGCTCTTCACGAGCTTCGCGTCGATGTGCGCGATGTCCGCCCGTCTCGTGTCCACGCTCAATTCATGTTCGCCGACCCAATCGGCCGTCGCGCCGAGCGACCGGAGGATATCAAGCATCCTTTCGACGTCCGACAGCCGCGGCATGTTCCTGAACAGGCATGGGCCGGTGATGAGCAGGGTCGCAGCGAGCAGCGGCGTGGCGGCGTTCTTCATCCCGCCGACGGCGATTTCGCCATTAAGCGGCCGTCCGCCGCGGATGACGAACCGGGTCGGTACCGCTTTGGCTGGCATCGGACAACCCTCGGCAATTCTTGACTTTTTTCGGTTGAGTGGCATAATTTTAGGTCTTCAACTCAATCTTACCCTCCCTTTCCGCCGTTTGGCAATCGGGTGGCCGACCGGCTGCCTCCCCCCTGACCATGACCCAACGCCACCGCCTAATCATTCTCGTCATTTTTCTGCTGGCTTTCGCCGTGGCCGCGCCAGCGGTCCTGCTCGTGACCGCGGGCTACCGTTATGATTGGAAGAGCAATCGCGTGGAAAAAACCGGCATCATCAAGCTGGATTCCCAGCCGCGCGGCGCCACCGTCTTTATTAACGGCCGGCCGCAGAAGGAAATAACCCCGACCTCCATCTTCCGCCTTCTGCCGGGCGACTATGACGTGCGGCTGGAGCTCGACGGTCATTTGCCGTGGACAAAAACCCTGCGCGTCACGAGCGGAGCGACAGCCATTTCCGGCATCGTTCCCCTCTTCAAATCAGACATACCGTCCTTGGTCACACTCGCGGATCCGGAGAGCGGCGTCTTGAGCGATGACGGCGAGACAGCGGCGTACCTGACGAAACGCGGCACCGGCCTCACCGAACTCGCGGCACGCGACCTGCGTACCGGCACGGAAACCGTCCTGGAGCGCTTCCCGGACGGCTGCATCGGCTGTCGCCTGACAATGGCCCCCAAGGGCAACCGCCTGCTCCTCGAAATACGCGACCAGGCTGGCCAAACCCACTGGCGGATATTCTCACCGACGGCCGGACCTGACGCCAAACCCGTCGAAACGGCCTTGCTGCCGACCGCGACGAACCCCCATTGGTCCAGCGACGGCAATCGCCTGTCCTTCACCGCACCGGAAACGGCGTTCGTGGTTGAGGCGTCTGACGGCTCCTTCGGGCTCGCCTACGCCGCCCCAGGCCTCATGGATGCCGCCATCAAGGGACACGACCTGCTGACGCTCCGCCGCCAGTTCCCCGGCGTCATGCTGGAAAAGATGCCGGCCGACGGCACCGGCCTGCGCGAGACCGTCGCTTGGCTGCCGCCCGGTGCCTACTCGTTCGAGGGCACGGACGGTCGCTACCTGCTTCTCGCCGAAAGCAACAGTCGCCGCCTCCTGCTCTTGGATTTCCCCGCCGGCCGCATCGCTACGGACTACAACGCCAACCGTGGCGCTTGGGAAAACGCCGACGGCACCGGCCGCTTGGCCGTTTGGAACGACTTCGAACTGCTGGTCGCCGATTCCGCCGGCCAGAGCCAAATCATCACGCGCCTCGGCAGTCAATTGGCCGAATGTGCCTGGCATCCGGCCAAGGCTGACCTGATTTACGCCACCGGGAACGGCCTCACGGCCATCGAACTCGACGACCGCGGCAACCGCAACGTCTTCGAGCTGGCCCGGCTCACTGGCGGCGGGGTTTTCCGCCTGGCCCGTGACGGCTCGTTGCTGCGCTTCTTCGGCACCATCGGCAACCAAGCCGGACTGTACGAACGGCCGCTGTAGAGAGACACAGAGACATGAAGACATAGAGACAGAGGGGCAGAGATGCGTTGATGCGCTTCTCTGCCCCTCTTTATTCTTTGTCTCTCTGTCACTCCGTCTCTCTGTCTCTTTTATCCGTACCCGTATTTCCTGATGAACCATTTCTTGACTGCCTGCGTCATGAAGAGATAACAAATCACCAAAGCGGCCAGCATGGGATACCACGCGAGTGGCGGACGGACAAAACCGAGGGCACCGGCGAACGGCGAATTGACGAGTGCCAAGGCCAAGATGAGAACGATGATGGAACCGGCCGTGAGATACCGGCTGGCGCGGCTCTCGATGAACGGCCGCTTGGCCGTGCGGATGACATGGATGATGAGCGTTTGGGTGAATATGGATTCGATGAACCAAAAGGTCCGGAACAGGCCAACCGGCGCGTGGAACAGGAAGAGGGCGACGCCGAAAGTCAGAAAATCAAAGATCGAGCTGACCGGGCCGATGATGATCATGAACCGCTTGATGGATGCCACGTTCCAACCCCGCGGCTTGCGCACGTCGTCCTCGTCCACGTTGTCGGTCGGAATGGCGATTTGCGACAGATCATAGAGGAAGTTGTTGAGCAGAACCTGGATCGGCGCCATCGGCACGAACGGCAGGAAGAGGCTCGCGCCGGTCAAGCTGACCATGTTGCCGAAATTAGAGCTTGATCCCATGCGCACGAACTTGATGATGTTGGCGAAGGTGCGACGACCCTCGATGACGCCGTCGCGTAGAACGCTCAAGTCCTTCTCCAGCAGGATGAGTTCGGCCGACTCCTTGGCAATGTCCACGGCGTTGTTGACCGAGATGCCGACATCGGAAACCTTGAGCGAGGCGGCATCGTTGATGCCGTCACCCAGATAACCGACCGTGTGGCCGTTTTTCTGAATCATCTTGATGACGCGCTCCTTCTGCATCGGCGACAACCTCGCGAAAACGTCGTGCTTCTCCACCGTTTCCGCGAGCGCCGCGTCATCCATCTGTTCCACCTCGTCGCCGGTCACGGCGATGTCACCTTCGCTCGCCAAGCCGACCTCAAAGCAGATTTTGCTGGTGACGATGGCGTTGTCGCCGCTCAAGACCTTGACCAGCACGCCGAGTTCGCGCAAGGAATCCAAAGCCTTCTTGGCCGACGGTTTCGGCGGGTCCAGGAACGCGACATATCCTTTCAGCACCAAATCCTTCTCGTCATCCTTGTTGAAGGTGTGTTGGTCATCCGTAATCTCGCGATAACCGACGGCCAGAACCCGAAACCCCTCGCCGTTCAACGACTCAAACTCTTGGCGCAGGGTCGGCAAATGCAAATCATCGATGGGCGCGACCTTGCCATCTTGCTCAAAACGATTGCAGCGTTGGAACAGCTCTTCTGGCGCGCCTTTGGCGATGAGCTGGCGCTTGCCTTCGCCTTCGACAACCACGGACATGATGCGACGCGAAAAATCAAAGGGAATCTCGTCAATCTTGCGGTAACGCCCAACGTCAACTGCCGCATGTTTGAGGACGGCGCGATCGAGCAGGTTCTTGAGGCCAGTCTCGAAATGGGCGTTCAACTGGGCCATACCCAAGACGGATTCGTCCTCCCGTCCGGCTACGTCGCAATGCTTGATCAGGACGACGTTATCAAGGGTCAAGGTGCCAGTCTTATCCGTACAGAGAATGTCCATGGCGCCGAAGTTCTGGATGGAGTTCAAGTGCTTGACGATGACCTTGCGGCGCGACATGGCCGCGGCGCCCTTACTCAAGTTGACGGCAACCATGGTCGGCAGCAACTCCGGCGTCAGGCCAACGGCCACGGCGAGGGAGAACAGGATGGCTTCAAGAAACGTCCCCTTGGTCAAAACCACGGCGACGAAAATGAACAGCACCATCACCATCATGGCCTTGATCATGAGCATGCTGAATCCACGAATGCCGCGATCAAAGCTGGTTTCCGGGCGCGCTTCGGACAGCTGTCCGGCAATGGCGCCGAATTGTGTGGCCGCGCCGGTCTTGATGACCAAACCGTCAGCCGAACCGCTGACGACGCTGGTTCCCAGATACACAAGGTTGCCGGCCCCGTAATCGGCGGTCGTGTGAAGAGAGCCTACCGTATCGCATTTATCGACCGGGAACGATTCCCCGGTCAAGGCTGACTGGTTAACGGACAAATCCTTGCAATGCACGATCCTGATGTCGGCTGGCACGATGTCGCCGGCCGCCAGATGCACCAAGTCCCCGGGCACGAGCGTCCGGGTATCAACTTCTTTGTCGTGGCCGCCGCGCGTCACGGAAGCTGTCGTACGCACTAAGGCAATAAGCCGTTCTGCCTCGCGTCCGGAACGATACTCCTGCACGAAGGCGATGGTGACGCTCAAGATGATCATCGCCGCGATGGGAATGACGCTGACCCGCTCGCCGATGGCGAAGGAAAATGAGCCGATAATGATGAGCACCAAGACCAGCGGATTCGTGAACTTGGAGAGCAACTGGACGATCGGTCCGCGCCGCCGTTTCCGGGCCGGCTCGTTCGGACCGAACTGCTTCAAGCGACGTTTTGCCTCGGCTTCCGACAGGCCGGCCGGCGAGGACACGAGCTTTCTAAACAGGGCATCCGCTCCTGCCTTGACGAAATCCGCTTCTGACCACGGTTCATCAGAAACAACCGCCGATTCCGCATCGGGACGGTGGCTGGAAAAAATTGAACTGCGCTTCAAATGCAGCATAGATGGCGTACGGTAGCGATAATTGGCCGTCTAATTATAGCATGAATTCCTGTTAAATTCAGTCAAAACCTCCTGCTAAAAAACGGCCCGCCGAAAGGCGAGCCGATTATCTCAAACCCCTATTGGGATAGGCTCTTAAAGCTCAACCACGGAATTGTCCCCGACGACCAGGCGATGGCCGGCCGGCAAGGTCGCGCTCGCCGCGGTGATGTTGGCGTTGACCCCCAAGATGGAATCGACGATGCGCCGGTTGCAGTTGATATCCACCTGATTGCAGACGATGGAGCGCTCGACTTCGGAATTGTATATTTCCACGCCATTGCCGATGGAGGTGTACGGCCCAACGTAAGCATTCTCTATGACGGCCTGTTCCCCGATGATGACCGGTCCGCGAACAACGGCGCGCGATCCGATACGGCTGCCTTTCCCGATCTTCACCCAACCCGTCAGGCTGGCACCCGCCTCGACCTCGCCTTCGTTCTCCACGCCCCGACCCTGCATCTCCGTCAGGATGAGCTGGTTGCCCTCGATGAGGTCCTCCGGCTTGCCGGTGTCCTTCCACCAACCGGTAATTTCCTCGTAGCCGACCGCGTACCCTTTCGCGATGAGCCAGGTGTGCACGTCGGAAATCTCATACTCACCGCGCGCTGATGGCTGGATGGCGCGGGCCGCCTCGAAATAGCGTTGGTTGTAAATGTAAATGCCCGTCACGGCGAAGTCGCTCTGGGGCTGTTTCGGCTTCTCGTCCACCCGGATGATCCGCCCGTTCTCGATGACCGGCACGCCGAAACGCTGCGGATCATGCACCTTGGAAAGCGCGAGCAGGCAATCGAGCTTGTCCTTCTCAAACCGTTCGACAAAGCGCTGTAGGCCGCCCAGGATGATGTTGTCGCCGAGATAATAGATGAAAGGCTCGTCGCCCAGGAATTTTTCGGCGCCCAACGGGATGCGGCCGATGCCGGTCGGTCCGCCGACCTGCTCGATGTATGTGAGCTTGACGCCCCACCGCGAACCGTCGCCGCACGCCTTCTGGATTTCCGTTTCGCCCGGATTGACGTTGATGCCTATCTCCTTGATGCCGACGTCCGCCAGCTTCTCGATGGCGTAACACAGGAGCGGCTTGTTAGCCAAGGGGATGAGATGCTTGTTGATGGTGCTGGTGATGGGACGGAGCCTGGTTGCCCGACCGCCAGCGGCAATGATGGCTTTCATATGATGGGATTTTCCTACATTCTGGCGAAGATGACAAGGTTATCCACAATTTTCTCGGGGACAGTCCCCGTGAAAACTGTGGATAAACAAGAGCCCCGCAAGAGTCGCGGGGCGAAGCGGCCGGTGACGAGTCACTCGTCGTCATCATCCGGCACGGCCAAGGCGGTCCGAAGGGTCTGGCGCTCCTTCTCGTCCTCGGTCAGGAGTTCGATGACCGCCCGGATGCTGGCGGCGTCGTTGCCGAGAAAGCTGGAGAGTTCGGCGCGCCGACGCGCGCTCCGCTTCAGCCCGACCAACCAGACGTCCTTTTCCGGCGCGATGACCGCCCGCCAGACAAAATTCACCTTTTCCTTTCGGCAGGCGGCGAGATGAAAACTCATGTGACCGCCGATGATTCTTTTTTTGCAGAGCCGACACCGGGTGCAACACGGCCCGCAATGATAGACACCGTGATTCCGATGACACTCACAGCGGCATACGTTGGGATCGATCATGCACATTGGCTGAACCTCCGGAAAGAGCGTTGACGGAATGAATATACAGGAAGCACAAAACAAGTTCAAACGCCTTTTCCGCCTTGGGCGTCGAAATGCCTCTTGAGCGCGTCGTGGCGGTCAGGGAGCGGCGGGAATTTGGTGTTCAGGAGAACGGCGGCCTTGGGCCGGGGCGCCGGACGCGGAAAGGCCGACATCGGCACTGGGCGGACCGGCGTCGTGATGCCGAGCAGACCGAAAATTTCCTTCGTGAAACCGAACCAAGTGACGGCCGGGCCGCTCGAAACAAGATGATAGATGCCGGCTTCAAACCCACCCTCGACGAGACGTCGCGTTGCTTCGGCCAAGTCGCGGGTGTAAGTCGGGCAACCGAACTCGTCGTCCACCACCGTGAGTTCCGGCTTTGTTTTCGCCGCCTTGACGATGATGTCGGCAAACCCCGGCTTGGACGCCGGCGACGCGCCGGGCGGACCGAAGAGCTTGGACGTGCGGCAGACGTATGAGCGCCCGCCAGCCGCGGCTACGGCCTGTTCCCCTGCCGCCTTACTGCGACCATATTCGGAAATCGAATCCGGCACGTCACTTTCGACATAACCGCCCGGCTTGTCGCCGGAAAAAACATAATCCGAACTGTAATGGACGAGCGTCGCGCCCGCCTCGCGAGCTGCCTTGGCCAACACCCCCGGCAACTCCGCGTTCAGTTTCCAGCAGGCGTCGCGCTTGGCCGGGTCTTCCGCACCGTCCACATCATTCCAGGCGATGGCGTTCACGACCGCGTCCCAGCCGCTGTCGCGCACAAGCGCCGTGACGGCGTCAAAGTCGGTCGCGTCAATCTCATCGCGATCGAAAGCCGCGACCTCGTGGCCGGCCGCGCCGAAAACCTCGACCAGCTGCGTGCCGAGATTGCCTTTGGCTCCGAGGACGAGGATGCGCATGGTCATGAATTAGGTATTAGGAATAAGGAATTAGGGACAGCAGCCATAAGCCGTAAGCCTTAAGCCTTAAGCCGTAAGGCTTATAGCTTATGGCTTATAGCTTATGGCCTATAGCTTATGGCTTATAGCTTATGGCTTATAGCTGTTCACTAGCCAGCTGCCTGGCCGTCAAAAACAAATGGCGACTTCAGCGAACCAAACGTCGGGAACGTCAGGTCGCGTTCGTTGACAAGCGGTGTCCCCTCAAACGGCCATTTGATGCCGACCTCCTGGCAGGAATAACGCAAGCCGCCCTCGGCTTCCTTGGCATAACCGGCATGGCCGCAGAGATACATGAGCTCGCAGTCCTCAAGCGCGTAGAAACCGTGCGCGAAACCGCGTGGTACGTAGAGCATCTTCCTGTTCTCGGCGGAAAGTTCCAAACCGAACCACTTGCCGAAAGTCGGCGAACCGCGGCGAATGTCCACGACGGCGTCGAACAGCCGTCCGCGAACGCACCGCACCAGCTTGGTCTGGTCATGCGGCGGCGCCTGAAAATGCAGTCCGCGCAGGACGCCTTTCCGGGAAAAACTGTGGTTGATCTGGGCGACGTCAGCCTCAAGTCCGGCGGCCGCGAAAGCGGCGGCGTTGTACATCTCCATGAACCAGCCGCGCTCGTCATTGAAGACTTTCTGCTCCACGACCACGAGGCCGGGCAATAAAGTGGGGGCAGTGTTCATATGATTCCTGTCGCGTTAGGTAACTTCCCGCGTCAGCTTACCAGCATGAGAGCGACGTGACAATCCCATATATGAGGACTCCACGGGCCAGGGCCCGTGGTTTCTAACAGCCCCTTCCTTGTTCATTCGCCGCAGCACATTGCCCCCTTCGTCACCCTTCGGGCGACTTCGGGGGATTCGCGAGTCAATAATCCCGGGCCAAGGCCCGGGGTTTTGGCGGAGGCGAATAACAAAGAAGCCGCGATAAGCGCGACTTCATGCCGTCATTTGATGACGGTCGGACCGAAACCGACCAGCCACCCTTGCCCATCCGAAAGATGACCGAGCGGCACGACCCTGGGCAACAGATACACCGCCGGCGCCAGGACCAAGGCATAATCCGGGTCGATCACGATGCAGTCCAGATAGGCCACCAAAAGGGCCAAGGCGTTGAATTCGACCAGTTCGGCCAACGACTCCTTCTGCTTCGGCAACGGCGGCGGACAGCGGATGGCCAATCGTACCAAGGTGCTCTTAATTTCCTGAACCAACGGGCGAAGCTGTTCGCCGAAAGCACCGTCGTCCATGGTATCGACCGATATATCCTTCCGCGGCAGCGACGACGGCCAACAGAATGACGCCCCCATCAAGGAACTCTCGAGCGCCTGGGCCAGCGGCCGCAGCCACTCGCGAAAGACGACCTCGTCCAAGGCCACGGATTTCACCTCGGTGAGCGACCAGTTTGCGCGCAGGACACGATTCCGGTATTCAAGGGCCACGGAACCAAACGCGAGATTGGTCGTATCAACGACTTGCCGAGCGAGGTTCGGGGCCACGTCTCTGAAATAGCTGTTGCCATTTGTGGCGGCCTCACGGCACAGCGAAAGAGTTGACACGTCCACGCGCACGTTGAGCCGCTTCATCCGCAGGCTGGCGGCGGCGGCGGTGTTCCTGAATGGCGGCCTGTCAATCAACGGAAAAGTAGGTCTCGGCCAAACCCGCATAGCTTCGCTGGCCCACCAGGCCGTAGCCACGGCGCGGCTGGTCCGCCGGAGCAGTTCAGCCGTCGGCGCCGCCAAGGGCCAACGGCCGGTCGCAGCTATCGCAAAAAACGGCTGGAAAAAACGCAAGACGGACGTCACCCTGTCTGGGCAGACTCCCGCCTGCTCAAGACGAGCGCGCAGGAGGCGCTTCAGGCTGGCGGAATCGGGTTTCATGGTTCCGTTCCTTGGTTTGAGAGAACTTCACGACGCGAGCCGTGATGTCTGTGTCATACCACATAAACAGAAACAACGCCAAAGCGGGCGTCGCGGAATGGTCAATGGTTCATCGAAGGTCGCGTCCAGAAGACGAAAAAACCGGGTTACCCCGGCTTTTCGTCGTGTCTTAGCCTTTATCCAAACGCTTCACGTAGTACTCTTCGTAATACTTCTGATAGGCGCCGTCCTTGACCCGCTGCCACCATTCGGGATTGTCCCGATACCAAAGGACGGTCTCGCGCAAGCCGTCGTCGAAACCGATGGCCGGCGACCAGCCAAGCTCGGTGCGGATCTTGGTCGAATCGATGGCATAGCGGCGATCGTGTCCCGGCCGGTCAGGCACGTAAGACTTGAGCGACTTCGGCTTTCCGAGAATCTCCAGAATGAGATCGGCCATCTGTTCAACCGATTTCTCGACGCCGGAGCCGATGTCATAGGTTTCGCCGACGCGGCCCTTTTCGAGAATCGCCCAGACGGCCGCGCTGTGGTCGTCGGCATGAATCCATTCTCGACTGTACTGGCTCGACTGGAAAAGCGGCATCGGTTTGTCTTCGAGCGCGTTCGTGGTGAACAAGGGAACCAATTTTTCCGGAAATTGGCATGGCCCGTAATTGTTCGCGCAATGGCTGATGGTGATGGGCAGGCCGAAGGTGTGGAAGTAGGCGTTCACCACGTGATCAGAGCCGGCCTTGGAGGCGGAGTACGGCGTGCGCGGATTGTAGCGGTCGGTTTCCTTGAAGCGGCGCGGCTCGTCGAGGCCGAGGTCGCCGTAAACCTCGTCGGTGGAAATGTGATGGAAACGGCTGATGCCGGACTGACGGGCGGCCTCACAAAGGATTTGCGTGCCGAGGACATTGGTGCGCGAAAAAATTCCCGGGTCAAGAACGGAACGGTCATTGTGTGTTTCAGCGGCAAAATGAACGACCGTGTCCACTCCCGCCATGGCCGCCACGGCGGCATCGAGGTCGCCGATGTCGCCTTTCACGAAAACGTGCCGCGGGTTGCCCTCGACCTCCTTCAGATTTTCCAGGTTGCCGGCATACGTGAGCTTGTCGTAGGAGACAATCTCGATATCCGGCTTGTTCCGGATGACCCAATGGACAAACGCGGAACCGATGAAGCCAGCCGCGCCGGTGACGAGAATTTTGCGCATGGTCGCGGAATGGTTAGGCCAATCGGCTTCTTATGTCGCCGGCGATTCGCGCCATCCGGTCAGCCGGAACCGCCACGTGACCCCAAGGCCGATAGCCGTCGTCGGCGAAGCGCGGGATGACATGGATATGAAGATGCGGAACCAATTGTCCGGCCACCGCGCCGTTGTTGACGATGAGATTGAAAGCCGGGGCCTGCACGGCTGACACGGCCGCCTGGGCGACGCGCCGCGCGACAGTGCATAGTTGCGCCAACATCTCGTCCGGCGCCTCGATCATGGTCGGCTGGTGCTCCTTGGGAACGATCAGGACATGTCCCACGTTGGTCGGCGCAATGTCAAGGAACGCCACGCACTGGTCGTCCTCGTAAACCTTGTGGCTGGGAATCTCGCCGGAGATAATGCGGCAGAAGATGCAATCAGGCATATTATCAGATACCCCTCGACTTCGCGGTTGGGGACAGTCCCCATTCGGGGACAGTCCCCGAACCGCTTCGCTCGGGGAATAATTGAGATTCGGTATTCACTGTTAATCTTTTTCCTTTTCTGTCGGACGCGGCCGCCCAGCCACGGCCCAGAAAACAGCCGCGGTGACGACGCCGACGAGAAAAGTGAGGACACCACGCTCGTCAGAGTCAACGAAATGATACCAAGCCGTCCAAGCCGCGCCAATGGCGGTCGGGACGGCCAACGCCGCGCTCCGGACAAGTTGCGTCTTCCTTTCCGTGGTGGCCGGAAAAACGGCCGCCAGCGCTCCGGAAAGAACCACCACCAAAGCGATGCCTCGAGGCGAAAAGACGTTAGTCACCACGCCCGGCCAAACCGCTTCGGCCACGACGGTCAGCACGGCGAAAACCAGCACCGCCGGATAAATCGCGGCGGCCGTTTCTGTGATGAACGGCGCGACGGCGCGGACAGGCAGACCGAGTACCTGACGAACATGTTTTTGGAGACGCTTCATAATCATTCCGGGGATTCGTCGAAGATGCGGCCGACGGCGGTCAGTCTGGCGTGGCCAAGCAGCGTCGCCCGTTCGCGGATCCGTGACCAGGCTTCGGCCCAGGACACGGACCGGCGTCGCCAGACGAATTCGACGGACTCGATGACCGGTGCCGTCTCGCCGAAAGCGGCTTCCGGCGCATGCAGGACAAAACGATAAGCGCCGGCGGCGGTCTGGTCGAGCTCGGACACGGCGAATTCCGCCGAGGCGGTCGAGACGCCGTCGGCCACGCTGGGCGCCTCGTAATCCGCGAGCACGGCCGTGATACCGCGCTTATCCAAATCGTCGGCCGTGGTGTGCCAGGAAATTTCCAGCGGGCGCGCCACGAACCACGCCTCGCGTGACAGGGCAAAAACGCCGTCCGATTCCAGGATGGCATCGGCTTTCGGCACGCGCACGGCCACCGGCTCTCCCGCCGGCAAGGTTGTGGCCTGCCGCGCGTTGACCGCTTCCAGAGACACCACTGACGAGCCGACCGTGATGGTCTGCAGCGATTCCTGATGTCCGGTGCGGGCCTCAAGCCGCGTGCCACTCGCGTAAACCGTCACCGGATCGGTGCGGTCGCTGTAAGCGACATGGTCGCCGAGGTACATTCGTCCGGCGAAAACGAATTTTGCCGGAGACGCCGTCATCTCGCGGATGAAAACGTCGCCCGTAGTCGCGAACTCCACCTGATAGACGCCTTCGGGCAAATCCGCCACCGAGACGCTGATCGACCGCAAGCCAACCGAACGCTGGTCGGCGGTCACGTTGCCGTCGTCCGGCAGCTCGGCCACGGCGAGCGGCTGGCTATCACCCGGCCGGAACACGGCCACCGTGACCGGATCGGCGCCGACCTGGCGATTCATATCCTGAACGGAAAAGCCGAAATGCAGGGTCTCGTTGGCCACGTAGGCGAGCAGGCGCTGTCGCCCGCGCAAGGAAACGCGGAAAGCCCTTTCTTCTTCGGCTGGCCGGTAATCGGCTATGCGGACCGGCGGCAACCAACGGGAACCAAGGGTGGCGAGGGTGGTGACGCTGGGCGGCGTGGCCTCGAACGCCTCCACGGATGCCTGTCGTCGTTCGCGTTCGATGACTTGGCGGCGTCCGCTCGTCACCCGCGCCCACGGCAGGACGTCAGCGAGCCGCGCCTCGAGCGGACGCAGGTCAAAAGAACCGTCGAGGGCCGAGGTCATCGCCCCGACCTCCAGCCAGGCGCCGGTCGGGTTCCGGTAATTCACCCGCACTTCCACCGTATCGAACGCGGACGGCGGCGTTACGTCCAGGTACGCCGGCGTCCCGACAAACGCTACGCCTCCGGCATCCAGCTGCTGCAGTCGGTTGGGCGGCTTGGGCGCGGACACGGACGGCGCGGGCCGGATCAAATCCGTGCGCATCGTGAGTTCGCCGCCCGGCGCCAAGGCCTTGGCCGCGAGAAAAACGAAGACGCCGACGACCGCGAGCGCGGCGGCGAGACGAACAACAAAACGAAAAGTCATGATCGGAAGGTGTTTCATCTCGCCTGGCGACCGGAGTCTGAATCCGGTTCGGTTATGGCCTGATCGCCCGCGGCCGCTGTCGAGGGAAGAAAAGAGTACAGCGTCTCCGCGCCAAAATCCATCACCGGAACGATGCGCAAGCCGAGCGGCGGCAACTTGACCTCGTTCAGCCAGCGCAAATCGTTTTCCGGAAACGTGATGCCGAGGTAATAAAGAGGCGCGTGACCGTTCAAGCGACCCAAGGCCGCGTAGGTCGTTTCGCTGCGGAGCGGCGTGATGACCGACCGTTCCGGAAAAAGCAGCTTGTCGGAACGGTCAGCGACGATGACGGCGTTCGGTTCGGTCAAGGCCAGCACCTGGCGGGTTTGGGCGTCATAACCGATGAGTGTCGCGCGCAGGGCGAGAAAGCCCTCTTGCGGCGCGCCAAAAACCGCGGCACCGGAGACTCCTGCCAAGACGACGAACCCGACGACCGCCGCTGTGGCTCGCCAGCGCGCCGTCACGCGATCCAGGATACCCACCGACGCCGCGGCGATCGGCAGTGTCCACAGCGCGAAGAAAGGCAGCCAATAACGCAGGTACGATGATCCGATGGAAACGGCATTCGGGTCAGGATTGTCGCGCACCAGCCAACTGCCGTAAAAAAACGTCAGCCAAACGGTGACAACGACCGTGACGGCCACGAAGGCTACTGCCGGTCGGGTCCAACTGCGGACGACCTTAAATTCCGGCCAAGCGCGCCACGCCAGCCAGGCGACCGCCGCCGCGACGAGTGCCGACCACCAGCCGAAGAATCCTATCCCGTAGGTCAGGAAATTCTGCCCAGCCCAGCGCGGCGCAAAACCCAACGGAAAGAGATACGGGCGCAACGGACCGAGTAGTGCGTTGCCATGGCCTTGCGCCACTGCAGCGACGGAAACTTCGCTGACCGATTCGGCATAACCAGTGGCCAGCCAACTGCCGTAAACCGTCTGGTTGAGCATGAGGAACGGCGTCAGCGTCGCGGCCGTCGCTGCGCCAGCCAGCATGAGTCGCCATAAAGGGAGTCTCCGCCAACCGACGGCCGCCAGCACAAGCGCGACCAACGCCAGCCAATAGATTTCCGCCGGCCGAACCGCGAGCGCCAAACCAAGAAAGGCCCCCGCAATCGGCCCGTCAGCCACCATGGAAACATAAAGCTTCTTGTGCGGCCGCCGCGCGGCGTCAGCGGCCAGCGGCGCCACGAGCAGGAAATACGCGGCCCAGGCCGTGAGCGTCACGAACAGGACGTTCGGCATGAAGACGCGTCCGGATTCATACCACCAGGCAGGCTGGATGAGCAGCAGGAGATACGCGGCCGTGCCGACGCGGCGTCCGAAAAAACGCGCCACAACCAGACCCCAAGCGACCGCACCCAAGACGCCCAGAAGCGGCGTGAGGTACGGCAAGACGCCGTTGCCGAAAACCCTGGCGACATTGCCGAAAATAACCGGCAACCCCAGGAAGCCGCCGGGCACGATGGCATTATTGACGATGCGCATGCTGCGCGGATGAATGACGCCAGGAACAGAAAGCTCAATCGGATCGTACGTCCACAGCTTCCCCTCCTCCGCGAACAGCTGGGCGAAGAAACGGTTGGCGTTCTCGTCCGGAGAGTTGGCCCGCGCCGGCGCGCTGTAGGAAAGGAAGGCGTAGGCGAAAAACGCGCCAAGTCCGGCGGTGACGAGCAATGAGTTCAGCAATAACCGACGCTTGTTCATATCATTTCATTTTGGAACCTCTGAAAAACGATGAGATGCGAAGCGCTGGAGCGAGGAAAAACCGGAAACGTATATGGAATACGTTGAGGATTTTTCCGAGTGAAGCGCGAGCAGATCGCTTTTTTCAGAGGTTCCTTCATTTGAGACGGACAAAGACACTGATAACGGCGGCAATGAGCGCCAAGACCAACGTCGAGAACGAGAGATCAATGAAGAGCGGGCGGCCGGACCACAAGGCCAGGAGCAGAGCCGAGATGCCGATGACCTCGAAAACCATCTTGGCCTTGCCCCAGGCGTTCGAGGGTTCCACCGCGCCGTGCCGCGCCCGCCACCAGCCGACGATGACCGCCGCGGCTTCGACAATGAGCAAGGCGAGCCCGAGATAAAAATTGACGCGATCCAGGACGATGACGAACAAGACCGAGCCGATGAGCAGCTTGTCGGCGACCGGATCGAAACGGATGCCCCATTCGCTCACCTGCCGCCTGACCCTGGCGAGCGATCCGTCCATGGCGTCGGTGAAGCCGAGCAGCACGAACAGGCACAAGGCCGCGAGGTAATATCCGCGCCAGACCAGCCACACCACCACCGGCGTCAGAAACAAGCGCACCAGAGTCAGGTGGTTCGGCAGGACGATGGCCGGCACGAGCGGCAGGACGAGCTTGGCGAACCACCGATCCTGCGGGCGCCAGGCGATATCCTTGTTCCATTTCTCCGGATAGCCCCAAGACAAAAACGGCATAAGCGGCGTATGCTACAATAACTGCGCGAATAACTGTCGGCGGCCGAAAACCATGTTCTTCCCGGTTAACGCGACCCGAAAAAATTATACCGTTTCCGTGGCCTTTTTGTCAGGCGCGGCTGTCGTGGCGGTGGTTCTGCCGTTACCGCCGGTTTTTTGGCTGGCGGCAGCGTATTTTTTGGCTATCGGCACTCTAATTGGCCGCCGCCTCTTTCCGGAAGAAAAACGGCTTTGGCCAACTTTTCTAGGGCTCACCGTGTTTTCCTCGGCGGTCGCCGGCATCGGCGGCCTCGTTTACCACCTGTATCGGCTGGACTGGTCAGGCTGCGCCTTGACGCTTTTTCTCGCTCCCCTGCCCTTCGTTTTCCTCCGCCCGGCGCATCGCGAGCCTTGGAGCTTTTTCCGCGCCCGCGCCGAAGACGAACCCGCACTCACGCCGCGTCGCCTGCTGCACGTCATCGTCGGCATCGCCCTCGCCGTCATCGCCATCATGTTCGTGGCGCGTGCCGCCGGCATGCTTGCCGGCGCATCTACCGACACCGCCCTCCGCACGCCTTGGGATGTCGTCCCGGCGGATTTCTTCCTCATCTTCTGTCTGGCCAGTCTGGCCGCGTTGTCCGTGGCCCTTGCCGATGCCGTTGGCGTTTGGGCGCTCGCGCCGCTCACCGCGCTCTCCGGCCTCGCGGTCAGCGTTGCCGTCGTCGTGTACCGCATCGGTTACGGTTTTGATCCGTTCATCCATCAGGCTACGGAACGACTCATCCTGACCGTCGGCGAAGTGGCGCCCAAACCGCTGTACTACGCCGGACAATACGCGCTCGTCACCGTTCTGACGCGCCTTGGGCACGTCGCGGTCGCGGATATCGACGCGTGGCTCGTGCCAATCGCCTTTGCCGCCATCGTCCCGCTTGCCTATTGGAGCCTGCGCCGTTCCTTCCGCTGGCCGTCATGGCTCGCCGCCAGCGTCGCCTTCGGTCTCCTGCTCTTGCCGCTCGACCAGTTCGTGAGCACGACGCCGCAAGGACTGGCCAATGTCTTCGCCCTGGCGACGCTGTTCGTCGCCTTGCCCATGGCGACCGGCCGCGCGGACGCAGCCAGCCCGGCCGCGCTCGTGACGCTCGTGGTCGCGACGCTCATCACGCACCCGCTCGCCGGCATCCCCCTCGCCGTGACCGTCGGCCTCGTTTTCCTGCTCGCCCATGGCGAAAACAAAACGCTCCGACATCGCTTGATTCTCGCCGGCATCGCGACGGCCGTCGGCGCGCTCGCCCTGCCCGCCGCCCTGCTCGTGAACGGCGCCGGCATCGGCGGCTTGGCCGGCGCTCTCGGCGAAGGGCTGCGTCAGGCCTCGGAAAGCATTGCGCTCAAGGATTTCTTCGCCGCCGACATCGTCAGCCGCCAATACCAGGCAACGTTGGATTTCGCCTACGCTTGGCGGCAGGCGCGCGTCGCGGCCTGGCTTCTCGCCGGTTTTGCCGGCGCCGTCTGGCTGGCCCGTCGTCACCCTGCCGCGCTCGCCTATCTCGCCGCAGCTGCCATCGGCCTCACAGACTGGTTTCTCATCCGCTGGCTTGTCCGCTTCCCGTCGCTCATCGACTACGAGCAGTCAGCCTACGCCGACCGGCTCATCGGCCTTTCCGTCATCATGATTGCGCCAGCCGCGCTGTGGTTGGCCGGCGAGACGCTCGCCAAGCTCCGCGAAAGGCCCGCGCTCAAGTTCGGTGCCGTGCTACTGGCCGCCGGTCTCGCCACCGCCTCGCTTTACCTCGCCTATCCGCGTCATGACCAATACGAAACCAGCCGCGGCTGGTCCACAAGCGGCGCTGACGTCAAGGCCGTGCAGTTCATCGAACAGGATGCCGCCGGTCGGCCGTACGTCACGCTCGCCAACCAATCGGTGTCGGCGGCCGCCATGCGTGAGTTCGGCTTCAAGCGCTACTACGACTCCCACGACGCGGCGCGTCCCGGCCAAATTTACTTCTATCCGATTCCGACGGGCGGGGCACTGTACGCCGAATTCCTCGACATGAATGACGCGCTTGGTTCGACCTCCGTCGCCCGCCGCGCCATGGATCTCGCCGGCACCGACACGACCTATTTCGTCGTGAGCAATTACTGGTGGCAGGCGCAGAAAATCATCTCCGCGGCCAAGCGCCAAGCGGATTACTGGTGGAAAATCGACGACGACTACGTCTTCAAGTACACGCGTGGTGGTCGAGCTAACAAGAAATAACCCCGCCCAGAGGAAGCCGTCTGCCCGGTTCGGGGAGGAACACATACAACTCCAGCACAAAAAGCCGCCCCGTTCCGTAGGGGCGGCTTTTTGCTATCCTTGCGCAACTTTTCTCCCTACCTGATGGTCAGGGTGTAGTCCTTCGACGAGGTCACGCCGTTGCCGTCCGTCACCGTCACGGTGAAGGCGGTCGTCTGCACCGTCGTGGGCTCGCCGGAAATCCG
>JAQTNC010000021.1 GCA_028714475.1 Patescibacteria group bacterium
CGTACCGCTTTAATTGGCGAACAGCCAAACCCTTGGGACCTTCTCCAGCCCCAGGATGCGATGAGCCGACATCGAGGTGCCAAACCGGGTCGTCGATGTGGACTCTTGGACCCGATCAGCCTGTTATCCCCGGAGTAGCTTTTATCCGTTGAGCTTCGACCATCCTATATTGGATCGTCGGATCACTAACTTCCGCTTTCGCGACTGGTCGTCTTGTAGGACTTCCAGTAAAGCTGGCTTTTGCGTTTGCACGTCCAGCTCCGTTTCCATCGGAGCTAAGCCAACCTTTGTAAACGCCTCCGTTACCGTTTAGGAGGCTACCGCCCCAGTCAAACTACCCACCAGCTACTGTCTCCCATGACCGCACCGATCGCGAAATATGTAAGGAGCACGCCCGCCGAAACGGACAGAGTATTTCGCGACCTGTGAGGTCACAGGATGAGAATTTAAACAACACAAGGGTGGTGTCTCATTGGCGCCCGAAGGCTCCCACCTACGCTGAACATGCGTAATCTAAATCCAATAGCAAGTTGTAGTAAAGCTTCACGGGGTCTTTTCGTCCAGCTACGGGTAAGAGGGCATCTTCACCCCCCTTGCAGTTTCGCCGAGTACATCGCCAAGACAGTTGCTTTCTCGTTATGCCGTTCGTGCGGGTCGGAACTCACCCGACAAGGAATTTCGCTACCTTAGGACGGTTATAGTTACCGCCGGCGTTCATCAGCGCTTCGATTCAAGGCTACGATCATCTTGCGACAATTTTCACCCCTCCTCTTAACGTTCTGACACTGGCCAGGCATCAGTTCCTATACATCGCCTTGCGGCTTAGCAGGAACCTGTGTTTTTGGTAAACAGTCGGAAAGCATACGCTTGCTGCGGGACCACCTTGCGGCAGTCCAGGCCTTATCCCTAGGTTACGGCCACTTTTTTGCCGAGTTCCTAAGCGATGTTTCTCTCGAGCACCTTGGCACGCTTGTGCCCACCCACCTGTGTCGGTTTTCGGTACGGTTTCCACAGCTGATAGCTCTAGGGACTTTTCTTGGCACCCCTGCCATTCAAATCGCCCGCCTCGCGGCAGACTTTCCTCAAACGCTTGATTTACGCCGCCGGATTTGCCTAGCGGCCCTCTCGCGTCCAAGGACGATCATAGCCGAAGATCGCTTGAACTTTCGGAATGCGTCCTCCCATCGACAACTGCGGAAGTGCAGGAATATTAACCTGCTGTCCATCGACTACGCCTTTCGGCCTCGCCTTAGGACCGACTAACCCTGGGACGATTTGCGTTGCCCAGGAAACCTTGGGTTTACGGTGTGAAGGGTTTTCACCTTCATTATTGCTACTTGTGCCAACATTCTCACTTCTGTGGCGTCCACCGGTCCTCACGGATCCGACTTCACCCACCACAGAACGCTCCGCTACCGCTCGCCCGATAAACAGGCAAGCCCTCAACTTCGGTACTCGATTTAGCCCCGGTGAATTTTCAGCGCAGGATAACTTGACCAGTGAGCTGTTACGCTTTCTTTAAATGATGGCTGCTTCTAAGCCAACATCCTGGTTGTATAAGTCACCCCACCACTTTTCACACTTAACCGAGATTTTGGGACCTTAGTTTGAGATCATGGGCTCTTCCCCTCGCGACCAATGGAGCTTAGCCCCCATAGTCTGACTGCCAAGCATTCACACACGGTATTCGGAGTTTGGTTAGGACGCGTAGGATTGCTCCACCGAATCCCATTCAGTGCTCTACCCCCATGTGCTTCGTCGCTTGACGCTAGCCCTAAAGCTATTTCGCGGAGAACCAGCTATCACCCAGTTCGATTGGAATTTCTCCCCTAGCCACAACTCATCCCATACTGTTGCACGGGTAACGGGTTCGGACCTCCCCAAGGTGTTACCCTTGGTTCATCCTGGTCATGGCTAGCTCACCGGGTTTCGGGTCTTGTGCATGCCACCTGCCGACAGAGAACTCCTTTCCGAATTGCTTCGGAACAGAGTTCAGAGTCGGCAATCGCCCGTTAAGGCTCGCTTTCACTATGGCTTCATCCCCGCAGGGACTTAACCTAGCGACATGCAGCAAACTCGTTGGCTCATTCTTCAATAGGAACGCCGTGACACTGTCTCCCAAAGGGAGACTAGTGCTCCGACTCCTTGTAAGCGTATGGTTTCAGAAACTATTTCATCGCCCTCCCGGGCTGCTTTTAACCTTTCCCTCACGGTACTGGTTCACTATCGATCACGAAAAGTATTTAGCCTTGCGACATAGTCGTCGCGGATTCATGCGGGATTTCACGAGGCCCGCACTACTTACGAAAATTCACAGCGATACTGTCGGGATTTTTCACTTACGGGACTATCACCCTCTTTGGTCGGCCTTTCCAGGCCGTTCTGTTAAATCCGACAACAGCGCCGGGACGTTACGAGCGTCCCTAGCGAATCTCGTGCAACACCAACCATGCAACGGCTCGCACCTTTATTCCGTCGCCCGCGGCATGAACATTGCTGTCCTTGCTCGGTGCGAAGAACCACATGGAAGGTTTAGGCTCGTCCCCGTTCGCTCGCCACTACTTGGGGAATCGAGTCGCTAGACCCAGACCGCCTTATGCGGTTGCCCGCGAAAGCGGGCCTAAGCCTAACGACAATGTTATTCTCTTTTCCTGCGCTTACTGAGATGTTTCACTTCAGCGCGTGCCCGCGCACCAGGTCACCCTGGATTGCAATCGCCCTCAACAGGCGACTAGGTTTCCCCATTCGGAAATCTCCGGATCAAAGGTTGCTTGCCACCTCCCCGAAGCTTATCGCAGGCTGCTACGTCCTTCATCGGCTTTTCGTGTCTAGGCATCCACCATACGCCCTTACTGCTCGCACCACTGAAACACGAAAGCGTTCTTCCGTGTTCAGGGTCTTACCTCGTAATTGGCGTCTTTCTAATTAGACCTCTTCTTTGCTGATCACTTGCATGGATTGTCAACGTTCATGGAACTCACGATTCTCGCCGCGCCGCTTTGGCGGTTATGGCGTTGGACTCGGCTCCAGAAGCCGGGAACGGAACAAGCAAAGAGGTTCAAAAGGAAGGCTGAACCCTGCCGCCGTTACCCGCTTCTGCGTCCGAGCGGATATCTCTATCTCATTAAAAAAGGCCGCCTCATCCGAGCGGTCACAACTAAACACCAATGGAGGTGCCGTTAACCGCTTGGATGTAGTAACGAGTATTGGGTCATAGTTGCGCTTGCGCGCCGAGCGACCATGCTCCGGTGACTTGGTTAGTGAACGTGAGGCATTATGTATCAATCTTAGAAACCTGTCAAGAGGGGGCTGAAAGGCGGTCAGCGGGTGGCTTAAAATAGGCTAAAATAAGGCGTTAATTGTCTTGTTTTTGGGCTGGCGGCAGCCGCTTCAAAATGAGGCGCTGAAAACGACTTAGGCACATGTTATTCACATGGGCTTTTGTGCCCGGCGTTGGGGCTGGCGCGACACCCGCTGCATACAACAACGCTCACCCGGAAGTGGTGAGCGTGGGGAGTCGGCGGGGGCCGAGTGGCGAAAGTCGATTCGTCGGGCCTAGCGACGACCAGAGGCGTGAAACACACCTCCCAGAAAGAGCAAGGCGATGGGGATGATCAGCGGAACGTATGAGCTGTGGTTGCCGACCATCTCGACGTGCCTCACAAAGATAATGTCGACACCAAACCAATTGCTGGCCGCCAATAACAGGCAGTAGGTGACGCGAAGGTTGAGGGGCCAGTTGTTTCTGCGGTCGACCAGCATGTTGCCCGGCGACGGCAGCTGATTTTCCGACCAATAGCAGGCGCAGGCCAGCAGCAGCTGCAGAAACGCGCACAAGAAGATGATGGCACCGAAAGCGTTGGTGCGGTTGGCTTGTTCCGCCGCGTCGATGAGCGTTGTCTCGCCGGGAGCTGGCCACCAGAACGTGCCGAGTGCGGTTCCGGTGAACACGGCGATGGCGACGATGAACGCCCGGCGACAGAAACGCTTGGAGCGAACCATCCAGCTTTCGATTCGGCCGACCTCTGCGGATGAATTGGACAAAGGGCTTCTCCTTGCAGTATGAGCGGGCTTTCCGCACGCATAACTTATCGCAAACACCCATAAACATCAAGCCGCCGCGCGCAAGGTTGCGGGCGGCGACTGGTTCGGGACCATCCAGACGGACAGTCAGTAATCCAAGCGGTTCCTTCCGGAAGCGGCGTCCTCCTTTGCGTGTCGATCCAATACTCTCTCTACCCACTGGAGCGACAACGCGAGGCCGAGCATCAGGGCCGCAACCATGAAGGCGGGGAGCGCCTCGCCGAGGCCGCGCGTCAATTGCGTGGTCCCGAAGCCAAACGCGTTCAGGCCGAAGACCGCAAGGACGAAGGACAAGATGGCTGACTTGGTCCGTTCGCGTTCACGTCGGCTCTTCGGATTCGACAAAACCCACCGAGCAATCGCGCCAAGAACCGTTGTGACGGCCTGGCCCAAGCCAAAGCCGATTGCAGCGCCCGCAAGATACTGGTCTTGGCTGGCCCACGCCGGAACCGCTGCCTCCATTTGGATGCCGCCGAGACTGGCGCCACAGAGTATGGCACAGACCGCGGCAACGCTGTAAAACACGGTAACGCTAACATCGGCTAACCAGCTTTTCATGGAACCTCCTGGGGTGATTTCCGCCTCTAGATTACTCCTGTTATGCTATTTGTCAAGATTGGCAGACGGGCGGCGGACGGATATGCTGTTGGTGACGGTGGTTCGATCGGCACCTAATTACCAACTCCTGTTCTGGCCCGACCCGCGTGGAGGGCCCGGCTGCGCGTGGCGTGGAGCCCCTCGACTGCGCTTCGCTCCGCTCGGGGATGAACAATATTCTATTATATGTATAGTCTCAAAATCCTCGCCGTCGGGAAAATCAAGGAGTCGTGGTGGCGGGAAGCCATCGCGGAATTCGAGAAGCGCCTGCGGCCATATGCGCGGGTGGAATTCGTTGAGGTTGCGGCCGAGCCGCTCACGGGCACCGTGCCGGCAGCGGAATCGATGAAGCGCGAAGGCGAGCGGCTGCTCGCGCGGTTGCCGGCGGACGGATTCATCGTCGCCCTCGATCGCACCGGCCTGCGGCTGTCCTCGGAAAAACTTGCCGCCCTGCTCAACGAGCGCGGCGGCACCGGTCAGACGGTTACATTTATAATAGGCGGCGCAGCGGGGTTGGCCGCCGAGGTCGTCCGCCGCGCGGATTTCCGCCTCTCCCTATCCGACCTCACCCTCACCCACGAGATGGCACGCGTCTTTCTTGTTGAACAGCTCTACCGCGCCGCCACCATCAATGCAGGAAAGAAATACCATTATTAGCTTGTCCGTCCCTTGGACGTCGTCGAGCTGCTGGGTCTCATGCAACGACTCGCGGTCTGGGTGGCGGCGACGGATTGAATCCAAAGCCGTTCCGTGACGCCGCGCTTGCGGCGTCATTTTTGTTAGGGGACATCGGCCCCAAAAAGTGGCTACCACTTTTGATACATTAGCGGTTTTTTCGTCTTTCTAAGGGCAGGGGCGGCGTTTACCGGCCTGGACGGCTATGCTAAAATTAAGTCACCTTACCGGACGAACATATATTATGAAAGACGTCTCCCCCATCCTCCAATCGCTTGGTCTCTTGGACAGCGAAATCAATACCTACCTGGCTGCCTTGGAAAATGGGCCGGGGACGGCGCTGGAATTAGCGAAAAAAACCCGGCTGTCACGGCAGGCGACCTATGTCGCCATCGAAACGCTGTCTGGGCGCGGCCTGATGTCGAGCGTGGTGAGGGGTAAAAAAAGGCTATACGTCGCCGAACCGCCGGCCAAACTTTTAGCCTACGCCAAGCGTCGCGATGCCGAGACCCATGAGCGGGTCCGCGATCTGGAAAACATGCTGCCGGAACTGGAGTTGCAGGCTGGCGGCGAGCGGCCGGTGGTGAAGGTTTTCGAAGGCAAAGAAGGACTATTCGCCATCATCGAGGACATGCAGCGGACAAAACGGAAGGACGGCGTCGAGCTGACCGACCTCACGGCGATGTACCAAGTGCTGACCACGGATGATCTGGCACGCCTGCGGCAAGAACTGAAAAAACAGGGCGTGCACATCCGCGGGCTTTACAGCGGCGCGGCCTCGTCCGCGAATGTCGTTGATACAGAACGCATCTTTCTGCCGCCGGAAATGTCCAGCTTTCGATCCAACATCGCCGTTTATGGCGAGAAGGTCGCGCTAGTCACCTTCGTGGGCAAGATGTATTCAGTCATCATCGAAAATCCGGATTTGACCAAGGCGATGCGGCTGCTCTTCGACTTGGCGCTCAAAGGCGCGCAACCGCCAAAGGAATAATTGTCTGACGCAAAGGCGCGGGAAAGCCCCGCGCCTTTTTGATAGACATGTTTTTGACTAGGTGACGAGACAAGCAATGTGACCTCTCTGTCATTCACTGCGGCCCTCGACTCCGCTTCGCTCCGCTCGGGCAAGAACTTTTTCTGCCCCGAGCTTGTCGAGGGGGCGGTTCGTCTCTCCAAATGAAAACACCGACCATCACAGATCTGGTGTCTCCCATGATCTGGTCAGGTCGGCGCAAGCAAGTGTTGGGTCCTTGGGTCAAGGGCGCGGGTCGATGGCGGCCCGCAGCCCTTTTCCCTTGAACCTTCATCCACCTTGCATAGTGCCTCCTTTTGACCGGTCTACTAGCGGACGCAGCCTTCGTTAGGCTGTAGCAGCTCGTTGTCTGACACATCCAGCATGACTGTATGTATCTCGTGCAGGTCAATGAGGAGCATGCAGTGGATCCATTGGAAAGATATCGATGAGCGGCTGTGACGGACGTTTTCTCACGGACGATCTTCGTTCCGTCAGGTTTGTTTTTTGCTGTCAGCCTCCGGCCATGACAAACCTCCTTTTGTAACTGGTAAATTAGCACAAACGCCCGAGACTGTCAAGGGGGCGATGGAAAAAGTTCTATGCGCCTTGGTCGGCAACAATCTATTTGATGGTATTTCTATCAAAAAAAGGACAGAATTAGTCAAGATAATAAGCTTAACTTAAACAAATTCAATATCTATTCTATTTTCTGTCTATCGGGGGCTTGACAATAATTTCATAATGTGCTAATGTCGTTTTGCGCTTGTCAAAACCGTAGAAGAGCATTCCAACTAAACGAGTTAACCCGCTAGGAAATCGGTGACGCCGCAGGCCACAACGCAAGTCCGGCCCGCACCGGCCAGCGAGACTACCTCGGGCAGAAATCATATTCCCGACTTTATGTAGGGAGCCGCCCGCAGCCGTACGTCCTCGCCGACCACCGTCTCTCGATTCCTCGGCGGACGCGGAGCATCCTGCTCCGCACGCCGGACTTCCTCATCGCAGGAAAGCCGACGCGCGGGGCAGGTCACTGCTCCAAAGGATTTGCGGCGTCAGGCGAGTGCGGTCGCCAGGCGTCGTGACATCACCGGATTAGCCGTTCAGGAGAGGTCGACGAGCGCGGCGGGTCTGCGTCCCGGCGGCAAACATGAACATCATGGCGTCCAGGTGTCAAAGGCGGTCTGCCCTGTGTGGCGATTCCTGCGGGGATCAAGATGCCGGCAGCCGAACCGAGGTCGATGAAGCGTCCCGTTTCCAGTGGCCTCCCAAACCCTGGCTACGGGATGTGGAGACCGAGGGGACTGTGCGCCCTTGCGCGGGGCACAGAGGGTCGCGGCACCACGGTTGGTGTCGATGCGTCCACCGGACGTTTGGGAAGAATTAACTTCTCCGACCCCCGTACATCTCTAAATGCGGCGTCAGGCGAGTACGTTCGCTAGGCGTCGTGGAGGATACCGCGAAGGAGCGTTCCGGCTCCCGTATCCAAAGTCGCCCCGCGCCACCAAATTGCGCATGGGCGGCAAAATCGGATGGGAATGAAAACCTCCCTACCGAACTGCTTAACCGGAGCAGAGGGCCGCGGCACCAAGGCGTGCCGGCGCATCTCGCGCGAGGAAACTCTCCCCGACCCAACGTACGTTCTTCCAACAACGTGAAACGGCGCCAGGCGAGTGCGGTCGCCAGGCGTCATGGGGTCCTACGGGGCTCTGCGGTCGGCCGCGATTTCTGCGCGGTCAGGCTAAACCGGGATGGAGTGCGGAATGCCACCAACTCGGACGGTTTCCCGGACCTTGTTGACGGGTCAGGAACCGAGGTCGGGGGCTGAAAAGCCAACGACCGCCGCAACCCTTCGGGGTTCGCCACATCGAGTTCTTTCATGAGTTCGCTTCGGCCGGCGCAGACCCATCTTGTCTGCGCTCCTGCCACGAGCGCTTGAGCGCGGAGCTTGTCCGCGGCTCGAGTCCTCATGGCAGGTGACGGGCGCACGGTGCGCACCGAACCGCGAGGCTCCTTCCAACCAAGAGGTAGATCATGAACAACAGAACCGGCGTCATCCACATCAGTCTCCTCGAAGGCAGTGACGCGGACGGCGAGATGTTCGAAGACTACGAGCCCAGCACGACGACGGCCACCATCTACGTCGCGGGCGGCGCGAACGTGAAGGTGTCCTGGTCCGCCGGCCGAGTGGACTCGATTCGGTGGGTTCCGGCAGGTGAAGAAGCCCGCCATCCCCACGAAGCTGACGACGAGCCGTACGAGTACGCTTCCACGACCTTCTGCGACGGCGACTCGGGCGAGCGGTTTGTCTGCTTCGGTGGCTGCCACTTCCGATTCTCCTGCAATGAATTCGGGAGCGGCTGGCGGACCGATGAAGACCCAACCCCTTGCGACGGTTCGTGCCATGCGCCGGTCGACAGTCTGCCCCCGTTCGTGGTCGATGTCGTCAGGGCTTTCCTGATGGCGTCGGACCGTCCGTGGGCGGCAGACTGGTGAGGGCGCGGCGGCTGGTCAGGTCGTAAATCGGGCCACACTACTCCGGGTGGCGTCGGAGCGCAATGAAACGAGCGAAATCGTTTCACGGATGGCCACGTAAACCCCGCACCAGAACGGTGCGGGGCACGTGGCACGGCGCAGTCAGGCTTCTGCCTGCGCCCCTTCCACGAGCCCTCGAGCAATCGAGAATTCGTGGAAGGGCGAAAGTCCTTCAATTGCACCCCCGGGGTATGATGGTTCCTCGGAAGGAATGGGGCCAGAGGTACAGGCTCGAACGGCGTGGGGCGGGCAACCCTCCGTCCGGTCGGGCACGAGGCCAGGAAGTCACCATTCCAATCCACTCGGTATCGCCAATACTGGGCGTTGTCAGGGCACGCAATGTCAGAAGAGTTGCTCCAGGGTATTAGGTCAGGCAAAGGCCAACGATCGAACCCCCGGAGGATCCCTCAAAGTGCCCATCCGCTTCTTTCCAGCACCAACCCCCAACCAAGGAGATTGCCATGGCGTGGTATCTAGATCATGAGCTTCGCGTCCGCGGACGTCTGGTGAAGGTCACGACCCGGTATGGCTATCTCTTTAGCGCCAGGGTCGTGAAGGGCAAGCCGCTCGCTCTCGCCAACCATGATTCCCGGGACTGGCAACGTCTCGAGAAGCTTGTTGACCGGAGCGCGTTGATTGCGCGCGAGATTGCGGACTTCAAGGCGGGACTCGACAGCTATTTTGGCGAGTAACCCCATGGGTCGAATCCCGCGCGTGCCAGTCGGTGGGCTCCCAGACAACCGCCGACCGCCGGAGCCGAGGACATTCAACTCGGTTCCGGTGGGGAGCAAGGATTGTTCGTCGCTCACGAGCGACGCACCAAGGCGCAGTCAGGCTTCTGCCTGCGCCCCTTCCACGAACGCTTGAGCGCGATTCATATCCCGCCTCGAGCCTTTATGGAAGGCCAGATCTTTCCAACAGACAAACCAAGTGGGCAGCTATGCCATTGGCTTAATGCCGGAAAAATAGCAGGGACCACCATGAGTTACATCGCGCGCATCTGTCTAAGCACCGGATGGGGAGATGACAATCTCATCGAGGCCCACGGCGACACTCCGGAAGAGGCGTCCGCCCGCTGCCGCGAGCTAATCCAACCGACGATCAGCGTCGAGCTGGCGGAAGGGGTGGACGTGCCGCCGGAGGTGGCCAAGGGCGTGCCGGAAAAGCTGCCCGCGGGATGCGGGTTGCTGATCATGGTGCGCTGCAGCCACAGCTCCGGCGAGGCCTACGATTGGCGGTTCTTCGCCATAAGGCGCGGACCGCTGTCGCTGGGTTGGACCGGCCGCGAGCGGACGTACGAGATCGGCGACAAGCCGGTCGAGCACGTCTTCACTGACTGCAACGCCGATTACGAATACGTTCTCCCGGAAGGGAGCTCGGAATTCGTCGACGGCGCCTGGGTCAGCCGAAGCTCCGCCGAGTACGACTACTAGGCGGGTCGCAAGGCCGTGGTCGTGCCGCGAGCACGTGAGCGGGGATCCGGAGCAACAAATAACCTCCGGGCGAGACCGCATCGCGGACCATCCAATGTCCCAAAACTTGGCACACTACTCCGGGTGGCATCGGAGCGCCAGAGACGGGCGACACCGTTTCACGGACGGCCACGTAAACCCCGCACCAGAACGGTGCAGGGCACGTGGCACGGCGCAGATAGGCTTCTGTCTGCGCCCCTTCCACGAACGCTTGAACGCGGCGACAAACCCGCCCCGAGCCTTCATGGAAGGCGACAACGTCGGACTTCAATCTGGTTGTTAGACCGTACCTTGAGCGCGAAAACCATTCCGCAGGCGAGAGGGCGCGGCGGAATAGGCAAGTAGATCAGTCTCGGGGGATTTCACATTTGAAAGGAAGCATGTCGTGTATTTGGAGGAAAACCCGACCAGACAGGATCATGAGATCGCCGTCCGGAACCTGAAAAAGATCCTGCGCATCCATGGCGTCGAATTCCGGGAGATCAGGCTCCCGTCGATATGGGAAATGAGAAAAAAGTACCCGGCAATATCATCACCGCGGCAGTTGGTCGACCGGCGTCTGGCAGATTGCGGCATCACCGAAAACATGGTGCGACTTGAGCCGTCAGACCTCTACATCGAGAGGACGGCGGCGGAACGCGGACGCTACGCACGGGACATAACGCACGCGGCGTACTGCGGGTGCAGCGGCTGTGAGCGGCGCATGAGCGCTCTCTGATCGAACGAGAATGAGTAAGACTCGGCGCCGGGCAGACGGCGTGGCAACAGCAGGTTGGGTTGACCCTCTTTCAACCGGCCATCCGACGGCGCTGGGCGACAGCGCGACACAACAAAGATGCGGCGGATAAACTTAACCGCATCATCGGCGGCGCCGCATCGAGGACGGCGTGACAAAAAGAAGGACGAGTGAGAGTCGTCCATCCTCCCGGAGAAACAAGATTTCGTTTCCGTTGGCGCAGATAGGCTTCTGCCTGCGCCCCTTCCACGAGATTTTGAGCGGGAACTGTCCCGACTCGAAGGCTCATGGTCGGTCATTCCAACAACAGCGAGGTCAAAATGTGCGATTTGTGCGTCATCGTCATCACCGAAGAATCCATCGTGGATTGGGACCACAGGGAATCTAGTCTCGAAAAAGTTGTCGGCCCATTTGCGGACCATCACGCCGCCGAAGCCTATCTGACGGCAGAAGGCTATAGAATGACAGAGGCGGAGAACTACAACTGCGTAGGAAACCTATGGGTGCACGACGACAACAAGAACCATAGTGACCGGCCATGGTACCGGGCGGCGATAATGTGGGCCGAGGAGCCGCCGGAGAGATTCGGACCCAAGAGACGCAAGACGCGGAGCTGAACACCCACGACAGCGACAGTGCGGCGCAGGCGAGCTTCTGCCTGCGCCTCTGACCAGAGCCTTCGATCAATCGAAGTTTCTGGTCAGATGTCCAAACAGAAAGGACCATCCATGCACATTCGCCTCATCGGAATCGTCTGCCTTTGCCTCGGCACGTTCGTCGTCGCCCATGATCTCGTCACCGCCTTTGCCTACGGCGAACCGGACGCGAGCCTGCTCGCCGCGCTCCTGCGCCTTGCGGCGTGGAGCGGCCGCAGCGAGTGGTCGGCCTTCGTGGCCTGGCTCGCGCCGCTCGCAACGGGCGTGGCCGCACTCATTGTCGCCCGCACCCGGGCAATCCCCTAGCCCGGGTCGGGCTACGCCCACACAAAAAACGACAATCACCGAGGCGACGAAAATCTTGGCGGTCGTCGGCTGACCAGAAACCAAACCCACGCACCTGCAGCCATGAGCGAACTTGCCCATGCCGTCCAGGTGCTTTTTTGTTGTTGACTGCGGCCGTTCGCGCATTTTGAAATTATCGAAATTGCGGCCGAGCCGCTCACGGACACCGTGCCGGCAGCGGAATCAATGAAGCGCGAGGGCGAGCGGCTGCTCGCGGTTGCCGACGGATGGATCCATCGTCGCCCTCGATCGCACCGGCACGCGGCTGTCCTCGGAAAAACTTGCCGCCCTGCTCAACGAGCGCGGCGGCACCGGTCAGACGGTTACATTTATAATAGGCGGCGCAGCGGGGTTGGCCGCCGAGGTCGTCCGCCGCGCGGATTTCCGCCTCTCCCTATCCGACCTCACCCTCACCCACGAGATGGCGCGGGTATTTTTAATCGAGCAGCTCTACCGTGCGGCGATGATCAACTCGGGGAAGAAGTATCACTATTAATCAATTTAACGTAGCGGCCGGGCTTGCCCCGGCACCACCTTGAACGGACGGCGGTGTCCATATTGACGGTTCGTTATTTGTGGTGGCGGGATAAACCCGCCCGCTACAGTTTTATCTGCCCAAGTAAACCAAAACCCCGCCTCCTTTTGAGAGACGGGGTTTCTTGGTTGTTTGGTTTGTCTGGTGTTTACCAGTCCCGGCGCTGACCACCGCCACCGCCGCCGTAACCGCCACGACCGCCACCGCGGTTGAATCCGCCGCCAGCCGGTCTCGGCTCCATCGGACGAGCCTCGTTGACCGTCAAAGTGCGGCCCTCGAACTCCTGCCCGTTGAACATGCTGATCGCCTTCTGCGCCTCTTCCTCCGTTGACATCTCAACGAAACCGAAGCCCTTGGAGCGACCGGTCATTTTATCGGTAATAATCATGGCCGAAGCCACGGTGCCGGCCTGGGAAAACAGGTCCTGCAGAGACTGTTGACTGGTGCCGTAGGACAACCCGCCGACGTATAATTTCTTAGCCATAAAACTTCTTTGATCCTTTTACTGTCTGCGTCACTAAAACGGACGAGAACGAAGGATTTACTTAGCAAACAATAATATACACGGAAACGGGTCGGGTGTCAATGGTGGTGTCAACACTCATGCCCCCGAACGCGCCAATACCCCGGCGTCTGGCCTGCGAAAGACATTTTTTGCTCTATTCTGCCTAATTTTGCCGCTACCGAGTCAGCAAACGGCTGACCTCCTGCCAGATAAGCGGGCTGTTCCGTCCGGTGAAATGGCCGTCGCGTTCGGTGACAAAGGTTTTCGCGCCGAGCATTTCCTGGTAGCGGAAGGCGTGATCGAACGGCACGAGCGGATCATTTTTTGCCTGGATGACAACGAATTCGCCGGCGTTTTGCCGAATCTTACCCCAATCAATCGTCTGACTGAAAAAACCCGTGAGCCACGAGACGTTGACCGAAGCGGCGAACGGCGTACCGACCAAGATGACGGCGCGAATTTTTTTCTGGCAAGTCGCCTCGACTAGCCGTAACGCCAAGACGCCGCCGAGCGAATGGCCGATGATGACGGTTTCGGGCCCCCATTCTTTCGCCTTCGCGGTCGTCGCCTTCAGCCACTTCGTGAGCTCCGGCTTGAGCGGCTCGGGCAGCTCCGGCGCCCAGACGCGCGCGCCAGCATCCTCGGCTTGTCGATGTAGCCACGGCAACCAGTTTCGATCCGGCGAACCAGCGAGGCCATGGAGGAGGATGAGGTCGACGTGCTGGTGTGGTGTTTTCTTTATGGCCATACGATCCCGATTATACGATTTCAATGCGTAATGTTGTTCTCCGCTTCGCGATGGTCGTACTTGGCCAGGATGCCGTCCTTGACCAGGTTGAACGCCTCCTCGATGTCCACGTCGAGCTGGTTGGCGAGGCGACAGAGGCCGAAGAAGAGGTCTCCGACGCCGTCCACAAATATCTCCTTCTTATCTTTAATGCATTGGAGGCGCTCCTCCTCGCTCTTGTAGCGGAGGTGTTGGGACATCTCAATCAACTCCTCGTGCAGGTGGTCGAACTTGTCCACGTTCGGGACGTCGCGCCAGCCGTTCCTTTCGGCGAACGCCTTGACCACGGTCTGCGCGTCTTTCATGGTTGTGACTTTGTTGGTGCTCATATGTTGGAATTACTGCAACAGACTATTCCGGCTAACGCGTTTTAGTGACGCCGTTCTCGTTCAGGAATGTTTTGACACGTTCAAAGATTTTTTCGTGCCCTCGGGCATTGGGGTGTACGCCGTCCTCCAAATCTTCATTGGTCAACGCGCCGAACACCTCAAGGAACGGGATGCCGCTTTCGGCACAGACCGTTTTCATGATCTCATTGTACCTACTGATATTTTGGTTCGTGTAGTAAACGTCCTGCCAAGATACCGGTTTTGTTCTTGATTCGTCGACGTTCTTGAAGCCGATAAAAAGAACCTGCCGAGATATTTTCTGGGCGCGCCGGATGATTTCCTCAAGATTGGCCTGGAATTTTTCCGGCGGAACCAAATAATTGTCTGGTGTGTGTTCGTATGACGCATCGTTCCCACCGGTCTGGAATATCAGCACCTCGGCTTCCCTGGCTTTCGCTTCCGCCTCGAACCTGTTCATAATGGTCTCGGTCGTTCCGCCGGAGATACTTAGATTGTAAAGCTCTGTGTAATAATCTTTATCGGCCAAAAACAACCAAAGTCGGTTCACCCAACCGCCTTTTTCCTTGTCCCAAGCACCCCACGCGGTGCTGTCGCCGAAAATGCAGATGGTGGACATATTCATCGCGAAACGATTATTAGTTGGTGCCCTCGGCCGGACTCGAACCGACACGGGATTTCTCCCACCAGCTCCTAAGGCTGGCGTGTCTGCCAATTTCACCACGAGGGCGTTGATACTGCCCCTCGATGGTTCGACAAGCTCACCATAGGCAAGCTCGGGGCAGAACAATCCGATTATAACGCATATACGCGTTTATTTCGAGCCTGAATTTTAGCTTAAACTAAACGATTTGACATAACTCCGGCGGGCGGGTAAACCACGGGCGTTTAATTCATTTTTCTTTCATTTTCTATGCGACACGCATTGTTTAAGAAAAGCTTGATTCTAACCGGGGCACTTGTGGTGCTCATGGCTAATCCGCGGCTTTACCTTGGGGTGCCAGTCGTGCAAGCGGCTGACGGTGCCGAAACCTGCTCGTGCGTTTGTCCAGCAACGGACGCGACGACCGGCGACGCGCCCGCAGAGGACGCGACCGCTTCAACGCCCGCGACGGAAACCTCAGCGACCGCCGTGCCGCACCTGGTCATCAACGAATTGTTCCCTGATCCCGAAGGCGAGGATGCGGCTGGCGAATTCATCGAGTTGCTGAACATGGGCACAGAGCCGGTTGATGTCGCTGGTTGGAAAATCACGGTCAACACGCGCGGCCACGTCCTTGCGTCGGCGATCGTGCCAGCGCACGGCTACTACCAGTTCAGCTATGTCGAGACGAAGCTGACGCTCGCGAACGGCGGGGCGACGGTGACGCTGATTGATCCGTCCGGCAACGCCGTTTATACGGTCACTTACGGCTCGGCCAAGACCGGCCAAACCTACGCCCGCGCCGATGACGCCATCTGGAACTGGACGAACGTGCCGACGCCGGCGGCTGACAATGTTTTTCCGGAGACGCCCGCCACTATCGTGGCGACGGCTGGGCCGGAAGTCGCAAGCGAAATCACTGACAATGTTGTCACTACAATTGCGGCTGCGGGGACAGTCCCCAGCGGGGGACAGTCCCCTATTGATATTTCGACGGCTGGCGTGACAGACGCGGCGGCAACATCAACTACTGAGACCGACGCGCCGGATCCGCGTCTGCTCATCCGCATCAACGAATTCCTGCCGGATCCGGCCGGTGATGACGTCGGCGAGTGGATTGAGTTGTTCAACCCGAGTGAATTCACGGCGGTACTGGCCGGTTGGTCGCTAGATGATGACGCCGGCGGCAGTACGCCGTACAAATTCACGGCAGACGATGTCGTTCCAGCGGGCGGCTATCTCGTTATGCCGCGCAGTCGGACAAAACTCGCGCTCAACAACGACGGCGACGCCGTGCGCCTGCTTGATGGCGACGGAGCAGTGGTACAGACGGTTCGTCACGGAGCGGCAGCGGTCGGGAAATCATACTTCTTGGGCGTTGACGGCGTTTGGCGCTGGACGGACGAGATGACGCCGGGGGCGGTCAATACGACAGTTCCGGCGGAAGCTGTGGTTGCTTCGATGGATGTGGTCAGCTCTTCTGCTGCGACTGGGGCCGAGCCAACCGGTATTGCCGAGTTGCCGGATCTGGCGACTGGCGAACTCGTGACGGTCGCGGGCGTGGTCAGCCTGCCACCCGGTCGCGTTTCCAAAACCGTGTTCGCCATCCAGTCGCTCGACGGCCTCGGCGGTGTCTTCGTGCGCGATTACGGCAGTGCGACCCCGCGACTCTCTGTCGGCGATGCGGTCAGCATAACCGGCCGCGTGAGCCACGCGAACGGACGGTTGCGTTTGGGCGCGCTGGCCAAGGGTGGCATCAAGACGAACGGAAACAACGCGGCGATTCGCGCTACCACGATTGCGCTCGGTGGCTTGGCGGATGCTGGCGATGGCGTCACCTTCACCGTTTCCGGCCTCCTCACCAAGTTCAGCCAAGGCTGGCTGAAGCTCACGGACGAATCCGGCGAGACGGAAATCAAAGCGTCATGGCCGGGGCTGAAAATATCAACCGACGGCTGGCAGGCCGATCACAAGGTCACTTTAACCGGGGTGGTTCAGCAACGTCCCGACGGACCGGAAGTCGTGGTCGCGAACGGCGGCGGCGTCGTTGTCACGGCACCAGCGCCGGTCGAAGCCTCGGCACCAGCCACGGCCAACCAACCCGCGCCAAACGTCGTGGACGTGAAGGCCAGCCCTTGGCCATTGGCGGCAAGTGGTGCGGCGGCCGTCCTCGCTGCCGCCGGAGCCGCTTTCTACGCCTGGTGGCGCCGCCGCCGCTGGCCGGAAATGCCCGAAATATCGGTTGCTGATGAAACAGCCTCCTAGTTTGGTCATTGCGAGGAGGCCGTAGGCCGACAAAGCAATCCCGTGTCTCATCGGGATTGTTTCCCCCGGGTCGCGGCCCGGGGCTTCGCCCCGACCACGTCGGGACTCGGCTAGGTGCGGTCGCTCGCAATGACGTACTTTTTGGCTGTATAGTGAGATTTGGTTGGCCGTTGACAGCTTAAAAAGCCTGCCGTATGATATTCCACGTAGCAATTTCGGCGTCGCTCAAGGCGACCGCCAAGAAAACGCGGGTATCGTATAGCGGCTATTATGTCACCTTGCCAAGGTGAAGATACGGGTCCGACTCCCGTTACCCGCTCCAGCAAAGACCACCCCACCCCGGGGTGGTCTTTGCTGGAGCGGGTACCAAGGAGCGGCATCTGCTAAGATTTCCGACTGCCGTTACTGGCCCGTCGGCAAATGCTTTTGCCGACATTAAAGAGGAAGCGCCGTCCACAGGCGCATCATCTGCCAGCAAGACCCTGCGGCAATACTTTGCCGCAGGGTCTTACCCGCTCCATTAAATACCGTCCACAGCGGCATCATATCCCAGAAAGCGGGTGTGTCGCTAAGCGACATACCCGCTTACCCGCTCCATACAAAATGAAAACCGTCCCACCCAGGGACGGCCTTTTGCTGGAGCGGGTACCAAGGAGCGGCATCTGCTAAGATTTCCGACTGCCGTTACTGGCCCGTCGGCAAATGCTTTTGCCGACATTAAAGAGGAAGCGCCGTCCACAGGCGCATCATCTGCCAGCAAGACCCTGCGGCAATACTTTGCCGCAGGGTCTTACCCGCTCCATTAAATACCGTCCACAGCGGCATCATATCCCAGAAAGCGGGTGTGTCGCTAAGCGACATACCCGCTTACCCGCTCCATAAAACCAAAAAGTTAGCCGCGCCCACAGCCGCATCCTATAGCAGCAACCCTGAACCGGAGCGTAGCGACTGGTTCGGGGTTACCCGCTCCATACAACAACTGGTATAATAGATGTGATGCAGGGATAAACCCCGCCGCTACAAAATATTTTTATGCCCACCCAGCCCGAGCAAAAATGCTGTGACCCGTTTGACCCGGCCCCGTGGCAGGATAAGGAAATCACCTGGCAGGATAAGCTGTTCCTGAAGGATCACGTCTGCAGCTTCTTTCACATCCCGCTAAACTTCGGCCAAGTCGTCACCCGCGCCATGAAGAAAATCGAGGCCGCCGGCGCGAAGGCCGAACAACTCATGCCCGTGGACGAGAAATCGCTCTGGGGCGCGGACCTCTACATCCCCATCGCCAAGGAAGTACCGGGCGCGACGAACGTAAGAATGTCCGGCACGTTCCTGACCAAAGTCTACGACGGCCCGTACAAGGACATGGGCAAGTGGATTGCCGACATGCAGGCCCATGTGAAAGGCAAGGGCAAGGAAACCAAGAAACTCTACTTCTGCTACACCACCTGCCCGGCCTGCTCCAAGAAATTCGGGCACAACTACGTGGTCATCATGGCGATGGTGTAAAGGCAAAGATACCGAGATACGAAGATGCGGAGAATTTCTCTCCGCATCTTTATGTAATTGGCACAAAACCCCAGTCAAGCCCCGAAAGGATCCTTTATCACGACTGTGCCGCCGTAACGGTCACTCACGCCGACGTAAAGAGTCGCGGTGCCGTCGCCATGCCGGACAATGCCGTCGGGAAATATCTCGTTGCGTAAACTCTCCACCTTGGTGACGCCGGGCGGAAAATCCCGTCTGGAGGCGATAATGCGGAACGGCGCCGCCTTAAACTTGTCGGGGTCAAATTCAAAGGCCGTCGCGTAGTAGTTCCGCGACCCGTCAGCGCCTTCGCATGCAATATGTCCAATGCAGCCGATGCGTCCGTCCGGCAGCAACGTCGCCCATTTGACGCCGCCCCACTCGTCGTCAACAAACTGATTCGGGATAATCTGGGCTTTTTCCATGACGTCTGGCGTCAGTTCATCGAGCGACCGAATGACCGTGAAGCCTATCCTGCCCGACCAACCCTTTTCGTTCTGCGGCCGAGAAAATATCCCGACTCGCCCGTCCTTCATTTCAACCAAACGAACGTCCTTCATGCCGGTCGGGCCGACCGCGAATTTCCGCAGCGATTCAAGGTGTGGACCGCGGAAAAAAGTCATGCGGTGATTGCGGCCAGGCTGCACCTCCGCGTCTTCAAAAATCTCGACTCCGGAAAGCACCAACTCCCCGCCAATTTTCGCGATAGCAGGATCCTCCATGGAATAAGGCGCCACATCGAGGTGGCGGGCAACAACCCACCGACTTCCTTCCGGCTCAAAGAACACGACCTGCGGATCGTAGATGGCGCCGCCCCGGGTGCTTTCAGGGCTTTCGACGCGACCCGCGAGAAAAGTCCGACCGTTATCCGTGAAAGGAATCGTGACGTTAAAGACGACCTTGCCTTCAACGCCTACAAACCCAAGCCAAGCGCCCGGCAAGGCCGGGCGTTCCTTGAAATGTCGCGCGAGCAGGACGGGACACGACTCCGCTACTGAATCTTCTGGATATTCCGCGAAACTCATATCAGCTCACATTACTCGCCGCCAAGGCGATTCCCTCCGCATACGTCGGGAAGGCGTGGATCATGTTGGCGAGGTCGGAAACGGTCAGGCCTGCGTACATGGCGAGGGCGATCTCGTGCACGAGCTCGGCAGCGGACTGGCCGACGATGTGGCCGCCGAGAATCTCCCCCGTCCCCTTGTCCGCGACGATCTTGATGAGGCCCTGCTGGTCGCCGGACGTGAGCGACTTCGACAACGCAGCGTATGGCGCTCGCCCCACCGCCACATCAAAATGCGCGGCGCGCGCCTCGGCTTCAGTGAGACCGACCGAACCGACTTCCGGATGACAGTACGTGCCGCGCGGCATGACGCTCAAATTAACGATGACGGAATTGCCCTTTACGGCATTCATCGCCGCCGCTTGGCCTTCGCGATGGGCGACGCTCGTGTACATCATCCGGCCTGCGGCATCGCCAGCAGCATAAACGCGCGAGTTGGTGGTTTGCAGATATTCGTTTAGAACCAAATGGCCGCGATCATCCAACGCCACTCCGGCCGCATCGAGATTCAGTTGATCTAATAAAGGTCGCTTGCCGGCGGCCAACAGAATATGCTCAACGCGCAGGTTTATGACCTCACCGGAAGCGTCGCTGACTTCCACTACCCTTTCTTCACCCTCGCGGTAAACCGATAAGACCTTGGCACTAGTCAAGACGGTCGCGCCCTGATCGCGAAACGAGTTTTCTATGACGCTGGCGATCTCCTCATCCTCCCTCGGCAGGATGTGCGACGCGGCCTCGATGATCGTGACTGCCGTGCCGAGCGGCGCGAAAATCTGCGCGAACTCCACGCCGACCGGACCGCCGCCGATGATGGCGAGCGAACGCGGCGACTTTTCCAATTTCAAAATTCCAGGAACATCCAGATATCCGGCCTCAACCAAACCCGGAATCGGCGGTACGACATTCACCGAACCGCTCGCAATGACGAAATGGTCCGCCTCATAACGGACGCCGGCGATTTCCACCGCGTCGGGCGCCACGAATTTCGCGTGCCCCGGCAGCAGCCGAACGCCCATGCCAGCCAACTCCTTCTCCAGCCGCTGACCGCCGGTAACCGACTTCACGATATCGCGCTCGCGACGCATGAGCGAGCCGAAATCCACGCCGGGCTTCGGGCACAGCAAACCGACCTCGCCGTCTTGGCGAGCCTTGATGAGTGCCTCGACCGAACTCAAAAGCGACTTGGTCGGCAAACAGCCCCAGTTCGGGCACTCGCCGCCAAGAGTCCCGGACGCTTCCGCGACCGCGATGGAGCGCGCGCCGGCGGCATATGCCGCCTCGGCCGCCGCGAAGCCCGCTGGCCCGGAGCCGATGATCAACACTTGGAACCGTTCGTCAGACATCGCTATTCTTCTTCAGACTCATCCTCTTCCTGATACTGAACCGTCCCTTTTCCGCCACATTGTGGGCAATCTTCCGGCTCTTCGTCCGGTTTGGCCGGGAACTCCGGGACATAATCGCAAACGCTGCAGATCTTTGGCATATGGACGAGGTTAGTTTCCAATGGGGATATTTTACCATTATTGTGCCGATTTGCCGCTACCCCTTGACAAATCGGCGAAAAAGCGTAGAATTGGGGCAAGTATCCGGCCTAACCGAGTTGGAAACGAAGAAGGAGATTGTTCATGCGCAATTCAAAGTATCTCGTGTCGCTGTTCGCCTGTCTGTTTGGCTTCGCCGTCAATGCCTGCGGAACCGCTCCGCACTACGACCCCACGCCGGTTCCGGCGAAGGGCGGGAGTCCGGCCGCCGCTGGCGCAGCCGGGATGGCTGGTGAGCCGAATGCCGGCAGTGACGCCGGAATGCCCACCGACGCGGGTCCCGACGGCAATGTCTGCGACTGCGGTTGCTGCAACTGCCAGACCGACTCCGGCGCTGGCGGCCAAGGGGCCACGGGTGGCGAACCCTCGACTGGCGGCAACCCTCCGGCGACCGGCGGGACGAAGCCTGCCACTGGCGGGACGAAGCCCGCGACCGGCGGCAACCCTCCGAGCACCGGCGGCCGCAGCTGCACCCACACGGGCGGCTCCGGCAACAACGGCACCGGCGGCAAGGCCCAGGGTGGTGCCGGCGGCCAGCCGAACGGGTGCGACCAGCAGAAGGCCGACTGCCAGGCCTACTGTTCCAGCGAACGCACCGGATGTCTGTTGAACTGCAACGACATCTGGTGTTCGCACGAGAAGGCAGCGTGCCAGGCGACCTGCGAGGCCGAGT
>JAQTNC010000022.1 GCA_028714475.1 Patescibacteria group bacterium
CAAGAGCCGCGCCACTTCGGTCGCTTCGACGCTGTACACGGTGATTTCCAGCCGAGTGTCGGAAGACCGCCGCATCTGCATGAACAGACGCAACTCGAAGGGTTGGGCTTCACCGGAAGGATACGACCACGAACCGGTCATGAAGATGCCGTCGAGGGACGCCGGAGCCTCATCGGTGAGGACGAGATACATCGTGCTGGAGTTGGTCCCGCCCGATTCGACCGATATGCCCGACAACCCGGACTCCGCAAGGGCATCGCGGAGAGCGCCGACTTCGCCGTCGAACGACGGCTGTTGACCCTCCTTGTAGTCCAGGACGAAGACGACGCCCAACGCCAAGCTGGCGCTGTCAACGCGCAGGTCGCCGAACGAAAGGCCGCGATACCATGTCTCTTGGTGAAGCCGGTCGCGATCTCTTTGGTCCAACCCCGTCACGTAGTCATAGATGGCCTTGGCGCTTGGCTGGCCGTAAGGCCCAGTGGGAAGTTTCGTGCCACGGAAGAGTCTCCATAGCCATGTGAACATCGGATCTCCTTTGACGTGATTGCCCGCACGCCAGCGGGGTGAAATGACCTGGGCAATTTTTATCAGAAAGCCAGCCGACCGTCAAACTTCTGCTTCGGCGTAAGGTTTTGCGATGTGAATTCACACCCCAAGACCTGACCCCGATCTGTACTCACATCTTCGCCGCCTTTGGATAGGGGTAGCTGGGCGGGGGCGAGACTTTCTTGGTCGGCCCGTAATAATGCTTGCGCAGGGCAACATCCGCGATGACGTAGCCCCAATTGATCAGCTTCTCCTGAACGTCATCGGTCATCGCGGCCAACCGCGTCGGCACGTTGGCCAATTCCGCGTACTCGCTAGGCACCGGCAGGTGATCACGCAGGCGATAATCCTCGACTCGCGAGGCAATCCCCCAATAGGCGCCCGCGCGCTGCCCCAGCTTGAACGAACCGATGAGCTGGCGCTTGCGCAGCGCCTGGACCTCGTTCTGGATCATGAATATCACGCGGAGGGACTGGCGCGCCCAATCAGTCGGCGGGTCCTCTTCGGGCGCGGTCGGCGCGCAGGCATCGCTCACGAGGATGGTCTCGTATTTCTTGTAGACGGTTTCCAACCCGAGGTTGTCATAGACGCCGCCATCGCAGAGCACGACCTTGCTCCGATACGCCCGGCACCGGAGATCGCTGCCCGTGCGCGGCGCGAAGGACGACGGATTGAGCTTCAACTCGACTGGCGATAGGACCGGCGGGAATCCTGCCGAAGCCGCGACCGCGACGGCGAGCGGCAATTTCGGATTCCTGATTTCGCCGACGCGATAGTCGGCCATGGACGCGCGGCTGAACCGCCAAAGCGCCGTCGACTGCAGGTTGGTGGCGTTGATGATGAAACGCGGGTTGTTTCGCTTGCGTTCATCGGGCAGGTTCTGCAACGTAGCCCGGTCGAAAAGTTGCTGGCGGTAGAAGCCGACGATGTAATCGGCAACCGTTCCCGGAAGAATCGCGCCCTCGGCAATGGCCGGAACGTCAATGGTCTTGCTGGCCAAGGCACGAAGCGGGGCGACGATTTTCGTTTTGAAGTTTGCGGCCGTGCCGTGGCTATCAAAACGGAGATCTTTCCAACGATAACCCAAGTAACCGGCGGTGATCGAGCCGCCGGAAACGCTCGAGACGCGCTTGAGCTGGCGCAGGAGCCCCAGCTCATTCATCCGCCACAGGCAACCGAGATGGAAAATCATGGCGCGGTATCCGCCGCCGGAGAGACAGAGGGCGATGCCCTTTTCCGGCTTCTTCCCCTCGTCGCCGGGAATCAGGCGGATGGGCTCGCTTTTTTGTTGGGGATGGGACATACGTTTGGTTGGGGGTTAAAGGCAAGTGCCTAACGCTGTCAGTTTAGCAGAAAATTCGTCCTTGGTCTTAACAGATGAATTTTTCCATCGCGATTTTCGTATTAAATGATGAAGCGGCATGCCCCGAACGCCTAGGGGTGGCTAAAGCCGCATGATAACAACGAAATATGGAAGAAAACGACAAGGCTTCCGGGCGACCGGAAACGTCAAAACACAAACTTTGCGAAGCCGTCGGGAACGTCTGCCACCAACGTTGGTTTAAAGGCCTGGCGGCTTTCGTCATCCTGGTCCTGGTCTTCTGTCTGGGCGCCGCTTTCGGCGAGCACCGCGGAGAAAAACGCGGCTTCCGCGGCGAGTTCGGCTCCCGCGGCTTCATGCGCGTCGGCAACAACTTCCGCGTTCCGGAAAATGACCAACGATTCGGCGGCGGCATGCGCCAGCTGCGCCATGGCGCCTGGCAGAAAAATGATGATTTCCGAAACCATAACCGCGTCTTCCAAGCGCCGCCGTCGGACAATACGGAAACAGCGCCGACCTCGCCGTCGCCATCAAGCCCGTCGGCGGGCACCCAACAACAGCAATAATCCGCGGCAACTCCTTCCCGCGAAATTGCATCAAAACGCGTCAGAACCCATCAAGGCCCTGGCGCGTTTTTTCCTGATGACGGCGGCGGCGAAATCTCCGCGCAAATCACTCAGCGCTTTTCGCCACTTCCTTATCCTTCTTGATCTGCGCGTCCTCCTTCTGCATGGCGCGGTCCGCCACGGGCTTCTTGGCGTAAAGGCGCACTAACGAAAACACGACGGTGGCGGCGAAGATGATGAGCGCGGCGTTCACGAGAAACAGCACGAACGAGTTGGCGATGACGCTCCATTTCAAATGCGCGATGCCGATGCCGGTGACGGCGAGCGGCGGAATGAGCGAGACGGAAACGGCCACGCCCGGGAGGGTGGCGCTCAATTGCGGCCGGACGAGCGCGTACGAGGCCGCGATGCCGGCCGCGAAGGCGACGCAGGCGGAGATGACGTCCGGCCGGAGGCGGGCGGCGATCTCCGTGTTCATGTTGCCGTCGAGTCCGGCCAGCGGGCCGAAAAACGCGGCAACGATGGCGGCGGACGGAACGGAGAACAGGATCGATTTCCCCACGGTGACGGCGGAACGGGAGATGAGCTTCTGGTCAGCCATGACCACGCCCATGGCGACGCCGAGAATCGGGGACATGAGCGGCGCGATGAGCATGCTGCCGATGATGACGCTCGCGCTGTTGGCGATGAGCCCGAAAACCGCCACGAAGACCGACAGAACGGTCATCAGGAAGAAATCGTCGCGCGGCGAGCTGTCGCAAATGAGCCGCTCCACGGCGGCGGTCTTGTCCTTTTCGGAAAAACTCTTGAAGAGGGTGGTCATGATTGAGAAATTTAGGCAAAAGTACCCTGCTCTTGCTTGGTGTTATGAATTATAACAAAACGGCGGTTTTGGGCATAATCTTGAGCGGCCGTAGACAAGACGTTAACCGCGGTTTTCCTGCACAACCGAAGCAAAACGCCAAAATTACCCTTCAAAAAAACAGAAGCCCGGACCGAAACGTCCGGGCTCAAGCGACGAAGGAGACGGTCAGACGCCGCGAGCGCGTCGCAGGGCGGCGATGGCCAGGAAGTGGTCAAAGCCGATTTCCTCGGGCGCGAGACTCGAGAGGTCACGTATGACGACCTCTGCGGCATCGCTGTCGGCACGGGCGGCAGACGCCACTTCGGCCGTGATTTCCGCGATGAACACCGTGGAGACGCGGCGACCTGGCCGAGGGTCGCGGTTAGGCGCATCGAGAATCATGAGCGGCCGGAAAGCGGCGGGGCTGATGTCCAGCCCGACCTCCTCCCGAATCTCACGGGCGATGGCGTCGGCGAGAGTCTCGTCATCTTCATCGACGTGTCCGCCGGGCAGGACCAGACGGTCCTCGAACGGCGGCTTGGCGCGCCGGATGAGCAGGAGGAAACGGCGATCAACGATGATGGCGGCGTCAACCGTGCGAATCATGGCAGTCTACCTTTCACCAGTAAGAGAAAGGCGCGTACTTCCGCGTCTTTTCGACCTTGCCCATCACTCGCGGCGGCAGGTCTTTCGACGGGATGTTGCTGTCGCTGCCGCACACGGAGCACGTGAAGTGGAACTTTGCACTGGCACCGTAGGTGGCCTTCACATCACTTTCCTCAACCATCAGGACCGCGCCGCAGCTTCCATTCGTGCAAGTCATTTCCGCTGACCAGGGATTATTCCACTTGCCTTCTTTGACGATTTTCATGACGATTCTCCTTTCGTACGGCCAAACCGAAACCAATCATTCTTGCCTGTTCGAACGTTCTTCGTGAGTTTGATACCGCTCGTATTCACGACGGACGTCCCACGTCCACCGAGGATCCGCGAGTATGACTTGAGTCTGCTTGAAGATTTCGATACTTCCGCAATGCACGCAACAGAACTTGAGGTTCCAAACCTCAAAATCAAACGTATGCCGCCCTAGTTCTCGGTACACGTCGCTCCATCCGAGCGACAACTCGGAGCCACATTTTCGGCAGATGGCCCGTTCAGACCACCTCGTCCGCCATGTCTTTTCATCCTGAACCAACTGTTCGCGAATCTTACCAACCTTGATGACTTTCATGGCTGTCTCCTTCGGTTGTAATGACCTGACTGGTGTCGGTTGCTTCAACCAACACAGGCATCATGCCAATCATGCGGAAATAATGCCTGTATTTTTCGCTGGTTTTCTTAACGAATTGACAAAATTTGCTAAAATATAAATACTTATGAGGTATAATTACTCCGAAAAATATCGTAATTATGAACTTTGCCGAACTGCCGCCGCTGGAGAGAAAAGAAATCGAGGAGGCTCTGGACCGCTTCGGCCTCAACGCCAAGGAGCGGGCCGTGTACTTGGCCCTGCTCGCGATGGGGCAGACGCCCCTCTCGCCGCTCGCCCGCTCGGCCGGGCTCAAGCTGACGACGGCGCAATCCGTCCTCGCCCGCCTCGCCGAGCGCGGCGTCCTCAAGGTGACCAAACGCCGCTCACGCAGCCTGTACGAGGCGTTCGACCCGCTCATCCTGCGGCGGCTCATCGAACGGCAGGCCGAGGAGGTGGCCGGAGTCATCCCCATTCTCCAAAATATGAAAGGCGAACTCGCGGCACCGGCTAAGATTCGCGTTTATGAGCGCGACCGGATGAGCGACCTCTTTCACCTCGCGCTCACGGCGAAAAGCAAGCTGGTCTATGAAATCGTCGCGGCCAAGGACCTGCAGGCCATTCTCGGCGAGCGCTTCCATTTCACGGCCCGCCGCATGAAGGCCGGCGTGCGCCTCAAAAGCCTGCGCGTCGAGGCGCGCGAAATAAAAAAATATTCCCGTGCCACGCACGCCCGCGAACTGCGCGAGGCCCGTTTCCTGCCGCGGGAACTGACCTTCCGCGTCTCCATCATGTTCTGGGACGACAATGTGGCTTTCCTCACCACCCGCGAGGAAGGGCTGGCCTGGTTGGTCAAAAGTGCCTCCCTCCGCGAGGCTTACGAGCAGCTGTTCGAGCTCCTCTGGAGCGTCGGACGCAAGATGGAAACGGCGTAAAACATCCGTACAGAGGGCCTGCTTATCGCATTTGACAACATTTCTCGCTTCGCCTATATTGCCGCCGGCTCGTTCACAATTCACGTTCTTTGTATAATGAAACCCTTCGACTTCCCCCTCACCATTTCTACCGGAAATGGTGAGGGGTCCGCTCAGGGAATAAATTATATGCCCTGAGCCTGTCGAAGGGCATTCCGCTAAGAAACTTCATTGTTAAATCATTATGATCACGAAAATCTGCGAGAAGTGCGAAAGCGAGATGAAACTTGTTCCGGCCGGATTCAGCAAGGCGAAAAATAAGCCGTACTCGGCTTTTTGGTCCTGCGACAAGCGAAACGGCGGCTGCGGTGCCACGGCCAGAGCCGAAGGAGAGGCGGCGTCGGCCGCGCCCGGCGCCAGCCCGGACCGGCTCGCCGCCATCGAGCGCAAGCTGGACGAGATTGTCGAGTTGCTGAAGGGGATGCAGTAAATCCAGGTTGAATTCACACCGCAAGACCTGACCCCACAACTAAAAAAATAACGCGCCTGCCGAAGAGGGCAAGCGCGGCGGACGAAGACGCGACTGATTACGCCTTCGAATGGTCAACGGGCCGGCGAAAGTGCGGATTGGGCGTGATGACCTTGATGGCCTCGTCCGCCCAGGCACCGACGACGCCTTGGCTCTTGAGGAAGCCGGTCGTGGTCACCTGGACGAGGATGGGCGGGTCCATCCTGTCGCCGAGCTGTTTCACCACCACGGCTCCGGAACGGTTTTGGGTGGCCTTGGTCCAGCGGAAGGCGCAGGAGCCGTCCTCCCGGATCTCGACGGCCGTCGCGGTCGCGTCCGGAGAGACGTAGTCAGCGCGTTCCTGCTCACACCGGGTGGCCGGCACCCTATCGTCCAGGAAAAGATCGACCTGACCCTGCCCGTCCGGACGCTTGCCGCCATGGACGAAGACCATGGTGAAGGATCGGCTCGACCAGAAGGGGCCCAAGAGGCGCCATCGCTCGACCGAGAGGGCAATCTGGACCCTCATGATGAAGGCGGGCGGCGCGAGGCGGTGGGCACGAGCCCGCCGCATCAGCACGGGCGGCGAGTTCGGATTTTCCGGCGCGGCCGACTGGGGCACGGACGAACCGCAGGCAACGAGCAGGAGACAGACGAAAAGGGCTGATAGCTTGGGCATGGGTTACCTCCGGAAATGGGCTGACGGATTGCATCCATTACGAACCCTGGGGCGGAATATGTCAATCCTTAACGAAAATATCTCGGCGTTTTCCGCGGAAAAACAGAACGCCCCGGGTCTCTCCTGTGGAGATTCCCGGGGCGAAGCGCTGGCAAGGAAGCCAGCTATCTGGGCGATGTCGGAGCTAGAGGAGGTCTGCGTCCTCCACCGTCGGGTCGGGCAGCGGCGGCATGCAGGTCGCCACCACCGTATTCGGCGTCCCGACCGTCACGACAAATTGACGGAAGAGGTTCCAGGGGCCAAAGGCGTTGGCCGGCGGGGTGAAGGTCAGGGAGGTCTCGCCGTCCCAAACCTTGTCGACGGCCATCTTCATGACCGACGTCTCCCTTCTGGCCCACGTCTCGACGTTCTGGTAGCACAGCGACCGACGGGACTCGCAAGCGTAGGACAGGGCCTTGACCTCGATGGTGAGGTTTTTCCCTACTATCCTCTGCTTCGGGCTGATGGTGAAACTGACGCTCGTCCCTTGCTGCTTGTCCGCCATTACCGATACCTCTCCGCAAACCATCTTCGTGAGCGGCAGCGGATCGAGACCGGCAATCTGGCAGGTTTCGACGGACGGGTCGCAGGTGTCCAGCCGAATCGACGTGTAGGTATCAGCCGCCTCTTCCTTGTTGATGAGAACCGGCGTATTGACCGTCCCGCCGGCGCCGATGTCCACGGTGGCGATGGTCCGCGAACCGATCTTCAGGTTCCCCTTCGTGACCGATGTCTTGGACCAGGTCTGAACGCAAGCGGTCAGGCTTCCGTCGGCGTTGGCATGCCGCGCCACGACCTTGACGCTGGCGGCCGACGGCGGGGCGAGTGGCAGGTGAGGCAAGCCGTAGGGCAGATATGACATCATGGCCTTCAGCTGATAGGCCGCCGTCAGGTTCTTCGCCTGTTCGAAACGTCGCCTATCCACGGCTTCCCCGAAGGTCCGAAGGCCGGTCCGCGAGGCGGTCACGACGAACGCGCCCGAATCGCCGAGCAGGGTCCGCGAGTACGCGACGAAGGCCGTTGCCCCGTCGGGCGATGCCAGTTGTGCCTCTCCGACGGACGGATCGGCTTGGTCAGGCGACCCGACCATACAACTGTGGACATCCATGAGGCGCCCACCGGCTTTGGTTTTGCCGTCGAGGCAGTACTTGCCGGCCGGACACGATCCTCCGGGCCCGCCATGGCCGCCGAAGAGAATCACCCTGGCATCAGCCTCCGACGCCAGGCCCACGTCGCTTTCCGTATCCTGACAGACATGGACGTAGAACTGGGTTCCGGCGGCCAACTTCATGAGGTCGTTCATCCAGAATTCCTGCTGGCAACCGGCGAACCCCTGGAAGAAGGCGATCTTGGCGGGTTTGTCGATTCCTTCCAACCAGGTCTTCACCTTCTTGGCATAGACTTGGAGGTCGGTCTCGACTGCACCGCTTGAAGCGGTGACGGATTGGCCGGTGAGCGGAACGTACCCGACGTGGATGTTGGAATCGATCTCGTCCGGACGCCAGAAATCCCCGCCGATCTTGGCCAACATGTTCCGGTCGACATCCGCCGTCCATTCCCCGTCGGTGTAGCCGTAGGGGACGGACGTCGGCACCACGCTCTCATCAAGCGACTGGAGGTAGTTCGTGTTTGGCGGCGTGTTCCCGTACGGAAGCGGGATGTCCCACTCCCGAGTCAGCGAAGTCACGTTCACGTCCTTTTGGCCCGGATCCACGTGACCCAGGATGACGACGTACTTCAGCTTCGGCAACTCGGCGCGCAGTTCGCGGATGGCCCGATGGAGGCTCTGCCAAACCGTCGGCGCCGGGTAAGCCCAGGTCAGGCTTTCCGCCGTCACGTACTCGATGCTGTACCCAGGAATGGAGTAGACCACGTCGTAGAATCCCGGCGACCGCGTAATCGCTTCGCGGGTGATGAACAGCACGGTCGTGTCTATGCTCAAGCCCGTCGTCCAGGACGGGCAAACCGGAATGCTCCACGAGATGCCGCCGTCTTCGCAAATCCGGTAACCGGGAAGCGTGTTCCGGCAATGCGCGGGCATCATCTCCCCGGGCAAGCACCGCACGGCCTCGACGTTTTCCACTCCGGGAAGGTTGTCGCAAATCGCGGGGTCCGGCTTCGGCTCGGCGTCGGCACCAGCGTCGGCGTCGACACCAGCGTCGGCGTCAGCGCCTGCATCGGCACCGCCGTTGTTAATCACAACCGACTCGTCGACCGGTGCCGGGCTCGCCTCGGACTGCGGCCACAGACAACCGCTGAAACCAAACAGCGCCAGAATGGTCACTGCCAAAACAGCCAGTTTGCTCATGACGTCCCTTCTTTCGATTTTAAGGTCCGACCACCTTACGATTTTCCGAGATTAAGGCTCTCGGCCAACCCGCCCCCGATTATACGAGGAACCATGAAAACTAGCATTGTTTCGCGATTTTGTCAATCTTGGGAGTTCTTGCGCTTCTTAGCCGGATTAATAATCAAAAACCGCCCCAACCAATTGGAGCGGCGATTTGCCGTAAAAGCTATTCCTCATCCGCTGCCTCTTCGTCTGCCTTCGCCTTGCGCCGCGTCGTGGCGCGCTTGGCGGCCCGTTCGCGCACGGCCCAACCGACGATTTCCTTGACGGCTTGGGCGACCAGCGTGAACGAGGCGGCCGAACGCTCAACCTTCTCGTGCATGACGTTGGCCAGCCGATGAACGCCTTCGACCAAATCGCGCACGCGGCGCATGAGCGACTCGGTGTCGCGCAAGATGGCGATGAGGTAATACAGGAGCCACGACAGGAAGATGGTCAACCAAAGGATGCAGAACGCCAGGACGACGAAAAACAAATCTTTGCTGGTTTCGATAAGCATAAATGATGGATGTTGAGGCCGGCCATAAAAGCCCAAGCCTGTCTGACCCAAGTATAGCACGAGCAGAGCGTCGGGAGGAAATATCTAAAAGGCACCCGCTCGACGGGTGCCTTCTTTGCGGTCGCTTACTTAAGTAACGCTTCCTTGACGCCCTTCGCGAGGCGGAACTTGACGACGGTCTTGGCCGGGATCTTGATGGCTTCGCCGGTCATCGGGTTGCGGCCCATGCGGGCGGCGCGCTTGGCCTTCACCAGCTTGCCGAAATCGCCGAGGGTGAACACGCCGTTCTTCTTGACCTCGGACATGGCGAGATCGTAGATGGCGGACATCGTCGCGGCAACATCCTTCTTGGTCATGCCGGTCTTAGTGGCGACAGCGGCGACAGCCTGCGCTTTGGTCATCTTGGCCATACGAAACTGGGGATAAATATTTAGAACGAAATAATCATACCTAAAAACTGGGGTTTTGCGTAGATACCCCCGGAAACGTCAAGCCCCCGCCAGCCGGACGCTTGTGATTGGCTCTGCCCCTCGACCCCGTAAAGCTCGCTTGCACTCGCCATGGGGCGGGCAGGCTAGGGCAGAACATCTGCCGCGGGGCGACGGCCGGAGCGCGCCGCTCACCCTTCGGGCTCACTCGGGAAATACCGTTTTCAAAACAGACGCCTTGCGGTGCCTGCTTGTTTAATTCGTTTATGCCCGTTGAATCGCCCCGAATTTCTCGGCCAATGATTTCATGATGCCGGCGACGGCCGCGTCGGCCTCCTCGGCCGTGAGCGTCCGGCTCGGGTCGGCGAAGGTGAGATGCAGGGCGAGAGACTTCTTGCCCTCGCCGAGATTTGCGCCTCGATAGATGTCGAAGAGTTCGATTTCCTTGAGGAGGGGCGCGGCGCCACGAACTGCCGCTTCGACCGAAGCGTACTCAACCCGTTCGCCAACAACGAAGGCCAAATCGCGACGCGCCGGCGGGAACGGCGAGGTCGGCTGGTAGCGCTGGACAGGGCGGGCGGCCGCGAGTGCGGCTGGCAGATCCAATTCCATGGCCGCCACTCCACCGTCGATGCCGAACTTCTGGAGAATGCCCGGGTGAATTTCCCCGATGGCGCCAACCCGTTCGCCGCTGGCCGAAATTGCCGCGCTCCGACCAGGATGCCAGATTGCGCCTTCGGCCGGACGCTCCATGATCACGCCAACCAATCCGACGGCGCTGGCCACGGATTCCAGCACGCCTTTGACCTCGCGATAGCGCCGCTCCGCGTCCGCCGGCGTGCGCCCCGAGTCATAGACCACGGTCAGGAACTGCGGCCGCTCCACCGGCAACTCCGGCCCGCGCTGCCAAAGATAGACGTTGCTGACCTCAAACACGCGCCCGCTGGGAAACAGCCCCTCATTCGACTTGATGACCGTCAGCATCCCCGGCACCAGGCTCGGCCGCATGTACTCGAACTCGACGGACAAGGGGTTGGCGACGCGCAACAGCTTGCCCGGATCAAAACCGCACTTCTCCAATTCGGAGCCGGAGACAAACGAATAATTGAGGGTCTCGGTAAAACCGGCACCTTTCATCAGGTCGCGCAGGCGATCCTCGATTTCCAGTTCCGGCGACGGCAGTTCAACAGGAATCTCACCGGTCGGCAAGCGCGCCGGCAGGTTGTGGTAGCCGTAAACGCGCGCGATCTCCTCGGCGAAATCGCGCTCGCCCTCGATGTCGCGCTCGCGCCAATACGGCACGGTCACCTCGTAACGCGGATCGTTCTTCGAGCCAGCCCGGGCGCCGACAGCGAAACCAAGTGACTTGAGGATGGCGAGCATCCGCGGACGAGGAAAGTGGATGCCGATGAGCGCCTCGGCCTTGACCGGTCGGAACGGGAATTTCGTCTTGGATGTCTTGTCGGCGCGCTCGTCGAACGCCTCGCTCACGACACGACCGCAAGCGGCCTCCTGACACAGTTCCACGGCCCGCGCCAGGGCGGCCTGGGTCAATTCCTCGGGCAAGCCCTTCTCAAAACGCAGCGACGAATCTGAGTGGGTATTGAGGGAGCGGGCGGTGCGACGCACCGAAACCGGATTGAAAGTCGCCGCCTCGAAAACGATGGTCTTGGTATCAGCGTGAACGGCCGATTCCTCGCCGCCCATCACGCCCGCCACGGCGACCGGCTTTTCCGCATCAGCGATGACGAGATGCTCGAGTGCGAGATCGACCGTGCGGCCATCAAGAAGCAGCAACTTCTCCCCCGCCTTGGCCTGACGGACGACGATGCCATGACCGGCCAAACGGTCGTAATCAAAAGCGTGCATCGGCTGGCCGTACTCCAGCATGACGTAGTTGGTGATGTCCACGACGTTGTTGATCGGCCGCACGCCAGCGAGCCGCAAGCGGTTCTTGAGCCACCACGGCGACGGGCCGACCTGTATCTTGTCCATGACCACGGCCTGATAGCGGGTGCAAAGCTTCGGCGCCTGGACTTTCACCGTGAGTTCCGGCCGGTTCGTGACCTTGGCCGGCATCGCCAAAAATGGCTCCTTCCAAGTGAACTTGGCGCCGAGAATGGCGGCCGCCTCGCGCGCGAGACCGACGATGCAGAACGCGTCCGGGCGGTTGGTCGTCACTTCGATGTCGAAAACCGTATCGTCGAGGCCGAAGGCCTTGGCGAGCGCCGCACCGGGCTTGGACTTCAGCCAGCTCACGTCCATGATTTCCTTATCGTCGTGCGGGAAGGCGTCCTCGAGGCCGATCTCGTTGGCCGCGCAGATCATGCCCTCACTCTTCACGCCGCGGATTTCCGCCGGCTGAAGCTCAACCAAATCGCCCTGTCCGTGCCAACGGACCTTGGAGCCGACGAGCGCGACGACGACCTTCATGCCCTCGACCAGATTCACGCCGCCACAAACCAAATCAATCTTCCGTTTGCCGATGTCCACGCGCACGAGCCGCAGCTTGTCGGCGTTCGGGTGTGGCTTGATGCCGAGCACCTTGCCGATGACCATCTTCTCGAATTGCGGCGCCTGCGGATACGACCGCTCGATGGCCGGACCGCAGAGCGACAGCTTGCGCGCGAAATTCTCCGCGCTCTCGCGGGTGCGGACGTATTCCTTGATCCAGTTGTAGGAGGCGAGGATGTTCATACTAGCGGCGCTCGGCCGGACGCTTCACGAGCAAGTAATAGAGCAGGCCAGTCAACCAATGCAGGCCGAAAGGGACGGAAACGATGAGGATGATGAGCCACAGCGCGCGATCGGGAAAATCGCGCTGAACGCAATCCACAAGCATCATCACCCAAAAGACGAAAAATCCGACGACGATGGCCAACATCAAGCCGATCATGAACATCATCCAACCGATGAGCAAGCCGAGCCACGGGAAACCTGGGTCGTAGCCGTAGCTGCCATACGGAGCGGCGAAGACAACGGTCGGACAGGCGACGACCGCGGCGGCAATGAGAATGTTGCGAAGGCGCGTCATACAGGATCAGAACTGCTTAAGGAAACGGAAATCGCCGGAGTAAATCTCGCGGATGTCGGGAATCCGCAGGCCGGTGCGCATCATCATCGTGCGTTCCACGCCCCAGCCGAAAGCGAAACCGCCCCACTCCTCCGGGTCGAGGCCGCCGGCCTTGAGGACGTTCGGGTGCACCATGCCGGCGCCGCCGAGCTCCACCCAGCCGTCCTTGCATAAACGGCACCGTTCGACCCCTCGACTACCGCTCGGGGCAGACTCGTGGCCTTCGGCGGACTCGCTCACGGCAGGCTTTGCACCGTCGCCAAGTTTGCCGGTGCCGTGACAAACGCCGCAGGTGATGTCCACCTCGAAGCTCGGCTCGGTAAAACGAAAATGGAACGGCCGCAGGCGCGTCTTGCGGTCAGGGCCGAAATAATTCTGAGCGAAATAATCCAGCACGCCGCGCAGGTGCGTGACCGAAACGTTCTTGTCGATCATCAGCCCCTCGAACTGATGGAACATCGGCACGTGCGAGACGTCAATCTGCCGACGATAACACTTGCCGATGCCAATCATGCGGATCGGCGGCTTGCGGCGCTCCATCTCGCGTACCTGGCCATTCGAGGTGTGCGGAGTCAATACCATCTTGCCCTGCTTGTCGTTCTCCGGCGCATCCATGAAGAATGTCTCCCATTCGTCGCGGGCCGGGTGATCAGAAGGCATGTTGAGCGACTCGAAGGCATACCAATCCCAATCAACCTCGGGCGCGCGCACGCGATAAAAACCGATGCGCGAAAAAATCTCCGTGATGTCGCGGATGGCCTGGTTCACCAGATGAATATGCCCCTCCGGCGGTTTTGTCCCCGGCATGGTCACGTCGAGCCATTCGGTCTCGGCGAGCGCGGCGAAAGCCGAGGTCTGCAAATCCGCGCGGCGCGCGGCAAAGGCCGTTTCAAGTTCGCGCTTGATGGCGTTCACGCGCTCGCCCACCGCCTTGCGCTCCTCCGGCGGCAGGGCACCGAGCCCCTTGAGCGCGCTCATGAATTCGCTCTTGCGGCCGAGCGCGGCAATTTCCAATTCAGCCAAAGCCGCCACGTCCGAAGCGTCGGCCACGGCGGTCAGGGTCTTATTCTTGATGGCTTCAAGCTGTTCAATCATAGGTTATCTTGGGGACAGTCCCCCAACCGCCTCGTCAAAGCCCGATGGCCGACCCGAGCGCGTTCCAAATGCGGCCCCCGAATTTTACCACATCCTGGTAGGTGACCACGACAATCAGCAACAAAAGCAGGGCAAAACCGATCTGGTGCGCCCAATTCTCGACGCTGGCCTTGATGGCCCGTCCGCGGAGCCGCTCGAAGACGATGAAAGCGACGCGGCCGCCGTCGAGCGCCGGAAAAGGCACGATGTTGATGACCGCGAGGTTGATGGAGAGCAAGGCGGCGAACTGCAGGAGATGACGGAAGCCGAGTCGAATCACGTCCGCGGTGATGACGGCGATGCCGACCGGGCCGGAGAATTCCACGGAGACCGGCTGAACCGTGACGAGGTCGCGGAAGAGCGCCCAGAACGCGGCGAGAATCTGGGTAATGAAAGTCGCGGTTGCCTGAAGCCCGCGCCACGGCGCTTCCCAAAGCGGGTAACTGACCATCCCGACGCGCATCACCGCTACGCCGATGCCGACGCGGTTGGCTTCGGCGATCGTTTGGGGCACGACGGATTTCTCCTGGCGCGCGCCGTCACGCGAGAACACGACGGCGATGGGCTGGCCACCGCGACTGACCGTGTAAGCGCGGAAGGCCTCGATGTCGGCGATGGGCTGGCCATCAACGGTCAGAAGCTCGTCGCCGGCCGCGAGTCCCACCGCAGCCGCCGGCGAATTCGGCACGACGGAGTAAATCAGAACCTGGGCGTCACGGACGCGGGCGCTCGCCGGCAACTCGTCGGCAATCTGCTGAAGGCCGATGGCGTAACCGACGGTCATGAGGAACCAAGCCAGCAGGAAATTCATGGTCACGCCGGCGCAAAGGACGGCCACGCGCTGCCAGGCCGGACGGCCAGCGAAACTGTCCCTGTCGCTCGAGGCCTCCCCCGCCTCGCCCTTGATGCGCACGAAACCGCCGAGCGGAATCCAGTTCAGGGTGTAGTCCGTGTCGCCGCGGCGGAAACCCCAAAGGCGCGGCGGGAAACCGAAGCCGAACTCCTCCACCTTGATGCCGAAAAATTTCGCGGTCGCGAAATGTCCCAGCTCATGAACGAAGACGAGCAGGGAGAGAAGCGCGACAAGGACGATGATGGTCAGGAGCATGGAAGATGGGTTTCCTTCAATCTAATGTCGCGGCCGAGCCAGCGGCTGGCCAGGAGACGGTAGTTGGGCGTGACGTCGCTCACGAAATAACGGTCGCGGACGCCGCGACGGCCGGCGGCGTGCAGTTCCTTGAGCAACGCCGGCTTGCTTTCAAGATAACGCTTGAGCGTGGCGACGGTTTCGCGCGCCGGATCAACCAGACGGGTATTCGGACCGATGGCGCGCTGGACGATTGGCTTCAGGAACGGGTAGTGGGTACAGCCCAAAATCAGCGCGTCAATCTTTCGTAACTTTAGCGGAAGGAGGTACCTTTTGGCAATCGCCAGGGTTTCCGGCTGGTCGAGCCAGCCTTCCTCGACGAGCGGGACGAACAGCGGGCAGGCTTGGCCGAAAACCTTGGCCTTCGGTGCGGCGATTTTCAAGCGTTTCTCGTACACGCCGCTGCCGATGGTGGCGCGGGTGCCGATGACGCCGATGCGACCGGCGGTGATGGCGGCGGCGGCCCTGACCGCCGGTGAAACGACCTCGAAAACCGGCACTTTCACGGCGCGACGGACGGCGTCATGAGCCACGGCCGAAGCGGTGTTGCAGGCAATGACAATGACCTTCGCGCCTTGCGCCATCAGGAACCGCGCGTCTTGCACGGCAAACTCGGCCACCGCGCGGGGGCTCTTGTTGCCGTACGGCATGCGCGCCGTGTCGCCAAGATAGACGACCGGATAACCGGGCATCTGCCGCTGGATTTCGCGGACGACCGTGAGGCCGCCGAGGCCGGAATCGAAAATGCCGATCATGGGGCGGTGGTTAGGGGTTGGTGACTGGTGGCTGATGGTTAGTATAGCAAGTAGTGAGTAGCAAGTAGCAAGTAGTTAGAATTTGGCTGATTATTCATTATTTTCGACTAAACGTAAAAACACCTGACCTAGGTGCGGATTCGTGCGGAAAAAAAGAACGGCTGCGGCGCTGGGGAGCGCGGCAGCCGAGGAGGGCAAGGCCGATTGGAGCCGACGATTAGTCAGTCTGGGAAGCCGGTTCTCAGGCTGCCGCGGAGTGGCACACCCTGCGTATGTCTTCCACAAAATCGACCAGTCCCCATCCCACCGCGCAGGCGGCAGTGATGATGCCGGCGATGGCACCGCCTGTGCCGAGGGGGTTGCCTTCATCTAAACCGAGGGAAGGAAGCAACAAACCCACCATCAGCGCAAACCCGACGCATATGACGCTGAGGGTGAGTTTTCCGTTTGATGCGCCGGCGAGGAAGGACGCGCCGACCCCGATGGCGAGAAGAACAGCGTGTGCTTGACTGCAGCAAGACCTTGCTACGGCAAATGATGCAATCGCCACTGCAACGGCTAAAACGAACAATAGTGTCTTTTTCATGAGGAAACGACCTCCTTGCGGGCCTATCGAGAACCGCATGTTGACTGGACATTAGGGTATTCCGAGCGTCTTGTCAAGCCCGTCTGTGTCAAAAAGTGTCAGACACTTTTCTTTTATTGAATTCCTCTAAAACTAAAACCGCGCCGACCGGAAAACCCGGACGGGCGACGAGGCACCTCGTTGTCGACATTTTTCATAGCAAGACGAAACGACGGACAAAAAAGCCGGCCGGCGCTCAAGGGCGCGGCCGGGAAGGGCGGGGCGGGGTTCATCTCGTGGCGGCAAACGAGTCCGGTTGGCGGTTCACGGCGCCGACCACTAGGATGACGGCACCCGCGCAGACGATCGCGAACCACGGTACCGGCCAGGCGATGCCGACGAACACCGTAACGGCCACGAGGCCGAGGGCGGCGACCACCCATTGGCGCTTGATACCCTGCTTCTTGGCGCCGCAGACGGAGAAACTCGCGACAACAGAGGAGCCGAGAGCGGCTATGGCCATCATAACGGCGGCGGCGGCGAAGGTGGCAAGCGCGGCGAAGGCGCCGGCGGCAGCGGCGGCGAAGAGGCCGGCGATGAAGGTGCCGACGGTGTCGAAGTGAGTCTTCTCGTTGCCCAAGATGCCCATGGCAGCGGCTAGGGCGGCGGCGCCCCCGACGATGCCAGCAGTGACCTGGTCGGAGCCGAGCGAACCTGCGACCACGAAAGCCACGAGTGCCAACGTAACGGCGGCAAAACAACCCAACAACAATGTTTTCACGGAAAGGACCTCCTCGCGGGGATGGTTGAGGAACCCCCGGCTGGCCCGAACGTTAGCGCGTCTCAATTGCCTCGTCAAATGGCTAGCGGACAAAAATGTCAAAATGTGTCGGACACTCAAAGTGTCAGACACATTTGTTAAACGTGGGGTAAAAATCGGACGCCTTCGTTGTTTTGTGGAATACGAAAACCCCCGGAGCGAACTCTACGGGGGCAAGTCGTCGTTTTACGTTCCCGGCGGGGACGCGTGACCTTGCGGATCAGGCGCCCCGCCGAGGACGGTTGTCGGAGACGTGAAGGACCAGGATGGTTCGAATTCAGCAGAAGCAGTTGAAGTGCTCGTCGCCGGGGGCGAGGCTGAATATATAGTCGCCATCGAACCTGCGGGGTTCGCTTTCCAGGTTGTAGACTTCGCACGGACCGAGAGGTTCCAGCCCGGCCTCGAACTCCGGGTTTTGCAGACACCCGACGTACCAGTCCGGAATGTCGGCTCCGTGCTCCATCTCCCACCAGAACAGGTGGTCTTGCCAGTCCGTGTCTCGGGCGACGATCGCCGCTTCGACACCAGCCTGGAAGTCCAGTTCGGGCTGGTGCTCCTGCTCTTCTTGCCGCACCGTCTCTTCGCCGTGCGCTCGCCACTCACTCACCGCGTCGGCGTGATGGCGAACATAGGCTGCCCCGAGGCCATAGCGGATGGTCGTGAGACCGCGCTCGGTCAAGGTGCTCTGCCGCCGTTCGTACTGGTGCCGACCGCGGCCGTATTTCTTCCAGCAGGTCACTCTGCACCACGACCGCTCTTTGCTGGTCAGCCCGCCGAACTCCACCGTCACGGCCGCCCGTGAACCGATGTGCGTCAGGTCGAGAGAACGTTCGCCCCTCGACTGATGCAGACCGCCGCGCCGGTCGAGACCCCTGCGGAGCCGCAGGCGGCGTTTCTGCCGCGTGACGGGACGGGTCCCGCGCGTGACGACTAGCCGACGGAGACCGTAGTCCCAGTATGTGCTCGTGACACAACTCTCCGTTGCAAATACCGTAGTCACCGTGACGCCGAAGAGCGGCAACAGGGCGTCCCTTTCCTCCCAGGACAGATCGCTTGCCCGGTCGCGCCTGATGTGTGCGACCGCCGCCGCGGCCGGCGAGACTCCCTCTTCCTGTACCGCGTCGCCTTCTCTTTCGGCGAAGGGAACGCGATCCAAGTCGGGGTCGGCGCCACTATCGATGAGCCACGCTTCCCTGGCCGCCCAACTCCGGTGGCCAGTGCCGAGATCCTCCAGCTCCTCGTCCTCGTCACCCTCTTCCTCATCATCCTCGGCATACTTGCCGTCGAGGTACTCGATGAGCGCGTCTTCGACGCCGTCGGGGGAACAGTCCTGATGCCTGTAATTCCCCACCCTCCAGGAACCCGCCATCGGCAGGCTGCCGACCACGCAGGGAACGAAGCGCAGATCATCGCCCTCGTTCGGGTCGTAGTCGTCGCGCATGCTGCTTACCATCGCCATCGCAATGCCCAGGTTCAGAATCATGTCCATTGACAGCTCCTCTGATCACGAAATTTGTGGTAAAAAGGCCTGTTTGGCGCGTGTCCCGATGGGCACGGCCGTTGATTATCGTTCTAGAAATATAGCACATTTTAGCGGTTTTGTCAAGATTAAAGCCCGCCTGGTTTGTTTGTAAATATTGGCTAATTTTGGGCAAACGTCAAGGCTCGCCGCCACCTTGACAAAACGGAATAAATTCGCTAACCTCGCTTTAATCACTCGCGCCAGGAAAGGAGGCGATCATGATTGGACGTTGGCTGACGCTCGTTTGTTCGTTTGGGGCGGTCCTGATGGGCGGCGGTGGCGCTTACGCCTCCTACGCCATCGGCCTGCCCGGCCGCTCTGATGGTGCGTGGGCCGCAATTGTCGGAATCATCGGCTACTTGTTGATCGGAGTGATTTCGATAGAAAGCGCGGTCAGTGGCCGGAATCCGGTTGACTGGTCTAAACAGCCGCTGGGCGCGGTCGTCGCGGGCACAATCATCACGACTCTAGCGTGCTGGCAAATGGGTCTGATGCATCTGGGTGGCACGCAAGGAACCTTCGTCATCCGAATGATGTGCTCCACCATCTTGCCGACTATGGCTTACCTCTCGGCGTCAGAAGGCATGAAGGCTTTCGTGAATGGCATAGCCCAGCCGAAACCGGAAGACCCCAAATGAACACGCCGCGACCAAGACCGGCTGACGCAACCTCGCGTCGGCCGGTCGTCTGTTTTTGCGAACTAAAATCGCCGGCTGGGGTAAGCCCGA
>JAQTNC010000023.1 GCA_028714475.1 Patescibacteria group bacterium
CCTCCGGCACGGCGGCTGGCTCTGACGCCGGCGCGGCCTTCGGCCAGAACTTGCTGATGTCCAATCCGCTCTTCCTGGCGAAGAAGAACACGCCGACGGCCGTCGCGGCCACGAGCAGGATGACGATAATCATGAGTGGCAAGACCGAAGGCTTTTTCTCCTCTTCCGGAGCCACTGGTTCCGGTTTTTCTTCCTGTTCGGGCTCTTTCATAGGTTTTTTTGGTAAACGCTTGCCGGCAAGAATGGCATCAATGGAAAGGTGCCCTTGACCGTCATCAACGCCACGATCCTCGGCTTGAACCAATGTTGGTTGAATGGCACTCACATCAGGCCGGAAATCCTCGTCAAGCAGGTCGCCGACGCCTTGGCCGTAATCAACCGCTTCCGGCTCCTCCGCCTTCGCTTCAAGCTGAACGGCTTCGGCCATGATGGGTGCCTCGGCCGCCGCCGGAACCGTCAGTGCCTCGGCGACCGCGGCTTCCGTTGGTTCGGGTGCGGCTGGCTCAACCGGCAGCACCGGCCTCGGCGGTTCGGCCATCAGCGGCTCCTTGGCAGTTGGGGCCTCTTCCGCAGCCGGCACCAATGCTTGGGCGCCCTTGCCGCCCGGTTTCTTTTTGGATTTCGCCGGAAGTGTCACCGCGACCGGCTCGGCTTTGACCGGCATTTCCGGAACAGCCGTTGGCGGTTCCGTCGCGACCGACGGTGCCGCCCCCTCCTGGTCAAAAACGGAAAGGATGGGCTCAACCCGTTCCGACGCGGCGGGCACTGTCGGAACCACTGGCTTAACGATTGACGTCGCGGCCGCTGCACCTTTCCCCTTGACCGCTTTGGCTTTAACTGGCTTTTTATCCTTGTTAACCATAGAGCGTAATGACGCGCCGAATCGACGCGCATAATCGAGCAATGACTCACCTGCGGTCAATCGCCGTTCTCGCGGCAACAGATCCAGGCCAGGCACCGCCCGCAAGCCGGCGGCCCGCAAGGCCAAACCAGCCGCCGTGGCAAAAAGCACGGACTTTTTCTTGACTTCATCGGCCTTGATGAGCGAGGCCGTATTGACATTGCGAAAAGGTTCACCACGCGTCACGGCCAGATCGGAAAAATTCAAGGCGACGTATTCCGCCAAGCCGGGCACGAGACTGGTGCCGCCCGCCAAGACGATCTTGGTGACCGGGTGCCCAAGGAGCTGTGTGGCATAATCCAAGGTCCGCCGAATTTCCGTGATGATGTCCGCCACCGGCTGCTGCAGGACCAGCATGGCGCGGCCGTCCTTGGCCGCCGGGTTCAAGCCGGAGCCGCGCTTCAGCGCTTCCGCCTCCGGGGTCGGCAACCCCAGTTTGGCCACAAGAGATTGCGTCAGCCGATCCCCGCCGGCATTCAGGCTGAAACCCGCCTTCAGCCGACCCTGGTCATATAAGGAAAGAAGCGTCGCCTTGGCGCCGATGTCGGCGATGAGCACCGCCTCGGTCTCCTTCAGGTCAACCAAGGCGCGGGCGATGGCCATGGATTCGCTGTCGAAAAAGAGGCAACTGATGCCGGCTTCCTCCAGGGTCGCTTCGTATTGGATCGCCAAGTTGCGGTCAACGGCGGCGAAAAATACCTCCTGATAATCCGGCTTCTTCTCGACCACGGTCGCGGACTGGACGGCGGTCGCCACGGGCATCGGAAACAGGCGTTGGGCTTCGAGCGCGGCGGCCTGGATGGCCATGCTCGCGTCGAGTCCGGGCGGCAGGCGGAACAGTTTGGCATAAACCTGGCTTTCCGGGAGGGACACACCGGCGGAAACATGGCCGTGATTAGGGCCGTAGGCCTCCGTCACCAGCTGGCGCAGGGCAACCACCAGCTTCGCGCGATTGACGATGACGCCGCGCTTGACGATGCCTTCCGGCAACTCCATGCGCGAACAGGCGCCGATGCTGACGCCTCCACCGGAACGCACCAAAGAGACCAACTCGATCGAGTAGTCCGAGATGTCCAAGCCGATGGTGATAGATTTCATAACAAATGGCCGACAATTTGGCTCACCAGCGTGCTTTTCGCCGTTAAAGCCAAATGCCTCCTAGGGATATCATAACATAACCCTGTGCGGAGCCGAAATTTGCCTTAATATCCTTTGCGAGATGTTGGCACGGTCACGCCAACCATATCGGCGGCTATACATATATATGGGGTTCCGCCGATCGGTCAATCACGGTATAATAAAGATGTATGGTCGGGCGCGCCGCCAAATCAAATGGTTTCACTTTGGTCGAAACTATCGTTAGTTTAGGCGTTTTTGCGATTATCATCGTTGCGTCCTACCAAGCCATCATCCTGACGACCCGGGTAGCCAACGCCGCCCGGGCACAAATTGCCGCCGCGGCCGTGGCCAACGAGCAGATGGAAGTCGCCCGTAACCTGCTTTACGGCGAGGTCGGCGTGAATGGCAGCTGGCCGCCGGGGCGCCTTCAGGCCACCAAGACGGTCGTGCGCGACAACCGGACATTCACCGTGAATACGACGGTCCGCAGCATTGATGACCCGTTCGACGGCACCATCGGCGGCTCCCCCAACGACACGGCTCCGGGCGACTATAAGCTCGTTGATCTCCGCATCTCCTGCTCGAACTGCAAGAACTACACGACCCAGCGTTTCAACACCTGGGTGGGGCCCATTTCCCTGGAATCCAGCTCCACCAATGGCGCGCTTTTCATCCGGGCGTTTGATGCGAGCGGCATTCCCCTCCCCGGCGCCGATGTCCATGTCGTGAACAGTTCCGCCAGCCCGCCCTTCACGATCGATGACGTCACCAACAATGACGGCATCCTCCAGCTCGTGGACGTGCCGCCCGGCGTCAAAACCTACCAAATCACCGTTTCCAAATCCGGCTATTCGACCGACCGCACCTATACGGCGGACGGCGGCAACCCGAACCCGACCAAGCCGCACGCCACGGTCTCGACCGCCACGCTCACGCAAGCCAGCTTCAGCATTGACGTCGTCGGCTCGATGGACGTGGCCAGCGTGGACACGGCCTGCTCCGCCGTGGCGAACGCGGGCTTCAAGATGACCGGCGCCAAGCTGATCGGCACGCCCAGCGTCTATAAGTACAACGTTGACCACGTTACCGATGCGAGCGGCGTCAAGAACATCAGCGATGTCGAGTGGGACTCGTACTCTTTTTCGAGCAGTGGCGCGACCTACGACGTCATCGGCACCATCCCGCTCGCGCCCATCGGACTCAATCCCGGCGCCAATCAGCAGCTCAAGGTGGTGGTCGCCCCGAAAAATTCCCGTCGACTGGTCGTGGCCGTGCGCGACAACACGACGAAACAGCCTTTGACTGATGCCTCGGTGCGCCTGACCGGTCCGTCCAGCTACGACCAAACCCAAGTTACTGATCGCGGTTATCTCATGCAGACAGATTGGGTGGGTGGCTCCGGCCAGGCCGATTTCACGAATGCCACCAAATACTGGAGCCAAGACACCTTCATCAAGACGAGTACCGCCGGCCAGCTCCAGCTCGTGAAATACAGCAGTCAGCACTACTACACTTCCGGCAACCTGACGTCGTCAACCTTTGATTTGGGTGCGCCCACCGATTTCAACCAAATCCTTTGGTACCCGCAAAACCAGCCCTCGCAGGTCGGTGCGGACAGCGTCCGTATGCAAATCGCCACCAACAACGACAACGCCACCTGGGACTTCGTCGGGCCGGACGGAACTGCCGGAACCTATTACACCGTGACCAACCCCAATCTTTGGACCGGCCATGACGGCAACCAATACTTGCGCTACAAGGTCTATCTCCGTACGGCCAACGAACACTATACGCCGACCGTCTCGGACGTCATGTTCTCCTTCACGAGCGCCTGCGTGCCGCCGGGTCAGGTCAGCTTCGCCGGTTTGGCTTCCGGCACCTTCACCGCGACCGTCACGAAGAGCGGCTACACCACGAAAACGCAGAGCATCAGCGTTTCCCCGTCCTGGCAACTGCTGGACATTTCCATGACGCCGCTATGAAGATTCGGGGAAATGAAAAATTTTATTATAAACTTCTGGGTCCCGGGCCCCGGCTCGCGGGCCGGGGCGTCGGAGTCTTATTGAATTTTTGTGCTCCGTCTGCTCGCTTGCGTTCGCCCGGGACGACGCGCAAGCGCGTCGGCTTCACGGTCGTCGAGATGCTCGTGGCCCTCGCCATCACCATGGTCATCGGCTTGGCCACGCTGACCCTGCAGAAGGACATCTTCTCGGTCAACACCGTTCTTTCGGACAGCTTGACCGCGCAGACCCAGTTGCGGAACGTCCTGCGGACGGCGACGACGCGCCTGCGCATGGCGGCCACGGCTAACGACGGCGCCTATCCGATTTCCGAGGCCGACGCCGTACACGTGATTTTCTTCTCGGACATCGATCACGACGGTTTGCGCGAGCGGGTGCGGTACTACATGGACGGCACGACGCTCAAGTGCGGCGTCGTCAAGCCGTCCGGCGATCCGCTGACCTATAACCTGGCCACCGAGGTCGTTTCGTCCGTGGTCAACAACGTCGCCAACGGCACGGCGGTTTTCTCCTACTACGACAACACCTACGACGGTACCGGTGCCGCCCTCACCGCGCCCATCGACATTCCGATCGTCCGGATGGTCCGCGTCACCTTGAGCGTGGACCGCTGGACCGCCAGGGTGCCTGACCCCATCAGTTTCAATTCCGCCGTCACGTTGCGCAACCTGAAAGTAAACCCATGACTCAAAGACCGCGCCAACCCCGATTCGTGGCCAACCGTGGCCACATCCTCGTCCAGATGCTGGTTCTGGGCAGCATTGTCGTCGTCCTCATCTGCAGCCTGATGAGTTGGACCGTGCTGAACCTCAAGGCCGGGCGTTCGGCCGTGGCGCGCGAACGTGCCGTCCAGCTGGCCGAAGCGGGCGTGGATTATTACCGCTGGCATTTGGCCCATGCGCCAACGGATTTCCAGGATGGGACGGGGCACGCCGGGCCGTTCACCCACGACTTTTTCGACAAGGACGGCAATCTCGTCGGCCAATTCACGCTCAACATCACGCCGCCGGGCGTCGGCGAGAGCGAGGTGCTGGTGCAGTCGACCGGCGATGACAACACGTCTTTCAGTCCTGCCCGTACCCTGGCCGTCACCATGATGAAACCATCCTTCGCCCGCTATGCCGTGGCCGCGAACGACGTCATGCGCTTCGGCGAAGGCACCGAAGTGCATGGGCCGATCCACTCCAACGAGGGCATTCGCTTCGACGGCGTCGCTTACAACCTCGTCACCAGCTCGGTCGCCTCCTATGACGATCCGGATCATTCCGGCGGCAACGAATTCGGCGTCCATACCCACGTCTCCCCGACTGATCCCCTGCCGCCGGCCGCCGTGCCCGTCCGAACCGACATCTTCAAGGTGGGCCGGCAATTCCCGATAGCCACCATTGATTTCGACGGCATGACGGCCGACTTCGCGACGATGAAGTCCGACGCGCAAGCGGACGGCTTTTACCGGCCCAGCGCCGGCGCGCAGGGATACCACATCGTCTTCCGAACCGACGACACGTTCGACCTCTATAAGATATCCAAGATGGTCGACCCGCCTGACAATGATTGCGACAGCAGCCAATGGCGTTGGGGCACCTGGAGCATCGAGACCGAACACTTCATTGACAACTTCCCCTTGCCGAACAACGGCATCATCTTCCTTGAGGACGACATCTTCGTTGACGGCCAGATTGACGGCGCTCGGGTCACGGTCGTGGCCGCCTTCCTGCCGGACAACCCGCCGTTCCGCAAGAACATCATCATCAACAATGACCTGCTCTACACGCACTATGACGGCACCGACACCATCGGACTCATCGCGCAGGGCAAGGTTGCCGTCGGCATGGTGAGCGAAAATGACCTGCGCATTGACGCCGCGCTCATTGCCCAAAAGTACAACGTCGGGCGCTACTATTACGGCGCGGCTTGTGCGCCTTACGACGTTCGCCATTCCCTGACCCTTTGGGGCATGATCGCCACGGCCGAGCGCTACGGCTTCGCCTACACCGACGACACCGGCTACACCTTCCGTTACCTCAACTACGACGGCACCCTTTTCCTTGCCCCGCCGCCGAGCTTCCCGCTCACCGCCGACCGCTACGTCATCACGTCGTGGGCGGAACAGTAAAAGTTGTCGGTGGTCAGTGGTTAGATTCTGGTTGCTGGTGACTAGAATCTAACAACTAACAACAAGAAACTAAACTGTTCTTGCCCGAGCGTAGTCGAGGGCCAACGCAGGATGGGGAGGCCCCTCGACTCCGCTGTGCTCCGCTCGGGGAAGAAAAAGGGGGGTCCGCTCGGGGAAGAAATTATACTGAAAAAGACGCCGCCTCTTCAGGCGGCGTCTTCTATTATATATATCGTCCATCACGGTGCGGTCTCCCGCCAAACTCGGATGTCCCAGCCGCGAGAATTGCCGGCGGTATTGCAGAAAAGCCCAGCCGTAATATTGAGCGTCTTGGTGTACCCCCCGCTCGTCGCCGTGACGGCGACAGTCCGGGTCGAGGAGTTGCAGGTGGCGCCGGAACCGGAGACGACAACGGTGCAGGAGTCGCTGCCGACCGGCACCGTGCCGCCGGCATAGCCGGAGTTCATCTTGAGGCGCATGATGGCCTCGTCCACGCAGGTCTCGGCGACCTGCTGAAGGGTACGTTCGCGGTCAATATCCCCCAGGGTGATGAGTTGAGTCTGGCCGAGGAAGGCGGCGGTCATGCCGAGCGACAGGATGATAGCGCCCATGATAATCACGGTCATCAAACCAATCACGCCGCGGAAAACGGGGTGAACATCAGAGTGAACCGAGATGTTTTTCTGCGGTATTCTGGACATAATCAGTTCGAGAATCCGTCCGCCCGCTTGACTTGCACGGTGGTGTCAAGAATTGCCGAAGCGGCAAACAGCAGGTCGTTCGTCCAATAGGATGCCTTGACGTGTACGGCGATGGTTTTGGTCTTAACGGCCGTCGAGAGGTCGGTCAACACGAATTCCTCCATGTTCACCTTGGGCGAGGTAAGCGGCAGGTTCGGACCGCTCCCTTGCTGAAGGTACAGTGTCCGGCGACCGGAACCGTCGGTCACGATGCTGAAGATGGTCGGGTCACGAGTCGGATCGGTCGTGGCGAAAGACAGGGATAGTTGGCCGGGGTTCGTGCCAAACGTCGTGCCGCCGCCGTTGATGCCGTCCGCCTCGCGCACTTCAGACACCAGCCGCGACAAGACCAGACGCGCATTGCGGTTAGCCTCGCGAAGGGAACCGACCTTGGCCCGTGCCTGGGCGAACTCAAACGTGACCGAAGTCGCGGTCACCAGGATGAAGCCGATGATGCCCATGTAAACGAGCAGTTCGATGAGGGTGAAGCCGGCGCGCTTGCGCGCCGTCCCGGGCGAAGCGGAATGCTTTCCGCGAGACCCGGGACCCAGAAAATAAGAACACCGGCGGAGTGCTGGAGTGCTGGAGTGCTGGAGTGCCGAAGACTTCAGTACTCCAGTACCTCCCTTCTTCAGCACTTTTCCGCCCATCAAGTTTTTTCCGTTCAGGATTTCCATAACGTTATCCTTGGCTACTTATGATACGTCACCGTGATGTCCTGAAGCGACGGCGTGACCATGATGTCGCCCGTATGGAGGGTGGCGCGGTACTGGAAGTATCGCGCGGCGGGCGAGACGATGGTGGCGCCAGAGGCGGACATTTCCGGGGCACTCCAGATCGACCATGTCCCGTCCGGCGTGGCTGTGCCGCCGGAACGCGTGGCGACGGTCAAAGTCGTGTTGGTCGGCAAATCAACGGTCCAAAAGACGGTGTCCCAGTAGGCATTGCCGGCATCGGTATCAAGGATGCTCGAGAGGAGCGTGCCGTCCGTCATGTACGGCGGCGGATCCTTGAGCAATTGCCCAATCGCGCCGACGATCCAGCCGTCGGTCGGCGAGAAAACGCTCACGTCGTAGAGGTTGCGCGTCGTCGGCGAGTAGGTGCTAGTCCAATTCGCGCCGTCCCAACGGAGAATGGTGCCGAAATCGCCGACGGCCCAAGCCTCGGTAACGCTCCGCCACTCGACGGCATGAAGACGCGTACCGACCGGGCTCGTTACGCCGGACCAAGCCGTGCCGTTCCAGAAACGGATGACGCCGTCCTCCCCGACCGCCCAGCAATGGGTGGCATCGAGGCAGTGAACGTCATTCAGCGTGGTGGTCGTGCCGCTCGCGACGGTGTTCCAAGCCGTGCCGTTCCAACGAATGACGGTGCCGTTCACGCCGACCGCGAACCCGTCGGAGGCCGAAATCATCGAGACGCCATTAAGGTCATTGATGGTCGAACTCGCGACCACGGCCCAGGTGCAAGGCGGCCCGCCGGAGCAGCGGATGACGGTGCCGCCCGAGCCGACGGCGAATCCGTCGGAGGCGGTGCGGAAATCCACGGCGAAAAGCTCGTTCGCGGTGGGGCTCACCACCGAGGCCCAGGCTGTGCCGTCCCAGTTGGCGATGCGTCCCCAGGTGCCGACAACCGTCGCGTCGGTCGATGAAACCGTGTCCACGTCGCGCCATGTGGAAGAGTATGGGCTCGACTGCAGCGACCAATCGGTGCCGTTGTAATGCGCGAGCGTGCCGTTCTCGCCGACAGCATGGACATCGGTATCCGACGTGCCTTGAATGCCGTAAAGCGCCTTGTCCGTGAGTGCCCCGAAGACGACACGCACTTCCTCGAGTTCGGCCGTGTAGACTTGGTTGCCGCTCGTTAACGTGGCGCGGTACTGAAAACAGCGGTTCGGCGGAGAGGTTAGCGTTGAACTGCCGGGGTCGGTAAGCTCGGCGCTCCAAGATGACCAGGTTGTCGTGGCACAGTTGGGGCCGGGCCCGGAACGCGTGGCGATGGTGAGATCCGTCGTGAGTGGTCGAATCTCGTCCCAATACAGGCCATTCCATATCGTGCCGGCCACGGTGCTGTCTATGGGCGGACTCAACCAAGTGCCGCTCGTCGGATAGAGGGTGCGGTACTCAAGGAAGTTCTTGTTGTCCGCCACCGCCCAGGCATGCGTTGCGGTATCAGCCCAACACGCCTTGATGCGTATAGTGGCCGGCGGGGTGTTCTGAAGCATGATCGTCCAAGTCGCGCCGTTCCACTGCAGGATGATGCCTTCAACGCTCTGATAACCACCTGGCGCCCAGCAATACGAGGCGTTAAGACAATAGATGTTCTGAAGTTCGTAAGTGGCGGGCGTTCCCGGCAAAGTCACGGCATTCCAGGTCGTGCCGTTCCAGCGGCGCATCTGGGCGTTGTTGCCGGCGGCGTCGCCGCCGACAATCCAGCCGTCGGTCGCCGACATCATCTTGACGCCGTGCCAGGTGGTCGTGCCGTAGGTGACAAAGACGCTCCAGGCCGTGCCGTTATAGTGCATGATCTGGCCGCCAGCGGCGGCGGCCCAGATGTCGTTCGCGGCAACGTAACTGATCCACTCGATGTTCTGCGTGGTGTTGCTCGTTTCGGCAGACCAGGCCGTGCCGTTCCAGCGGAGCATCAGGCCGCCGGTGCCGGACGCCCGGCAGTCGCTCGAGTTCAGGCACTTGACGTCATAGATATACTGGGTGCCGGTTAGGGCGGTGACATCGTACGGCGTCCAAGTGGTGCCGTTCCAGTGCAGGATGGCGTCGCCGTTGAAGTCCACGGCCCAGACGTCGTTGCTCGCCGACCCGCCGATGCCGTCAAGGCAGTACGGCACGGCGCCCCAGTTGCTCCAGCCGGTGCCGTCCCAATGGGCGATGGAACCGGTCGTGTAGGGACCCGGGGCGGGGGCGCAGCCGGCAGCCCAGCCGTCGGTGGGATTGATCATGTACAGATCGTAGTAGTCGAGAGTGAGCGGCGAACTGTAAGTAATCGTAAGGCTGTTCAGGCGCGAGGCAACGTAGCGGTCGGTAGTGTTCAAGACCGCTCGATAGCGCAGGTAACGCCCGGCCGCGAGACCTGATATGTCCGTTCCGCCCGGCGTAGTGACCGCGAGGCCGGGGTCGGCCGGGACCCAAGTCGCGCCGTCAGCGGAGCTCTGGACGTAAAGGGACAAGGTCGTGCCGGTCGGCAACGCCTGATCCCAGTAGGCATTGGCCCAGGGGACGCTTGCACCTGCATCGAGCGTGCTGGAAATGTAAGTGCCGCTCGAATAGTAATGGAAGTCGTACTCAATGATGGTGCCGGTGGCGCCGACGGCCACACCGTAGGTGGAAGAGGTCATGGCGATGCCGTTCAGGGAAAGGGCCGTCGGCGAGGTTATGGATGACCAAACAGTGCCGTTCCAGCGATAGATTTCGCCAAGGCTGCCGACGGCCCATCCTTCCGAGCCAGAAACCATCTTGACGGCGTTGAACGTCTGGGCACCGAGATCAACAAACTGGCTCCACGCCGAGCCGTCCCAGTGCGCGATGCGGCCGCTGTCGGCGACGGCCCAGCAGTCGGACGCGGAGATGCAATCAATTCCCCTGAAGATGTGGGTGCCGAGGTCGGTAATCTGCGACCAGCCGATGCTGTTTCGGCCGAGGATCGTCCCGACGGAACTCACGGCAAAGAGGCTCGGGGCCGACGCGTCGTAAGTCATCGAAATCGAGTCAAGCGACGGCGTCGCGAAGGGGTTGGTGGTGGTGAGCGTGGCGCGGTACTGGATGTACCTGTTCTGTGGCGACACGATGGCGCCACCCGCCGGATTGGTCTGTGTGGCGCTCCAACCTGACCACGACCCATCCGGAGCCGGCGTCGGGCCGGTTCTCGTCGCAATGACGAGGTCGGTGAGCGCCGGCAGGGTCTCGGTCCAGCTCAAGGTCAACCACGCTGCGGTTGCACCCGCATCAAGCACACTTGATTCGTAGGTTCGCGTACCGCTCGTCGGGTAGTGCAAGCCGTATTCGACAATCGTGCCTGCCTCACCGGCCGCCACGGCAAAATTCGAGGAGACGGCCGAGACGCCATAAAGGTCATTTCCGGTCGGCGACGTCTCGGCTGTCCAGGTTGACCCATCCCAGCGGTAAATGATGCCGGTTAAGCCGACGGCGAAGGCCAAGGACGCCGAGACCGCGGAGACAGACCGGAAAACCTGGGCGCCGAGATCCGACACGTTCCACTCCCCAGTCACGTCGCAACCAGTGGAAGCGCAACGGCGAACGTTGCCGCTGTCGCCGACGACAAAGCCGTTGTTGGCGTCGAGCATGTGGACAGAGCGCAGGGTGTTGTTGCCACTATCCTGAATAACCGACCAAGTCGTGCCACTCATGCGACCAATGATGCCGCTGCTGCCAGCCGTCCAGCACAGCGTCGCCGAGGTACAACTGATGCCGTACCAAGTCTGGTTGCCGCCGGGGTCGGTCATCGCGGTGAATGCCCCGCTGCCGGTCCACCGCCAGATGAGGTTGTTGGCGCTGCTACCCACGATGAAACAGTGTGTCGAGTCCGGGCATGAGATGTCGTTCCAGACTTGGGCGCCGTAGTCGCCGTATCGTAACCAGGCCGTGCCGTTCCAGCGCCAGACGCGCCCGTTCGCGCCCGATGCCCAGGCGTCGGAAGCCGTAATCGCGTAAACGCCCATGATGTTGTCGGCATCAGGCGAGCCCACCGACGACCAGGCCGTGCCGTTCCAGCGGAGGATGGTGCCGGCATTGCCTACGGCCCAGCCATCAGTCGCGGAAAGCATATAAACGTCGTTGATTTGCTGGCCGGTCGGTGAGGTAATGGTCGCCCAGTCGATCGCTTGGGCAAGGACCACCGATCCGGCCGCACCGCTGCCCGTGATCGCCGTATTGCTGAAGGTACCGTCGTTGAAATCAGTATCCGTCGTCTCGCTCACCGAGCCTCCTGCGGCCACGGGAGCCGTGCCCGCGATGCCGTTCAAATTATCGGTGGAGCCGGACGTCTCGGCGGACCAAGTCGAGCCGTTCCAGCGGTAGATGACGCCGCCGTCGGCTACGGCCCATCCTTCGGTCGCCGACGTCATCCTGACGTCGCGGAACGTCTGAGCGCCAAGGTCAAACAACTGGCTCCACGCCGTGCCGTCCCAGTGCGCGATGCGGCCGCTGTCGGCGACGGCCCAGCAGTCAGTGGCGGAGACACAGTCGATGCCGGTGAACATTTGCGTGCCGAGATCAGCGAAAAGCAACCAAGCCGTGCCGTTCCAGCGGACGATGATCCCGTCGTTGCCCACCGCCCAACCGTCCGACGACGAAAACATGTAGGCGTCATTCAACTGGCTCGTCGTCGGCGAGGTGCGCCCATACCAATCGAGGACATTGTTGAGCGAGACGGCGCCGAGGTCGCCCGTGTCCACGACCACCGTGTTGCTGAAAGTCCCGTCGCTGAAATCCGTGTCCCGCGTCTCGGTCCAGGTGCGCGGCTGGGCGTAGTTGGTCCACTCCGAGATGCCAGCCTCGGTGACCGAGGCCGGGGTACCGGAGCCGACGTTCTGGGTGCCGGAGTAGGTGCCGGAGTTCCAATCCGTGTTGGTCGTATGGACAAGACCCTGTGCCCCGCCGAGCGGATCCCAGATCTTGGCGGCCGATGCCAACGTCAGGTTGGCGGACTCGCCCGTTCCGTCCGCGACCGTATTGGTGAGTGTGCCGGCGTTCCAGTCCGTGTCCGTGGACTGCCGCCAGTCATAGACGTTCCAGTTGGCCAAGTAGGTCGTGGACTCAACCATCTTCACGGGAATGCCGAACGCCGAGTTCCAAGACACGGTCGAAATCACCTTGCGGGTGCGCAAATCAAGGCATCCGCCGCTCGTCACGATGTCGCCGTCACACAACGCCCCGGAGCGGTTGACCGCCTCGACCGTGACGACGCGCGTGAAAACGTTGGCGCCTTCCGTGGTTTGGTCGTTCGCGCCGAAGAATTCCCAGCGCGGGTTCTTGCGGATGCCGTGCGCCCCGACGGCCAAGCTGTTCCAGCTGTCGTTCCTGATGGCCCGGGCCGCCTCCACCCCCTCCTCGGCGAGAAACACCGCCCGCGACCGTTCGGCCGTATCGGCACCGGCCGCGAGCGGACCGAACATGACAACGATGGTACCGGCCGCGAGCACACCAAAAATGGCGACGGAGATCAGGGCCTCGACGATGGAGAAGGCGGCGCACTTGCGCGCCGTCCCAGGTGAAGCGGAATGCTTTCCGCGAGTCCCGGGGCCGACTTCAATTTTTAGACCCCTTCGCTCCATAATCAATTCACGTCAATCATCCCCGCCGCGTTGATTGAAATCACCTTAGTCAAGCCGTCCGGCCCGGCGAAGGTGACGGTGCCGGTTTCGGTCGGCGTGCCTTTCGGATTCACGAAATGCACGTCGCTGCCGGCCGGCACGAGTGACACGGCGGAAATCGTCACGGTGGGAGGCAGGACATGGACATCGTTGTTCGTATCGGCCGCATTATAGGTCGCGCCGTTGAAGAAAACGTATTCCGTCGTCTCGAAATGCACGCCGAACCGGCGCCCCCCCTTGCCGCTCATGGCCGAAAACTGCGCCTGACTCAAGAGATCGGCGGCGATGGTCGTTTCCGCATCGAGGTCGCTGCGCCGCGTCGCGTCCGAAAGGTAGGGCATGACGATCGTCGCCAGGATCAGCATCACGGCCAGGACCATGATGAGCTCAATCACGGTCACGCCCCGCGAGGAGGTGCTGGAGTGCGAGAGTGCCGGAGTGCGGGATCTCTGTAATTTCTTCAGTACTCCAGCCCTTCCCCCCTTCAGCACTTTTAGCACCTTATGCTCGCGAGAAAACATAGGTCGGGCTCACCGCGCGATGCGCGCAATCGTGCCGATGAAGTCGTAAATCGGGATGATGATGGCGTAAGCGAGCACCATGGCCACAATGCCGATGCCGACCAAGAGAATCGGTTCGAGGATATCGGAAAGGTTCCGCATGATCGTGTCCACCTCAAGCTGGTAGAAATCCGCCAGATATCCGAGCACATCCTCAAGCTTGCCGGACCGTTCGCCGACATTCACCATGCGCGTCACGATGGTCGGAAAAACGTTCGGCGCCTTGGCCAAGCCGGTTGACAGGGCCTCGCCCGACTGAACCTCGTCAAACGACGTCAGCACCGCTTTCTTGTAGTAATAATTGTCGAGCACGTCCGCCGTCACTTCCAAGGCACGAGTGATGGGGATGCCGCTCCGGAGCAGCGTGCCGAAAACCAACGAGAACCGTGCCAGATTGACGTCGCGGGAAATCCCGCCGATGACCGGCAATTTCAGAATCATCCAATGGGTCGCCGGGCGCAGAAAATTCCGGCGCAGGAACCAAATCGCGAAAACGGCCACGACGACGAGGGTCAGGGCGCTGGCCAGCGTGTATTTCTTGGCGAAAGCCGCGAGCCAGAGAATGAAGACCGTCACCGCCGGCAGATGGATGCCCTTGAGTCCGGTGAAAAGCTGGGCGACCTGGGGCAAGACGTAGGCGGCGAAGAAGAAGCCGATGGACAAGGCGGCGACGAGCACGATGGTCGGATACATGAGAGCCGTCCGCACCTTGGCCCGAAGCTCATGTTCCTTGGTGTACTGCTCGGCCAAGTGATCCAGGTTCTGCTCAAGCGTGCCGGAAATCTCGCCAGCGCGGACGATGTTCACGTAGAAACGGCTGAAGATCTTCGGGTAGGAGCCGAGCGCCTCGGAAAAACTTCCGCCGCCCTCCAGTTGCTTGACCATGCGCTTGAGGATGACGCGGAACCGGAGCGACGTGGCCTGTTCCTGCAGGATGCGCAAGGACTCCGAGAGCGTCAAACCAGCCCTGATCATGAGTGACAGGTGCTTGGTGAACAGCACGATTTCCAAGTGACCGATGCCGCCGAAGCGCGCCAGGATGTCGTCAATGAGGCTGCCGCTCCGGGTTCGGCTCACGGACACGACGACATATCCAGCCGATTCCAACTCGCGGATGACCGCCTCGCGCGTCGGCAGTTCGGACATCCCCTTGTACATCTGCCCTTCCTTGGTTGTGGCGACGAAGTGGAACATATTTGGCGGTGCCCACCTTAGGCGGGCCGTTGCGTCCCAAAATTATGTGGTGGCGGGACAAGCCCGCCCGCTACCTATTCTCCGGCGACGCGCAAAACCTCGTCGATGGAGGTGATGCCGGCCAAGACCTTGTCCAAGCCGTCCTCGAGCAGGGTCGTCATGCCTTCCTTCACGGCCTGCTGCTTGATGTCCTTGGCATTGGCGTTGGCCATGACCAATTCCCGGATCCGGTCGCTCATCTCCATGACCTCGAACAGGCCCAAGCGACCGCGATAACCGCTCCCGCCGCACTGGTCGCAACCCGCACCGCGATAAAGATTGACCGAGGTCGCCTCGCGATCGACGAACAGCCGGGCGACGGACATTGCCGGCAGCCGCTCCTCCAGCGCCGCGCGCGTCACTTCCTGACTCACAATGCAGTGGGTGCAGATTTTCCGAATGAGGCGTTGGGCAATGATGACGTTGATGGTTGAGGCGATGAGAAACGGCTCGATCTTCATGTCGCGGAAACGCGGCAGGGTCGTGGCGGCGTCATTGGTGTGCAGGGTCGAGAGCACCAGGTGGCCGGTCATGGCGGCGTTCACGGCGATGCCAGCCGTTTCCTCGTCGCGGATTTCGCCAACCATGATAATGTCCGGATCCTGACGGGCGATGGAGCGCAGGCCATGCGCGAAAGTGAGGCCGGTCTTGGTATTGACCTGAATCTGGTTGATGCCCTCAATGGCATACTCGATCGGGTCCTCGATGGTGGCGATGTTCACGTCGCGCGTATTCAGGACCTTGATGACGCCGTACATCGTGGTCGTCTTACCGGACCCGGTCGGGCCAACCGCCAGGATCATGCCGAAAATCTTCCTCATGTTGCCCTGTATCTTCTTGAGATTAATTTCGGAAAGGCCGAGGTCCGTGAGATCAAGCCGCCGTCCCCTCTCGGCCAGGATACGCATGACCACCTTTTCCCCTTCCATGACCGGAAGGATGGAAACGCGGACATCCACCCGCTCGCCGCTCACGACCTGCTGGAACTTGCCGTCTTGGGCCGCCGCGTGTTCGTCAAGCCGAAGCCGCGCCAAAATCTTGATGCGCCGAATTATTGGGTTCAGCATGGCCGGCGGAATGGTGACCACGTCGTGCAGGATGCCGTCAATGCGGAACCGAACCAGCACCTCCCGTTCGCGCGGCTCGATATGAATGTCGGACGCGTCGGTTTGGTAGGCGTAGCCGAGAATGATTTCCACGATGCGGATGGTGCGGCTCTCCCCTTCCTCCTCGTTCTCGTCCAGTCCGCCTTCCTCCATGATGGTCCGGACGGCACCCGGCAGGTCGCTCGAATAGGCCGCGAGGCCTGCCGTCAAACCTCGGTTCGTGGTGAAATGCGGGATGACGCTGCAGTTGCAGCGCTTCTCGATAAGGCGCGCCAGTTCCAAATCGGCCGGATCTCGCATGGCCAGCATGAGGTCGCCCTTTTCGTTGCGCTGGAACGAGATGACGTTGGTGGAGCGGGCGACGCGTTCCGGAACGATTCGCAGGACCTCATCGCTGATCTTCATCCCATCCAGACGGGCGAAGGGAACCTTGTAGAAACCGGCAATCAGCTGGCCCAGATACTCGTCCGGAACCAAACCCTGCTCAACGATGACGTCCTCGAGGTTGCGCTGTTCCTTAGCCGCCGTCTCCACTGCTGCGTCAAAACTCTTGGCCGGAACCAAGTCGCTTTTGACCAGAAGCTCTCGGAGTTGTTCGACGGTCAAGGACATGTCAGGTTTTTTTGCCTTTTTCGGCCAGGAAACGGGCGAATGATTCACGAACCTTCTGTACCACTTCCTGGATAGATAGGTTGCTCTTCACGTGGAAATCGATGGCTCCGAGGTCGCGAGCCCGCCGGATGTCCTCATCCTGGCCGAGGTTGGAGAGAACCACCACCGGTACGTTCTTGCCTTGGGCGTCCGTCCGCAGCTCCGCCAGAACCTCAAAACCGTTTTTCTTCGGCAGGATGAGGTCAAGGACGATCAGTTCCGGCCGCGGCTCGGCGAGCGCCATGCGGATGGCTTCCTCGCCGTCACTGGCGCCCCTAACGTCAAATCCCTCGGCGGCGAATTTCATGATGAGGATTTTCTGCAGGAACTTATCGTCCTCGACCACGAGCACGCTGGTTTTTTTCTGCTTGATGGGGTTGGCATCATTGATCATAACGAGGGGGCGGGGCTGGCGGCATCCAGCAGGTGCTGCACTTTCATGACTAAGGTGGACGGCTCCATGTCCGCCTTGATCAGGAACGTAGCGGCACCGAGGCTCAAGCCGCGCTTGATTTCGAATTCCTGACCGAGATTGGACAGGATAATGACGGGGATGTGTCTGGTTCGAGAGTTGGCCTTGAGGTCGCGCAAGGTGTCGAAACCGTCCTTGAGCGGCATGATGATGTCGAGGATGACAGCCTGGGGCTGGTGCTGAATGGCGGCGGCTAGCGCCTCCACGCCGTCAGCGGCCGTCACCACCTCGTAACCGGCCGCCCGAAACGCGGTCGAGTAGATATCCACGAGCGCCGGCTCGTCATCCACCACCAGCACCCGCGTCATGCCAGTCGCGCTTTTATCAGTTTTTTTGGGCTCTGCCATAAGAAAGTCAGGTTTCGCGTGAAATAATCATTATTGATCTGATGGGGGCTTCGTGAGGGCATCGCTCACGACCGGCACCGTGAAGCTGAAGGTCGAACCGACCCCCTCTTCTGACTCAAACCAGAGGCTGCCGCCATGCATCTCCACCAAACGCCGGGCGATATACAGGCCCAAACCGATGCCTTCAGCCTCATCCGGCATGACATTGCGGGCGCGGAAAAAACGCGAGCCGATGAGCCTTTGCTGATCCTTGGGGATGCCCTTGCCGTCATCAATGACGGTGACCCTGATGAAGTTGCCTTGCGTTCCTCCAGGACTGGCTTCGTCCGCCTCGGCGACCTTCACCATGACCCGTCCGTTTTCCCGGGCATACTTGACCGCGTTGCCGAACAGGTTAATGAAAATCTGGTAAAGGCGATCCTTATCGCCCCAAGCGAGCGGCGTAGCCGGTTCCTGCCGCCGCCAAACCAAGTTGATCTTCTTCTCCCGCAACCGAACGGCAAAGACGCCGGCAATCTCGTCTATGATGTCCTCAACCTGAACCGCCTCGCGCTTAAGCCGCAACCAACCCTTCTGGAGGCGTGACGTGTCCAGCAGGTTGCTGACCACGTTCTGCAGACGCCGGGTGGTCTGGTTCATCTGTTCAATCAGTTCCAGCTGTTGCTTGTTCAGCGGTCCGGTATCGCCGAAACGCATCATGTCCAGCGTCCAACCGAAGGTGTTCAGCGGGTTGCGCATCTCGTGCGCCGTGTTGATGAGGAAATGCTCGCGCTCCTCCACGGTCGCCCGCATCTCGGACACGCGCGTGTCCAGCTCCTTGATCTTCACGCTGACCGCGCAGGTCAGCTGGCCGATCTCGTCAATGCGTTCGGACTGCACCAGCTGGATGCCGCCGACGCCGCATCCTTCCACCATGCCAATCAGCCCGATGAGCGGACGAATCAGGCTTTCGGTGGCGACATAGGCGGAGGCGGCCAACAAGGCGGACAGGAATGACGAGGCGGCGACAAGGCCCATGAAGGCAGAGGTGCCGGCACCGGCATAACCGGCCGCGGCGGCGACAACGAAAGCCGGGAAATGCGCCAAGGCGGCCGCGGTCACGGCCATTTTCGCCTTGATGCTGCCGGACAACAGGCGCGTCGGCTTCTCCGCCACCAATACATCAGGATGACCGTGAGCGACCAAATAAGAGACGACCAGCACCATGAAGAAAGCCCAACCAAGCACGGCCACTGAAGTCATCGAGACATTGACCCAACTGCGGCCGACGGCAAGAAACAACATCACGGCCACGGCGCCCAAGGCCGCGGTCATGGCCATGCTCCGAGCAACGTTGTGGCTGATCTTCGATGACTGGATGGAAATGTAGGATACGACGATGACCAGGGAGGCTTGGCTCACGAGCAACCAGCGGCAAGCCCAATCGCTTGGATCGAACCAAACCATTGGTTCGGCCGATACGCCATGGGGCCAATAAGCCAAGATGACGATGGAGATGACGGCTGGCGCCAAGACCGCCGCCATCACCAGGCGACGATTCAAGCGATGAACATAAGTCGTGATGAGCGCGGTTGCCAACCACCAGGCCGCCACTGCCAAGCCGACTAAAGCGAAGTTCC
>JAQTNC010000024.1 GCA_028714475.1 Patescibacteria group bacterium
GCGGCTTGCGCCAAGCCGCCTTTTTTGGCATGATAAACCGGCTCTACACATATGAAAATTGCCATTAAAGACGCCAAAAACCAGCTCGGCCAGGAAGTGGAAATCCGTGGCTGGAGCTTCAACGCTCGCTCGTCCGGTTCCATCGCCTTTTTGCAGTTGCGCGACGGCACCGGCCGCATCCAGGCGGTCGTCTCGAAGAATGACGTTTCCCCGGAGGCGTGGGAAGCGGCGAAGTCCGTCACCATCGAGAGCTCGGTCATCGTGCGCGGTCTCATCAAGGAAGACAAGCGTTCGCCTTTGGGCGTCGAGCTCGCCGCGACCGACGTGCGGATTGTCCAGCTCGCCCAGGAATATCCCATCGGCCTCAAGGAACACGGCGTGGATTTCCTCATGAACTATCGCCATCTCTGGATGCGCTCGGCGCGGCAGGAAGCCATCCTGCGCGTGCGCGACGAGATTGCCTACGGTTTTCGCGAGTTCATGAAGGACCGCGGCTTCGTGCTTACTGACTCGCCGATCTTCACGCCGAGCGCCTGCGAAGGCACGACCGACCTCTTCGAGGTGAAGTATTTCGACGACAAGGCGTACCTCTCGCAGTCCGGCCAGCTTTACCTGGAGGCGACCTCGGCCGCGCTCGGCAAGTCGTATTGTTTCGGTCCGGCGTTCCGCTCCGAGAAATCCAAGACGCGCCGGCATCTCACCGAGTTCTGGATGCTCGAGGCCGAGGCGCAATTTATGGAACAGGAGGAGAACATGAAACTGCAGGAAGGGCTCGTGATGCATGTCGTGCGGCGCGTGCTCGACCGCTGTCAGGACGAGTTCCGGACGCTCGAGCGCGACGTGACGTTGCTCGCGCCAGCCGCCGAAGGCAACTACCCGCGCGTGAGTTACGACGAGGCCATCGCAAAGCTCCAGCAGCTCGGGTCGGACATCAAGTCCGGCGACGATCTCGGCGCTGACGACGAGACCGTCCTCACCAAGCAGTACGACCGGCCGATTTTCGTCCATCACTACCCGGTTGAGGCCAAGGCCTTCTACATGAAACCCGACCCGGACCAGCCGACGCGGGTGCTGAACGATGATCTGCTCGCCCCGGAAGGATACGGCGAAGTCATCGGCGGCTCCCAGCGCATTGACGACCTGGCGATTCTCGAACAGCGCATCGAACAGCACGGCTTGCCGAAGGACGCCTTCGACTGGTATCTCGACCTGCGCCGCTACGGTTCCGCGCCGCATTCCGGTTTCGGCATCGGCCTCGAGCGCACAGTCGCCTGGGTCTGCGGCCTTGAGCACGTGCGCGAGACCATCCCGTTCGCCCGCATGCTGCATCGTTTGCGGCCCTAGGATATGATCAGGCATTTTGAGACCACGGCCGATAAGAATCTTCGGCCACGTCGTCCTCTCGTTGTTTGACGGGATGGCGGACGGCGTGGCCTGTCTGGAACAGTTGAGGTTCTAGGTGCTAGGTCCTAGGTGCTAGGACTAAGCCAAACCCTAGAACCTAGCGCCTAGAACCTAGAACCAAAAAAATTATGGAACGAGAATTTATCTCGGATATCGTCCCGAAAACCGGACAGCAAGTAACCGTCATGGGTTGGGTTAACGCCCGCCGTGACATGGGCAAGCTCATCTTCATCGACCTTCGCGACCGCACCGGGCTGCTGCAGGTCGTGTTCCTGCCTAGCAACAAGGAGTTGCTGGAAGCGGCTGGCGTCCTGCGCCCGGAATTCTGCATTGCCGTCACCGGCACGGTGAACGAGCGGCCGGAGAAGCTCCGCAACCCCAAGATGGTCACCGGTTCCGTCGAGATGGTCGCCGAGATACTCCAAATCCTCAACGAGGCCAAGACGCCGCCGTTCGAGATCGACAAGGACACGATGGCCATCAACGAGGAACTGCGGCTCAAGTACCGCTATCTCGACCTGCGGAGCGAGCGGATGCTGAAGAACCTCGTCCTGCGCGACCGCGTCATCTCGTATTGTCGCCAGTTCCTGCACGACCGCCGCTTCCTGGAGGTCGAGACGCCATACCTCACCAAGGGGACGCCGGAGGGCGCCCGCGAGTTCATCGTCCCGTCGCGCATCCACCCCGGCAAGTTTTACGTCCTGCCGCAGTCGCCCCAGCAGTTCAAGCAACTGCTCATGGTCGCTGGCGTGGAAAGGTATTTCCAGGTGGCGCGCTGTTTCCGCGACGAGGACCAGCGCGGCGACCGCCAGCCGGAATTTACCCAACTTGATTTGGAGATGTCTTTCGTTGACCGGGAGGACGTGATGGGACTGGTCGAGGAGATGATGATCGACTTGGTCAAGACCGTCACGCCGGAGAAGCGCATCCAACAGGTACCTTTCCCGCGCCTGACCTACAAGGAAGCGATGGAGAAATACAATTCCGACAAGCCCGACCTGCGCGAGGACAAGAATGATCCGAACCTGCTGGCCTTCTGTTGGGTGATTGACTTCCCGTTCTTCGAGAAGAGCGATGAGGGCGGCTGGACGTTCACCCACAATCCCTTCAGCGCGCCGCAGCCCCAGCATCGGCAGTGGCTGATGGACAAGACGAACATCGGCGAGATCCTGACGACGCAATACGACATCGTGCTGAACGGCTACGAGGCCGGGGGCGGCAGCATCCGCAACCACACGCCCGAATCCCTGCACAAGGTGTTCGAAATCATGGGTTTTGACGAGGAACAGATTCAGGCGCAGTTCGGCCATATGCTGGAGGCTTTCTCGTACGGCGCGCCCCCGCATGGCGGCATCGCTCCGGGCCTTGATCGCCTCGTCATGATCCTCGCGAACGAGCCGAACATCCGCGAGGTCATCCCGATTCCGAAGACCGGCGACGCCCGCGACCCGATGATGGGCGCGCCCTCGCCCCTTCCTCCGAGCAAGATCGCTGAGGCGCACATCTCGATAGAAACCTAAAAAATGCGCGAAAAACCCCGCCAAAGCGGGGTTTTTGCCGTCCAATATTTATCCACAGTTTTTTCGGGGACAGCCCCCATGAAAATTGTGGATAAGTTCCGGCCAAATAGGTGCGAAAACAGCGGATTTTTGGTAAATTAACTAAGTTAAACGAATAACCGAAGCCTGCCCACCGCAGCCCAACTTATGCCTATCCCAAAACACCTCAACATCCATCTCGGAAAGAAGAACTACAAATTCGACATCGTCGAGCATAAGAAGGTCTTCACGGCCTATGACTTGGCGCAGACGCTCGGCGAGAAGCTCGACAGCATCGCCAAGACGCTGCTTGTCGAAGCTGACTTGCCGGAACTGAAGAAGAAGGGCAAGGGGCATTATCTCGTGGTCGTGCCGGCCTCCTATTATGTTGACCTGCAGAAGGTGAAGAAGGCGCTCAAGGCCAAGAAAGTCTCCATCGCGCCGGAGAGGGTGATGAAGAGGTTGGGCATCGAGCCGGGCGCGCTTTCGCCGTTCGGTTCCATGCGCGGCCTCGGCGTGCTCGTGGACAAGGCGCTCCTCAAGACCAAGGACGCTATCGTCGGCGCGGAAAGCTTCACTGATTCGGTTCGCCTCAAGGTCAAGGACTTGGTCGCGGCGGAGCAGGCGGCCGTGGCCGTGCTCGGCAAGCGGAACAAGATGCGTTTGCAGGCGAAACCCGCCAAGAAGAAAAGCGTAAAGAGAAAAGTTAAAAAGGGGAAAGCCGTCAAGAAGGCCGCAAAGAAGGCCGGAAAGCGCCGCCGTTAAACCTAGCGTTTTGATGCGCGACGACAGTCATGGCATTCGCGGTTAAGCTGGAAAAGTTTGAGGGCCCGCTCGATCTCCTGCTCGAACTCATCGAAGGGGAGAAGCTGGACATCTCGACGCTCTCCCTGGCGACGGTTACGGACGGTTACCTTCTGTACCTCCAGGAGCATCCGGAAATCCCGCCGGACGAGCTGGCGGATTTTCTGGTGGTCGCGTCGCGTCTTCTGCTCATCAAGTCGCGCCTGCTGTTGCCGTATCTTAACCTTGGGGAAGAGGAGCTTGGTCAGGACCTCGAAACGCAGTTGCGCATCTACAAGGAGTACCTCGAGGCCTCGAAAGTCGTGACCGCCCTCATCGGGCGCCGGCGGTTCCTGTTCGTGCACGAGAAGCTTCCCCACGTCGAGATCGGTTTCGCGCCGCCGACGAAGCTCACGGCGAGCCAGATGGCCGAACTTTTCCGCGCCGTGCTCAAGCGCCTCGACATCATCGTGCGCGTGCCGCAGGCGGTCATCGAGAAGACCGTTTCCATCCATGAGAAGATCCAGCAGATTCAGGATTTTCTGCGCGCCGCCCAACAGACGAGCTTCCGCGAGATATTGTCTTCCGCCGAATCGCGCACCGAAATCGTCATCTGCTTCCTTGCCTTGCTTGAACTCATCAAACAGAAATCCGTTTGCGTCGCCCAGGACAGCCTGTTCGGAGAGATTTCCGTGAGCCGCGCTGACGTCGCCCACCCCGTATGCTGAACGCCAAGATCGAAAGCCTGCTGTTCGTCGCCAACCGGCCCATGACCGCCAAGCGGCTGGCCGAAGTCTGTGACGCCTCCAAGGAGGAGGTGCTGCAGGCACTTGATGAGATTGCCGAACGCTTCAACCGCGAAGGGAGCGGCGTGCGGCTTCTTCGGAACGGCGAGGAAGTGCAACTGGCCACGGCACCGGACGCCGCCAAGACCGTTCAGGATTTCCTCAAGGACGAGACGACCGGCGAGATGACCAAGCCGTCGCTCGAAGCCCTGACCATCATCGCTTATCGTGGCCCCGTCGCCAAAGCGGAGCTTGAGCAGATTCGCGGCGTCAACTGCAGCCTCATCCTGCGCAACCTCATGTTGCGGGGCCTCGTGGAAACGACCGGCGGCGAGGCGGGCGATCCGCGCACGTCCTACCGCGTGACCATGGATTTTCTGCGTTTTCTCGGCGTGTCCTCGGTTGAGGAGCTGCCGGATTATGAAAAGCTGCATTCGCACGAGAACGTGACGCGGGTGTTGGCGATGGGACAGACGGCGGAAGAGCCGGAGAGCCGAAGCGCCGGAGAGACGCAAGAAAATACCGTCGAAAATGATGAAATTAAGCCAGCCGCCTGATCAATATGTTTTCCTTCCTTGTCGCCTTAAGCCTATATCTGGCCTTGTCCCCGGTTCATCCGGCGCTCTCTTTCAATGACGTGAAGGCGCCGCCCGGCGCCAGCCTTCAGCCGGCGCCTGTTCGGGCCGTGCCGCTTCCCACCGCGCCGCAAAAAAAGGACGATACGCGTCTTGGCGTCGAGACGACCGCGCCCAACGTCATGGTCATGGACTGGGACACGTCCAGCGCGCTTTACGCCAAAAACTCCGACGTGCCCCAGGCCATCGCTTCCATCACCAAATTGATGACGGCGTTGGTAGTCTTGGAGCATGAGCCTCAATGGGAGAGTCAGGTGGAGATGCTTCCCGCCGACCAACGGGCGGGTGACGTGTCCGTGCTCATGTCCGGCGAAAAGGTTACGGTACGCGATCTTTTTTACTTGAGTCTGATTGCCTCATCGAACGACGCGACGGCGGCGCTGGCCCGATCCACCGGCCTGACTCCAGAGGAGTTTGCCGCCGAGATGAATCGCGTGGCAAAGGAGGTCGGGCTAAAGCACGCGACGTTCGTTGAACCGACCGGACTCGACAGCAGGAACGTCGCTTCAGCCAGTGATGCGGCCGTCTTGGTACGCCGCGCCTTGGGCATACCGATCATCCAAAGCACGGTGACCAACAGGGAGTATTCGTTCACGAACGCGGACGGCGCCTCGCACCGCGTCCGCAGCACGGACAACCTGCTCGACAGCTTTCTTAACAAGCCCCCATACAAGTTCTTGGGCGGCAAGACCGGTTATATCCAGGAAGCCGGGTATTGCTTCGGCGCGGCCGCGGAAAACAATGATGGTCGCCGTGTGATCGCGGTCGTTCTCGGCGCGGCCGACAAGGAAGCGCGTTTCAAGGAGGTCAAAAGCCTGATTTATTGGGCGTTCGACGCTTACGTTTGGCCGCCAAAAAAGAGATGATGGCAAGGCGACCGCCATCGGGTCAGGTGCTTGACCCGCCCGGCGGCTTGTGGTAACTTGCCTTAGTCAACGACGCGGGGTTGAGAAACGGTATCTCGCGTGGCTCATAACCACGAGATAGCGGGTTCGACTCCCGCCCCCGCAACCACGTAAAAACACCAGCTCGTCTGGTGTTTTTACGTGCCCCGTGAAGATTTGCGGAGCAAATCTTTTTACGGGGCCAAGACAAGACAAACGCCGGTATTCACGTGGCGCAGCCACATAAAAAGCCAGCGCGAAAGCGGTGGCTTTTTACGTGCCGCGTGGAGGCGAGCGGAGCGAGCCTTTTTACGCGGCCTTCATGACTCCGCGCTGGCTTCACGTGGCGCAGCCAACTGCGCGACCCCGGACAAGGCCCGCTGTATTCGACAGCGGGCCGCGGAACTCCCGCCCCCGCAACCACGAAAAAACACCAGCCAAGCTGGTGTTTTTTCGTGCCCTGCACCGGAGCGGAGCGACTGGTGCGGGGCTTTCCCTAGACGAACGCTTGTGTTCACGTGGCGCAACTACTAAACCCCTCGTTTGTTAGCCCTCTTGCCAAAGGGGTGGATTGGTGGTAATTTGGATGGGCGAAATAAGGGAAAAGATGTAAATACGGCGAGGTAGCTCAGTTGGTAGAGCAAAGGACTCATAAGCCTTGGGTCGCGGGTTCGAGTCCCGCCCTCGCTACCATCAAAACGGCCCACCCAAAACGGGTGGGCCGTTTTGATGGTCTAGAGTCGAGGGCGGGACTCGAACGGGTCGTAAGCGAGGCGCGAGGCGCCGTCCAGCGCCGAGCAGCCGAGCGACGCCAGCGCGAGCTGGCGCAGCGCTGGCGCGACCCCGGACAAGGCCCGACGTATTCGACGGCGGGCCGCGGAAGTCCCGCCCTCGCTACCACGAAAAAACACCAGCTCGTCTGGTGTTTTTTCGTGCCCTGCACCGGACCGTGTACCCGACCCTATATAGGAGCGGAGCGACTGGTATAGGGGAGTGGTACGCGGGACTGGTGCGGGGCCTTCCCTAGACGAACGCCGATATTCACGTAGCGCAGCCAAGAATATTGAGAAAGCGATGGCGGGACTCGAACGGGGTGAATCGCGAGCCGGCGAGCGATTCACGGGTCGTAAGGGCGACCCGGGTTTCGCGAGCGATTTCGAATTATCCGCGAGCGAAACGAGCGAGGCCGACCCGTCCAGCGCCGAGCAGCCGAGCGACGCCAGCGCGAGCTGGCGCAGCGCTGGCGCGACCCCGGACAAGGCCCGCTGTATTCGACAGCGGGCCGCGACAAAGTCCCGCCCTCGTAAAACCCCACCTTATGATGAACATCGCCAACTTGATATAATTAGTCCGAACCAATTACGATTCATTTCATGCCCCGTCTCCTAAAAATCAGCCTCCTGATGACCGCCTGGCTGGCGGCCGAGTTCGGGCTGTTCGCGTGGTATCACGAACAGCTCGGTTTGGGGTTTTCGCTCACCGCGCAGGTAGCCGTCATCGTTGTCGCCTGTTGGCTGCTCGCTTGGCAGGCTGGCGCCATCAAGTCGGTTTGGCTGCAGATTATCGCCGACTTCCTGATGGTCGCAGTTCACGTTTGGGCGCTCGTCAATTTCGCCTACTTCCGGATTTTTCACACGTTCCTGCCGCTCGCCTCCAGCCGTCTCTTGGGCGTTAATTGGCCGATGTTGCGGCTCATGAAGGATTTCGTCGGTTTGGTGCCAACGGGTCTGATGGTTGCCTCCGCGGGTCTCGTCAGCGCCTACTGGCTGATGGGTTGGTTGAGCCGGCACTCACAGGTATCGGGTGGCTTGGCGCTCACGCCGGAACATCGTCTGCGTTTGCCGGCGCTTGGCCGACAGAGATTGGGTTTGGCCGGCTTGGCCACGTTTCTGTCGTTTCAGGCGATCATGTTAGTTGGCATTGATTGGCGTCTGGATGCGGTTCGCGGACACTTGGTCTCATCCGACTCGTCTGCGGAACAGCTGACGGCGGAGATGGGGTTATTCGGAAACGCCTTCGCGAGCGAACGCGTTTTGGCCGCGACCATGAACGCGACGACGACCAGGCCAGAAGCCGGAATTTTGGGCAACAGCCTAGCTCCGGCCTTGGCCAACCCTGACGTCATTCGCGCGGATTTTCAGACCCTGGCTGCCGGCACGGCTTCCGGCCCGGGTGCCGAACGCCCGACTTTTACCAAACCGCCCCACATCATCCTGTATCAGCTGGAAAGCGTTGATGCCTGGGCTCTGACCGTCAATCCGACGCCGATGCCTTTCTTGGCCGACCTGATGAAGAAGAATTGGACGGTCGATAATTATTTCGCCAACGGCTGCACGACCGTGGACGCGGAGTTCGCGGTGAACTGCGGCTTCCTGCCCGAGACGTTTGGCCCGGTGAGCGATCTCTACGCCAAGAACTCCTACAACTGCCTGCCGAGCATTCTGAAACAGCGCGGCTACGCCACCCACGCCTATCATGCCAACGACGCGTCCTTTTGGGCGCGGGACTTGCTGTTTCCCGCCTGGGGATACGATAACCTGCATTTCACGCCGGAATTTTCCTACCGTGACCCGGACAGCCTCTTGTTCGACCGCGTCGTGGACAACATCAAGTCGTCGGACAAGCCGACCTTGAGTTACGTCATCGGCATAACGTCGCACGCGCCGCATAACGAGCATTTCCGCGAGTCTTATAACCGCCGCTTCGGCCTTGGCATTACGCCTTACGTCGGCGAGCTGAACGGCGCGGCCGCGACGATGGATGCGGACGAGACGACCGTCCGCGAGTATCTGGGTTTCCTCAAGGCTACGGACAACGGGATACGCCAGCTGTTCAGTCGGCTGGAGCGGGAAGGCCTGCTTGGTGACGTGGTCGTCGTCATTTTCGCGGATCATCGATATTATAACTCGAAGGACACGGATCCGGTCGGAAATTTTCTTGCCTACAACCGTTTGCCCTTGGCGATTTATGCGCCAAGCGTGATGGCGACGGAGCTGCAAACGGTGGCCAGCCACGTGGATTTGCCGACCACCATCTATGACCTCGTGACCGGCGGCACGGACGCCTTGCCGACGACCTTCCTGGGCACGAGCCTGATGTCGCCCAACCACGTTTCGGGCGCCATGACAAAATGCCTGGGGCGCGTCAGTTATTATGACGACCAGACCTTGATCACCGGGAATCTTTCCGGCGGTTCTTTCCAGTTCGCCAAAGGCGTGACTGACGAGGCGCGCCAGGCGTCAGTGAAATCCGCCTTGCACGAGGCGGCCGTGGCGAGCGACCTGATGCTCAAGCGCAACGAGTTGGGCGAGAGCGGTCCGTCGAACGAGGGATTGGTTGAAGGAAAGGTCCAGTTCGATTACGTCACGGATTCCGACCGGGACGGCCTTTCCGACTTGCGAGAAACAGGCCTGCGGACTGATCCGAATAATCCGGACACGGACGGGGACGGCTATCTGGACGGCATCGAGGTGGAGAGCGGCTTCAACCCTCTCGGGCCCGGTCGTTGGGTCGAAGGCGAGCCGCCTTCAAGCGACAACATTCCTTGATTAAAAACAGCACCGGCTTGAAGCCGGTGTTTTTGTCAGGCGTGTTCTTCCCGTTTCGGCGGCGGAATTTTTTTCCAGACGGCGGCAATCAGTATGACGCTCAAGAAGGCGGCGAAAAAACACCAGACGGAAAGGCGGGCATAGGCGAAAGTCAGGCGGGTGACGACAAATGCCCCGGTCACGGCCACCGCGAAAATCGTGACCAGTCGGCGGCTCGATGCCAAGCCGGCCGCCGTCACGACCAAGCCATATAGGTAAAAGAAAGGTCTGGTCATGGGTAGGTTGCCGCAGGTGTAGCTGATGCTTTGGTGCACGAAAGAATAGGTCGCTGGGCCGTAGCGCAGGAAGAGGTAGAGACAATAGGCGCTGATGAAGGCTCCAGCGACCGTGATGGCTACCAGCCAGCGACGGCGTTTGGCTTTGGGTTCGGCCGAGAGGATGGCGAGCGGCGCGTAGATCGGCCAAAAAATCGTGGCGAAGGCTAGGTAGCCGTGGGACGCCAGCGCGTTCAGGTTTTGGTTCGGCAGGTGCAGCCAAAGCAACCCCTCCAGCGCCTGTTGCATGGCAAAAAATATTGGCATGGCGGCCAGCCAACGATCGCGCGGCTCGCAATTTTTATAAGCAACAACGCCGCCAGTGGCTAGGGCAGCGGCGGCGGTGAAACTGGCTGAAGCAGAAAAGCACATGAGCCCCTACTATAGGTCATTTCCGGAAATAAAGCCAATCCTCAACGCAAAACCCCGCGCTGACAGCGCGGGGTTTGGTTTCGTCATGGCGTTATCCCCCTTCGCAGGATACTATGGGCGTCAGGCTTTGGGTGAATGCGCAGTGTTTTCTTGAACTCCGCGACAGCGGAGAACGCAGTGCTTCGGGGGATGAAACAGGTCGGGGCGTCAGATGCCCCGGCCATAAGGCCGGGGGTCTTCATCCGGCAAAGGCCAGGATGCGGGTCTTCTCGATGGTGATTTCCTTGATGAACGTCCCGATGTTGTTGTCGAAACAGTCGCGACAAACGACCATGCGCAGCGGTTGGCCGTTTTCCCATTCGACGTTCACGAGAAAAGACTTTTCGCCAGGCTGGAATTCGTAGACGCGTTTATGGAGGCGGGACTGGCAGAAGCGTATTTCGTCGGCATTGTGCTTCTTTTTTCGCATATTTTAGCGATGAATATCAATTATCCCCCTTGTTTAACCCACCTTAACATATATCATCAGGCGAATCAAGAGGGTGTGGGGTACGAAAAAACGCCGGGCGAGCTGTACCCAACAAAATGGCCGCGCCACGTGAAGCCCAGCGTTCGTCTAGACCTGGCCCCGTAAAGAAGCCTGCTTCGCACGACTTCTCACGGGGCACGTAAAAATCCCAGACTAGCTGGGATTTTTACGTGGCCGCGCCACGTGAAGCCCGTGCGTAACGGAGTCCCGTAAAGCCGCCTTCGCCTATCGGCATCAGGCGGCCACGGGACACGTAAAAAGCCCGTGACTATGCACGGGCTTTTTACGTGGTGCCGCGGGAGGGAGTCGAACCCTCATGGTTTCCCGTTCGATTTTGAGTCGAATGCGTATGCCATTTCGCCACCGCGGCGTGAATTGTTTGTCTGCCTTGATTTCCCGTGCGATTTTGAGTCGCATGCGTCTTTGCCTCGCGTAGAGTATGAAATCGCTCGGCAAAGCCCGGGCGCCCCTTAGCGCCCGTGAAACGCTGCGGGCTCTCGCGTTTCACCCATTTCGCCACCGCGGCCAGATTGCTTGGAAATCTTATAATTTCGCCGGGTTGTTGTCAAAAGGGCCTCTAATCGGTAAACTAAACGCGCTATGGCGTACCTCATTTCGGTCGTCAACCAGAAGGGTGGGGTGGGGAAGACCACCACCGCCGTGAACCTCGCCGCCTACCTGGCGCTCAAGGGGCGTTTTGTCCTGCTCATCGACCTTGATCCCCAGGCCAACGCCACTTCCGGCCTCGGCCTTGATCACCGGTCTCTCGAAAAGGGCGTCTACGAGGCGCTCATCGGCGAGGCGTCTTTCAAGGACGTGGTCATGCCGACGGCCATTGAGGGCCTGAAACTGGCGCCGGCGACCCCGGCACTCGCGGGCGCGGCCGTGGAGCTGGTGGACGTCGAACGTCGCGAGTTCCGCTTGGCCGACGCCCTGCTCGAGGTGCGCAACGATTACGACTACATCATCATCGACTGTCCGCCGTCGCTCGGCCTCCTGACCGTGAACGGGTTGACGGCCGCCGACAAGGTGCTGATCCCGGTTCAGGCCGAGTATTACGCGCTCGAAGGCTTGAGCCAGCTCATGCAGACCGTCGAGCTGGTCAAGAGCAGCCTGCGCAACGACCTGGAAGTCATGGGCGCGGTGCTCACGATGTTCGACGCGCGCAACCGCCTGTCGGCCGACGTCATGGCCGAACTCAACAAGCATTTCCCGAACCGGATTTTCCGTTCCGTCATCCCGCGCAACGTGCGGCTCGCGGAAGCGCCGAGTTTCGGCCAGCCCATCGCGCAGTACGACCCTTGGTCCAAAGGCGCCAAGGCTTATGAAGGTTTGGCGCTCGAGATTATTGAACTCGAGCAGGGTTACTGATATGAACAAACGACCATCAGGGCTCGGCCGCGGGCTGGGCTCGCTCATTCCGGCCAAGCCAGCCGCCGCCACGGCGGTGGCCGACAAGCCGGGTTCCGGCGTCAGCCAAGTTCCGGTTTCCGCCATCGTCGTGAATCCGGAACAGCCCCGTTCCCATTTCCGCACGCCGGAGATGGAGGACTTGGCCGCGTCCATCAAGGAACACGGCATCATTCAGCCGCTCGTCGTTTCGGCGCGGCCGGAAGGGGGTTATGAACTCGTCGCCGGCGAACGCCGCTTGCGGGCGGCCAAACTGGCCGGACTCAATTCCGTGCCGGTGGTCGTGCGGCCGTCAGTCGGCAGCAACCAGGAAAAATTGGTCTTGGCCCTCATTGAGAACATCCAGCGCGCTGACCTCAATCCCATCGAGGAAGGTAGCGCTTACCGCAAGCTGGTTGATGATTTTGGTTTCACCCAGGAAGAGGTGGCGAAAAAAGTCGGCAAGGCGCGGCCCACGGTGGCGAACGCCATCCGCCTGCTCGATCTGCCGGAGGAGATTCGCCAAGCCGTCGCGAGCGGCGAGATTTCGGCCGGCACGGCGCGCGCCATCCTGGGGCTTAAGGACGATGCGGCGCGGCTGGCGTATTTCCGCAAGATCATGGGACGCAAGGCCACGACGCGGGAAGCCGAGCAGGACGTGCGGCGCGCGGGCGGCGAACGACGCGACGCGGCGGTTGAGGCCATCGAAGACGAACTGCGCCATCGTCTCGGCACGAAAGTGGAGATCAAGAAACGCGGCGGCAAAGGCAGCATCGTCATCTCCTTCTTTTCCGAGGAGGAATACAATCACGCCGTGGACGTGCTGCGGGGTTGAGCGGATGAGAACAACCGACATCAAAAAAGTCCCGATTCCGTTAGGAACGGGGCTTTTTAGTGCTGAAGCGGGGAAGTACTGAAGTGCTGAAGACCCCAGCACTCCAGCACTCCAGCACTCCAGCACTCCAGCACTTTATTTAATCCACCTTAATAATCGGCAGGCTGTAACGGCCGACCTTTTTCTTGCCGGAACGGGACAATTCCATGGGGGTAGCGGGCAGGCTCGGCTCGTCGGCGGCCCAGCTGGCAATTTTGGCCCGCGTGTGTGACCTGATGTGTGACCGGGCATTGCTGGTTTTCACGAAATCGATCCAGTCCGGATTCGGGCCGGGACGGTTGCGGTCAACCAGGATCTCACAAACGTCGCCAGTTTGGAGGCGGCTGTCGAGGCTGACCATCTCGTCGTTGATTTTGGCGCCGCCGCAGCCATCGCCGATTTCGCTGTGGATGACGTAAGCGAAATCCACCGGCGTGGATCCCTCCGGCAAGTCAATGACATCGCCTTCGGGCGTAAAGACGAAAATCCTGTTCTGGAGCACGTCAACGTTCAGCGCCGCGAGCGACTCAAGGAAATTGCCTTCGTGGTTTGGGCGTCCTGCCGGAAGCCCGTCGGCGAGTTCCCGCACCCACGCGAGCTGGGTGCGGACGGCGGCCGAGGCGCGCTTGCCGTCCTCGTCGTACTGCCAATGGGCGGCGATGCCCCGCTCGGCCTGTTCGTGCATCTCGCGGGTGCGGATCTGGAACTCGACCGTCTCGCCGTGGGTGCCCTCGACCGTCGTGTGAAGAGAACGGTAGCCGTTCGTCTTGGGCACGGCGATGTAATCCTTGATGCGGCCCTGCATCGGCTTCCAGCGGTTGTGGATGATGCCGAGCGCGGCATAACAGCCGGCGACGTCGGCCATGATGACGCGCAAGGCGATAAGGTCATGGATTTGGCTGATGTCCTGATCGCGCTTCTGCAGTTTGCGGTAGAGGCTGTAGAGGTGCTTGACGCGGCCCTCGATGCCGACGACCGGAATCCCGGCGCGCCGCAGGTCGTGTTCGACGGCGCGTTGGGCCCGCTGGACGTAACTGTGCCGGACGCTGACGGCTTCCTTGGCTAAGGCAGACACGCGCTCGTATTCCTGCGGTAGGACATGCTGAAAGCAGAGGTCCTCGATTTGCCCCTTGATTTCGTTCATGCCGAGGCGGCTGGCGATTGGCGCGTAGATTTCCAGCGATTCCAAGGCGATGCGCTGGCGTTTGATGGGCAGAAGGGAGTCCAGCGTCTCGAGATTGTGTTTCCGGTCGGCGAACTTGATGAGGATGACGCGGACGTCGGATGCCATAGCGACGAACATCTTACGCAGGTTCTCGACATAACGGATGATGCCGCGGTACTTGATGTTGCTCAATTTGGTGACGCCCTCGACCATGCCGGCGATGTCCGGACCGAAATCCTTCCGGATTTGGTCGAGAGACACCGACGTGTCTTCCGGGACGTCGTGTAACAATCCCGCGATCACGATTGGCACCGGCAAACGCAGCCCCGCGAGGTATTCGGCGGTGCGCAGCGGGTGCAGGATGTAGGGGTCGCCTGACTTGCGCAGCTGCCCGGCGTGCGCTTCCTGGGCATAATCGAAAGCCATCCGAACCAGGTCAAGGTCGGCTTTCGGGTTATTCGACCGCAGGCGGTCAAGCAGGTTGTCGGCGCTGATTTTCATGGCGGAGAATAAAGGTTACCCTCGGTCGCCCCAGCTTCTTCCCCGAGCGGAGCGCAGCGGAGTCGAGGGGCACCCCTCCTCTATCACCCGCGTAGCCCTCGACTACGCTCGGGCCAGAACGTCTTGTTCTTGAACTATTATTCCCCGAGCCCCGGTTTTTCCCTCTATTTCTCCACCGTGCGTTCGTAATCGCATTCCTTGTTGGAACAGCGGACGGTATCGGCTTTGGCGAAGGTGAGAAGCGAGCCGCATTTCGGGCAGTTTTCCCCGGTTGGGCGCGCCCAGAGGGCAAACTTGCATTCCGGATACCGCGAGCAGGCGTAAAAGGTCTTGCCGCCGCGCGTCTTCTTCTCGACCATGTCGCCTTCCTTGCAGGATGGGCATTTCGCGCCGACCTTCTTGAGGAGCGGCCGCGCGGTCTTGCATTCCGGGTAGCGGCTGCAGCTGACGAATTCGCCGAAGCGGCCGCGACGGACGGTCATGGGCGCGCCGCAGGCCGGGCACTTCTCGTCAATGACTTGGCTCACGGCGGCCGCCTGTTCGGAGCCGGGCAGCGGCTTCGAGTTGCGGCATTTGGGGAAGCCGCTGCAGGCCAGGAATTTCCCGTAGCGCCCGAACTTCACGATCATCGGCTCGCCGCATTTCTCGCACTTCTCGTCCGTAACCTGTTCGGCTACGTCCTTCTTGGAGATGGCCTGGTCCTTATTGAGCAGGTTGGCCTTGAAAGGTCCGTAGAAATCCTTGATGACCGGCACCCAAGCCTTTTCGCCGGCCGCGACGCTGTCGAGGTTGTCCTCCATGCGGGCGGTGAAATTGTAGTCCACGATGTCAGGGAAATGGGCGACGAGCAGGTCGTTCACGAGGAAGGCCAACTCGGTCGGCTCCAAGCGTCGGTTGTCTTTCTTAACGTAGCCGCGATCGACGACGGTCGAGATGGTCGGGGCGTAGGTCGAAGGGCGGCCGATGCCGTTCTCCTCGAGCGTCTTGACGAGCGTCGCTTCGGTGTAGCGCGGCGGCGGTTCGGTGAAATGCTGTTTCGGCTCGATTTTTTCCGGGTTGAGCCCGTCGTTCTCGGCCAGCATCGGCAAGGTCGTTTCCTTGATTTCCGATTCGTAAACGTCGAGGTAGCCGCGCTTGGCCACGGTCGTGCCGTTGGCGTTGAAGGTCAGCGTCTCTCCGGCGGCCGGTTTGGCCTCGATTTCCACGGCGATGACGGCCAGCTCGGCGTCCGCCATCTGCGAGGCGAGCGCCCGGCGCCAGATGAGCTCGTAGAGCTTGCGCTGCTTGTCGTCGAGATGGCTCGCCACCGCTTCCGGCGTGCGGCTGGCCTCGGTCGGGCGGATGGCCTCGTGCGCTTCCTGGGCGTTCTTGGACTTGGTCTTGTAGCGACGCGCCTCGGCGGGCACGGCTTCCTTGCCGTGTGTTTGCTGAAGGTATTCGCGGGCCTCGCCGATGAATTTGTCGGCAAGATTCACCGAGTCGGTGCGCATGTAGGTGATGAGACCGACCGGACCCTCCTGGCCGAGCTCGACGCCTTCGTAAAGCTGCTGGGCGATCATCATCGTCTGCTTGGCGGAGAAGCCGAGCTTGTTGTTGGCGTCCTGCTGCAGTGTCGAGGTGGTGAACGGCGGCTGCGGCGACCGGTTGACCTTCTTGCGTTCCACGTCGGCCACGCGCCAGGTCGAGGTCTTCAGGTCCGCGAGAATGGCGTCGGCCGCGGAAGCGTCCGGCAAGGCGAACTTGTCCAACGTCTCGCCGCCGCGTTTGGCCAACCGAGCCGGGAATTCCATATCCCTGCCGTCGGCGCGCTTGAGCAGTGCCTCGACGGTCCAGTACTCCTTGGGCACGAAGCCACTAATCTCCCGTTCGCGCTCCACGATGAGCCGCACGGCGACGGACTGCACGCGGCCGGCGGACAGCCCGCGCGCGACCTTCCGCCACAGGAACGGCGAAAGCTCGTAGCCGACCAGCCGATCAAGCACGCGGCGCGCCTGCTGGGCGTCCACCATCCGATCGTCAATCTGCCGCGGATGCTTAAGCGCCGCGTGGATGGCCTCCTCGGTGATTTCGTGGAACGTGATGCGCTTGGTCTTTTCCGGATCCAGTTTCAGCATCTCCTGCAGGTGCCAGGCGATGGCTTCCCCTTCGCGGTCTTCATCAGACGCGAAATAGACCATGCTGGCCGTCTTGGCCGCCTTCTTGAGCTCGGAGGCGATTTTTTTGGATTTGGTCGGGATGACGTACTTCGGGTGGAAGTCGTGCTCCGTGTCCACGCCCAATTCCTTCTTGGGCAGGTCGCGGATATGCCCGAAAGAGGACATGACCTTGTAGCCCTTCCCGAGGAACTTGGCGATGGTCTTGGCTTTGGTCGGCGACTCGACGATTACCAGTTGGCTTTTCATATATATAGTGTGGTGTATAGCCTAAGCTAGAGGATAACCGCCAGCCCCGCGGTTTGTCAATCCCTTGTGAGATAACGGTCTCCGGTGCGGGTGATTGAGCCGGCGATTTCCAGGGCGGTCAGCGCGGCGAAAAGCTCGCCAGGCGGGAGGCCGGTTTTGGCCGTCAGGGCGTCGGTGTCGAGCGGGTTTTCGGCCAGGGCGGCGAGGATGGCGTTTTGGGCCGGGTCGCTGGATTTGGGCTTGGCTGACTTTCTTTTGGGGTTTTTCAGGCCGAGGTGTTCGATGATGGTGTCGGCTTGGATGGCCGGGGCTGCGCCGCGGGCGATGAGCTTGTTGCAGCCGGCCGAGCCGGGGGAGGTGATGGGACCCGGGACGGCATAGACATCGCGGTTGTATTCGAGGGCTAGGAAGGCGGTGATGAGGGAGCCGGATTTTTCCGCGGCCTCGATGACGAGCGTCGCTTTGGTGAGGCCGGCGATGATGCGGTTGCGTTCGGGGAAATGGTGCTTAAGGCCGTCCGCGCCGGGCGCGTATTCAGAGACGAGCGCGCCGCCGGCTTCGATGATGCGTTCGGCGAGTCGCGCGTTTGTTATCGGGCCAACGGATGCGGCATCAACGCCTGTGCCTAGGACGGCGACGGTCGTGGCGTTGGCTTGCAGGGCCGCTTCGTGACAGGCGGCGTCACAGCCGAGCGCGAGGCCGCTCACGATGTTTGCGCCGGCTGTCGCGACCGGCCGCACGATCAGGCTGACGACGGCCACCCCATACGTCGTCATCTTGCGTGTGCCGATGGCGGCGATGGCCGGTTTGGCGCGAAGGGCGTCCGGATTGCCGCGGACGAAGAGCAGGATGGGCGCGTCCGGAATCTGGGCGAGGAGCGGGGGATAGTCGTCGTTGCCCAAGGCGATGAGTTGGATGCCGTGCTTGGCGGCGATGGTCAGCTCCTTTTCTCCGTTCAATTTTTTTCTCGCGCTCACGAATGCCCAGGCCGCGTCCGGCGTCAGCCCGGCGGACGCCAACTCTGCCGCCGACGCGGCGAAGATCGCTTCCGCCGAGCCGAACCTCTGCAGGAGCGCGGTCAATCGCGTGTTGATGTTTTCGTACCGAGCCAACGCGGCCCGAAACCCCAGTTCCTTTTCGTTCATGCCCGGCATTTAGCCCGAACCGGCAAATGGTGTCAAATC
>JAQTNC010000025.1 GCA_028714475.1 Patescibacteria group bacterium
ACCGCCGTCACGACACCGGCGACGCGCATCTCGTCGCGCGGCTCGATGGGGCGATATTTACGATTGGCCGGCAGGAGCCGCACGCGACCGCCGCGCTTCTCGAAGAACTTGATGGTCCACTCCTTGTCCACCTCGGCCACGACGATGTCGCCATCCTTGGCCTGCCGTCCGCGCGTCAAAAGAACGACGTCGCCCGGCATGATGCCAGCCTCGATCATCGAGTCGCCGGAGACCTTGAGCATGAAGCTGGCCTCCTTGTTCTCAATGAGCCAGTCATCGAGCGAGATGGCGTCGGCCTGCTCCTCCTCGGCAGGCGACGGCCAGCCGGCCTCGACCGTGCCCAAGACTCGCACGGGCCGCATCAGGCGACCAGGCGTAAGCCGACCGCCAGCGCCGCGGGAGAGCACGCCGGCGGCCAGCCACTTGTCCGCCTGATAGCGGGCCGCGTTCTTGGACTTAAAATCGAGAATCTCCGCCAATTCCGAATAACTCGGCATCCGCCGATTTTCGGCAAAGAACCGCTTCAGCTTTTGGATTCGTTGGGGTTCGGTTTTCATGTTTACGGTGGTGCCAGGGCAAGCCTGGCCGCTACCTTTTTATAAATGCCCCCAGGCATGGTCGGGGCAGGACAATTCCAGTTTATTGTACGTTCGTACAAGAGTCAAGTCGGGGTTATCCACCGATATTTTTTGCGTAACAAAAAACCGCGCCGAGAACCGGCAACGGCTTGCGCCTCGCGTCAGCAGGAAGTCACTGCTGAGGAAAAACGAGCTGGATCAGCCTGACCCAATCGTGAGGCTCTTCGACGATTTCGGACAGGAACGTCGTGATGGCCTCGCGGTCGCCATACAGCAACCCAATCAACGCCTGTCTGGACTCGGCCTGCTCGAACAGCTGTTTGGCGACGTCAAGCTTTTTCTCTGGCGTCGCGAAAGTCTCGCGGAGGCTCCGGAGCTGACTGGCCACGGCTTCCGCGCGACACTGTTCGCGGTCAAGGCAACGGCCATGGACGCAATAAGGGCACCGCTCCGACCTAATTAGTGACACTGCGAGCGCTCCTTTCGTCGAAGCCAGGGCCGTCAGACGAAGCGTTGACGTAATCGAACTGATGACCGCTGCAGACGCGCTCGTGTCCGGCCATGTTGCCGAAGATATGCATCCCACAGCCTGGGCACGGCACACAACCCTTGAAGTGGCATCCCAGGAATGCTGGGTGGTCGCCGCTGTTGTTTGGACAGTCGGAATATCCCCAGTCCAGAGGATATTGTTTCGTTTCTGAATGACCCATGGGATCCTCCTTGTCGACGGTTACAACCTTAAACAAACGGCGACGGTTGGTCAAGGCCCAGTAGTCGGCATAATAACAACGTCAAAATGTCTCACAATAACACAGAAAACCGACAGTCGGCGGCTTCAATAAAGAAGTCCGAATGTCGGCCAGACGCTAGCGCCCGTTTGCGCGTTTCAGCCCGCGCAGGGCAACCCTCTTTCCACCGCCATCGTCAGGCGGCAACAGCAACTCACGCAGGGTTGTCCGAAGAGCTTCATCATCGATTAGCACATCAATCGCCGCCCCTATCTCATCAGGATCATGACAGAGTTTGGTGACGAAATCATGACGCGCCAGCTCAATTTCAAGGAGCTGATACAAGAACTGCTGTCTGATGACGTCACTGGCTTGAACCGCCCCCTCAACGGAAAGCCGGCTTTGGCGGGCGTGCTCCTTGACGTGCGGGGCGTAGGCGTGCGGGTCAAGGAATTGACGGCAAGCCGGACAGGCAAAGAACCAGGGTCGGCTTGCCATGAGAACCTCCTTTCGCAGCAGCCTGAAGTCAGCATAGCCGCTGACGGGCTCATGTCAAACCGGCGGGGGCTGTCCCCATACCCGTTCAAAAACACAACCGCCGCCGGATTCTCGGATCCGACGGCGAAAGCGCTGTTGTCCAGCGATGAGAATGGAGGCGGTCACTTCTTGACCAGGATCACCGCCGCGACGGCTAGGGTGCAACCCAGCCATTGCCGGAGGGACGGCCAGCCTCCGCCGGTGGCGGCATTGATGAGCGAGGCCGCGACCGGCACGAGCGTCACGCAGGTGGTCACGAGGGCCACTCGGCCGCCGGCATTATAGGCGCTGACATAACAGAAGTCCGCCAGGAACAGCAAGGCGGCAGTGCCCAAGAGGATGGCGACCTTCCATCCGGACGGCCAAACCAACTCCTTCATGCCAAACTGCTCGCGGAACACAATCACCAGTCCCGCCATCACGGCAAGCTGAACGCCGGAGAAAAGGACGATGACAGCGGGCGAAATCTGGGCAAGACGCCTCTCCAGGATGACATTCTGAATGGCGTAAAAAAGGACGGCGAGAAGCACGAATCGTAGGGCTGACATTCAACGACCTTTCGTTGGGAACTTTAATCTGACGTCTGTGTATCACATAACGAGCGAAAAGTCAAGATGCGTTTCCCAGGCTTGGCTTTCAATTATTACCGAAAATCAAGGTAAATAATCTAATTTATTGGGGTCTCTTGCGCTTTTCTGGCGGGGCTGATACACCACCCGCCGCTATGCCCCACAAAGCCTTTTCATCCGCCATGGTCGGGCTCGACGCGGTGCCGGTCGAAGCCGAGGCCGACATCGGCACCGGCCTGCCCAACTTCATCGTCGTCGGCCTGCCCGACACGTCCGTGCAGGAAGCGCGTGAGCGCATCAAGAGCGCGCTTAGAAACAGCGGCCTCCCCTTTCCGCGTCACCGGCTCACGGTCAATCTCGCGCCAGCCGACATCCGCAAGGAAGGTCCGGCCTACGACCTGCCCGTCGCCGTCGCGACCCTCGCGGCGATGGACGTGTTCGGCGAAGTCATGCTCGACGGGCGTTTGTTCCTCGGCGAACTCGCGCTCGACGGCGCGGTGCGCGCGGTGAACGGCGTCCTGCCAGCGGCCCTGCTCGCCGCCTCCGCTGGTTACCGCGAACTGTATGTACCAACCGCCAACGCCGCCGAAGCGTCACTCGTGATTCGCGATGGCAGCGACGAACAGTTGCGCGTCTTCGCCGTGGCGAATCTCATCGAACTGGTCCGCCATCTGCGCGGCGAGGAACCGCTCGCACCCATCTCCCCCGCCATGCCCACCGACGACTCAGCCTATGACGCCGGCGACTTCGACCTCGCCTACGTCCGCGGCCAGACCGAAGCGCGCCGCGCACTCGAGATCGCCGCGGCCGGCGGACACAACCTGCTCTTCTCCGGCCCGCCCGGTTCCGGCAAGACCATGCTCGCGCGTTGCCTGCCATCCATCCTCCCGCCGATGTCGCGCGAGGAAACGCTTGAGGTCACGAAAATCTACAGCGTCGCCGGACTCACCGGCCAGGGCAAGCTCATCGTCGGTCGCCCGTTCCGCGCGCCGCATCACACTTCGTCCGGCGTCGCGGTCATCGGCGGCGGCTCGTGGCCCAAGCCCGGCGAAGTGAGTCTCGCCCACCGCGGCGTGCTGTTCATGGACGAACTGCCGGAATTCCCCCGCGCCGTGCTCGAGAACCTGCGCCAGCCGCTCGAGGACGGCTTCGTCACCGTCGCCCGCGCGCAAGGCACCCTGAAATTCCCGGCGAAATTCACGCTCGTCGCGGCGCGCAACCCATGCCCCTGCGGCTACGCGACCGATCCCGAAAAGGGCTGCGAGTGTTCGCCGACCCAAGTGCTTAAGTACAATAAGAGAATCTCCGGTCCGCTCCTCGACCGCATCGATCTCCACGTCGAAGTGCCGAAGGTCGAGGGCAAGGATCTCATCGGCGCGGCCGTCGCTTCCGAGCCATCGGCCGTCGTGCGCGAGCGTGTCACCGCTGCCCGCTTGCGGCAGGCGGAGCGATTCAAAAAAACGGGAATTTTCACTAATGCCGAAATGGGCCAGCGAGCTGTCCAGAAATTCTGCCGACTTGATGCCCCCGCCGAACAGATTTTGCGCGATGCCGCCGCCCGTCTGCGCCTTTCCGCCCGCGCCTTCTCGCGCATCCTCAAGGTCAGCCGCACCATCGCCGACCTCGCCAGCTCCGAAAACATTGCCGCGCCGCATCTCGCCGAAGCGCTGCATTTCCGTGAACGCCAGGGATGACGTTACCTATCGCTGGCGTACTCGTGATACTATATAGAAAGAGCGTTCAATTAACGCGCTTCAAACTATAATTACGCCGGCACAGCCGGAACTAAATATGGAACAACCGAAAAAAACCTCACATCGCCGCCTTTGGCTGGCCATCGGCATCGCTGCCGTCGTCATCATCGTCGTCCTGCCCATCCTCGCCGTCTTCGGCTTGATCAATTCCCAGACCGGCCTGCCGATTACCTTACAACAAAAAGCCGCGTCCAACTCTTCCGGCATCGCCATCACGTCAGCGCCGATGATGGGTGAGGCGGGCGTCTCTTATGGCGGCCGGGACATGATGGCCGACGAAGCGGTCGCGCCCGGCATGCCGTCGCCAATCATGCCGCCCGTTGACATGACTGGCGGGCAAACCGCCGCCGAGGTTGACCAGAAAATCATCAAGAATGCCTCGCTGGAGTTGGTCGTGAACGATGCCGCCAAGTCCGCCGCGCAAATCAGCGCCTTGGCCGAAGAGCGCGGTGGCTTCACCCAGAACTCATCCATCTCGGAAAGAATTGAAAGCCAGACAAAATTCGGACAGGTCACGGTGCGCGTCCCGACGGAAAAATTCGAAGACCTGCTCGACGCCATCCGCCCGCTCGCAACCGTCATCCGCAACGAGTCCATTAGCGGCCAAGACGTGACCGAGCAGTACACCGACCTGGAAGCCCGCCTCAAGAATGCCCAAGCCCAGGAGCAGACCTACCTCGCCGTGCTCGACCGAGCCAAGACCGTCGAGGATATCCTCAAGGTGCAGGCCCAGCTCGGCCAGATCCGCGAAACCATCGAGCGCTACCAAGGCCAGCTCAAGTACCTGACCAACCTCACCAGCTACTCCACGGTCAGCGTCTCGCTCTCGGAAGAGCCGGTCATCACGGTGGCGGGTCGCGAGTTCCGCCCAGGTACGGCCGTGAAGGAGGCCGTGCAGGCGCTCGTGAACGTCGCCCAGAACGCCGTCATTGCCGTCATCTGGCTGGTCATCCTGTTTGGTGGCGCGCTCGTGCCGCCGGCGCTCCTGGTCTGGTTCATCGTCTGGGCCATCCGCCGCCGCCGAAAGTCTAAAAAATAAACAACGCGATGAAACGGGCCGATTACCGGCCCGTTTCTTTATAAAATGTAATTCTCAATTAGTCTCGGGCCTGCGCGGCGGCGTCAGTCGACTCCGGAACAAAATGATGCCGAGGATAAGATTTTCCTCCGCGAAGAAAACCAGCGGCTGGGCGGCGTGTGCCAGTGTCCACTGCGGCACGGCCAAGGTGGCCGAAAGACCACCCAGCCAAAAGATTGCCCACGCCAACTTATTCTCGCGTGTTGGGTCATGCCAAGCTGATATGGCCGTGGGGATGGCCCCAAGGAAATCGGCGACCAAGCTGGCGACAATACCAAAAACCGGGTTGCGGAAAACCAGCCACAAGATGATCCCCAGCACCGCGAGAGCCAGACAAAACCTGTCCGTTTTGGACCAGCCGGGTTTGCCTAGTCGGATGGACAAGGCGAATACCGCCCAAGCCGCGAGGGTAGCCGCGATAATCTGGCCATTATACGCCCCTGACGCCAACATGCCGCCCAAAGTTACGGAATTCAAGCCGGCCCAAATAAGCCACGATGCCCGCACTGGCTTGGCTTTCCGTGACAACACGGCGCGCAAATAAAATAGATAGGCTGCTAGGCAAAACACGCCAGACAATACTGATAATGTTTCCTTCATAACGAATTTGTCAGATTTTTGAGATTCTCCATCAAAAAAACGAAGTGATGTCTAGGATAACATGGGTGCCCACTTTATCAAACCCCGGCCCACGCCGGGGCTTGTTTAGTTTGTAGTTGGTAGTTTTTAGGGCTGGCAACAAGCTACTACAAACTACAAACTACGAACTAACTAAAGAGCCGCCCATCAGAATGACAGGCGGCTCGCGAAGCCGAACGGCTACTTCGCCGCTGCGGGGCCCCAACTCAAATCGGGGTTCTCCAGATCGAAGGTGCGCCCGCTCAAGATTGGCAGGAGCTCGCCGAGCGCCAACTGGCCGATGTCATCCAGGCGCAGGCGGCCGTTCGCGAATATCTGACGTTGGAGAAAAAGGGCATCCGCGTCGGAGAGCAGGGCCACGGCCACGACCGGATCCACGTCCGGCAACAGCCGCATGAATTCCCGGAACACCGCCTTGAGCAAGGCCTCTGCGGAAGAGAAATGCATCGTGCGGTAGATTCTATCCCGCATGATGTCCTTGATTTCCCGGTACTTTGCCGCCGCTTCGCTCTCCCCGAAGAAAACGCGTCCGGCTCTCTCCGATTCCAGGCAGACCTCGGCAATGTAGCGGTCAATCCGCTCCGCCGTGGTCGCGCCGAACCAGTCGAGCAGTTCACGCAAATCCGGGAAGTCCCGCCATCGGAACAGCGGCTGGCCGCCGATGCGCCGCTCGAACATGTCCTTGGCATCGGGAAACCGATACATCTTGTCGGCGTACATGAGTGTGTCCGCTTCAGGCAGAACGCCGGTCGGATTATCCGCTCCGTATCCGGTCGAGTGATTCAGGATGCAGACGAGCGTCTGCCACGTCAGGTTCAGCCGCTCGATGTCCTGGTATAGGACAACGCCGAACCGTTCGTGCTTGAACGTCCGGCCGGACATATACTCCTGTGCCAACTTCGACAAACCCCTCTCCCCCGGGGCCCCGAACGGGGCTTTGGCATCATGAGCCAACGCGCTCGCGTACGCGAGATTGGCGTTGAGACCGAGGATTTCGGCCATGGTCCGCGCGGCCGGAGCCACTTGCGCGATTGAGTGCGTCAGGCGCGTCTGAAAATGCGAGTTCATCTGAACAGCCGATAGAACGCTCATCTGACCGGGCAAACGCCGGAAGGCGCGGCTGGCCAAGTAACGGTCGGCATCCGCGCCGAACGGCCCGCCCGGCAATTCATCACGCCAGGAAAACTCGTCCGGCTGATCGCGGCGCACGGCCACCTCGTCCGGAGTCCGCAGATGAGCCAAACAGCCCCGAATATCACGGATTCTGGCCAACAACTGTGGTTGCATACTCCACCTCTCTGTTGTGAGGGAACTAACCAAGCCAACCTTACGATTATCGGCAAATACAGTCAATCCAGCCGCATAATATCGATAGCCCTTCGACCCCGTAAAGCCAGCCTGCGGCTGGCCACGGGGCGGGCAAACTCAGGGCATATTAATATATAATGGACGCGTGTGAATAACCAAAAAGCGGGGCTGTTACGCCCACACTTTTCAATGTTCCTCTTTACTTGATGAACGACAGCGGGTTCAGGCGGTTGCTGACGCTTCCGCGCATGACCTCGAAATGGAGGTGCGGCCCGGTCGAGCGTCCGGTGGAGCCCTCAAGTGCGATGACATCGCCGCGACTTACGCGGTCGCCGACGCTGACCAGCAATTTCGTGGCGTGACCATAACGCGTAAACATGCCGTTGCCGTGATCAATCAGGACCATGTTGCCATAGCCGCCACTGTTCCATCCTGAATAAATGATGACGCCGTCATCAGCCGCGTAAATCGGCGTCCGTATCGGGCAGGCGATGTCGAGACCGGTATGACTTCGGCCGTAATATTGTGAGATGCGGCGGCAGCCGACCGGCCATAACAGGGAACCGGAACCGACGCGGTCAGCGGCCGGCGGCGGAATACTCCCATCATCGCGAACAACAGCTGCGGGGTTGGTCACCTTCGGTTTCGGCGCGGCCGGCGCGACACCGCCCGGCAGGATGATTTCCGCCCCCACCGTCAGGCCAGAGCCGTCAGCCAAGCCGTTGACGTCCAAGATCTTTGCCGCGTCCGTACGATACGTTTTGGCGATTTTGGAAACCGTATCCCCTTTCTTCACCTTATAGACCAGACCGTCAACCGGCGGGATGCGCAGGACCTGGCCGATGCGAATCAAGCCGCGACTGCCGAGGCCATTGACCTGAAGGACGGTGGACGTATGCAGGCCAAAGGAACGAGCGATACTTTCCGGCGTATCGCCGACCTGCACGGTGTATTCAGTGACGGCAGTTCTGGTCGGCGGCTGATACTCGACCGGCTCGCCACCCGGCACCTCGTCGTTGCGCACGGCATTGACCAGGGCTTCGGACGACAGGTCACTCTCCTCCTCGCCATAAGAAGCCTCTTCCTCGCTCGGCAGGCCTTTCAGGTAATAATCCTCGGCACTGACCGACTGGTCATCCAGGTATGAAACATCCTTGGCCGCTGGTGCCGTGTCGTCTGACGCTTCCTCAACCAAAAGGTCATCGGAGAAGTCGTCGGTGAGCGAGGAGATGATGCTCTGCTCTCCGCCCAAATCCTCGTCCGGCGGCGCGGCGCTGGCGTAAAGGCTGGTGGCGGTGACGCCAAAAACAATCAGCAGGATCGCCAGGCGAAGGGCGTGCTGATGGTTGAGGTAGGCGGTCAGGCGGCGGCCGTAAAACTCACTGGCCTGATACTGCCTTTTTCCAATCAGGTAAAACCAGTATCCAAAGGCGACAATCGGCTGTAAAACCTTACTAATTAGCCAAAAAAATGGCTTCTTTGCCAATATAGACAGGAATATTAACCCTTTCTTCAGGGCAATCAACCCCTGGAACAGCCAGACGAGCAGTTTGATGCCGATTTTTGCCGCGAGGCGAGGTATATGATTGCGTTTAGTGATTTAGCTCAAACGATAAAACATCTAAAATAAGCCAAATAACAATATCAGCTAGCACATCCTCTTGCTTTGCCAGATTAGCAAAATCAACCCCGACTGTCAATCTCCCGCCGATTGTTCCTGTCCGCATGAGCCAGTCACCGCACCACACATTCATTGACAGCCGAGCACACCTGTCATATCCTTTGGACAGGAAAATACGTCGCTTAGCGACTTTTTTAATGCCGGAAACGGCCAAGAGCAAACGAACTATGTCTACTCCGCTGCTCATCGCCCTCGTTGCCGCGCTGCTCGCGCTCGGTTACGGGGCCATCCTCATCCGCTGGGTGTTGGCAAAACCCCAAGGCGACGACAAGATGCGCGCTATCGCCAAGGCGATCCAAGAAGGCGCGAACGCTTACCTAATTCGCCAAACCAAATCCGAAGCGGTGGTGGCGGCCGTGATTTTCGTCCTTCTGCTCTGGAAGCTCGGGACCACGACGGCCGTCGGCTTCCTAGTCGGTGCCGCTCTCTCCGCGCTGGCCGGTTACGTCGGCATGCAGGTGTCGGTCCGCTCTAACATCCGCACCACGGAGGCGGCCAAAAGCGGCCTCGGGAGCGCGCTTACGCTCGCCTTCCGCGGCGGCACCGTCACCGGCATGTTCGTCGTCGGTCTCGGCTTGCTGGGCGTCGCGGGCTTCTATGCCCTGACCGGCGACGTCAACGCCCTCATCGGCCTCGGCTTCGGCGGCTCACTCATCTCGGTGTTCGCCCGCCTCGGCGGCGGCATCTTCACCAAGGCCGCTGATGTCGGCGCTGACCTCGTCGGCAAGGTGGAAGCCGGCATCCCGGAAGACGATCCGCGCAACCCGGCTGTCATTGCGGACAACGTCGGCGACAACGTCGGCGACTGCGCCGGCATGGCCGCTGACCTCTTCGAAACCTACGCCGTGACCGCGGTCGCCGCGATGCTCCTGGGCTCGCTCGTCTTCGGCACCGACAATGCCGTCCTCTTCCCGCTCGCGCTCGGCGGCGTTTCCATTGTTGCCTCCATCGTCGGTTCGTTCGCCGTGCGCCTGGGTCCGTCCAAGAACATCATGGGCGCGCTCTACAAGGGCCTCATCGTTGCCGCGGTCGTGGCCGCCGCCTTGTTCTACCCGGTGGCCGCCTGGCTCATGGACGGCAACGGCATCTACACCGTCGGCCAGCTTTACCTCGCCTCGCTCGTCGGCATCGCCGTGACCGGGCTTATCGTCGGCATCACCGAATATTATACCGGCACCCAATGGGCACCTGTCCAGAACATTGCCAAAGCCTCGGAGACCGGGCATGGCACCAACATCATCGCCGGCCTCGCCGTCTCGATGCGCTCGACCGCCTGGCCGGTCGTCGTCATCTGCGCCGGCATCATGAGCTCCTACTGGCTCGCTGGCATCTACGGCGTGGCTGTCGCCTCAATGGCGATGCTTTCGCTCACCGGCATCATCGTGGCGATTGACGCCTTCGGTCCCATCACCGACAACGCCGGCGGCATCGCGGAAATGGCCGGCCTGCCGGACTCGGTCCGCGACGTTACCGATCCGCTCGACGCGGTCGGCAACACCACCAAGGCCGTGACCAAAGGCTATGCCATCGGTTCCGCCGGCCTCGCCGCCGTCGTGCTCTTCTCCGCCTACACCGAAGAACTCATGAATGCCGGCAAGGACTTCGCCTTCTCGCTCTCCGAACCGAAGGTGCTCATCGGCCTGTTCCTCGGCGGCCTCATCACCTACCTCTTCGGCGCCATCGCCATGGAAGCAGTCGGCCGCGCCGCTGGCGGCGTGGTGGAGGAGGTCCGCCGCCAGTTCCGCGAGATCAAGGGCATCATGGAAGGCACCGCCAAGCCGGATTACGCCGCCTGCGTTGACATCGTGACCAAGGCCGCCATCAAGGAGATGATCATTCCGGCTCTCTTGCCGGTTGCGGCTCCGGTCGTCGTTGGCGTGCTGCTCAAGAACACCCTCGGACCGGAAGCGGTCGGCGGCATGCTTGTCGGCGCCATCGTTACCGGCCTGTTCGTCGCCATCTCGATGACGACCGGCGGCGCCGCGTGGGACAACGCCAAAAAGTATATCGAGGCCGGCCACCACGGCGGCAAGAAGTCCTTCGCCCACCAGGCGGCCGTCACCGGCGACACCGTCGGCGACCCGTACAAGGACACCGCCGGCCCGGCCATCAACCCGATGATCAAAATCCTCAACATCGTCGCGCTCCTCATCGTGGGGCTGATGGTGTAGTTGTTCGCGTCAGATTTTCAAACCGCCCCCCGCAGTATTGCGGGGGGCGGTTTTGGTTTCGGCCACAGTGTTTTGACGAACCCGGCCTATTCCGTTACCTTCAAACAAAGCCCTTTCTGGTCTTTTCACGACCAAGGAGAATGCCGTGAGCCAAAACTGGTATGACCGCGCGGTTTACCGCGTTGATGGCGATGATCGGCGGCGGACGGACATCCTGCTGCCCGCCGAGCCAATAGAATGGTACGGCGTCGTGGGTTTGAAACCGACGGCTCTGGAGTGCACCATCTTCGAGACGGCGCGGACCGCCGTCGCAGCGGAGTGCGAACGCTTGGGTTGCCCTCGCCTCCTGCCGCCCGACGACCGGATTCATGTGCTTAATAACAAGGAGTTCGACGCCAAAATCGGCGCCTATGACGGCATGAGTCTCTTCCGTCACCTTTACTTGCGGCGAACGCGGCTACCCGGCCCGCTGTTCGCTGACACCCTGCACGAATTCGGCCACGGCGTCGGCTACCTCCGAATCTGTGCCGAAATTCCGCGCCGACGGAAGCACATCTGTCTCCGGCCAACGCACCGTGGTTTACTTAGACTGCGGCCTCGCCAACAACAAAATTACGTTGGTGATTTTGAGGGCCTCGACGAGGCGGTGACAGAAATTTTCATGGCGCGAGGTGTCCAATGGGCAAATCGCCACTGCGGTCGGCTAGATCCGGCGGTCGTTGCCGGTGCCACCATCTGCATAGACTACCTGCCGGTACTCTATGTCGCCGCCAAGCTCTGTCATGTGCTGGCCGACGACTTCGGCGGCGTGACCGAGGCACGTGACGCACTCATGCGCGATGCACTTACCGGTCACGAGACGTTTCTCCGCCAACTCAACCAACGTCTGCCCGGCGCGAGGCGGGTCATCGCCGCCATGACCGGGAACCGTCCCAGCGCTCTCGCGACCGCCGAGCGGCTCGGCTTCTCCGACATCGTGGAAAGAATCCACCGCTTCACGAAACCGTGACCGCTCCCAAATCAACGACCCGGCCCCTCCTCGGCCGGGCGTTTTAGTTTAGAGCCTATCCGTTGACACTGCCGCCAGTTCAGGTAACTTAAACCTGTCCTTGGCGCAATCGTGCGCCAAGCATGTCCCGGCCCGAAAGCCGGGAATCGCCAAGGAGCGGTGTCATGCAACCTCCTAAGAAAGAGGCTCCGACCGTCAACCGTGATGGTCTGCGCTATTTTCTTCTCGCCTGGGCTCCTTCGTCTGACGTCAGCCGCGTCGGGGAGCTGATGGCGGCGTTAGATCCGCTGTTCCGCATCGCGGAAAAAAATCGTCCGTGGCCGAACACCTACTCCGTTTCGGACAGGCTGAAGGATGATGCCAGGCTTGCCGCCAGTGCGGTCGCGACGGAAGAAGTGCAGAGAGTTCTTTTCTTCAACCGACTTTCGCTCACGCCCTACCCGGAGTGGTTGGCGGCCGAGGCCAAGGATCGCTGGCAAGCCGAAACCCAAGCCGCCCAATGGGAGTGCTTTTGGGCGAGCATCGGCACGCCATACCAGCAGCAATTGCAGCACGCCTTGGCCGTCATCGTCGGCGACAGGCGTAAGCCAACTAAGGCCGAGGAAATCGGCATGCCGGACGGATACAACGAAATCGCGGCCCGCGAAGCCCTGGTCATCACCAGGAAAACGGCCTGTCGCGAAGCGCTGTGGCAATGCCTCGGGGCGAAGCTGTACGAGGGTTTCTTCAATGAGCGGCTCTGGCCACTCGTTTGGGAGCCCATCCTGTGCTACGCGACGGCGGTAGCCGCTGGCCGTGGGGATCTCGGCGCTACGTTCTTCAAACGGACCGTCTGCCTTCTGCCACAGGCCGTCATCGTGGGCGCAAGGAAAAATTACGTCGGGGATTACCTGGCCGTGTCCGCATGGAACGAGAAGGCCCCGCCGTCGCTTCTCTTGCTACCCGCACGCTCGACCTAGACGAACCAACCGTCCTCCGCCACCCTCGGCGCGGACGGTTTCTGTTAATGAACAACGAACGAGGCCTGTGTGGATTGACAAAAATGCCGAATTAGACTTAGATGGATAAAACGCTCCTTACCAATCTTCGCCTAGGAGGCAAATAATGACGCCTTGGATAAATCGCTGTGACATACTGGTGACTGACCCGGGACTCCGCGCGGAAGCCCAACAATTAGCCGACGCACCGCCGCCAGACCTGGACAACGTCACCGGACTGGCACCGACCGAACAGGAAACGGTCATCATCGAAGCCGCGCGTCACGCCGTGGCCGCTGAAACCGCGGCTTTCGGCTCAACTCAGCCCGTGACGCCGTGGAGTCAAATCCATGTCCTTGCGCCCGATGACTTTGCCAGCCAGGTGGGTCCGCAAACATCCGCCAACCAGCTGCGCCACTCCTACCTCCAGCGCGGCCGCCCGCCAGCCCATTTTCTGCACGACACCCTTCACGAGTTGGCTCACGGACACGGCTATCTCCAGATGGTGATTCGGCAAATCGAAGCGGATGGCGAATCCTCGCCCCAAATCCGGCGGCTGGTCAAGCGTTATGGCCTGGCTTGCATCAGCCATAATCCTGGCACCGGCCAAGTGGCCCAGATGTACACCGGCCTGAACGAAGCCACTACCGACATCCTGGCCCATCGAGCGGCCCAGCGCCTGCAAAGGGAGCCGTATCCCGGGCTCAATCCGGACATCGTCGACGAAACCGCGGTCATGTATCTCTACTGGCCTGGCGTCTTTCTCGCCGGGCGCATGTTCAGGTATCTGGCGGATGATTTCGGAGGGCAGACCAAGGCCCGTGACCAGCTGTTCCGTGACTATTTGACCGGCTCCAACAAATTCCTCCTGGCGATGATGGGTCACCAGTCCCAGGCTGGCCGCCGCTTGGCCGCCATGTCCACCGACCCGAGGGAAGCCATCGTAACGGCCGCCTACCTGGGTTTCCCGGACATTGTCAAAAAAATCGTATTTCAGGAATAGCTCTGAGGTCTCGCACTTAGCCCATAAGCCGAGACCTTTTTAGTTATCAAAAAGTGTCAGACACTTTTTGGGCTTCGACCCGCCACCGTTTGACAAATCCGCCAATTTCGGCTAAGCTAGGACGACTATTAGCGAAATGACTATGAACATCAACGTCAAGAAACTCCCCAAGAGCGTCGTTGAGATTGAAATTGAGGTCACGCCGGAGGAGGCCCAACCGCACCTCGAGCGCGCCGCGACCCACCTCTCCGAGCACAAGCCGCTCGCCGGCTTCCGCGCCGGCCACGTCCCGTTTGACGTCGCCAAGCAGCGCTACGGCGAAATGGCCCTCCTGGAGGAAGCCCTGCCGGACATCGTCCGCAAGACCTATGTCCAGGCGGTCAAGGACAACGGCCTCAAGCCTTTCGGCGAACCATCCATCGACGTCACTAAGCTCGCGCCCGGCAACCCCATCGCCTACAAGGCCACCATCACGGTCGTGCCGGCCATCATCCGCCTTGCCGACTGGAAGAAAATCAAGATAAAGATGAAGCCCAAGCCGGTCACGGATAAGGATGTCGAGAAGGCGCTAGAGGAACTCCAGCGCATGCGCACCACCGAAGCCGCCGTTGACCGCGAGGCCCGCGACAAGGACAAGATCGTCGTGGACATGGACATGTCGCTCGACGGCGTGCCGCTCGAAGGCGGTCAGGCCCGCGACCACGGCATCTACCTCGACGAGGAATATTACGTCCCCGGCCTTAAGGAGCAGGTGCTCGGCCTAAAGGTGAACGAGAGCAAGTCGTTCCAGCTGAAATTCCCGGCCGACCATTTCCAGAAAAACATCGCCGGCAAGGACGTCAACTTTGCCGTCACCCTAAAACAGGTCTTCGAGCTTTCGCACCCGACACTCGACGATGAGTTCGCCAAAAGTCTCGGCCAAAAATCGCTTGACGACCTGAAGGCCATCCTTCGCAAGAACATGGAAGAGGAAGAGGAGACCAAGGTGCGGCGCGACTGCGAAAACGAGGCCATCGACAAGATTGCCAACGACTCGCGCTTCGAGGATATCCCGGACGCCATCGTGAACCGCGAAATCGAGCGCATGATGCACGAACTCGAGCATGATCTCGAACACCGCGGCCTGAAACTCGAGGATTACGTCGCGGGGCTCAAGAAAACCATCGGCGACCTGAAGCTTGAGATGACGCCGCAGGCGCTCCGCCGCGTCCGCGCCGCGCTCGTCGTGAATGCCATCGGCGACGCGGAGAAGATCGAGGTTCTGGAAACGGACGTCCTGGCCGAACAGACGCGCCTGCTGAATGCCTACGCGAGCGACGGCGCCGCACAGGAACGCCTCCGCGCGCCGGAATACCTCGACTACCTGGAAACCGCGCTCCGCAACAACAAAATCGTGGACGTCATCAGGACAACGTGCGTGGAATAATGCCAAATGAAAACGGGGCCGCTAATGGTCCTGTTTTTCGTTAAAATAGAAGCGAAATATATTATCGAAAAATGCCGCCCATCTATCCTCAATCCGAACGGTGCGATATCATAAAGCAGTAATCGCCAACCCCATGCCCCGAATCGGTGCCCACATCTCCGCTGCCGGCGGACTCCATAACGCTCCCGTAAACGCCCGCGCACTCGGGCTTGACGTTTTCCAGTTCTTCAGCCGTCCGCCGCAAGGCGGACCGGCGCCGAAGCTCGACGAGCGCAGTCTCAAGAAATTCCGCGCCGCCTGCGACGAGCACGGCTTCGACACCTGGTATATCCACGCGCCCTACGTCATCAACCTCGCCTCGGCCGAGGAACGCATCCGTCACGCCTCCATCGGCTTCATCCGCACCGACCTCGAACGTGCGACCGCCCTTAAGGCCAAAGCCATCATGACCCATCTCGGCAGCGCCTCGGCGGTCGGCGAGAAGCGTGGACGGAAACTGGTTGCGGAAAGCGTCAAAGCAATCCTCAAAAATTACATCGGCACGGCGCAACTGCTGCTCGAGATTTCCGCCGGCGCCGGTGCCATCATCGGCGACACTTTTGAGGAGATGGCGGACATTCTCGCGAAGGTCGGCGACGAGCGCATCGGCATCTGTTTCGACACCGCGCATGCCTTCGCTTCCGGCAACGACCTGCGCGACGCGGCCGCCGTCAAAAAAACACTCAAGGAATTTGACGCGAACATCGGCCTCAAGCGCCTCGCCCTCTTCCATCTCAACGATTCCATGACCGAACTCGGCTCGCACAAGGATCGCCACGACCACCTCGGCGACGGAAAAATAGGCGCCGCGGGATTGAAATCACTCGTCACCAATCCCCTCTTCAAGAAGATGGATTTCATTCTGGAAACTCCGGGCGAAACCGAAGACC
>JAQTNC010000026.1 GCA_028714475.1 Patescibacteria group bacterium
TACGTCTGCTGAACGCCGCCGTCGATGGTGTAGTAGGTGTTAGCGATGGTGTAGCCTTCCGCCGCAGTCGCAGTCAGGGTTACCGTCGTCGGGTCGGGGTAGTTGCCGAGGGGGTCAGGAGATGGGGTGAGGGTGGCGGTTGTGACGGGGCGAACGTGGGCGTACTGGAGAACGACAATAATTTCCTGATTTTCCATAATTGGCATGTCACCTATGGTGAGGTTGACATAGCCGCCCCCCGCCGGAGGGTACGCGTACACGTCGTAGACGCCGGGGAAGAGCCACAGGACCGCGTTCCCCGCCGCGTCAGTGAGCGGCCCGGCGGACCAGTACAGCGACCTCCCGTGGCCGATTAGCCCGCCGATGGGGAGGCCAGACGATTCCGCGCCGGGCAAGGCCTTGACCTCGACCCCGACGACGGGCCCGCCCGACTGGTCCTGAACGCGGACGGACACCCTCTTCACCGGGAGGGTGACGTCGAGAACCGTGCTCTGGGAGAGGACGAGGCCCGGCGCGGAGACGGCGTACTCGTTCGGGGCGCCCGAGTAGACGTCATTGTAATTCATGGGATCCTCCATCACGGTCAGGGAGTACGTCCCGGCCGCGACCTGCAGGAGGTAGGAGCCGTCGGCGCCGGTGAACCCGACCGTCTGGGCGCCGCCGGCGACTTCCAGGTCCACGCGCTGGCCGGGAAGGGGGTCGCCGAGGGCGTCAAGCACGCGGCCGGAGAGGGAGACCTGCTGCTGCAGCGTCACCGTCTCCTGCTGGTCATCTGTGACGGTAACCCGGAGAGACGCATTCGGGTAGCCGCCCCCCGCCGGGGGGTAGGCACGCAGGTCATAAACCCCCGGGAAGAGCCACAGGACCGCGTTCCCCGCCGCGTCAGTGAGCGGCCCGGCGGACCAGTACAGCGACCTCCCGTGGCCGATTAGCCCGCCGATGGGGAGGCCAGACGATGCCGCGCCGGGCAAGGCCTTGACCTCGACCCCGACGACGGGCCCGCCCGACTGGTCCTGAACGCGGACGGACACCCTCTTCACCGGGAGGGTGACGTCGAGAACCGTGCTCTGGGAGAGGACGAGGCCCGGCGCGGAGACGGCGTACTCGTTCGGGGCGCCCGAGTAGACGTCATTGTAATTCATGGGATCCTCCATCACGGTCAGGGAGTACGTCCCGGCCGCGACCTGCAGGAGGTAGGAGCCGTCGGCGCCGGTGAACCCGACCGTCTGGGCGCCGCCGGCGACTTCCAGGTCCACGCGCTGGCCGGGAAGGGGGTCGCCGAGGGCGTCAAGCACGCGGCCGGAGAGGGAGACAATATCTGCATCAACTATAATAAAATCAATCACCGTATTATCCGAGATGACTCGGTTTGGCGCGACTGATGGGCCAAACTCACTCCCTATGGGCGGTATGACGCGGACGTCATAAATCCCCTCCTCCACGCCGAGGGAATATTCGCCGGTACTGGTGGTGACGGTACTGTATAATACATCGCTTGTGCCGGGCGTCCGTACCTCGACCGAGACGTCGGCGATGCCGGTGCCGGCCTGGTCTGAAACTCGTCCTGACAGCTGGTAGCTGGCCGCCGCCGCAGGCTTCATGGATGCCAGCATAAAGAGTGAAAAGAGCAGGCCGAAAAAACAGGAGAATGTGAATAAACGCCTTCTAACCATACGTTTTTGGGTTAGACTGAATAATTATTTCTTCGCTCTTAAATTGTTAAGGTCCGCACCTGCCCTACCCCATGGGCAGGCTTATGCCGCAAGCATACCATGGGCCTGTAGAGGCAAGGCAACGGCACTTTTTCTGCCTCAAACGTTCGGGTTTTCAAAGTTATGCACAGCCCTTGTTTTGGAGCGGGGGTGCCCCTCGACGCGGCTCGGGAAATAAGCGGGGGTGGAGGGACAGTCGTCACTCTTGAATACGAATGGGCAGCCCTTTTAAAAGCTGGTTGTAGGCAGCAAGATATTGCGTGTTGCCTGATACAAGGTAGCAATTTCTGGAAGAAAGAAGCTGTTCGTCGTGATTTCCCATCTTGTAACCGATCAAGAGTCGCCGATACCAAAGGCTTTCGCTATTCGGGTACAGCGCCGTCGCCTTCACCGTAAAAGCCCTCGCCTCTTCGATGTCCCCATGTTCATAAAGTAATTTAGCCATGTTCTCGTAAGCACCTAAGTACCCTCCGATAGCAATTGAATGCCGGTACGCCTCTTTCGCTTGGGCGTAATCGCCTTTCAAATAATTGAACGCGCCCACGGACGACCAAGCGATGGCGCTCTCCGGATAAAGAGTTACGGCCTTTCGGATATGCCCCTCCGCTTCGCCGAATTCATTGTTTTTCAACAAATCTGCGCCATATAAAAGCTCTAACAGGTAATTGCCGTCCGCGACTTTTACATCGTGAGCCAGAATCGTCGTTTGGCTCTTCCAGTCCATATTCCTGACGATGGTCCGCGCGGACAAGACCGCCAAAAGGATTGAGCCGATGATTACACAGGCGACGATGCCTGTCTTTTTCAAGCGGAGGGATTGGAAAAACACGCCCACCATCCCCAAAAGACCGATGAAAGGGAAGTAAAAATAACGATCGGCAACCGTGCAATCAATAGGAATAATCTGCAGATGCATCAAGAGTCCGAGCGCCAGCCACAAAAGAAAGAAAAAAGCCATCCGCCTTCCTTCCCCTTTCCCAACCAAATAACGGCATGCCGCAACCAAGCCGACACACACAGCAGCGTCAACAAGCAACGGAAAATAAAAATCAATGAACTGCGTGCCAGCAATCGTCCAGGACTGCATGGTCACCAAATTTATCGGGTAGAAAAAAGTCTTGACATAATAATAGATGATGGCCGGGGCATTCATCATCCTCTCCCCAAACGAGAGTGCCATGATGGGGATAGTGGCGGCCTTTTGGAGAGGAGTCCCCGAGATAAACCGCATGAAAGCATAAATCGCGACTGATGAGGACGAATACGCCAAGTAGGGAATCAATTGTTTGCTCTTGTTTATGAGCAAGAATGCGGCGCCAACGGCCAGAAACAAAATGGCAGTTTCTTTTGAAAACAAGGCCAACAGCAGGAAAAGGCTCGAGTAAATGACATCCTTCCTTTGCAACATGCTTTTCGTCAAATAACTAAACGACAGCAACCCGAATAGCATAAACAGTACGTCCTGCAAGTTGGAGATGTAAACAACCGTTTCCTCGTTGACGGGATGGACCAAGAACAGCAGGCCAAGGAAAAAAGCAACGCCCTTGTCAAAAAATCTCCTAAAAATGCCGTATGCAAGAATGGCATTCAGGATATGGAGGTTCACCTGAATGAAATGGAAGAAAAAAGCATGATCATGAAAAATTGAATAAAGGAACACAAATGAAGAAAGCATCATCGGCCTATAATAGAGCCCCACCTCGTGCCCGTGGAAACGGCCAAAAAACAGGCCCGGAATGTTGCCTAATGAACGCACGGTCGGGTTTGTCACGATTTGCCCGATATCGTCAAGCACAAAACCGTTGAAACACGCATTGATGTAGGTAACCAGTCCGACGGCACAAAAAACATAAATGGCGGCCCTGAAAGTAAGCCGCCGATTCAGGGCCGAAAAAATCCCATAAAGCTTTTCGATTGTATGTTCTCGCCGAGTCATATAATAAAATACGTAACCGTGTATCGAACAAATATTACCAACTGAACGGGATGACAACAATAGGATGCGCAAAATTCTGCCGCAAGCATACCATGGGCGGGTGGGGTAGAAAAGCAGAACACGATCCTGGCCCGACCTTGCCTGTGGTGAGTCTGTCGAACCAAGGAGGGCCGGCGGCGGATTGACACCCGCCGTTTTTAGTAGTCTAATTCCCTCGTCCGGCACCGTCCGGACGTCAGGAGGCGCGTCATGCGCTACATGTTCATTCTGGGACTGATGGTCCTATCCGCCGTTTGCTGGGTCGTCATCGGCGCGTCGTTTGCCGAGTGGTCAGAGGAAACGGTCGCCCGCCAGGACCATTCGTCCGGCCGCGCCTTCCTGCTCTTTCCGCTCGCCACCTGCCGCGGCCGTGCACCGTGGTTCTGCCCTTCGCCGAACGCGAGCGACGGGCACCAGCTCCTCTATCGTTTCTCGATGATGTATCTCTGGCCGGTCAAAATCGGCTGGAATGCCGCGACCGTGCCTCTCCTCTCCCCGTGGTGGCTGCTCAGACGCTGACGCGTTCAGCCAACACAAAACCCCGTCGCGCTCGCGCTGACGGGGTTTAATGATTATAAAGTCAGCGTGCCTGACCTGAAAATATTTCCAGCCAGGCATCGATGGCTTGATCCATGGTCCGTCCGGCCGCCGTAACCTTGGCGGCCCGCGACATATTGGACCAGGCTCCGTCGTCAATGGAAGCCGCCTCGCGCATAACCATGGCCAACACGGTTGCGTTTTTCGAGGCCGGAACCAGCCGGCCGTTTTCCCCGTCGCGCACCATTTCCGGAATGCCGCCTTGAGAAAACGAGATGACCGGCGTGCCGGCGGCCAACGCTTCCAAGATGACGGTCGGGGTGTTTTCCAAGATCAACGACGGCACGACCAAAAAGCTGGCTCGGCCGCATGACGCCAACGCTTCTTCGTTCGCCAAACGTCCGCGATAAATGATGCTTGAATCATTTGCGGCGGCGGCACGCACCTCGTCCGCCAGAGCGCCGTCGCCGATTATCGTGAGCGTCGCGCCGGAAATGGCCGCTTCCCGCCAGGCCGCGAGCAGCAAACGCACGCCTTTCTGTTCCGTGAGCTGCCCGACAAACAGGAACCGCGGCGATTCCGGCTTCGTCCGCTCCCCCGCCGCGACGGCCGGGGCCGGATTCGGAATCACCATCCGCCGCGATTTCGGAAAGAAACCGCGTGCCTCGTAAAATCGTCGCAGGAATTCCGACGGGAAGGTGACGACCTCCGGCGAACCGAAAATCCTGCGCAGCAACGCCGCATGCAGCGCTTCACCGAAACGCACGAGCGCCGACGAACCGCCAACCGGAATCAACCCCGATGGATTCACGAGCTGAACGTCATGAACTGTGTGCACGTGCCTAACCCCCTGTCGCCGCAAAGCCCGCGGAATCGTGTATCCCAAGCCCATCAAATTATGGGTATGAACCACGTCCGGTTTCCAATCATCGACGAAAGACATGAATTGTCGCGTGGCCGCGCGGCCGAAGACATCAACCAAATGCCAAACCGTGCGGGCAACGACGCCGTGCTTCGCCAAGTCGCCGTACCAAAACAACTGGGAAGGAAGATAAAAACGCACGGCCGGATTGCCGTCCGCAGATGATTCCCTCGACGCGCTGGCCATCACCAATACCTCGTGGCCAGCGGCGACCAAAGCTGCCGCTTCCATCGCGGCAATCGTTTCCGCGCCGCCGCGCGCGTTGGCGCCGTACAGGTTGTTGGCAATCAGGATGCGCATGTCAGTGGAGGAGTTCCGCGACGATGCGCCGCAGGCGCTTGGCCCTTTCCTTGTCGTCATATTCATCCACGGCCATGCGTCGGCCGTTGCGCCCCATCCGGCCCCGCTCGTTGGCGTCGTCAAGCAATTCCGCCAGCCGCGAAGCCAACGCGGATACGCTGCCCGGCGCGATGAGCCGTCCGGTGTCGCCATGTCGCACGATGGTCCTGACGCCCGGCAAATCCGACGCGACGACCGGTACGCCACAAGAGAGCGACTCCAAAGCCGCGATGCCGAAAGCTTCGGAACGATCCACGGACGGGAAGGCAAAAACGTCGCCCAAACGATAATGAAGCGGCAACTCCTCTTCGGTAACCGAACCGGTGAAGACCACGCGATTCGCCAATCCCAGCCGCCCGGCCAGCGCCTCATATTCCGGCTTCAGGTCACCGGAACCGGCGATGACGGCCCGGGCCGCGGCGAGTGGCTTCATTGCCATCGCCTTAAGCAGATTCGGGACGCCTTTGAAATAATGGGCGCGATCCAAACCGCCGAGGAAAAACACCGTTGGTTCTTCCACTTTCAGGCCATATCGCGCCAGGAGTTCGGCCGGCTTCTCCCCCGGCACAAAACGTTCCGTATCCACCGACAGCGGCAGCTCGCGGAAACGCTCCAGACTCCGTCTGGCCATCGCGGCCAGCTGGCTGGTGTGAAGATAATCAAAACTGGTGACGATGACCCGGTCAGCGGAATTCATGATGAACGGCAGGCAGAAAGGCCGATGCAAGGCCGCGACCGCGCCGACGAGACCCTTGCCGACCGTATCCATGTGATAGACGGTGGCCAGGCGGCCGTGGCCCTTGCCCGCGAGCCGTCGGCCCAGCGCGGTGAATTCCGCCGCGCCGAAAAAAGGATAGTGCTGGATGACGAGATCGTTTTTATTGAGCAGACCCCCTAGCGTCGGCACGAGCGCGGCGAGGTTGTAGCGATACCACGGCCGATGCTCAACGATGCGGTAACCGGCCACGCGTTCCGGCCGCCGTTCGCCGTGCCGCTGGGTCGGCACGTGCACCGTCACCTCGTAGCCGGCTTCCGTGAGCTGCAATGCGTCCATCTCCGCCACGCGCCCCATCCCGCCGCGGTATGGCGGAAAGGTCGGCGTGACAATGGCAATCTTGGCCTTGGCATTAGTGCCCATAATCAATTGCAATCAGATGATTAAACGCCGCAAAACGAACCACAACGCTGACATCAGCGGATTGGCGACGTACAGCTGAAACGGTCCGGCGACTTCCTGGTAGCTGATAGGAGCGACAAACAGGCGCGTGATGATCCGGTCGCTGACGCGGCGCTTTGCCTGCGTCTCGCGCCTTGCCATCGCGAGCCGCCGCCAATTGCCGCCCTGGAAAAGCCAAACGTACGCCTTCAGCTTCTCACGCCACCAACCGCCGCGGATGGCCGCCGGCAACAGGCCGATTTCCGCGAGCATCACCCACGGCCACAAGACGACAATCGACCACGGCCGCAGGTTCTTCAGCATGACATAGTAACGGTTGCGTTCCATCCAAAAATATTTCGTGATGCTGCGCGAGAACTCGTACTTATGGAAGACGCGCGACTTGAGCGCCAGCCTATTCGCGTAACCGGCCAACCGCAGGCGCCAGCCGAGATCCAAATCCTCGTGATACATGTAAAGAATCTCGTCGAAAACGCCGACCTCGCGCAAGGCGTCGGCCAAGTACAGCACGCCGGCCCCAGAAGCGTAGGCGATCTCCTGACCGTCCTGCGCCTTGAGCTGCGCGAGCGGCGTGCGATAGCCGAGGCAGTAACCGAAACCGAGGAAATGAATGGCGTTGCCGGCGCTGTTCACCAAATCAGTTTCCGGATGCTGGATGAGCAGGGATTGGACAGAACCCGTACCGGGATTGGCCTCGATCGCCCGCACGGCCTCAACTAGGAACTCCGGCGCGACTTCCGTATCCTGGTTGAGCAGATAGACGTAATCCGCCCCTGCCGCGAGTGCCAGACGCAAGCCGTGATTGCAACACGCGCCGAAGCCGCCGTTTTTCGGCGTGCGTTCAAGCCGCACCCACGGGAACTCATGTACCATGATTTCCTTCGTGTCATCCTTCGACCAGTCATCAATCGCCACGACCGTCACCTCCAGTTCGCCGCGTTCCATCCCGGAAAGCGAACCGAAACAGCCGCGCAGGAAAGCGGCGGCGTTATAGAGCGGCACGATGACGAAGACCTTATGCTTGCCCATTTGTCGGCGGTTCGTTTTTATTCGACTTCGCCTCATCCAGGCTGATGCGCCGGACGATGACGGTCAGGTCGCGCTCGAACTTGTCGAGCTTGAGGAAGATGCGGAAAACCAGGTAATAAAGGCCGGCGATGGCAACATAGATGACGGCGTCAACGCCGCGACCAACGCCGAGCCACCCGGCAATCGCGCTCGTCATCTCCGGCCGAAGGATGACGACCGCGGCCGCAATCCAGAGGACGCTCCACAGGGCGGCCGCCCAGCCGCTCAACGCGCCTTGCCGAACGCGCCGCCAGGTCAGACCCAGCGCAACTACCAATGTCAGGACGAGAAGGTATTGGATGATCATATAATCAACGCTGAAATGATCCGAGCAACAGCTGCCAAACGATGCGCCAGGCGCCGCCGCGGAACTGGCCTTTGGCCAGCGTTTCGGGAGAATAACTGACCCGCACCGGAATCTCCTTGACGCGCCAACGCGACCGCGCCACGAGACACAGCAGTTCGGAACAATGCGCCATCCGGTCCTGCCGGAAATCCAGGCTGACGGCAGCCGCGCGACTCATGGCGCGCAGGCCGCTTTGCGGATCCGTGATGCGACGCGGGATGCCCAGAACCAAGGCACTGAACTGGCGCGCAAGAAAAAGCACGACCTGACGCGTGAACGGCATGCCTTCGGCCTTGATGCCGAGAAAGCGCGAGCCGTAAACGACGTCAGCCTCGCCGGACGCGATGGGCGCGATGAGCGCCCCAAGGGAGGCCGGGTCATGCTGACCGTCGGCGTCATAATGCACGACGATATCCGCGCCATCCGCCAAGGCAAAAGTCGTGCCCGTCTTGAGCGCGGCACCCTGACCACGATTGAGTGCGTGGCGGAGAACCGTCGCACCCGCCGCCTGGGCCCGCGCCGCCGTGTCGTCCATCGAGCCGTCGTCCACCACCACCACGCGATCGACGCGCGCCAAGAGCGCGCCGACGACTTCGCCGAGGCGCGCTCCCTCGTTATACGCTGGCACTACGGCGACCACGCGCATAACCCAACCTCAACCCTGAAAACGGGTGCTGATGAGGCCTTTGCGCGCGGTCGTGTATTCGATGGCGCGCTTGAGCCCCTGCTCGAGCGGCACCAGCGGAATCCAGCCCAGCTTTTCCTTGGACTTGGTCAGGTCGGGCAAACCCAGCTCGGTCATGAACATGAGCGGGGGCTGGAACACGACCTTCGAGCTGGAGTTCGTCAGACTGATGATCCTATTCGCCACGTCCATGAGCTTCACGTCATAATCGCTGCCGAGATTGATGGGGCCGGGATCCGTCGGCAAGTTCATCATCTTGACGAGGCCATCCACGATGTCGGTGACGAAGCAAAGCGACGTCCGGAAATTTTCGTCGCCGAAGACCACCAAATCCTTGCCTTCGAGCGCGTCAACGATGAAGTCCGGAATCATCTGGCCGTCGTAAAGGGGCATGCGCGGTCCGTAAGTGCGGAAGATGCGAGCCAGGCGGATGTCGAGGCCGGCCACGTCACGGTAAGTCGAGGTCATCGTTTCCGCCCAGCGCCGTCCCTCGTCATAACAGCCGCGCGGCGTCATGTGATCGTAACAGCCGAATTCCGATTCACGAAAAAGATGCCCGTCCGCCGGCCGCGGCCCGTACACGACCGAGGTCGAGGCGAGCAGGAACCTGGCCTTGTTCTTGACGGCCAAGTCCAGCACGTTGCGCATGCCGACGGAGTTGGCCAACATGGTTTCCTGCCGGAATTGCTCAAACCGCTTGGCCGACATCGGGCAGGCCAAGTGGTAGATCTCCTGCACGCCCTGGAACTTGACCTTGAACCGGTCGAGCTCGGGATACTTTTCGAGCTCGAGCGGCGCGTTGATGTCCGCGCGGATGAATTCGAAATCCGGGTTCGGCAGGAGATGATCGATGTTGCCTTCGGAAGAGGTCAGGAAGTTATCCACGCAGATTACCTTGCTGTCCTTAAGCAGGCGCTCACAGAGGAACGAGCCGATGAAACCGGCCCCGCCGGTGACAAGGACGTTTTTCTTCTCGAAGATTGGGGTTTCCGGCATAAGGATTGGCTGAAATTATATTTGAATGCCCTTCGACTTCGGCCGCCATAGGCGGCCTCCGCTCAGGGAATAATATTTTGCCCTGAAAATACACGAATAATTATATGAAAAAGCGCCGTTTGGCGCAAGGTAGCGGCGAGGCTAGGCCTCGCACCACCTTAAACGCACCTTGCGTCTATAGTGGTGCGCGACAAGTTTGCCTCGCGCATAACAGGAATTCGCTCGGCAAAAACCGGGCGGCCCATACCGCCCGTGCGGCGCTCCAAGCATTCGCGCCGCACCGCGCCGCTACATCTTAAACGTCCACTTCTTCTGCATGCCGAAATTCCAAGTCAAAACAATCGCCGTGGCCACGGCCTTGGCGAGGAGGTCATAGACGCCTAGCCAAGTCAGGCTGCCCAAAACCGCGGAGTTGAGCAGCATGCCGCCAATGGCCACCATGAAAAATTTAGGAAATCTCTTTTGCCATCCGTCGCCGCCGCAACGGAACGTCCAGAAGGTGTTGGCCAAGAAGCTGGACGTGGCGGCGATCGTGAAGGAGATGACGTTGGCCGTGAGCAGGTGCTGCGCCCAAAAAGGAAATGGTCGGGTCAAGGCGATGTAGACCCCGAAATCAACGAACGTGTTGGCGACGCCGACGGTGCTGAAACGCAAAAATTGGCCAGCGGTCGGCCGTCTTAACCAGCATCGGATGGAATCGAGGGTCTTCATTAGAATGCTGGTGGATAGTGGAGCAACTAGAAACTAACAACTAACTACTCCGTAAAAGCGACGCGCACGCCGCCACGGAATGATTTCTCAAAGGCGTAAAACGTGATCGGATCGCGTCCGACCAGCCCGGCCTTGACGAACGGGAGGAGCCCTGCCGACCCGCTCACGGCAAAGAGAGGCTGACGCACGGTGTTGTCGGCGAGCCGGACAAAAGCGCTGCCGGCGACCGTCTGGCCAGCCGTTTTCCCGTCCGCCTCGAACCAGCTGATGGCGCCCACCTGATTGCTGACGGCAATCTCGTCGCGGCCGTCGCCGTCCGTGTCGCCGACCGCCAACTCCCCGCTGCGGCGATTCGCGTTGCCGAAAGGCCGGAACTCGCGTACCAGCCGCCCGTCAGAACGGAAAATGCGCGCGGTCGTGACCGTCCCGGAACCGGATAGGGTGACGATCTCGTCGCGGCCGTCGCCGTCCGTGTCGCCCGCGGCCACGCTCACGCCGCCGCGGAATTTCTGGTCGAAGGCGAAGAAACCACCGACCGGCGTCCCGTCCGCTTCGAAGACGCGCACGTGCGGACCGCCGCCCGGACCGGCGCCGACAATGATCTCGTCGCGGCCGTCGCCGTCCGTGTCGCCCGCGGCCACGCTCACGCCGCCGCGGAAATTCTGGTCGAAGGCAAAGAAGCCACCGATGGGACGCGTATTGATGTCAAAAACGCGCACGTGCGGGCCGCCGCCCGGACCGGCGCCGACGACGATGGAAAACCGCCCGTTGCCGTCAAAATTGCCGGTCGCCACGCTCGCGCCGCCGCGAAACAAGGCGCCGAAAGCATAGAAACCGCGCACGAAAGTGCCGTCTGCCATGAACAGGCGAACCTCCGCCGCCCGTCCCGGTCCGGAGGCGGCGACGATCAGGCGACGGTCCGTGCTGCTCGGCATGAGCAAGGCCGTGGCCGTCGGTGCCGCCGCTGTTTCCTTCTTCTGCGCGACGAGCGTGTTCACGGCCTTGGCGATGTCCAGTCGGCCGCGACCCAACTTGCCGAAGTATCCGGGGTTGAGATTGTCGAGCGGAAACGACGCCTGACCCAACATGATGCCGATCTGTTTCGGCGTCAGGTTGCGGTCAAGTGACTTGAGCAAGGCCGCCGCTCCCGCCACCATTGGCGCCGCCACGGACGTGCCGTTGTAATAGCCGCCGTACGGTTCGGAAAAATCGTTGTTGCCGGGCCGATACAGCTTGGCGGCCAGCACGCGCGTGCCCGGCGCGCTGATGTCTACGCAACCGGCGCCGTAATTGGAAAACGAGGCTTTCATGTCCTTTTCGTCCGTCGCCGCGACGCCATAAACGAAGTTCTCGTCCGAGCCCTGATCAAGACAAACCGGGTACAGCATCTCCTTATCCAGATCCACGGCCGCTCCCCCATCCGGCGCGTTGCCCGCCGCCGCCACGACAAAAACGCCGGCGTCATAGGCCCGTCGCAAAGCGCTGGCTAACAAGTCGCTCTTGACCGGGCCGTTGAAGCTCAAGCTGATGACCTTGGCGCCGTTCGCCACGGCATACTCGACGGCGCGCACCACGTCATTCGGGTCACCGGAGCCGTCGGAGCCCAAGGCACGCAAGGCCATAATGGTGGACTGCCAGGTGACGCCGACCACGCCGCGGCCGTTGTCGCCGCGCGCCGCCGCCACGCTGGCGTTGACCGTGCCGTGGCTGACGCTGATCGAGTCGTAATCCCCGCTCAAGCTCGGTCGCGGGTCGTTGTTGTTGTCCACGAAATTCCAGCCGTTGAAATCGTCAACATAGCCGTTGCCGTCGTCGTCAATCCCGTTGTTCGGGATTTCCTTGTAGTTGTGCCAGATGTTGTCCTTGAGATCCGGGTGATCGATGTCCACGCCGGTATCAATGATGGCGATGGTCACGCCCTCGAAGCCGAGCGTGCGGTTCCAGGCTTCCGGCGCCCCGATGCGCGTCAGGTACCACAATTCCTTATAATAGGTGTCGTTCGGGACGCGATCCGCGGCCAAGGCCGGACATGCCGAAAATGCCATGGTCGCCGCAAGGGCGGCCACGATGAACGGCCTGAAGGCTGGCAAAAGGCGCCTCATAGCGCGATTAATCGGCTGCCTGGAATGGCAGCTCGTGCGGGCAGTTTAGCAGAACGGGCGGAGACAGGCAATCTTCGCCCGATAAGGCCTCAATTGCTGACGGTCACCGCGTTCTTGACGTCGCCCACGATCGCGTCTGACCCGGTCAGGGCGGTATAGGCGCCGCTTGTGACGTCGGTCCAGAGGAAACTGGTGCCGCCGACCAAGGTGGTTTCTAGAGAATATTTCTTATCCGACGGGAACCAGCTGGTATCGACGGCGAAGCGGAACTCCTGGGTCGCTCCGGCCGGGATGGAGATCTCCGAACCCTCATTGAACTTGTACTCGATCATGCCGTAGTCGCCGACAGCGGAAACGTAGTTCTGGGCGACCGGGTTGGTTATTTTAACGCCACCGCGAACGATCGAATACTGCATCGTGGCCGAACCGTACTTGCCCAACACCTCCTTGGTGGTCGAGTCAAAATACCGCGTGAGTTCGGCGACGCCATAATCGTTGGCAAAATCGCCGTTGATGGACGCCCAACTTTCCAGCGAGTCGTTATTCGCTCCTGTCGTCTTGACGTCGCTCGGCTTCAGGTAGAAGGTCAGTTGGCGCAGGCGGACGGCGCCATGCGCATCAGCCTTGACGGTGAAACGCAACACCTCCGTCGGCACGTCGTGATAAACGGTGGCCGGCACGCCCTCGGCTTTCGCCACGGTCAGCGTGGACCAGCGCACGAGGCCGCTCCCGGCGGTGTTGGCGGTGACGGTGAAATCCCCCGTGCCCAAATCCTTCTCCGTGAAGACATGGCCGTCAGAGGCGGAAACGAATTCCAGGGCGTCAACATTGCCGAAAGCGACGGAAATCTTTTCGCCATAAACGGCTCCCCCGTCGCGCGGCGCCAGGTCGCCGTACAGGCGGAGCGAGGTGATCTTGTCCTGACCCAACGGAACCGCCAAACCGGAAAACGTGACGTTGCCGCCGACCAGCTGCTGGGAAACGGATGCAGTCTTGCCATCAGCCTGCTTGTACTCAAGCCGGACGTCCGTGAGCGATTTGGACACGCCGCCGACCTGACGGAAACTGACGACGCGCAAGGTATAAGCATCATATTTCGTTTCGGCCCTGAATTCGCCCAGGCTGACCTCGTCGCCCGCCAGCAGGTTGCCGCCGCTGCCACTCCAGCTGAACTTGACCGTGCCGTTCGTCCGCACCGTAATGAAATAGGTGGCCTGATTGCCGCCGTTGGGATGGGTGCCGCGAACCATGATGGCCTGACCCTGGTCGTCGGTAACCGTGACGTCAGCGGGATTTTCCAGCTCGACGGAAAGCCTGTCCGGCTGGCTTCCCAGATTAATCGTCGGGCTCAAGTCGCCGCGCACGGTGAGCGTGGCGCTCTGGCCAGCAATGATGGCGAAATTCAATCCGGAGAACGTCACCCGACCGTCAAAACCGACATCCACTGGCCCGGCCACCTTGACGCCCTTGCTGTCATACAAGGACATCTTTGACACCAAATCGCGCGCCCGCGTCTCGACGCCGCCATCAGCGTCACCACCCGCCGCGAAACCGCCAATCCCCTCGCTGTCGTAATAAGCGGTGAGGGTGAGGGTCTTGATGACGTTCGGCGCGGCGGTGGTGGCCTTGAACGACAGGGCACCGAGCCCGACATCCTTGGCACCGCGCACGTACGTCGGCTGGCCGACGACCGACGACGCGCTGACTTCCATGGCGTCATTCAGGGTCGTGAGCGCCGAGCCAGCCAAGTCCGTTGTCGGCTGGTAGGCCACGGCCAAGCCGGTCATGGGGTCAACCAGGGTGGTGCCTGAGATGACGAGCGTCGCCTTGTAGCCTTCGCCGGACGGCACGAGCGGATTGATTTGCACCTTCAAGTAAAGGACCGTGTCGGCACCGGCCGCCGTCGGCAAGGTGACATCATAAGAGAATGTCTGCGACTGGTCGCGGGAGACATCTATTGAGGCATCAAGGCG
>JAQTNC010000027.1 GCA_028714475.1 Patescibacteria group bacterium
AGCTCGCGTCTTACGTACACGGAAGCAAAGAGGGCTTGGTGTATATCGCGGCTTTTGACGGCGACCAGATTATCGGGTTACAGGAGCTGCAAAAGGACCCCAATCAGGAAAACGTCTATTGGATGACCTTCACCGAAGTCGATTCTGACCATCGCGGTCAGCGTGTCGCGTCGAAATTGAAAGAAGAGACATATAGGCTGGCCAAGGAGCGCGGGTACGTCCTGGAGGAAAGCTCATATACCGAGGCTGGGTGGGAGAGACTCCGTGATTTGAACGCGAGGTTGGCGGAAAAATACGGCGTCAAGCTCATTGACCGTCAAAGGCGCATTTAGTTTTTTGGCGGCGGATATTGCGTGATTGAAATATTTCAAAGAAGCGCCGCTGGGCGCTTCTTTGCATATAATATGTATCCCCTGAGCGGAACGAAGTGCAGTCGAAGGGCGACGGTTATTTCTTCAGTCGGAGCCGCACGATTTCCCGCAGGACCAGCTGATCCGGCCGGCCATAGACGAGGCCGCGGTTCTTGCCGACGGCATCGGTGAAACGCGCGGCCCAGCGCGGCGGCAGGAGGGGCTCGATTTCGTAGCCGAGGTTTTTCGCGGTGGAGAGATCAACGCCGTGGCGCTCCTTGCCGAGGACGTAAATTGGCACGGCCAGCACAACCGGTGCGTTGGCCTTGAGCGGCTTGCGCCAGGCGCTCAATGACTCGTAATAGAGTTTCGAGAGTTCGGCCAAGCGCTTCTGCAGTTCGCCGCGCATCTCCTTCCCGCGCCGCGGCGGGCCGAGATAGGTTTCGGTGACAACGCCGCCGATGGAGTCCGGGTCGAGTTTGTTGTTGATGTTGCGCGCATCGGCGACGAAAATTTCCAGCTTGGCGCCCGTGGGCAACAGGCGCTCGCGGGACAGCCATTCAAAGTTATGTTGTGTCGCTTCGATGGCGGCCGGATTGCTGTCGCTGGCGACGGCTTCTGGGTAACCGAGACGGAGTGCTTCGGTGGCGACCGTGCCGGAACCGCAGAACGGGTCGAGGACGGGGGAACGACGACTGGCGGCAGAGAGGTTAATCATCAGCCGCGCCAGTTTCGGCGGCAACATGCCTTGTACGGTGTCGCGGTCCGGGCGGCCGTAGTCAGTGCGCGAGAATTCCTCGAAGGGCTGGACGGCGACCGTGCGCCCGAGCAGGAGCCGTCCGCGGTCTGCGAGCAAGACGAATTCCGCGCCCTCTTCGATGAGGTGATTTTTGTCCACCACGACCGAGGAAAGAGTTGACCCTTCCTGTGCCTTGACCCAGCGGCAGGAGCGCCCGGCTTCCTTGAGTGCCTTCTTGACGGCCATGCCGAGATTGCGGTTGCCGGCCGCGCCGAGTTTCGCGTCTTCGGCCAGGCGATAGACGCTGATGCCGAAGGATGCCCGCATCACTGGGCCATTTTCCAAAAAGGCGGCTAGGCGTTCTACCAAGGCTTCCTCGTCAAGTTCGGTGATGTCCTCGAGAATGGCGCCGATTTTGACGGTGCCCCCGAGCCGGCGCATGGCCTCTGCCGCGTCAAAACCGGATGGCATCGCGGCGACGCACGCCTGTTTTGAGACGGCACCGACCTCCGCTTCCGGCCAGCACGCCAAAATCTCCGCGAGCGAAAGCGCGGGATGCGAGCCGAGGATGAAGAAAGCCTGCCCAGCCATATCGCGGTCACTCTAGCAGAATTTGCCTTCCTTGTCGAGAGGGAGCCCGTCCGTGTTCTGCCTCTTGTCGAATTTCATGTCGCGTGATAATCTACCTCCGCAGCAATTTACTGCCCTTAATAATCGCCTTTTTTCCATAGCCAACCGCTTTTAATTCCTGGTTGGCTCGCGTGAAAAACGCGAAAAAGGCCGAAACTATGCAGAAGTACGAGTTGTTATTCATCCTGCCGGCGAAGTACACCGACGCCGAGCTGGTCGAGATGTCCAATAAGGTCAAGGGCATCTGCGAAAACACCGGCGTGAAGGTCACTGAGACGCATCATCTCGGCCGCCGCCGCTTGGCGTATCCCATCAAGAACGTCCGCAACGGCAATTACATCCTGTTCTATTTCGAGTCCGATGCCGCCGCCGCGGCGAAGCTCAACGATGTCCTGCGCCTGACGACGGACATCCTGCGCCATCTCGTCACCACGCGCGACCCGCACCTCACGAAGATCCCGTCGCTCGTCGAGGAGGAGCCGCGCCGCGACCGAGACCGCGATGAGCGCCCGGCCCGCTTCGAACGCCCGGCCCCGCCGCCTCCGCCGAAGGAGAAGGTGAACATCGAGGAACTGGATAAGAAACTGGATCAGATCCTGACGGAGGAGATCCTCTGACGCCATTCCTGTCTCGGCCTTGGCCCACGACGAGGCCGGACACCCAACCAATAAAGATATGAGCATGAATCTTAACCGCGCCACCATCCTCGGCAACCTGACTCGCGATCCGGAAGTGCGCACCACGCCCAACGGCAAGTCCGTCGCCACCTTCGGCGTCGCGACCAACGAGTCCTGGAATGACGCGAGCGGCCAGAAGCAGGAACGTGTCGAATTCCACAACGTCGTCGCCTGGGGCAAGCTCGCGGAAATCTGCGGGCAGTACCTGACGAAAGGCCGCAAGGTTTACGTCGAGGGCCGCCTGCAGACGCGCGAATGGGAAGGCCAGGACGGCAACAAGCGCCAGCGCACGGAAATCGTCGCTGACAACGTCATCATGCTGGATCGCCCGACCGGCGCCGGCAGTGGCGCCCCTCGCGGCGACCGCCAGGCTCGCCCGGCTGACTCGTCCGCTGCCGGCGAAGGCGAGATTCGCGTTGAGGACATCCCATTTTAAACGCCCCATATGATGAAAAAGAAGAGTAACAGCCCAATCAACCAGCAGAGGCATTGCGTGTATTGCATCCGCACCGTCAAGGCCATTGACTACAAGGATCCGGAGGCCTTGCGCCGCTACACCTCGTCCTACGGCAAGATCGTGCCGCGCCGCCGCAGTGGCGTCTGCGCCAAGCATCAGCGCATGCTCGCGACCGCCATCAAGCGCGCGCGCTACATGTCCATCCTGCCGTATCTGGTTCGCTAGGAATAAAACAAGAAAAGCCGCCGGATAAAACCGCGCGGCTTTTTTGTGCGGAACCCGCTTTACAGGCCACCGGCGACGTGTTATACAACAGTCAGCTGTTCCTTTCTCAACGAATGGCATGGAGGTTACCATGTTGTGGATTCTGTGGGCATTGCGCTTGTCGTGGAGTCGATTGGTGCTATGGGACATCGTGAAACACGCCAATTCTTGGATCGATCCGCAGACCGGCTACTGGTACATGGAAGTCAGGTTTTGCGCGGCGCTCGAACCGACCGTGGGTATCGATAGCGACGCGCTGTGGCCTGGCCATTGGCCGCTCGATGGTGATGATGCTGGCTATGCTACGGTGGTCATCGTGAAGACCGTCCCCGGAAGCACCGGTCTGGTCGCCGCTCCGTACCTCAAGCTCAATAACCACGAAGTGGTGCGCAAGCCGATCAAGCAACCGACGCCAGCCATGCTGGAGGCCCATGCCGCCCTCGCGAATGGGAGCCTCCGGAGCGGCAGACACCCTTCTTGCAGCAAGAAGATTTGTGAAGGCTGAAAGCCCGTTCTCGACCCGCGCCTAGCCGCGGGTTTTTGTTACTTTCCGTATGGACAAGGTCGTATTTTTTTTGTAAGGTCATGGCTGTATGAACCCCCAGGATTTTCAGGCGTGGCTGGAGAGCCGCCGGTCAGGTGAATTCCACCGTCGGCTGGAGACGCGTGGCCGCACGCTCGCGGCCGTGCGGGAGTTTTTCGTTTCCGAGGGGTTCATGGAGGTCGAGACGCCGATTCTGGTGGCGCGACCGGGGATGGAGCCGAACTTGGACGTATTCGCGACGGAGGTCCGCGACGAGAGCGGACATGGCCAGCCAGCGTATCTCATCACCAGCCCGGAGTATTCATTGAAGAAGCTTCTCGCGGCCGGATATGAGCGCATCTTCGAAATCACCAAATGCTTCCGCAACGGCGAGCCGTTCGGCGGGACGCATAATCCGGAATTCACGATGATTGAGTGGTACCGGGCGCAGACCGACTACACCGCGCTCATGGCGGACACGGAGCAACTGGTGGCGCGGTGCGCGGAGCGGATTGCGGGCGGGACGGCGTTGGCTTGGCGCGGCATGAAGGTTGACGTAGCCCCGCCATGGCCGCGGCTGACAGTCGCTGAGGCCATGGATCGTTATGCAGGGCTGGATTTGGGTCGCGGCATCGACGACCCTGACTGGTTCCGCGCGGCCGCAGCGGAGAAAGGCATTATTGTCGCGCCGACGGATTCGTGGGATGACGTTTTCTATAAGATATTCCTGCGCGACGTGGAGCCGAGGCTCGGCTTGCCGGAAGCGGGCTCTTCGGTGCCGGCGCGGCCCGTCATTATATATGAATACCCCCGCTCCATGGCGGCCTTGGCGCGGCTTAAGCCCTGCGACGGACGCTATGCCGAACGATTTGAGGCGTATTGCCTCGGTTTGGAGCTGGGGAACGCCTTTTCGGAGCTGACTGACGCGGCCGAACAACGCTCACGGCTCACGGTCGAAGCGGCCGCGCGCCAGAAAGCCTGCCGGATTCCCTGGGAAATCGACGAGGATTTCCTCGCGGCCGTGGGGGCGATGCCCCCGAGCGCGGGTATTGCCTTTGGCCTTGACCGTCTGGTAATGTTGCTCACGGACGCCCCGAGCATAGAGGACGTCTTGTTTTTCCCAGCAGCTAAATTATTCGATAAGTAGTCTTTTTCGCTGCGGAAACCCTTCGACTCCGGCCGCTGTTGGCGGCCTTCGCTCAGGGAATATCATATCTTCCCCGAGCGGAGCGTAGCGAAGTCGAGGGGTTTCCGATGCCTTCAGACTACACTAACACCTAGAATTATGGCCGACACATCCGCCATCAAGAAAGACGCCTTCATCCGTTTCCGCGGCGACATCTGCATCGTCACGGATTTCCAGCACGTCAACCCGGGTAAGGGCAGTGCCTTCGTGCGCGCCAAGTTCAAGAACATCCAGACCGGCAAGACGGTGGAGAACACCTTCAAGGTCGGTGAGGCCGTCGAGGCCGTGGATCTTGACCGCGTCACCATGCAGTACCTGTACAAGGACGCCGACAACTACAATTTCATGGACAACTCCTCGTACGAGCAGGTCGGCATCTCGGCGGATCTCATCGGCGACAAGGGCCAATACCTCAAGGAGGGACAGGAAGTGAGCGTCCTTTCCTTTGAGGGGCAGCCGCTTTCCGTGGATTTGCCGAAGAAGCTGGTCTTCAAGGTCATCGAAGCCATGCCAGCCGTGAAGGGCGATACCGCCTCGGGCCGCGTCACCAAGGAGGCGACGCTTGAGACCGGCCTGAAGATTCAGGTGCCGCTTTTCGTTGAGCAGGGCGATGCGCTGGTCGTGAACACCGAAACGGGCGAATACGTCGAACGCGCCAAGTAACTGATCGTCTGGCCGCTCCGCCCAGCGGAGCGGTTTTGTATCCGACGGCGCCATGTCATTGGCCATCAAAACGGACAGTCATCGCACCGAGGAGCTGAAATCTAACGGCGTCCGCCTTTTCTGGTTGTCCGCACTCTTGAACGTCAATACTTTCGGCGTCTTTTCCACGATTTTTTATCTTAACGGCGGGATGACGCTCCAGCAGGTGTTTTATACGGCCGTGGTGTGGGCGGTGGTTGGGCTGTTGTCCGAAACCCCTTCTAGTTACATGGCAGACCGCTGGGGCAGGAAAAGGACGATTGTGCTTGGCGTCCTCCTGATGGCGGGCAGTACGATGGCCCTCATGATTTCCCGCAGTCTTTGGCCGGTAATGGCGTCTTTCGTTTTAGCGGCGTTGGGCTATTCGTGCATTTCGGGCACGGACGAAGCCCTTGTCTACGACACCAAGCTGGAATTGGGTGAGAAGGGTCAGTCGCTGACGTCCTTGGCGCGTTTGGCCTCGGCCAAATACGTGCCGAAAATATTGGTGCCGCTGGTGGCGGCGTTGGTCGCCAAGGACCTGACAGACAGCCAAGCCATGATACTGTTGGTCATCGACTTGGTGACCAGCGTCGCAGCGGCGGTCATGGCCATGGGTTTGGTTGAGCCGCGGCATCAATATGAGGTTGTGGAACAGGAGGCGGGCATCATGCGCAAGGCTTGGGGCACCTTGAAGGACAATGGTCTGATGAGGCGCGCCGTTTTTGGTCGCGCCGTCATCATGTCGGCGGCCCTGGTTTTGTGGAGATATCATGCCGAATTGATGGTCGGGATTGGGGTTGCGCCCCTCGTCTTAGGCGTGAGTTGGGCGGCTTTTCATGTCCTGTTAGTCGCGTATTACCGGACCGAAAACGAGACCCGAGGCAGATGGTCCTTGGAGAAAAGGATTGATTTTGGGAATGCCGCTTTTTTGATCATCGGTTTGGCGTTCATTGCGTCGTGGTATTGGCTGTTCCAGCCCTATTTACTCATGGTGCTGTTTTTGGCGCATCAGTTCAGCGATGTTGCTCGGTGGCCGAAATATTCCGAATACTTCAACCGTCATGCCGCCTCATTCAGTCGCGCCACGACGTTGTCCATGGCCAATGCGATGAAGTCGGTGCTGGATATCCCGTTCATGATAATTGCCGCCCAATTGTCTGGTAACCCGATTTGGCCCTGGTGGCTGGTCGTCATGGCGGCATGTGTGGTGGTGTTTACCTGCCGATTGTCCGGTGGCGGCAAGAGCGAGGTTGCAGTAACCGCTTGAACACGAAAGCCGCCCCGTCGGTGGGGGCGGCTTTTGAAATCACCCATTATTCTCCCGGCTCTTCGCCGTCGTCCTCGGAGACCGGCGGTGCGGCCTTGCCGGCGTCGTTGGCCTTGGCCTTGGTCCAGATAGCTTCGCGGACGGACTTGAGCAGATTCGGATCGGCCTTGAGCGTGGCCTTGGCGTTCTCGCGACCAACGCCGAGCTTCACGTCGCCGTAGGCATAGCTGTTGCCGGTCTTGGCGATGACGCCCAGCTCGGTGCCGAGGTCCACGAGGTCGCCGGCGACGGAGATGCCCTCGTTATACATGATGTCGAACTGGCAGGTGCGGAACGGCGGCGCGACCTTGTTCTTGACGATCTTCACCTTGGTCTGGTTGCCGATGATCTTCTCGTTCTGCTTGATTTGCGCGGAGCGGCGCACCTCGACGCGCACCGAGGAGTAGAACTTGAGGGCCATGCCGCCGGTCGTCGTCTCCGGGTTGCCGAAGACGATGCCGATCTTCATGCGCGTCTGGTTGATGAAGATGACGATGGTGTTGGTCTTGGAGACGATGGCGGTGAGCTTGCGGAGCGCCTGGCTCATGAGCCGCGCCTGGAGACCCATGTGCTGGTCGCCCATGTCGCCTTCGATTTCCGCCTTCGGCACGAGCGCCGCGACCGAGTCCACGACGATGATGTCCACCGCGCCGGAGCGCACGAGCGTTTCGGTGATTTCGAGCGCCTGTTCGCCGGTGTCCGGCTGGGAGATGAGCAGTTCGGCGGTGTTCACGCCGATCTTGCCGGCATACTCCGGATCAAGTGCGTGCTCGGCATCCACGAAGGCGGCCGTGCCGCCGGCTTTCTGCACCTCGGCGACGGCATGAAGGGCGAGCGTAGTCTTGCCGGACGCTTCCGGGCCGTAGATTTCGATGATGCGGCCGCGCGGGAATCCGCCGGCACCGAGCGCGAGGTCGAGCGAGAGGCAGCCGGTCGAGACGGTCTCGACGTCCATCTTCCGGGCATCGCCCAGTTTCATGATGGAGCCGTCGCCGAACTTCTCGCGGATCTGGTCGATGGCGGCGAAGACGGCCTTGGATCGCCCGTCGTCCCTGGCGACTGCCGCCCGGACGGCCTTTTTGGTGAGTTCTTTTTCCTTTGTAGCTGTAGCCATATTGGCTGGGTCAAAGTGATTTTGTGGTGTTATATCCGCCCCATTAAATACGCGCAAGGGGCTGCGGCTCGTGGACGCGAAGCGTCTTTACGAGCCTGTGTATAGCTTTAATTCTAGCACATTTTGGAGTTTTGTTCGGTATTTGTTCGGGTATGTCAAGGGGTGGGGTGTGGATAAGTGGTCAACCTTAATGTAATACGAGACGACCATCCCCGCGAAAGCGGGGATCCAAAAATAAGCACGCTCCGGCCACCGCTTCTAGCGGCACCATGGAGATTCCGTAAGCCCGTCCCGGCCTGCGGCCGGGAATCAGGGCGGGCTTTCTGCTGTATGTGGCGGCTCCGCCGCGCGTCCTCAGTGGCCCGAATTAATTCGGGCCGGGGCAGTAGGAGCCGCCCGCGCGAAGCGACAGCCGGATCGCGCGAGCCCGCAGGCGCAGCGGGGCCGGCGGAGCGGGAGCGCGCAGGCGCAGCGGGGCCGGCGGAGCGGGAGCGCGCAGGCGGCGACACAGGAATCTCCCGGTGCCGCGGGGCGGCGGGCGGAGCGCGCGATGCCTCCACGGGATTGCTTCGTCGCAACGCTCCTCGCAATGACAGAAATGGAGCGGCCGAGCGTGTCGAAAGGGCGGCCCCGACCGGCCGGAGGTTCTTTCTCTTCCTGCCCCCTCGACTCGCTACGCTCGCTCGGGGAGGATCATTTTTACATTTGCATGGTGCCAGGCTCCGTTCGCTCCTCGCAATGACAACAACATTACGGATGATACTTCTTCATCTCCCGCCGGCGGGCGCGCCAGTCGGGGATGGCCTGCGCGACGAGTGCCCAGAAGCGCGGGGAGTGGTTGAATTCCTTGAGATGACAAAGCTCGTGCACGACGACATATTCGGCGAGGCGCGGCGGCAGGAGGGCAATCTTGTAGTTGAAGTTCAGGTTGCCGCGTTCGGAACAGCTGCCCCAGTTGCGGCGCAAATCTTTGATGAAGACTTTCTTATATATATGTACCCCTTCGACTCGCTTCGCTCGCTCAGGGAATATTCCTTTTGATGCAAAACAAAGGCGTGGGCTGTGCAAGGCGAGGAGGCGGTGGGCTAGCTCTCGCGCCTCCTCGCGATGGCGCAGATAATGGCGGCGGTCGCGAGACAGGAAAACATGGCCGGCCATCCGGCTCATCCGTTCGACGGTGCGGCTGATCCACTCGGCGTGGTCGGCAATAAAATGTTCGATGACGAACATCGGCGTGGCGACAGGCGCGGTCACGAGAACCGCACCGCCCGGCTGGACGATTACGCGCAACCGTCGCGTGCGCACGCTTGAGCGGACAGTATAGGAAATTTGGTGTTTGGTCGCGGTCGGCATAGGACGGATATAAAATATCATGCGGACGAGGGAAGGGGTAGGTGTTGGTCAAACATTGCTTTATTAAATATAGGTAACCCTTCGACTCCGCTACGTTCCGCTCAGGGATTATTTTATTTATATGCCCTGAGTTTGTCGAAGGGCTGTCAATTGGCATGATGGAAATATCCGTCCAGAAAAACAAAAACCGACCTGGCGGCCGGTTTCATATTATATATGTCATTCCGTCGGGGGAGTTGGTGGGGCGGGTTCAGTGGGCGCGGGCGGCGTGGGTTCTGACGGGACTTCTGGCGGAATCGGGGTGGTTTCGGCGACAGCGGCTTGGAATCCAATGTCAGTCGGTTCGGCGGGCGGCACAACTGGCGGTTCGGCGGGCATGGCGGCCACGACGGTTTTTTGTGCCGGCACGAGCGGTGCGGGCGGCGTTTCTGGCCCGTATTCCACGGCGACCGGCAACACGGTCGGCTCGACGACCACGCGGCGGATGACGGTCGAGGAGCGGCTGTGCTTCTTCGCGCCGACGACCTTGATGACGTTCAGCCCTTCCTGCAGGTCCAGCGTGTCGCGGAACTCGCCGCGGCTGTCGGCCGCGATGGTCTTGCCGTTGACCGTCACGGTCACCTCGCGCTCGGTGCGTCCGGCCACGGTAATGCTGCGGTCGGCGGTCACGAAACCGTCGTTCGGCGAGACCAAGTCGATGTCCGGCGGGGTGACGATGGCTTTCACCATCAGGCCGAGATAAATGGCCAAGCCCACGGCTGCGGCGACAATGACGGTATTGCGGATGACGTGCGGGGTGACGACCATTTGGGCGGCACTGACCGGCACGACGGGATGGCGACGCGGTGAGGCGGTGCGTTGGCTGGCCAGGACCCGCAGGCGTTCTTGGCGGTACAGCGCCACGACCGGCGCGATTTCCAGGCCGAGGAACTGGCAGTAGGCCTTGAGGTAGATGCGGCTGTAAACGTCGTCTGCGGCTTGGACAAAACCGCCGTCCTCAAACAAGGACAGCCAGCGTTCCGGGATTTTCGTGCGGATGGAGGCCTCGTGCCGGCTGATGCCAAGCTTGGCCCGCGCCTCATTGAGCAGGGCGCTGACCGAAGTGGCGGTTTGGCAGGCGGTTTGGGCCGGCATGTCAGGCTTGCGACGAGTCATTTTCGTCAAAATCATCCTTTTCGACGACGTGCGCGCCGTCAACGTCATGAACGACGGAGGCGAGCACCTGGCGCGGCTTCGCGCCATCCCCTGGTCCAATAATACCGCGCTCTTCGAGCAAATCCAAGAGCCGCGCGGCCCGGGCGTAGCCGATCTTGAGCCGCCGCTGGAGGTAGCTGGCCGAGGCCTTGCCGGCCTTGATGACGGTCTGTTTGGCCTCCTCCAGGAGCTCGTCGTCGCCGTCGGCGTCGTAACCGAAGCCGTAGGCGGCGTGGTTGCCGTTGGGCTTCTCGGTCACGCCGTCAACGTAATCCGCCGGCTCGGTCTGCTGGGAGACGATGAAGTCCACCACCTTCTTGATGTCGTGGTCGCTCACGTAACAGCATTGGATGCGTTTCGGCTTGGAGAGTTCCGGCGTCTGGAAAAGCATGTCGCCGCGGCCGACGAGTTTCTCGGCGCCGGTCGAGTCGAGGATGGTGCGCGAGTCCGTGGCCGAAGCGACGGAGAAGGCGATGCGCGTGGTGATGTTGGCCTTGATGAGGCCGGTGATGACGTCCACGCTGGGGCGCTGGGTGGCGACGACGAGATGGATGCCGACGGCGCGCGCCATCTGCGCGAGGCGGATGATGGAGGCCTCGACCTCCGACGCGGACGCGACCATGAGGTCGGCGAGCTCGTCAATGATGATGACGATGTACGGGAGCTTCTCGTCGGCATCCTCGTTGTACGCGCCGATGTCGCGCTTGCCGGATTGCGACAGGATTTCGAAACGCCGATCCATCTCGCCGATGGCCCACTTGAGGGCGTTAATGATCTTCGGCACTTCGGTGATGGCGGGCGTGAGCAGGTGCGCGATGCCGTTGTAGACCGGCAGTTCGACGCGCTTCGGATCGATGAGCATGAGGCGCAGGTCTTCCGGTCCGTTCTGATAGAGGAGCGAGAGGATGAGCGCGTTCAAACAGACCGTCTTGCCGGAACCGGTGGCGCCGGCGACGAGCATGTGCGGCATCTTGCCGAGGTCGGCGATCCACGGCTTGCCGGAAACATCCTTGCCGAGGCAGACGGTCAAGGTGGACTTGCGCTCGCGGAATTGCTTGGTTTCGAGCACCTCGCGCAGGCCGACGACCGCGACGGTCTGGTTCGGCACCTCGATGCCGACGAGCGACTTGCCGGGAATCGGCGCCTCGATGCGGATGGGGTGCGCGGCGAGTGAGAGCGCGAGGTCGTTCGAGAGCGAAGTGATGCGCGCGAGTTTGATGCCGTCGGCGGGCTTGAGCGTGAATTGCGTGACGGTCGGGCCGACGCTCACTTCGCCCATTTCCGACGGGATGCCGAAATTCTCCAGCGTCTTCTTGATGGTCATGAGTCGGCCGTTGATGTCGCCGGCGGTCGGCTTGTCTTGCAGGTTGGCGAGCAGGTCAAGCGGGATGCTGACGCGGGGGAGGCGGTGGCGCGGCACGGGCGGGGTGTAGTCGTGGATTTTTGGGGCGTCGCCGGAAGTATCGTCGGCATCGGCGTCGTTTGGCGCGACGGTGTCAAGCGGCCGCTTGCGGAACTCGGGACGCGATTCCTCTTCAACGGTCGACGATGACGCGGCGGCTTTGGAACGGAACAGCATCGGCCAGCGCCAGTCATGCGAGGCGCGAATGAGGTTGAGTTTCGACCAGGCCGCACGGAGCGACACGTTGAAGGCGAGCACGATGGCGGCGAGAGTGAGGGCGACAAGCACGGTCGTGCCGCCGCCGAGCCCGGCGTATGCGGTGAGCGGGCAGCCGAGCAGGCAACCGAAGAATCCGCCGGCGCGCGGCCAGTTGTCGAAAGCGGTCATGGCTTCGGGCGTGCGCAGGAGGATGATGCCCAAGAGTCCGCCCCAGGCGAACGGCAGGAGCGCGGCGCCGATTTTCGTCGTGGTCTTGATTTCGAATTTTTCCGGCCAAGCGACATGGCCGGCCACGCCTAAGAGGGC
>JAQTNC010000028.1 GCA_028714475.1 Patescibacteria group bacterium
ACCAATGTTCGAATGGCTTTTGAGACTCTTCCGTGGCACGAAACTTCCCACTGGGCCTTACGGCCAGCCAAGCGCCAAGGCCATCTATGACTACGTGACGGGGTTGGACCAAAGAGATCGCGACCGGCTTCACCAAGAGACATGGTATCGCGGCCTTTCGTTCGGCGACCTGCGCGTTGACAGCGCCAGCTTGGCGTTGGGCGTCGTCTTCGTCCTGGACTACAAGGAGGGCCAACAGCCGTCGTTCGATGGCGAAGTCGGCGCTCTCCGCGACGCGCTCGCGGAGTCCAAATTGAAGGGCGTGGCGGTCGAATCGGGCGGGACCAACTCCAGCACGATGTATCTCGTTCTCACCGATGAGGCTCCGGCGTCCCTCGACGGCATCTTCATGACCGGTTCGTGGTCGTATCCTTCCGGTGAAGCCCAGCCCTTCGAGTTGCGTCTGTTCATGCAGATGCGACGGTCTTCCGACTCTCGGCTGGAAATCACCGTGTACAGCGTCGAAGCGACCGAAGTGGCGCGGCTCTTGGCACGACAGCTCGGCAAAGCGACCGGACCCGCGCACTACGCCTACGAGTCCGACGTGCCGATCGAGCAGGTGGTCAAGCACGCGTACTGCTGGAAGGACGAACGGTCCGGCAAGCATTACGTCGAAATGCTGGTTGATCAAAGTCTCGTGAAGGGTCTGTCCACCCGCGGACCGGGCCGGAGTTTCGAACGCGAAACTGATGCCGGCACCGTCATGGTCGCCGCGGCCGGACACGGGTATCCGCAGTTCCGCGTGAACGGCAAGGTCGTGAGGCCGGTCAAGCTGAACCAGCCGACCACCGAAATGGTGGCGGCCCGAGATCGGTTCGCCGAGCAATCGCGAAGGGTTTGCGGCGTCAGGGGCTGCGGACTGCCCGCCACCCGCGAAGTCCGCGTCGTGCGATCAAGATTCGTCTGTTTCGGCGGCACTTCTAGCCGCGCCAGTCGCTTCGGCGTTTGCGACAACGACGAGCACAAACAGCATATTTGTGACACTGTCCCCGGCCTAAGCTACGAAACGTCGCCGCTGGCTGCCGAGACTTGGTAGTCGGCCAACGATAACCACGGAATTACTCCGTGGTTTTATTGTTGGGTTGGGTCAGGCCCTGGGCGTGAATCAATGCGAAGATTTGACCCCGTGGCATTGACAAGATGGCTGATTTGTACTAATGTCATTCCAATCGGTTTCCCCCATACACCTATAGGGAGGACGTCATGGTCTTTATAAGATGGTTATTGAAAGCATGCGCCTGGGTAGTGACGCTGCGGTATTTCGTCATTCGTGGCGGTTGGCTCGGTTTTCGCTTGGCTTCCAAACCCAGCCAAAAGCTCATCCGAGAAGCCAACCAATGGGCGGAGATTTGCGCCGCCGACGCCGGCGGGCCGGAAGACGCGGATTGCGCGGCTAGACTGCTTCGTCAGGCCGGCGCCACCGAGGCCAACCTGTGGTCTCTGCCACGCGGGCAGACGCTCCAGAACCTCAAGGTCGCGCGCTGCCTGCGGACCGCCCGCTTTTACCTGGAACAAGCCGCAGGCGAGTTCGGGCGTGCGGAGGACGTTGACCTGTGTAGTCATCACATCGCCGAGGCCGTGAAAATCGGCGCGACGGATGAGGATATCCGGACCATCGTCTTTGTCGGCCAACGGTTGACCTTCGCGACTGTCGAGGAACAGCTGGCCCACGAAGCCGTGTTGTGCGCGCTCAAGCAGGCCGACACCTGCCTGGCGCGTTATCGCGGGAGAAACCCGATCGAATTGGACCGGCACAGATGCATGGCTTTCGTGCGCGACGCCCTGAAACGCGGCGCGACGGTGGGGCAGGTCAACACGGCCCTTCGGTCGACAAATCGCGGCCGCCCGTTCCTACCTAACCAGGACGCCTGACCATCGTCCGAACGATCGAGCGCCTCCGGGCCGACTGATTCTTTCAGCCGGCCCCGTTGTTTATTCCGGTTAAATTGGATGTCACAAATCGCGATATCCAATTTATAGTCGCGGACTATCGTTTTCGTCTGTAAGCCATTAAGTTTTGACCGGGCGCGAATTTCACGTTAAGATTTTCACGTTCACCCGCGCCCAAAGGATTGGCCGATGGGGCGGTGTGCTCTTTCAGAGGAGACGGAGCATGACCACGTACAAGACGCCCGACGAGGCGAGGGAAGCCTGGTTCAGATGTCTGGACGACGTCCAGGCGCTGGTGCTGCTGGCCGTCTGGATCAGCCTGACCACCACGGTCGACCAGATCCAGGAGGCCTACCAGTATGCCGCCGACAACGACGGCCTCGAGAGGGTCGCGCTCGCCAAGTGGGAGGAGCTGGCCCTCGCCGAAGCGAACGCCGCGCAAGATTACGACCAGGCCGAGGCCGTTTACCTCGCGGCACCGGAAGGTGGCCAGGCGGAGAAGGCCGCTCTCGCGGCCATGATCCGGCGGTCGCTGGAAGTGAGCCAAGCCGCCATGACCTACCAGTGCGCCGCCGACTGCGCGGCCGGGAATTCCGACGAGGAAGAAGGCGGCCCGGACCACAGTTTCGACGAGCTGGCAGCGGCCGCCCTGTCCAGATGGGAGGAGTTGTCGCTCGTCGCGGCGCAAGAGGCCACCACCGTAGAGGAAGCGGAGGCCGCGCTCGAGGGCGCGCCGCCGGACAGCTTGGCCGAGATAGTCGCCAAAGCCAAGGCGGAAGCCTTCGCCGATCCTTAGTCACTTAGTCGCGCGCCGACCCGCGGCGTGACGCCAACCCCCGGTCACTCGACCGGGTTTTTATTTATGTGTTGGGGTCAGATTTTGAAATCTATGATGTCATAGGCAAAAAACCGATAGTTCAAGCCTGACCCCGGGCGCACTAGGTTCGGAAACCGATTTCTCGTTCGTGGTCGCTGGCCCCGTCATCCAGAAGGCGGCGAAGGGCGTCGAACACGACGCGGAACCGCTCGTCATACTTGCTTTCCAGAGCCTCGACCTTGCGCCGAAGGCCGGCGTGGCCGGCCAGCAGTTCGCGTAGACGGGTGAAGGTGCGGATGATCTGGATGTTCACCATGACGGCCCGTTCGCTCTTGAGGACGCTTGAAAGCATGGCCACACCCTGCTCGGTGAATGCAAGGGGCCGTTTCCGCCACCCCATACGGTCAGAATTGGAAGTCACAAATTGTGACTTCCAATTTTTCGTCTCGTCGGTGGACAGCTGAAACATGAAATCTTCAGGAAAACGGCTTAAATTGCGCCGAACGGCTTGATTCAGGGCCTTGGTCAGGACGCCGTAGAGGGCGGCCAGGTCACGGTCAATCATGACTTTCCGGCCGCGGATTAGGTAGATGCGGCTTTCGATGACTTCGCTTGGGACGAGGCTGTCGGGCATAGGGAATGGGGTTAGGTTTCCGCAGCTGTTTACTCTACTGAAGAAGTTTGTGCAAATCGTGATATTTAGAGAAAAGGCCACCATGAGGGCGGCCTCTTCAAGATTAAGCTTCACTCTGTCTGGCTACTCGGCTGGGCACCGTCCTAGCTGGCCCCAAGGCCCGCAAGCCCTCCGCCGTCGCTCCCGATTTCGTCGCCGCCCATCTGCGGGTCAGGGGCGCTTTTGTCCCCGCGGCACATTCGGTCGCACTCATCGAACTCGTTGCCGTTGAGGAGGCACGTTTTCAGGCAGTACTCGTCGGATACGTCCCCGTCGTCCGTCTGACTCGCGGGCGTCTCGCTGACGTTAGCGACGCGCAAGCTTTTGACGAGGGCGTTGATGCCCTTGGTCATGAACTCGGGATTGAGCGCACCGGACCATTTGCCAGAGACCAGGACGACGACTCCGCCGCCCTTGACCGCGAAGTACGCCTCGTTGCCGATGATGCATTGGCCCGCGCACTGCGACGTGTTCTTGCTGTCACGGATGTCTTCCCAATGGCATCCGTCCCTCAACTCGCCGTTCAGCGTGATTTGGTCATTGACCGCCTCATGCGGCGTCGTGAACTTGTGGGCCCAGGACATCGTGATCTCCGCGTGTTCGTACTTGACGGTGACGATGTCATGCCCAACGGGCGGCCAGGCCTCGTGCCACTCGCTCGGGACTTCGTAGCTGAAGCGCTTCCCGTTGATGTCGACTGACCGAAGGCCGTCGTCCTTCCACTCGTCCGCTTTCTCGGGGGACGCCGTCTCATAGACGCGGTAGGATTGATACGAACTGGGGGTGTCAGACTCCTTGCGCACGCACGCGGCCAATACCAGTGAAAGCGCGAAAAGAGCGAATATCTTCGACATTTAGACCTCCTGTGGTCACAACCCCGGTCTGGAAACCATTTCCAGCCGGGGCCACTGACGACGAAGATTAGCATAAAACGTGCCGCCCGTCAAGGCGGGGAAGCCTAAAATATCAGGTTTTCGGCGCGGGGAGGGGGATTAAGGAGGGTCAGGTCCTGGGATGTGAATTCGTTCCTCAAAACCCGACCCCTTCGAAATTAAGAAATTATCTCATTCAGCATCGCAAGCACAGCCGGGCGGCTGGTGGCAGGTGTAACTGCGGCTGATGCAGGAGTTGCCGCAAGCCTTGCCCGTCGAGCAGATTTTGCAGCAGTATTTTTCTGATTCTTGTTCGGGTTCTGATTCAGGTTCCGGTTCTGGTTCAGGGACGTAGGTTGGTGGGGGAGGCGCGGTTACCGGCGCGGCTGGTACCACTGGCGCTGACGCGGCCGCCGGGGTCGGTGTTGGGTTCGGCGTCGCCGCCGGAACCGTCGTTTTTTGGACTGGTTCAGGCGCGGCGTACAATTTCCCGGGACCGTTCGGGTCAAAACCGCCTTTAACCTCCGCCCCGTCTAAATAGCCATCGCCGTCCGTGTCCGCGTTGTGGGAATCGGTGCGATAAACTTGCGTCTCTTCGCTATCGGACAATCCATCGCCATCGCTGTCCGTAACCGATGGGGCGGCGGGGATAGCTGTCGGGGTCGTTGCGGTGGTCGCAGAGGTTGTGGGTGTGGCTGCGGGCGCCGTTTCCTGGACAGGCTGATTGGGGATGTTGACTGGAGTCGCTGCCGGCTCGCATCCCGCGCCGACGAATAACAGCGCCGCCGAAAAGGCGACGATAAATGTAAACGAAAACCCGCGTGATTTCATAGTCTCTTGCGATTAGGGGCAAAATTCCCCCCTAATCTTAAGAATACCACATTGATCTTTGGCGCAGGGCGTTTGGGGAAAGCTTGCCAAAATTGGATGTCACAATTTGTGACATCCAATTTTTTGCCCCCCGCCGAACTTTATATAGTTAGCTGATTTTTCGGTTTCTCTATAAAGTTGTGCCTTCCGCGCAGGGTCAGTAATTCAGAATTTGACCTCCGCAGCCGCCTCCTTCGCCCGCCGCTTAAATTCCTTGATGATGTCGCGGCCGCGAATTGATTTTCTGAAGAAAAAGCATTTGCTGTGGTTGGACTTAGGCACGACATAATCGAGCAGGCTTTTGCCATCTGGGGTGCCACAGTGGATTTGATGAGCGTATTCTTTGGCGTATTTTGGATCGTTGAAATCACAATAGAACACCAACAAATCATTGCTCAAGCAAAATACGTGAGAATCTCCGTGGCCGAAGAAACCGACCTCTTTTACGTTCTTGTCGCGCATGATTTCCTCGACGTCATTCAGGCTGGCGCGTGGGTAAAATGAGAATGTCTGGTTCTTGGCATTCAAGTAGTTGACGAGCGATTGGATTTCCTCGAGGAAGAAATTTGGTTTTACCCAGGCCTCAAACGTGCGCCAATTGTAATGGGCAAGGAATATGACCACTTCAGCCGGCCTATTCAGGTCGAATTTATTGAAGTAGCGGCTGCATTTATAATCCTCAAGCCTGATGAGGACGGCCACAACTGGCATAAACAGGATGCGGATAAACTGCTGGCCGAAGTAGATGCTGCTTGCTGCAAGGACTACCAGGAGGTAGAGCTGAAAGGCGACAAGGGCGCCGTTTCGTTGCGTAAGGGCAACGAAGATCATTGCCAGGCCACAAATTGCGGCAGCGACCAATTTAAAGTCAAACTTAAGACTCTCTTTAGATTCCATCATACGTTTTGCGTAGCCCAGTAGCTGGACCTTATGTAAGTATGGTGGCATCTTACACGACCGAAAACCATTGTCAAGTCCCTTATCAACACACTTGACAACCTCCTTGTCACCCCCTATAATTTAAGCAAGAACTACTAACGACCCAGACCTATGCCCATGGGCCAATTCATCCGTCAGCTTCGCGAGGAGGCTGGTTATTCGCAGGCCGATTTGGCCGAGCGGCTCGGCGTTTCGCGTCCGACCGTCGTCCAGTTGGAGAAAGGCGCGCATGAACTCACACTCACGGAGGCCAAGCGGGCCGCCGAGCTTTTTGGTCTCTCCATCGAGGATCTGATGAACGAGCGCCGGCCGACCGAGACGAAGGTCGACCTGCCGAAGGCCGGTCACAAGGCCGCCGCCAAGCCCACGCCGCGCATCAGCATCCCGCAAAAGAACCTCGATGTCTTCAAGCAGGTCCTGCTTTACGTCCTCAACAAGATCGGCGGCAAGCCGAACGTCGGCGAGACCGTCCTATACAAGATTCTGTACTTCATCGACTTCGACTTCTACGAGAAGTACGAGGATCAACTCATCGGCGCGACCTACATCAAGAACCATTTCGGCCCGACGGCCATCGAGTTCAAGGCCATCGTTGACGACATGATTGCGAAGGAGGAGATTGTCCAGGTCAAGAACAAGGTTTTCGATTTCGAGCAGAAGAAATACCTGCCGGCCAAGGTTCCCGACCTCGCCGGCCTCGACGCCCGCGCCCTGCCGCTCATCGATGAGGTGTTGGCCAGGTATTCCGACCTTTCAGCCCGGCAGATCGCCGAGCTTTCGCACCGCGACGTGCCGTGGCTCACGGCCGAGGAGGGCCAGCCCATTGATTACGAGTCAGTCTTTTACCGCACGCCGGAGTTTTCGGTGAGGCAGTACGGCGATGAGGTACGAAAGAACGCCTGAATTCGAGCGCGACCTCAAGAATCTGCTCAAGCGGTTTGCCACGCTTGAGGAGGATTTGCTCGTGGCCCAGAAGAATGCCATCGAGCTGCGGTGGGGACTGTCCCCTCGGACGGGGACTGTCCCCCAGGGGATAGACAACGGCGCCATCTTCGAGATACCCGGCTTCTGCACGTCCGACCGCCGCGTCTGCAAGCTCAAGAAGTTCGCCTGCCGCGCGCTCAAGGGCCACGGTGTCATGAGCGGCATCCGCGTCATCTTCGCCTATTTCCCCGCCGAGTCCCGGGTCGTCTACCTCGAGATGTACTTCAAGGGGGATAAGGAGAATGAGGATAGGGGGAGGGTGAGGGGGTGGATGGAGAGCGGCCGGAGTTAGTGAAATTCATACCTCAAGAAACCCACAGCACTTGACCCAGGAATCCCTTACTACGACGCTCAACATAGCGATTTTTAACCAGCTTGACGTTCTACGGCGGCCGACATAAGATTCATCGGCTAAATAACCAATAAATATGTATATGGAGAATCAGATTGTTGCCGCTGTGGTTGGTGCGATTGTAGGGGCTGTGTTGTCAGCGCTGCTGGATTTTCGTGGCCATTCGCAAGCCTTGGCGCGGAAGCTGAAAGCAAAAAGCGTGATTAAGAACAGCCCCGGCGCCATTCAGCAGATTGCTCACGGAGATGGTGCCCGACAGACCCTCGTATCGACCAAGGACAAGGAATAAGTAACGACGACGGCTTGTGTCTGATGAAGTGACGGTCAGCAATAGTCCGGGCGCGGCTCAGCAGGTGGCGATGGGTGACCGCTCCCAACAGACAGTCATACAGGCCCAAGCAGGCGCTGTTGTTCATGTTGGGTCAGAACCTACGGTGGGCGACTCTCGAGAGGCATTGGGGCCTCAACAACCTGGACAAGATTCCGGTATGCTTGCCACCGGCGACTGTCTGTCGAGCGGAAGATCCTTGTTGGAGAAGGTCGCAGGCCAAGAACATCTTGGTGAATACGAGCGTGGTACGCGCATGTTCCAGCGTCTTTGCACTATCAATGCGGGTGCATGTGCTGCGGCTTTCGTGGCTGCCTACCGGCCATTGTACGACCGACTCGATACGGAGACGCCCGGGCAATGGTCGGTTTTTTTTGAACAGCCGAAACCACGGCACGTTAACGCTTTTCTTGTGTCTTACCGGCGTCTGGATGTTTACGTTGACAATGGGTTGGGCGATCCGGATGAACTGCGTAAAATTTTGGACGCCTTGAACCCCCCGGTGCATTATTTGTCAACGCGATTATGTCGCAAATAGAACTTCATAAAAAAATTGATGAGGTCGTCAGGAGCGGGTGCGAGTTTCTCGCCCCCGAGACTTTGGCATCTTTAGTTGGGGTGAATGCAGATGCGCGTAATTACTTTTTCTCTGTTGTTCCTGCTGAGTGGGTTGATTGGCTCTGGGAGAACAATTTTCTTGCTGCGGTTGCTATGAAATCCCAGGACACAAGTCATTATTCGTACTCGACGCCGGAGCTTGGTTATCTGACGCGCGTTGCGGGTGTGTTGCCGGATAAGGTTGTGGATATTATACGGTCTGTTAAGAGTTCAGCGGGTTCTTTTAATCCGGAAGTTATTGACCGTTTTCTTCGTATCTGTAGTAAGCTTCCGGCCGAACAGTTGTCGCGGATTGCTTTCAAAATTCGTGATGAACAATGGATTCGGTTGATGAAAGGGTTTGCTCGGTGGGGGTACGGGTACGACGAGATGCTTGAGACGTTATTGGCCGCGAAGCAGTACGAAGGTTTATTTGCCGTAGCGGAGGCAGTGTTGGCCGTGCGCACTAAAAAAGAGATAAATGAATCAGCGCGAGGGCGCATTTATGAGAGCCCGTTCTACTTTGATGACCTCTCACAGATGAAGGTTTTTGAATATCTGGTCGCCGTTGACGAAGCACATTCAGAAGCGTCTTTGAGTATTGCTACCAGGACGATGTCACAGGTGATTTTGCTTGGTGGAGAAAGCAAGGACAATGACATTTTTCGTGTCAAAGAATCTTTCCATTTGTTTGATGTGGATTTTTTTACCTTGGAACTCGCTCAGAAAAAGCACTTATCGTATCGGGACGATGTGCGAGAGCTCGCTGCTGTCATAAAGACACTAACGCAGCGATTGATTGGGAGCGAAAATGTGAGTCCTGATAATGTGCGGCGTATTTATGATGAGTATATATTTAAGTTGCCAGATAGCAGATCGATGTATAGACTGCGCTTGTTTTGTTATTCGCTTCGGCCCGATATTTTTGTAGCAGAAATTCACGATGCGCTTTTTCGCATCTTTGATTTTGAAAATCCTGGAGAATTGATTACTGGTGCTGAGTATGAGCGGCTGGTGCAGTCACACTTTTCGATTCTCATCGATAAAGAACGGCGTGTTTTTGTATCGCGGATTCTTGCTGCGTTTTCGCACGACAAACATTTAATATTTGCTGGTCGAGACATATTATCGTGTGCCTTCTCTTGGCTTACCGAGCAAGAAAAGGTGGCTGCAGCCAGGTCATTGGGCGCCCTTAAATCGGATTACGAGCCCGAACCATCGATAGGTGAGATTAGTTCTGGCGCCGTTGTGTCTAAAGCACCAGGAGCTGATAATGACTGGAAAGAATCCATCCCTGAAATTGTTGAAAAGTTAAAGGGTGTTTGGTCCCCATCTGCTTTAAGCAAAAACCGAACCAGCGAAGACTTTTTTAGACCCGTTGATGCGAGCGGGGTTGGAGACCGCCTGCGGCGAGAAATGGCGGCTCGCACTGATGAATACTTTTCGCAGGCGAAATTATTTTTCGACCGCGATAAGCTCGACCCACACTATACATACTCATATTTGTGTGGGGTGCAAGAGATAATTAAAGGAAAAAACGACTCATGCAACGAGATGCTATCGGGGGTGTTTCAATTAATGGAACGCATTCGCGCATCAGGCGAGGGTCGGCCTTTTGAGAATCGACAGAAAGAGCGCGACAATTGGGGGTGGATTGCTGACTGGGGGGGTGTGCATGACGCCATGGCCGATGTTATCAAGGCGGCACTTGGCGACGGCGGGCGCTTGAAAATTGATTTTAACGCAAATCGTGACTCAGTCATTGAATTGATTGGTTATCTGTTAAGGCGCTGGGATCCAGTGTCGGAAGACGGTGTCCTAGAGGGCGCCAAATTGAAAATTGAATCGTCCAGCACCGAAGAACCTTCCGCAAGCGACCCATACTCTACAGCCATTAATTCTGTAAGGGGTCGAGCGTTTGAAACACTGGTATCGTTTATCTTCTACGATGGGATGCGGATGGACGGCACAGGCAAGAAAATTGCGGAGGACGTTAAACGTTTGTATGAAGACGTGTTGATGCACGAAGAAACTCAAGCGCTCATGTTCATGTTCGGACATTATCTGCCTGCAGTATATTTTCGCGATGCCGCGTGGGTTCGTGGCCTGCTCCCCTCCATCTTTAGCTCTGATCCAAGTAAGAAAATTCTTTACCTGGCTGCTTGGGAAGGCTATATCTCCAACAATCTTTATCGGGAGATGTTTATAGACGATGAATTTCAGTCGCTGTATGAACGGGCGGTTGCCTTGTCGTCAGATGAATACCCGAAGCGTCGCTACTTTAGGGGGTTGGACGAAGGGCTCGCAAATCACCTGGCCCTCGCCTTCATGCATTATGATGAGTTTGGGTTCAATAGCAAAATATATGTAAATTTTTGGAATCATCCGAATATTATTCGGCATGGCGAATTCGTCAGTTTTTTGGGGCGAGCATACGTCTCAAGCGAAAATACGCGGTCCGAAATACTGATTAAGGAAAATGAAAACAGCAGACGTAAGTTAAGGGATTTTTGGGACTGGGCGTTGGAGAATTGCACCGATTCTGATGTGCTCGTCAAGTTTGGTTTTTGGATGAAGAATGAGAAGGAACTGTGGGAAACACCTTGGCTCGCCGAAAGAGCGAGAAAGACGTTAGAGAAAACCGGCGGTGTCATCGATTGGGATTACGGCTTGTCAACTTCTATTGAAGCAATCGCGTCATCTTCTCCAATCGATGCACTAGCCATTCTTCGTCTCCATTTTCTTGAGGGCGGCGTGCGGGCAAAAAAGAAGTCTTGGCCGTTTCATGTTGATCGTGAATGGTATGACGCTTTTCGTATTCTTTATGGTAACGACACCACAAGAGCGGGAGTCTACTCATTGGTTGATGATTTGATTCGAGAGGGCGGCAGCGCGTTTTGGGGGTTGAAAGAGGTACTGAGTGAACAAGGCTAAGAACAGCTTTGCCTCTCGAAAAAACCGGCCTGGTCGGGTAAGCTAGGGGAGGCCGGAAGAGGTGCAAAATGCCTCGATTTCTGGATTCCTGCCTTCGCAGGAATGACATATATAAGGTGCGAAGCACACATTGCGGAAGACTCGTCGTCCTTACGCGAGGCCAGGCGACACCAAATGTGTCGCCCCCGCAGGCCGAGCGCGTACTATTAAAGAGTTGTTGCGGACAAGGCTGCGGGTGACGCGATTTCGGGGACCCCGACGGCGCGCAGTGAGCCGCGCGAACGAGCACCGGCGGGGTGAAATCGCGGCAGGACCCGCGGCCGCCTTGTCTGGATCCCCGCTTCCGCGGGGATGGTATATAAAGAGATTGCCCTTCGCCCCGGCTCCCGGGCCGGGGCGGCGGCGCAATATTACATTATGGTGCGCCGACTACGCTCCGCTCAGGGAAAATTATTGTGGTGCCGGGGCAAGCCCGGCCGCTACGCATTGATAAAATGAGCAAATTCATCCACCTCCACTGTCACAGCCACTACTCCCTCCTGCAGGCCCTGCCGCAGGTGGATGATTTGGCGAAGCGCGCGAAGAAGATGGGGT
>JAQTNC010000029.1 GCA_028714475.1 Patescibacteria group bacterium
GCAGGTGTAGCCCGGGCCGCATGGCGCCTGGTCGCCGCAGGACTTGCGCTGGTTCGGCTCGGTGAGCTTGGTGACCTCGATCTGGAAGCAGTGATGCCCGGCCCCGTGCCGCCAGAAGTACTCCGAGTCGTAGCTCGCCTTGACCGAGACGGGCGCGGCGGCCGGCATGTTGGAAATCGGCGGCGAAACGGTCGCGAACTCCGCGCATAGCTCGTAATTGAGCGCGCCGGTCTTGTTGTATTCGATCGGCGTGCCGGTCTGCGGGTCAACCGCCGGCGTGCCGCTTTTCACCGAAGACAGCTCGTCGAGCTTTTCCGGCAGGCGGCCGTTCAAGTCGTAATACGACTGCACCTCGTAGGAAATTCCGCGCACGCGGTCGAGGCGCTGTTGGTCGAACCTCTGCCGTCGCGCCTCGTTCGGCGAACCGGCCACCATGATGCCGGCGACGACCGCCAAGACGACGGCGGCGATGGCAATGCCCGCAAACACCGCGGGTCGGCTCACCTTCAAGCCTTCTTTTCCTCGTTCCGCAAGTCCCATAGGTAGTAGCCGAAAATCATTCCGGCGATAAAGAGCACGGTCAGCACCTTGAGGCCGAAGCGCAAGGTCAGTTCGCCGCCGAGCAGGTTATAGAGGAGCGCGATGAGGTCGCCGATGATGGTGCCGGCGGCGACGAACAGGGTGAGGTAGGTGAGCCATTTGCGGATTTTCGAGGCCCTCTTTTCCGTGTCGCGTTTGACGGCCTGCACCGTGCGCCAGGTCAGGGTGAAATAAACCGGGAAGCTGACGACCAGCATGGCAATGGGCATGCGCACGGCCTCGCCGATCGGCTGTTGGTAACCGGTCGCGAGATCCGGCAGCCATTGGTTGACGAGACTGAAGATGATCGCGCCGAAGCTCCACGCGCTCAAGTAGAGGCAGAGGAACATCAGCAGGTAAATGAACGCCTCGCGCGCTGACATGTACGGCTTTGGCCGCGGCACCGGCAGGGGAAAGTCGCTCTCGGCGAAAAGGGCGAGGGCATTAACGATTTCCTCCTTGGGCCAGCCGGCGGCTTCCAAGGCGGATTGGATTTGCGGGCGCGGCAGTTTGGCCACGAGCGCGTCCTTGATGAATGATTTGAGGTCTTCGGTCATATGGCAGCATTATAGCTGATTTCTCCGACGCGGTCGAAGCTGTTCATAAGCGCGATTGACGCCGGGGCAGTTGGCTGGGATAGTGAAACGGCCGGCGCTTGGATGGTCCAAGCCGCCGTGTATATCGGCCTTTGCCAAGGAGAACAGCCATGAGCGAGGTCGTGTGGAACGATACCCTGGACGCCGGACCGGTGTCGGAACTGGTGTTGCAGAATGCGAAGGACTTGCCTATGGCGATCGAGGCCATCGGCGAACTTGAGGATTTCGTTGAGGCCATGCGGTCGGGCATTGCCTTTTCGTCGGACGAGGTCGTGGACGAGCGTGCGGCCCGGCAGGTGTTGTCGTGGGCAGCTGGCGGTCCGGTCAACACGGTTTCCGTCAGGTCAACTCGGCGAGACGCCCGAGATTTCGTTGAGCCAGAAACATTGGTCAACATGACATTGCTGTCCAAACCCCTGGCCCAGACACACCACGCCCGCGTTCATGAGGCGTTGGGTGATGATCTCTGGGGTCGGCTGGCGGATACGCTGTGCATCCACGTCGGCGATGCCGTTCTGGTTCACCTACGGTCACGGCTGGACTTTTGGCTTGGTGCCGCGGTCGGTGAAGGCATGGCCAACACCATTGCCTTCCTTCCGAGCAACGTTCTTTATTACGTCCTGGCTTACGCCATCATCGGCGACCGGGAGAACTTCGAAGGCGCGCGCCGCCTGTTTCAGCTGTGCCGATGCGGCTTGCCCGTCGGCAAATTCAACCGGCCGAAATCGCCATGGCTCATCCTGCGTTGGAGCGGATCGCAAAACGACGTCAACTGACGTCGTCCCGACCTGTCCTCGCAGGATTTTTAGTTTGGCCGACGTTCGTCGTTCGGATTCATCGGAAGCAGAAACAGGAATGCCCTTCGACTTCGGCCCGGCCTCCGCTCAGGGAATATTTATAAATATCCCCTGAGCCTGTCGAAGGGGTACATTATTATCACTCCTTCTCCTCCTTCGGCTTCTCAAGCTGTTCGAGTTTCAGCGCCTTGAAGCTGAAGAAGACGACCAGGATGAGGATGACGAAATCGATCAGGTTGGCCAGGAAGCGTCCGTAAGTGACGGCGCCGAACTGGAGGCTTGAGAGGCCGGTTTCCGAACCGAAGACGTAACCGACGAGCGGCTGGATGATGTCGCTCACCATTGAGGAAACGAGCTTGCCGACGGCACTGCCGACGACGAAGCCGATGGCCAGGCCGACCACGCCGCGTTCGCGGATGAAATCGCGAAACTCCGCGAGCGACTGACGGAGCGGCTTATGGATTTTTTCGAGGTGTTCAGGTTGGAGCATATTTATTAACGTCACGATGGCTCGTCCTATTAAATATATTCCCTGAGCGGAGGCCGCCTTAGGCGGCCGGAGTCGAAGGGCTACCGATTTTGAGGTTATTTTGACGATCCTCGTTTCAGTGCTTCGTCGAGCAGTCGGCATTCATCCTTGGGCAGGTTTGCTAAGGCAATGGTCATTCTTGTTCCGCCAAAATCAATCAGTTTTCCCTGGCGTTTGGCTAGGGCAATCGCGACGGCGCGATGGTGGCCTTCAAGACAAACGATTTTGTTGGTGTCCTCTCGGACGAGCCCGATGAATTCCGTCGAGAACGGCAGGCCGTTCATGATGGATATGACTCCGTCATGCTGCCCAAAGAAGGCCGCCTGTTCCGGAATATTTAACAAATCCTCGAAAGAGGCCGTGTTCGGGGCGGGCAATCGTGATTGCCAATTCGAATACGGCCCGACGAGCATTTTGGGGATTTCTTCCGCCGGGTCAGTGAATTCGAACAGTTGCCAGGTGCGTTGGTCAGCGCCAATCTGGCTCGCCGTGAACCGCCGCCAGGATTCCCAATCTGGCCAGCCTTTGATTTCCGTCGCGCACTTAACCCAACCGGGGTTTGACGCCTCGCGGGCGCGCCAGCCTTCAAAAACATCAGCCCAAGTGGTGACTTTTACGCATTTCATAGGTCAAGGAAATTGTTTCATTTGACGGGCAGGGCGTCAATGATATGAAACATAACAAAAATCCGTCTCATGGTCGGGGCGACAGGGGTGCGGCGCGAAGACTTGGAGCGCCGCACGGGTCGCAGGGGCGACCCGGGGTTTGGCGAACGAATTCCTAATATACGCGAGCCAAACGAACCTGCGGCCTCACGAGGGGTGAATCGCGAGCTGGCGAGCGGTTCACGGGTCGCAAAGGCGACCCGGGGTTTGACGAGCGAATTCCGAATTTTCGCGAGTCAAAACGCGGTTCGGCGATTTAAATTGTTGACTTTGCCGATTGGTCGGGGCGACAGGGATCGAACCTGCGGCCTCTCGGTCCCGAACCGAGCGCACTACCGCTGTGCTACGCCCCGACCAATCGTCAAAATGTTTTAATCGCCGAACATCGCTTCGCCCGTCTCGCCGGCTCGGACTGAAGCAGTTCAGTCCTCGCTGCGGCTCGACTCCACTCACCGAGCGCACTACCGCTGTGCTACGCCCCGACCATGGGACGGACTTAGAAGATATTAATACAAGGACGAAATAAGTTCAAGTAGCGGCGATACCCTGTTTTTGGCAGTCGATCCCCTCGACTCCGCTACGCTCCGCTCGGGGAAGAAAAATGTTCTGGCCCGAGCTTGTCGAGGGCCAGACGTTCGCATTTTTCAACAAAAAAACGCCTTCCGGAGTGGCCGGTCGGCGCTCGGAGCGGAAAGCCGCTCATTTCTGCCCTCGTTTCGGACAGCGTGGGTCAAGCCATTGCGAAAGTGGCAACCCGCAATGAATGCACACGGCCCCGTAGCTTTCTCGCTCATGCCTTTCCTCGGTGGGCGGGGGCGGGTGGGCCGCTAGGTAAGCGGCGTCTCGCGCCCGTTCTTCGCGGCGCATGACATAGCCGGGCAGTCGCTGCTTTCGTCGCCAATAGTTATCATCACTCATCAGTCCCTCCTCTTCGTTTTGATTTATCATATTTGATGCCTTCGGTCAATGGGGCCGTGGCAGAACGATCGACCGTTAACAGAAAACGCACACCCTACGGAGAGAGCGAGCGCTCTCTGCGCGTGGGGTGCGCGGTGTGACGCGTGGGTTCAAGCGTTGGCCGGAAACAGCCGACAGAACTCGCCAACGGCGCTTCCTCTGCCAAGCAACATTCTGGCAAACATGACAGCTGGTGCCATTTCGTGCCGCGGCCCTTCTAGAATGTTCCAGGTGTACTTCGCATCGTCGCCGGCTTGTCGCAGTCGGATTTCTGTCTCATCGACGTCCGCCAACCCGAATCCAAACGCTACTGCGTAGAGCCAGACTTCGCGGACGGCTTCCTCTGCGGACGGAAGCTCTGCCGCAGAAGTTTGTTGGCCTTGGCCGGGGCCGAATTCGCTGGCGTTTTTGATGGTTCTTGTTCGAATCATTGCATCCTCCTGTGCACGAAATCTAGCTATAGAATAGCATAAAACCAATCTTTGTCAAGCCTCTAAGGAATTTTCCCTTCGGTGAGGGAATTGGCTTAAACTGCTTCGAAGGCGTAAAATTGGGCTGGAGCGACATAATTCTGCCCCGAGCGAAGTCGAGGGGCGTATGCTATTTTTCTGCCCCTCCACAAGGTCGGGGCAGAAAAGGAAGCCACTACATGTCTTTTCCCATGGATCTGTTCGATTTCCAGTCAGCCAAGCGAAAAACCAAGGAAGCGCCGCTCGCCGACCGGATGCGGGCGGCCTCTTTTGCCGAATTCGTCGGGCAGGAGGACGTGGTGGGCGAGGGGAGCGCGCTCCGCAAGCTCATCGAGCGCGACGAAGTGCCGTCGATGATTTTCTGGGGGCCGCCGGGCACGGGCAAGACGACGCTCGCGCGGCTCATCGCGCGGCTCACCAAGTCGCGCTTCGTGCCGATGTCCGCCGTCTCGAGCGGCGTGGCCGATTTGCGGCAGACCGTGGCCGAGGCGCAAGAGACGCTCAAGTTCTCCGGCGTGCGCACCATCGTCTTCATCGACGAGATCCACCGCTGGAACAAGGCGCAACAGGACGCCTTCCTGCCGTATGTCGAGGACGGCACGGTCATCCTCATCGGCGCGACGACCGAGAACCCGTCCTTCGAGGTCAATTCCGCGTTGCTTTCGCGCTCGCGCGTCTTCGTCCTGAAGAAACTGGACACGTCGGACATCGAGGCTTTGTTGCGGCGGGCGCTCGCGGACAAGGAACGCGGTTACGGCAACCTGAAAATTGAGGCCGAAGAAGGCGTGATCGAATTCATCGCCGGCGCGGCGGACGGCGACGCACGGTCGGCGCTGAATGCGCTCGAAATGGCGGTGAAGTCCGCCCAACCGGCGGGCGCCGCCGACGCGAACGCCGTGATACAATTGAAGCGCGCCGAGCTCTCCGCCATCCTCAAGCGTTCGCATCTGCTTTACGACCGGAAAGGCGAGGAGCACTACAACATTATTTCCGCCCTGCACAAGAGTCTGCGCGGCTCGAACGCCGACGCCGCGCTCTACTGGCTCGGCCGGATGCTCGAGGCGGGGGAGGATCCTCTCTACGTCGCGCGGCGGTTGGTGAGATTCGCGTCCGAAGACGTCGGCCTCGCTGACCCGCAGGCGCTCGTTCAGGCGAACGCCGCTTTCCAGGCCACGCACGCGCTCGGCATGCCGGAGTGCAACGTGCATCTCGCGCAAGCGGTCGTGTATCTCGCCCGCGCGCCGAAATCGAACGCGCTCTACGTCGCCTACGGCAAGGTGAAAGCCGACATCGACGCCGCGCCGAACGAACCGGTACCGCTGCACCTCCGAAACGCCCCGACCAAGCTCATGAAGGAACTCGAATATGGCAAGGGCTACGTCTACGCGCACAACGTCAAGGAACGCCGCGCCGACGGGCATGCCGACGACCGGCAGGAATACTTCCCGGAGAAGCTGAAGGGGAGGAAGTATTTGTAAAATGCGAACCGAATTGTTCTGCCCCGAGCTTGTCGAGGGGCAAACTAAGGCCCTCCATAAGGTCGGGCCAGAACAGTGGCTGTTATGAGAAAATGGTACGCCAACTGGTACGTCATCGTGATTTTCCTCCTCTCCGGCGTGGCCGTGGCGATGGCGAGTTTGGTTTTCCTGCTCCTGCCGCAGTCCGGCGAGGTCATTCGGATCATGCAGTGGCGGATGGTGCGCGCGAACAGTTTCCGATTTGACGCGCGCCTCGATTACCGCGGCGACGCGGCACGGCGCAACGATTATGGCGCCCTTGTCAGCACGCCCGAAGGATGGGCCGTGGACACGGCCGGGGCCGTGGACCGCACGCCTGACCCGAAAAAGGCCGCGACGGCGAGCGTGCCGTTTCGGACCATCACCGGCTTTTCCGTGCGCGTCGGAGCCCAGGAACCGACGTTGGATTTTGCCGGCGAGGTTCGGCACGTGGACAAGCGCGACTACGTGAATTTCAACGCCTTGCCCGAGCACATGGGGCCGGTGCGCCTCGCCGATTACGCCGACAAGTGGCTGTCGCTCAACGTGGACGCCTTGCGCAAGCGCATTGACCTGCCGTTCTTCGGCGCGGCGGCCAAGCCGATGTCGCCGGTGGACGAGGCGCGGTTCGTCGAGGATCTGCGCCTGACGCCGTTTTTCGTCTTCGAGGGGCAGATCGGCACCGAAAAGGTGAACGGCGCCAGGGCTTGGCACTACAAGGTCAAGCCGGAAATCCTTTTCATCAAGGATTACGTCTTCCGTCTCGAGCAGGCTCGCCTGGGCCGGGAGCTGACCGTGCGCGAACGTGACGCGATGGATCGGTTCTTTGCCGACGTCACGGCCGACGACGGCGAAATTTGGATCGGCCAGCGCGACTATTACCTTTATCGCCTGCGCCTGCGGTTCAATTACGACGATGGCCTGCATCGGGGCGTTTTCTCGCTCACCTCGGACTTCACCGGCTTCAACCAGCCGCTCGACATCCGGGCGCCGGAAGGGGAGAAGCTCGACATGAATGCCGTAGCCGAATCGCTCCTGCCCGGCCTCGTCACCCAATTGCCGCTCGCCCAGGAAGGCGGCGTTCCTTTGCCGGCGTCGGGCGGATTGGCGGAGACAGCCTCCGGCGGTTTGCCCGTAAGCGAAAGCGCGAAACCGACCGGCGACAGCGATCCCGACAAGGATGGTTTGCCGGACGCGCTCGAATTTTTCTACGGCACTGATCCGAACAACGCCGACACCGATGGCGACGGCGTGAGCGACGGCGACGAGGTCGCAAGTGGCAAGAATCCCAAGGGTCCGGGCCTGCTCTTCGACTTCGGCTTGAGCACCATGGGGCAATAGGACTATGCGCCTGAAGCGACCCCTTTTTAACCGCCACCGAACCGGTGACCGTGACGAAACGGCCATCCGTTACGTGATGTTGAGGTGGCTGACCGTGGCGGTTTTCGCGGTCATCGTGGGGCGGCTGTTCATCCTGCAGGTCATCTCCCACGGCTTCTATGCCGCGCTGGCCATTGACCAGCACGGCATCTACGAGCAGCTGTTCCCGCAGCGCGGCACGGTTTACCTGCACGATCCGGACGCGGCGGGCGGCATCTTCCCGGTCGCCGTCAACAAGACCCTGACTTTGGTGTTTGCCGACGGCCGACGCATCAAGGACGCGACCGAGGCCGCCAAGTCGCTGGCGCCGCTTCTGGGTTTGGACGAGGCCGCCCTCAAGGAAAAGCTGTCGCAGGCGAACGATCCGTACGTCCCGCTCCAGCATCGCGTCCTGCCGGAAACGGCGGACAAGATCCGGGCGCTCAACCTCGACGGCATCCAGTTCTCCGAGGAGTCGTTCCGTTTCTATCCGGAAAAGGAGTCGGCCTGCCACATCACCGGTTTTGTCGGCTCCGGAAACGAACGCGAGAGCGTCGGCCGATATGGCGTCGAAGGACGATGGGACCGCGAGTTGACCGGCGACCGCGGCGTCCTCGAGGGCGAGCGCGGCCAACTCGGCCAGTGGATCGGCGCCGCGAGCCGGGTCTTCCAGCCAGCCAAGGACGGCGCGGACGTGATTCTCACGATTGACCGCAACATCCAGTATGTCGCCTGCCGCAAGCTCAAGGAGGCGGTCGCCAAACACGGGGCCGACGGCGGCGCGCTCGTCATCATTGATCCGAAAACCGGCGCCGTGCTCGCCATGTGCGGCGTGCCGGATTACGACCCGAACGATTACGCCGCCGTGACGGACATGCGCGCCTTCAACAATCCCGCGATCTATTTCGTTTACGAACCCGGTTCGGTGTTCAAACCGTTCACCCTCGCGGCGGCGATTGACGCCGGCAAGATCGCGCCGAACACCTCGTATGAGGACACCGGCGCGGTGAAAATCGGCGGCTTCACCATCCGCAACTCCGACGGCAAGGCGAACGGCTGGCAGACCATGACGCAGGTGCTCGAGAAGTCTTTGAACACCGGCACCATCTTCGCCGTGCGCCAGCTCGGCGCGGAGGATTTCCGCCGTTACGTCGAGCAGTTCGGTTTCGGGACGGCGACTGGCGTCGAGTTGGACTACGAGGCGGCGGGCAGCGTTGACGCGCTCGCCAACAAAGGCGATATCTGGAGCGCCACGGGCTCGTTCGGCCAGGGCATCACCGTGACGCCGCTCCAGCTCGCCGCCGCTTACGGCGCGCTCGCGAACGGGGGCAAGCTGATGAAGACACACGTCGTCTCCGAGGTGCGCGGCAGCGACGGTCTCGTGAAGCGCGTCGAACCGACCGCCGTGCGCCAGGTCGTGAGCCAACGCACCGCCGGGCTGGTGGCCGGCATGCTCGCGAGCGTCGTCGAGAACGGCCACGGCAAGCGCGCCGGCGTGCCGGGGTACTACGTCGCCGGTAAGACCGGCACGGCGCAAATTCCGCGGAAGGACGGCCGCGGTTACGAGACTGAAGTCTCCATCGGTTCCTTCGCCGGTTTCGCGCCCGTTGACGACCCGGCCTTCGCCATGGTCGTCGTCCTCGACCGCCCGCGCGACGTCGAATGGGCCGAATCGTCGGCCGCCCCGCTTTTTGGGGATATCGCGAAATACCTGTTACAATACATGAAGATTCCGCCAACGAGGGCGGTGGCGGAGTGACATAGAGACATAGAGACAAAGCGGAAATATTCTTCCGCGAGAGTAGTCACCCCCCCGTTCTTCCCCGAGCGAAGTCGAGGGGCAGGCCCTCCATGGTTCGACAGGCTCACCACCGGCGCGGGTCGGGCAAGAAAATTCTCAAAAATAACACCTGATTATGAAAAAATTCGTCGAAAAATGTCTCGCTGATCGCGCCCGCGCCTTGTTGCGCCGAACGCGTCCGGAAATCGTGGCCATCACCGGTTCGGTCGGCAAGAGTTCGACCAAGGAAGCCGTGGCCGCCGTTTTGTCGATGAAGTACCGCGTCGGCTGGAGCCGGAAGAACTACAACACCGAATATGGCTTGCCGCTCGCCTTGCTCCGGCTCGATTCGCCGGGGCGGTCGGCTTTCGGTTGGCTAATGACGCTCAAGCGGGCGCGGTGGCGTTCGTGGTTCCCGTCGAAGGATTATCCCAAGACGTGGGTGCTCGAGATGGGCGCGGACAAGCCGGGCGACATCGCGTATCTTTGTGACATCGCCGCGCCGGACATCGCCGTCGTGACGGCGGTGGGGGAGGCGCACGTGGAGAAGTTCGGTTCGGTGGAGGCCGTGGCCGAGGAGAAGGGGACGCTCGTCGAGCGGTTGCCCGAGATTGGCGTCGCTGTCCTGAACCGGGACGACGAGCGAGTTTGGGCGATGAGGACGCGCACCAAGGCAAAAATCATGACGTTCGGTTTTGATCAGTACGCGGACGTGCGGGCGGTGGAGATGGCCGTGCACGTGTCGGCGGAAAATCCGTCGGAAAGCGGCACACGCCTCAAGGTGAGCGCAGGCGGCGCGACCGTGCCGATGTTCGTGCCCGGGATGATCGGTCGACCGGCGGCGTACGCGGCTTTGGCGGCGGCGGCGGTCGGACTCGCGAAGGGAATGAATTTGGTGGAGGTCGGTGAAGGGCTTCAGCGTTTCGTTGGATCGCCTGGGAGATTGCGCTGTCTCGGCGGCATCAAGCGGACGGTGCTCATTGACGATTCGTATAACGCTTCGCCGCGCTCGGTCATTGCCGCGCTCGAGACGCTCAAGGAGGCTGCGCCGGAGAACGCCAAGCGTTTCGCCGTGCTCGGCGACATGTTGGAGCTTGGGCCGCTCGCGGTTTCAGGGCATGAAGAGGTCGGGCGCAAGGCGGTGGAGTGCGCGGATACCTTGGTGTTTGTCGGTTCGGCCATGGCGGACGCGGAGAAGGCGGCCGTCGCGGCCGGCGCGTCGTCGGATCGCGTCTTTCACTTCGGTACGCCGGAGGAAGCCGGCCGGTTCGTTCAGGAGCGCATGCACCAGGGCGATGTCGTGCTCATCAAGGGCTCGCGCGGCATGAAGATGGAACTCGTCACCAAGGAACTCATGGCCGACCCAGTCCACGCTTTTTCTCTTCTGCCCGGCAGCCACCCCGAGTGGGAGCAATAAAAACTCATCCAGAAACAAGTTCTGCCCCGATCTCGTGGAGGGGCAGAATTTTTTGATATGTCATCACCCAACCACAGAAACAAAAGCGTTCTGCCCCGAGCCTGTCGAGGGGCAGACCAGCCCCAACCTGCCGCGGGTCCTGCCGCTTCGCACCCCGGACGTGCTCTCCCTCATCATTTCCGTCGGTGAGAAAACGGAGCGGAAATGGTGAGGGATGCGCGCGACCGGGGTCCCCGCTCCGCGTCACCCGCGGCCTCTCCTTACAACCCTAATACAGTAGGCGCTCGGCCGGTCGCTTCGCGACCTCCTGCGTAAGCGGCGCATTAAGCGCCGCTTGGCCTCGCGTAAGGACGACGAGTCTTCCGCAAGGAAAGTTAAAGTCGTAGCGGCGGGGCTTGTCCCCGCATCACCTTGATATTCCCTGAGCGAACCCTGCACCCGAGCGAAGCGAGTGGTGCGGGGGAGTCGAAGGGCGGAAGCAAACCAAAACCCGCCGGCATGACCGGCGGGTTTTTCCAAATGTCATTTCGCGCTGGGTAGGGTCGGCCGTTCGGTCGGCGGCGCGCTGGATGGCCGTTCGGTCGGCGTTTCCGTAGCCTCCGGCGCCTCCGTGAGGCGTTCCGTCCTGCCGGCCCGTTCCGTCGTCGGGGCCTCGGTGTCGCGCTCACTGGCCGGTGGCCAGGAAATAGTTTCCGGCAAACTGCTGATGGTTGCAGGCAATTCCGTGTCTGATGCCGGCGGCCATGTTTCGCGTTCGGGTTCCTCGACCGTCACGCCGGACTCCGCCGGTTGTTCAAGACCGAAGTCCGGCACTTTTGATGATTTGGGGATGGAGGCGGCCTGTTCGGTAATGTTGCGCCGTCGCGTCACTTCATCCCTGGTGGCCTTCGTGTATTCGGCATCCAAGGTGGCCGGGATTGTATCGGAGCCGACGGTCTCGGCGACTCCGGCGGGCATTTCCGTCGGCGCCACGGCGGCCATCGTCTGTTCGGCTTGTGTCGACTGCGCCGAGGCA
>JAQTNC010000030.1 GCA_028714475.1 Patescibacteria group bacterium
TGAGTCCGACGGCCTCGTAGGCGGGGTTCGTGTCGCGGAGCGCATACAGGACGAACATGCCAGCGACCGCGGCCCAGGAATAGATTTGGATGGCGAGAAGTGCAGCCCGTCCGCCGGTCGCGTAGTCCCGCTCGTCGGCCATCACTTCCTTCACCTTGCGGCGCAGGAGCATGAGCGCGAGCGAGGCCGCAATGAGCAGGGCGATGGGCATCAGGTAGTTGCCGTAAAAAACGGACTGACTTATGGCGACGGCCAGCACGATCACCGTTGCCAACTTAATCGTCTGGTATTGCTTTGCGGTTAAGGTCATAGTGTTAGAATTATTTAACATATCTTCATGTTATATAATTCTAACATAGATGTCAAGGGCGCGTTCAGAAATTTCCTGGGGTCGGTGTAAAACGACATATTCCTCATATATCACGAGTCTGGTCACGCAGGATGCGCGCCAGACTCTTGCTGCTCGAAGACGTTGTGCTGTTGCCTCACTTGCCGTTGGCGGCCGGGGTTACCGGCTCTTCGACCGAGACCCAGTAGCCGCCGCAGCCGTGTGGTACGGTGCCGTCGCCCACGATGGATTGGATTTTCGGGTGGTCAGCCTTGAAGGCACCAAACGCAGTTCCAAATTTCCTGCCGACGCAGTCGAAGTGGAACACGCCGTTCCCATAAGACGTGATCGGGCAATTCACACTGATTGGCTTGCTGGTTGGCTTGGGGCCGAGTTTCACATCATCGCATCCAAGCATCGTGGCAAGAGCAAGAAATAGAGCGACCGCAGAAAGACCTTTGAACACGGTGACACCTCCACTATTGGAGTCAATTTAGAACAATGACCGTCCATTGTCAAGGGGCGAGTCTCGGCACGTGGTACAAGAATGCCACACCCGCGTCGCCCATGCGCCACGCGGCCAGCGGAGCCGCCTGCGGGGGCTGGCGCGGAGAGCCATCCCAAGGGCGCGGGCGGAACGCGCCCGGCCCGGAGCGCCTGCCCCTGCGGGCGGCGGAGCGGGTCGTCCTCCGAACCTGACCTACCCGGCTTCCGCACTGAACGACGAAGAACCATTTTTTTGGCTACATCAACTGTTCATAAAAAACGCGGTGCCCCCAGAGAGCAGGGGCACCGGTTGGCGGTCAGCGCGAGGTGCGCTAACTGCCGAGGAGGGTAGGCAGGTTACTGTCGTTGAGGTCCGCGGCGGATTCGTGCCGGCCCGGCCGCCGGTCGCAGGTGCCGCATTGACAGCCGCACGCGGGTTCGGCACTCGGTTGGCTTGGCTCGCCGCTTTCGCACGGGCAGCCTTGGCAGGCGCAAGGGCAGGCAGCACAGGCAGAGGCGGGCGGTTGTGATTCTCGGGGTTTTGGTGTTTGTTCGTCGGACATGACGCAATCCCCTGTCGGTTGAGTTCGCATCAACAATCATTTTATATGTCAGTAGCCTTTCTTTCAAACAAGCGCTGTCCGAAAAAATCGCCTTTCCCTGATTTATTGCTTGGCGTAGACTGTATTCGTATGTTCAGCCCCGCCGCCGACCGACCGGTCGGCCACGTTTGCCGCCAGCCCATCATCGGCATTGACGCCTCGCGCGCCAACCGCCCGCTCCGCACCGGCGTGGAGTGGTATGCCTTTCACGTCATTCAGGAACTCAAGAAGGTCGTCCCGCCGTCGTTTCGCGTCGTGCTCTATTCCGCCGAGCCGCTCCGCGACGGCTTGGAAAATCTGCCGCCCAACTGGGAGAGCCGGGTGCTGAAATGGCCACCGCGCCGACTCTGGACGCAACTGCGCCTGGCTTGGGAAACGCTCGCGCGCCCGACCGACCTGCTTTTCATCCCGGTCCATGCCCTGCCGCTCCTCGGGCGCACGCGGGTCGTGAACACCCTGCACGACGTCGCCTTCATGCCGTTCCCGCAAACCTACGGCCCGCTGGAACGGCTCTACCAGATTTTCATCACCTGGTTCGCGGTGAGACGCGCGGTGAAAATTCTCACCAACACGGAATTCACCAAAAAGGAACTCATCGAGCGTTTCGGCGCCGCAGCCGGAAAAATTGCTGTCACGCCCCTCGGTTTCGATCAGGCCCTGTGCCGCCCGGCGGAACCCGACGCCCTGCAGAGCGTGCTCGAACGCTACAACATCCGCCAGCCGTATTTCATTTTCCTCGGCCGACTCGAAGCCAAGAAGAACCTGTCCGGCCTGCTTCGCGCCTTCCGGTCGTATGCCGAAAAAGGCGGCGCTGGCGACCTGGTCCTCGTCGGCAAGCGCGGATACGGATACGAGAAAGAACACCGTTCGCTTGACGACATGCCGGCGGACATCAGGAAACGCGTCATGGAGACCGGATACGCCTGCGAGGATGACATGCGGTTCCTCCTGTCCGGCGCGACCGCGCTTGTCTTCCCGTCATGGTACGAGGGCTTCGGCATTCCGGTGATCGAGGCGTTCGCCTGCGGCACGCCGGTCATCTGCTCGGGCACGACGGCCCTGCCCGAGGTCGCTGGCGACGCCGCACTTTACGCCGACCCGAACCAGCCGGAAGAATTCGCCGAGCAGATGCGCCACGTCACAACGGAAGCAGGGTTGCGCGAAGGACTCATCGCCAAAGGCCGCGAGCGGGTGCGGCAGTATTCTTGGGAGAAAACGGCCGCCATGACTTGGGATGAACTGAAGCGACTCTTGCGCGGTTCGTGCGGATAGACGAAAAAAACAGAGCGCCGCCCGACCACGAGGATCGGACGGCGTTATTCGTCTCGGCCAGTTTAGAATCGGCCGATGACGCGAAGACCGGTGTGGCCAGGCGCCAGCTCCGGCACGACGGAAATCTGCACCCCCGTCGTTGAGCTCGTCTTGTCGGACACCTGCTCCCAGAAGATCCGGCGGGCGTGATGGACGGTGCGCCAGACGCCGAGGGCGGTGACGGCGCCGCCAGCCACCTTGAGCGACCAGAGCGGCAGGCCGGACTGTTCGGCGATGACCCGGAAGTCGTTCGTCGTGCTCGATGGTGCGAAGGTGTTCAGGGCCAGGTCAACCGTCGGGCCGAGCAGTCCGAAGGCCAGCAGCGGGATGGCTGCCAGGGAATCCGGCTTGACCCAGTTGTCCAGGACCAGTTCGGTCGCGGCCATGAAGGCGACGTCCTTGATGTACGGCGCGGCCGCAATAGGGATGATCTTGCCTGGGCCAGGCTTCGGTCCGGCAAACCCGACGTAGCCGAGGAACAACTGCCGTTCACCCGCCCGATCGGACATGTGCGGATACGGCTTGAACTCGACGACTTTGATGCCGACCGCCGTGGCCATGAACGCGTGTGACGTTTCATGTTCGAAAAACCCGTTCAGGACGATGAGCGGCGGTGCCAGCAAGGACGTGACGACCAAAGGTGTGCTTCCGCGGCGCAGCTGCCAATGGCTCGAAGTGGCCGTTGGTTCAAGCTTCGTTTCGGTCGCGCCGGCCGGCTCGACCAGAGCAACAGACATGACAACGAACGAGAGAACAGCAATCAGCCAGTTCATTGGTAGACTCCTTTCAGGACTTTTCAGCATAGCAGAAAAGGCCTGTTTTGTCAATATTATCGGCTTTTTTGTTGAGTCCTGTCATGCGGAAACACAGGCTTTTATTGGCTAAAACACGTCTTTGAAACCAGACTTCCTGGAGCCAAGCGTTTTTGTCAGCCATCATTGACAAAAAATCAAATTAATGGTTAACTGGCAGGAACATTATGGCAGACCAACTGGAACAGGATTTGCGGCGCATCGGCTTGTCCGACAAGGAGGCCAAGGTTTACTTGGCCAGCTTGGCGTTGGGGCCGGCGACCGCCCAGCAGATCGCGGCCAAGGCGCGGGTGATTCGCCCGACGACCTACGTCATGATCGAGGCGCTCGTGAAACGCGGCCTCATGAGCGTGCATCATCAGGGCAAGAAGCGGTATTTTTCCGCCGCCAATCCGGAGAACCTTGATCAGGTTTATGACCAGCAGATTGATGAGCTGCGGGAGAAGAAACGCAGCCTCGCGTCGGTGGTGAGTCACCTGAAGAAGCGCGCCAAGCTGACGCAAGCCGGCGTCGCCATGTACGAAGGCGCGGACGGCCTGGCCACGGCCCAACGGGAGTTGGCCGATTTGGTGGCAACGATCGGGACCGTGGATGTCATCGCGGCCGACGAGGAGGCACTCGCGCGGCTTATACCGGCCGGTCTTGAGCCGAAGGACGGTCATGCCTGGCGAGTGTTGCTCGCGCATAGTTCGTCGCCATTCGGACGAAGCAACAAAGGCGAGTGTCGTATCCTGCCGAAAGTGACCTCCTCGTTCGCGAGTGCTCTGGCTGTTTGCGGCGACGCGGTCTTTTCGGTCGAAGCGGCGGACGGCGCCTATGCCGCCATCATCACCCGTTCTGCCGACACGGCCGCCGCGATCCGTGCACTTTTCGAGGCGGCTTGGGCGGTGGCGGAGTGACAAGAATGAAATTGAAATAAATCGCCCCGCGTCTTGCATAGACGCGGGGTGTTTTGCGGACGGATGACGAGAGTTCATCTATCCACGATGGACTTGAGGGCCATCTGGAGGTGCTCGGCCGGCACCATGAAGGACATCCTTTTGGCCGGACTTCTGACGGACGCCATGCCGACCACTGTGCCGTCATCGAGACAGGCCGGCGAACCGGAGTTGCCGCTCGCCGTGAGCGTCGTCACGCCGTATGGCATCTTTTGCCCTTGGGATTTGAGGCTTTCCAGGCGCCTAAGAAGACTCGGCACGAACCGCCTCCGGTCGAAACCCGGTTCGAGCAGAGAGGCGTTCGAGACGGACGCTGTCGCCAGGAAACGGTAAGCCAGGTCGTGAGACAGGCGGTAGGAGTAATTGGAACTATCAATGAACTCAATCCCCGTTATCCAGACCGTCGTTTCCACGGGCGGCGTTGTATCGCCCACGGTCAGCGTCTCGCCGTCGCAGTCCGCCGCCAGGACCGCCGTGTCATGGAGGTCGTTGATGGTGAGAAGGCGGCCGATTCGGCGATCACCATGGCAATAGACCTGGAGGTCTAGCTGGTCTGACTCGCCGAAATGCCGAACGGCGTGAGCTACCGTGACAATCAGGCCCGAACGTACTACGAAGCCGGTGGCGTGACCGGTGACCTCGTTTTGTGAGGACGCCTCGATGGCCACGGTGTTGCCGACGACTCGGCAGATCGGCGCGGACGGACAGGCGACCCGCTCGAAGACCTTGAGCGGCCAGTGTCGGTCCGGCGACTCCGGCAGGAACTCGTCGAACGGGGGTGGTTGGGGGTTCGAAGACGAATCCCAGGGTGAAACCTTGGCGTCGTAACGAGCCGCTGACTTGCCGTCGTCGTGTCTGGCAGTAAGCAGGATCAGCAAGGCACCCATGAGCAGGACGATGACATTAGACCGCCGCGGACGGCGGCCGGCTAACGATGCGCGAACAGGCGAAACGGTCATGGCCGCCTCCTTTCTTGGCTTGGCGGTTGGATGTCAAACACCTTTCTGGACGTTAGCACGAAGGCCGACGTTAATCAAAAGGGTGACCTAAAAACAGAACCGCCCCAGCGTCATCGGACGTGGGGCGGGTTGGCGTCAGTCGAGGCTGACGTCGGCGTTGGCGAGAAGCTTCTGGACCAGTTCGGCTTGGACCACGTAGGAATGGCCCAGCTTTCCCTGATCCGGACGAGAGGTTCGGAGTATGGCGACGAGGGTGCCATCTTCGAGGCTGACCGGCGAACCGGACTGCGCTGACACCGGCTTGCTGTCGCCGTACAGGGCAACAGGCAAGGGTTGCTTCGACTTCATCAGGGCCTCCAACCGGACGTAGAACTCGCGGTCGAACTGCTCCTTCTTCTCTCCTGGCTGAATCACCTGCACGGTGCGGTCGATGGCGGTGATTCTGCCGAAGCGAATTGCCGTCAGTTCCGGGGCCTCTGTGTCCATCTCGAAGCCGACCACAAAAACCTTGGCTTCGGGCGGCGTCTCGCGCGCCACCCGCAGGGTTGCGCCACGGCAGTCGGCGGAGAGCAGAGCGAGGTCAGCGACTTCGTCCATCGCCTTCACGGAGGCGAACACGCGCCGCCCGCCGCAGTTGACCATGAGATCCGTGCCGACCGGCTTGCGGAAATCCGACAGGCCATGCGCGACGGTCAGGACGAGGCCATCCTTGAGCACGACGCCGGAGGTGAAGAACTCACCGATTCGGCTCGAAGACTCGCCCTGTCTCCATTTGTCAGCCGTGATGCACATGATGGTCGTCTGCTGAGAGACTTTTTGGACAGCGGGCGGCAACCCGGTGGGCACGCCCGGCTTGATGACGAGCTGGACGAAGGGGTGGCTCCGCCCTCTGGCCGGCATCGCCTGATTCAGGTAGTCATCGGGCGACCCCGAGTGGGCGTCGACGAACTGCAGGTATATCAAGCTGCCGAGCGCCGCCAACAGCAGGCACAGGGCGAAGGCAATGTGTCGCCTCCGTCGCCAGACATCAGCCCGGATTTCGGCAGCCATCTCTTCCGTGTCGCGAGTATAACGCCAATCATTGGCCATGGCGAAAGCTCCTTTCAGCCGCTGGCTCATTGGAAATTCAAAGAGCGCGTAAGCTTATCTTGAACCTAGCACAAAGCCGCGCATTTATCAAGACCCTGAACCCGTGCTATCCTTTCCTTATTAATACGCCGGTTATTCGCATGAAAAACCTTTTGCGACGCTTCGTGCCCGCTTTCGCGCTCGACTGGTACCACCGGTCGCTGGCGTACCTTTCGGCGTGGCTCTACGGACATCCGTCGGAAAAGCTCATCGTCATCGGCGTGACCGGTACGAACGGCAAGACGACCACGGTCAATCTCATTGCGGATGTGCTCGAGGCCAGCGGCGCCAAGGTGGGACTCACCAGCACGGCGAATTTTAGCATCGCCGGGCGCGAATGGCTGAACGACGCCAAGATGACCATGCTTGGCCGGTTCCGCCTGCAGAAACTGCTCGCCGAGATGGTCGCCGCCGGTTGCCGTTACGCGGTCATCGAGACGTCGTCCGAGGGCATCAAGCAGCATCGTCACGCGGCCATCAATTACGACGTCGTCGTTTTCACGAACTTGACGCCGGAACACCTGGAATCGCACGGCGGGTTCGAGAATTACCGCGCGGCCAAGGGGGAGCTGTTCGCCAAGATCGGCCGCGATCGGATGAAGCGTATTGACGGGCGCAAGATTGCCAAGCTGGCCGTCGTCAATATGCGTGATGCCAACGCCGGATATTTCCTCGAACATGCCGCAGGCGCAATTAAGGCAGGATTCATCGCCGAGTTGCCGCTGCCGCAAGGCGGCGTGGCCAAGTCGGTTACGCCGGTTGACGGGATGACGTCCGTGACCGTCGCCAGGGAAATCGAATTGACCGCTGCCGGTTCGTTTTTCACCGTTGACGGCGTGCGCTTCCGCATGAAACTTGTCGGCGGATTCAACGTCGAGAACGCGCTGGCCGCTGTCGCTGTCGGGCGCTGTCAGGGGGTTTCTCTTGAACAGATGGTGGAGGCCATCGCGAAAGTTAATGGCGTCCCCGGGCGTATGGAGTTCGTGGACGCCGGCCAGCCGTTCGGCATCCTCGTTGATTACGCGCCGGAGCCGGAATCCTTACGCAAGCTTTATGAGGTCGTGCGGCTCTTGGAGCATCGTCGCATCATCCACGTGCTCGGTTCCTGCGGCGGCGGACGCGATCGCGACCGTCGGCCGGTGCTCGGACGGCTCGCCGCCGAGAACGCCGACATCGTCATCGTCACCAATGAGGATCCGTACGATGACGACCCCATGACCATCATCCGCGAAGTCGCGGCCGGTGCCGCCGCGGACGGCAAGAAGGAAGGGGATAACCTGTTCGTCATCCAGGACCGCGGCGAAGCGCTCGATCGCGCCGTGGCGTTGGCCGAACCCGGCGACCTCGTCATCGTGACCGGCAAGGGCGCGGAACAGGCGATTTGCGTGGGTAGCGGCCGCAAGATTCCGTGGGACGAGCGGGCGCGCCTGCGCGAGGCCGTGGCTAAGCGACTGGCCAGCCAATCCCAGCCAACATGAACGTGACCGATTCCATCCGTCTCAAGGAGGGCGAAGAGGTGGTGGCGGTGGTGCGCCGCACGCCCATCGTCCATCTGCCGCGGCTTGCCGCCGCGCTCCTGCTGATTTCCGCGCCGTTCTTCTTCATGGTGCCGCTTTTCGGCATGCGCTGGCGCTGGCTCGGCGTCACGGTTTTCGCTGCGTCAATCGCCCTCGGTTTATACCTGGCCCTGCGCGGCTTCGTCATCTGGTTCTGGAACGCCTTCATCATCACGACGCGCCGCATCGTGGACGTTGACCAGCGCGGTCTCTTCGAGCGCGCCGTGTCCGAAGCGACCTACGACAAGGTTCAGGACGTTTCCTATCACGTCAAGGGCGTTTGGCAGATGCTGTTGGGATATGGAACGCTGTTCGTCCAGACGGCCGGCGCGCAGGCGACGCTGGAACTCGACGGCGTGCGTCGCCCGAAGGACATCCATCACGTCATCAGCGAGACGATGGCCAAGAACCTGGCTCTCGAGGAGAATGGCCGCAGCCGGCGCGTCTACTCCCTGCTCGACGCCGCCGCCGGCCTGTCCGAGGCCGAGGCGCGCGCCTTTCTCGTGGAATTGCAGGGCGCGGTCAACCAGAAGGAACCGCCGCCGCAAGTTGACGAGGCGAGCGTGGCGGGAATCATGCGGGATGACGCGGATGGCGAAGCCGTCGAGGAGGAATGACGAGTATGTTTTCCCGGTCTTACCGCGCAAACGCCACGAACGGCGGTTTCTGGCGGCGGCGCGGCGTGATAATCGCCAACCTCGCCCTTCTTGCCTTGGCGCTGTGGGGCGTAGTCGGCGAATACTGGCGGAGCCGCGACCTGCGCGCCGAGATAGTTCGGATTCAAGGCGAGGTTGAGGGGATGGAGGAGGAGAATTTCGACCTGGCGCGTCAGGGGCGGCAATACGGCACCGATGCCGCGCTGGAACGCGAGGCGCGGGTCAAGCTGGGGTTGCAGAAGCCCGGCGAGTCGGTTATCATCGTTCGAGACGGCCCCCTACCGTCGCCTTCCTCGGCGATCGCGGCCAACGCCAAGCCGGGCGCCGTTTCTTCGGGACTTGGTCCCTTGGCCAATGCCCGCAAGTGGTGGAATTATTTTTTCGCGGCGAACGCGATTGAACAGCCTAAATCCTAACGACATGACTATGTCTGAAGAAATCCTCAACGAACAGCCGACGGCCGCCGAGACCCCCGCTCCGGAAGCCACCGAGAACCTGGCACCATCCGCCGCGCCGGTTACGCCGCCGCGCCGGACGACGAGTCGCCGCGTTTTCCTCTCTTTCCTGCTGGGCGGGCTCGCCGGCATCGCTGTCCTCGCCATCGTCGTGCTGGGCATTTTCGCGCTCGGCATCTATAAGTTCGGCTGGCAGGGCACGGCGACCGACGTCGCCGTTCACGCCATCCCTTACCCGGCCGCTTTCGTTAACGGCAATCCGGTCCGTTATTCCGACTATGCGGATGACGTCGCGACGCTCACCCGTTTCTACGGCAAGATGAGCCAACAGCCAGATGCCGGTCCATTGCCGACCGATCAGGAAATCCGCAAGGACGCCATGGATCGGCTGGTCCAGGAGGAACTGTTGCGGGAAGCGGCGCTCAAGTACAACGTTTCGGTCACCTCGCAGGAGATTGACGACGAGTTCAAGAAGATCGTTGATGGTCGCGGCGGCGAGGCATCGGTCAAGGACGAAATTGCCGACCTGTACGGCTGGACCATCGAGCAGTTCAAGACCAAGGTCATGCGTTCCTACCTCCTGCAGCAGAAGGTCGGCGAAGCCGTGCAGAAGGACGAGAAATATGCCCAGCAGGGCGAGGGCAAGGCGCGCGAGGTCCTGCAGAAGCTCAAGGACGGCGGAGATTTCGCCAAGCTGGCGGCCGAGTATAGCGCCGATCCGGGCAGCGCCCAGAGGGGCGGCGAGCTCGGTTGGTTCGGCAAGGGCGTGATGGTGGCGCCGTTCGAGCAGGCGGCTTTCGCCCTCAAGAAGGGGGAGACGAGCGACCTCGTCAAGACCGACTTCGGCTACCACATCATCAACGTCGAGGACGTGAAGGAAGTGGACGGCGCGGTCACGGAAGTCCAGGCGCGCCACATCCTCATCCAGCCGTACACGGTTGACGACTACCTGAAGGAAGCCAAGGACGCGGCGAAGGTAACGCTTCTGGTGAAGGAGTAGCGGTCGGGCTTGCCCCGACACCACCTAAGTTTCGAAAGCGCTCCGCCGCAAGGCGGGGCGTTTTGGGATTACGGAGTCTTCCATATCGCCCCCGTTTTATCCTACAAAAAAGCGCGAAAGCATCGCGCTAGAGGTCTGGCTGAACGTAGCGTTTCCAGATGGTGATGAATCCGAGATGCCAAAATCTTGATCCGCCATCTAGAAGATAATCTGTCTCAAAGAACGGTCTGAAATACGGGTTCCACTTTATTTCCCAGCGAAATACATTTCCGAAGCGGTCTTGCATGACATTTCTCCTATTCCTAGATGGGAATATATTGTTTTATTGGTGCATTGTCAAGCAATCATGAAAAAACACCGGACAAGCCGGATCCGAAATGAAGTGGCCGCGCCACGTGAAGCCCGTGCGAAGCGGGGTCCCGTAAAGCCGCCCTCGCCTCACGGCTTCGGGCGGCCACGGGACACGTAAAAAGCCCGTGTTTATGCACGGGCTTTTTACGTGGAGCCACCTCGGGGATTCGAACCCCGGACCTTTGCTTTACGAAAGCATTGCTCTGCCAGCTGAGCTAAGGTGGCGTTTGCTTGTTGTGCTTTTTACAATGCGGGTTTTGGGGTGGAGCGGGGTACGGGAATCGGACCCGCGTCCTCTGCTTGGGAAGCA
>JAQTNC010000031.1 GCA_028714475.1 Patescibacteria group bacterium
ACAGCCAGAGCAGCGCCAGAAGGATAACCAAGCCGCCGCCGCCAATCAGCATCAACCGCCACGGCCAGATGTAGAATACCCGCTCTTCCGTGACGATCTGGTTGGTGGTCTGCCCGTAATTGAGGGCCAACTGCGCCTTGTATTTGCCGAAGCCGAAACCGCTCCACTCCTTGTTGAGCTCCGTCGCGGTGTCCGACGGCTTGTCACCCCACGTGAAGTTGAACCGGCGGATGCTGTGCGGCATGACGCTCTTGAACCCGTCGTTCACCTCGATCGAGGTGACCTGACGGCCGAACATGTTGGTGATGAACAGGTTTCCGACCGGCCGCAAGTGCGTGTTGCCGTTGTTCTCAAACCGGAGGAAGAAATCCACCGGCTTGTAGTTGTACCAGACCTTGGGTTTGCTGAAGCCGAACTCGGCGATGCCGCCGATTTCCTTGACGTCGCCCGAGACGCGCACCAGGATGAGTTCGCCGATTTCCGGATGCAGACCGATCGCGCCGCCCTGCTGGTCCGGCGGGGTGGTCGAAAGGATTAGGGCACCGTAATGGCCGCCCGGCTGGGCGTTTTCCTTCGGGATGTTAATCGTGAACGGCAGGGAAAAACGCTGCTGCGGTTCGAGCGTGATGGGGGCCGGGTCAACCGTTATCCATGGCGCCAGAGCCTGGCCGTTGCGGTTCTCCTTGGCGTCGTAGAACACCGGCTCGCCCAACTCCTCGGTGCCCGCCTCGAAATTCTGCAGGATGGGGTAGACCGTGATGGCGTTGGGCTGCTCGTTGTATATCTTGAGGGTATCAACGACCGTGTCGCCCGGGTTCAGGGAAAAATCCACGAACGGCGGCGAGATGGTCATCGCTTCGGCACCGCGCGACAGGCAGAATGCCGCCGCGAACAGTCCCACTAGAACTAACGCAAGTCTCTTCTTCATAGGCTGGTGCGAATTAAGGTTAGTCAGATCCTTTTATTTTATTCCCCGAGCAGAGCCCTGCACCGGAGCGGGGCGACTGGTGCGGGGCGGCGTCGAGGGGCAGGCCCTCCACCCTCCTCCGCTAAAGCTACGGAGGGCAGGCGCGGGTCGGGCAAGAACTATTTTCTTCCCCGAGCGGAGCGCAGCGGAGTCGAGGGGCCGCGAGTCTCGCCCGGCGCCCCTTGCCCTCCACTCGGGTCGGGCAAGAACTTATTAATTATCACTTCAGCACTCCAGAACTCCAGCACTTCGTTTATGACCCGCGCGCGGGGCCCTTTCGGTTCGCCTTGACCCCCCCGCAATTCTGCGGGGGGTGGGCATCTTCCGAAAGGGACCCTTCGCGCAACGGTCAGAAACCGTCACGATTTGCGGCTGGTTCTACCCCTCGACAGGCTCGGGGCAGAAATTTCTTCTTCCCCGAGCGAGCGGCTGGGGACTGTCCCCGAATGGGGACTGTCCCCTAGCCACGAGTCGAGGGGCTTCTATCCTAGCCGCACACTCCGTCACGCCTCTAGAACGTGCCGACGGCCCTGAAGGTCAGGGTGTCGGTGTAGTCGATGGCAGCCGGGGTGGTGGAGAGAGCCTTGGCCGAGACCAGCACATCAACGGTGTTGTAGCCGTCGCCGTCAAGCGGGGCGCCGTTCGTGTTGACCATGGTCTGGAAGTCAGCGTTGTCCACGCCGCCGACTTCGTTGGTAGCGGCGTCAACTACGCAGGACCCGTTGTACGGGAGAACCTGCTGCGGGTCGGAACCTTCCGAGCCCGCCGCCTTGGTCGTTGCCAAGACACAAATGCCGTAGGCCTCGACCGCACTTGATAGGTCGGTCGTGGCGCCAGCGGCATAGGTCCCGACGATCGTGTGGGAGACCGAGGCCGAGGTCAGGCCCTCGTTGAGCGACTTCACCTGGATGACCGCACCGTCCTGGGCGTTGCTGTCGAGCATCATGCAGATATGGTTGTCCGCCGTCTTAGCCGTGCCCGGGGTCAGGGTGCCGAGACCGACGGAATAGCCGCCGTCCGGCTTGGCCTGGGTGCAGGTCGCGGCGTGGAGGGTGTCGATGTCGAAGGTGAGCGCCGAAGTGATATCGGCCGTGACCTGGATCTGGTCGTTGGTCATGAGCGAGACGTACATCGTGCCGACGTCACCAGTGGTGCCGGCAATATCCAACGCCTTGGAACCGGTGGAACCGACGTTCATGAAGTGAGCGTCAACGCCAGGGCCAGCGGCGACCGAGCCGAGCTGAACCATCGTCGTGCCAGCCGCAATCGTGTCCGAACCGGCGCACAGCTCCAGCGTGATGAGACTGCCGACTGCCGTCACCTCGATTTCATTGGCGTCGCAATCAGCGTCCACCAGAGTCTGGTCAGACGCGACCGGGGCCTCGACATCAACGTCGGTCACCGCGAAACTCGCCAAGACGGCGATTTCCGACAGGTCGATGGTGATGGTGTCCTCCGCGTTCCATGGGCTGTAACGGGTGAAGAGAATGGTGTGGCTCGAAGCCGTGCTGATCATGGAGCGGCCCATCTTGTCCGACATGACCGTGGCCGCACCGGACGTGAGCGTCACGCCGATGGTGCCGCCATCGCCTTGGGTACCGGCGACAGTTATGTTGTGGGCGCCGGCGGTACCGACGTTCACGACATGGGAGCTATCGCCCGCGCCGCCAGTGGTGGCAGTGGCGCCGAGATCGATAACAATCTGACCAGCTGGAATCTGCGTCGACGCGGCGCACAACGACAGCGTGATGATGTCAGTGGCAGGAACCGCTGTCGCCGTGACTTCGTCGGCTACGCAGCCAGCGGCCACGAGCGTCTTTTCCCCACCGGCATAGACGTCGATGTCGGTCAGGGCCCAGCCCGCGGTGATGTCGGCGACTGCCGACATGTCGAGGGTGATGGTATCCCCTGCATCCCAGGCAGCGGCCGTGGTGAAGGTGATGACGTGGCTTGAGTTCGTGTTGACCACGTAGCTGCTCATCACGTCGCTCTGGAGGCTGATCGCAGCGTTGGCCGGCATGCTCATGGCGAACATGGAGACGACCATCGCGGCGGTGGTGAGCTTGGAGGCCAAGCTCATCATTTTGGTTTTCATAGGTTTTAGAACCTTTGTTTGCCTATTGGGGTTTTCTGTCTTGACCCTCTCTCCCGTTTTCGAAAGACGGAAGAGCCGACGCTGCGGTCCGGACAAGATGCAGACCCTTTTTAGGCGTTAGATTGATTTTGTCTTGACCCTGGACGAACGCGGCCTCTGCGTGGCCATGCTCGTCTCATTTCGTCCTCGGTCGGGCCGGCGTTGCGCGCCGTCTCCGCCTGATAAGCCGCTTTCGCGAGCGACCCATCCGGCTAAAGAGGCAGTATCGCCTTTGCCGAAGACATATCGACCTTTATTGCGGGCTTATCGCCCGCTATTTCGCCCTCCCCCGACTTATCCCCTTTTTTTCCGGGGACAGTCCCCGTGATTTCTGTGGATAACCCAGTGAGACGGCATGTGAATTCCGCCCTCCCCCGACTTATCCCCATTTTTTCCGGGGACAGTCCCCGTGATTTCTGTGGATAAACCGATAAGATGGCCTGTAAACACTGCACGCTCTGCCGATTTCGCGCGGCCGCGCGCCCCACGCGTTTTGTGGGACGCGCGGTTGGCCCCGCCCCGCGCAAGGCGAGGCCAACCGGCGTAAACGTGCTTTCGCGGACCTTTCGGAACCGCGATGTGCGAGTCCGACCTGACATTCAGGTCAGCCTAGCGCATCGAGATTCGCGATTTTTTGGCTCCCCCGTTCTGCCCCGAGCCTGCCCTGAACCGTTATGGTTCAGGGCCTGTCGAGGGGCAATGGCAGGCCCTCGACTTCGCTGCGCTCCGCTCGGGCAAGAACGTGTTTCTTCTCTGTCTCTCTGTCTCTTCTCAATACGTCGCCGTCATGATGAATCTCAAGTCATCGGCATAATCGATGGCTCCCGGCGTGGTACTGCTCCTCGCGGCCTTCACCAGAATTTCCGCGCTTCCGCTGCTGAAACTGCTCGCGGCCGAGAGGATGGCGCGGCTAGTGTTGTCCACGACGCCGACCTGATGGCCGGTGGTCGTATTGCATGTGCCGTCATAGGGCGCCTGGGCGGTCATCTGCGACGCCGATAAAATACAAACCCCGTAGCCAGCGGTGCCGGCTACGAGGGTTGTGCTCGCGGAAGCGATGGTTTGATTGATGGACGCGCTCTTGAGACCGGCGTTCGTGCTACGGACCGTAATGACCGAACTGGATCCGTTACTGCCGGCGGTGATGAAAATGGAATTGATGGACGAATGGTTGGAAGTGGAGACGGCACTCGTGGAGATGGTGCCGAGGGCAACGTTTTGCCCGACCGTGCCTGGCGCAGACGTGCCAGCGGCGACGGAGAAGGAAATATATTCCGACTGTTGGAAACACTGGAAACCGGAACAGCCCTTGAAGCTGGCGCTCGCCATGTCCTCGCCTGTCGCCAGGTCACCCAGCGTATCCTCTACCACGAAACCCGCAGAGGTGGATCGCCCGCCCCCGATGCTGATAGTGTCGGTTTGGATCTTGAAGTTGGTGGACTGCATGACGTCAGCCTCGACGCGATTGGCGGCGGGTGCCGACAGACCTAACAGAACGCAAAACAGACCAACTAAAAGACGGCCCTTTTTGTATTTGCTTTGAGTCATGGGTTTAACCCAATTCTGTAACGCGACGCAGATATTTTTCACGTTACATACATATTGTATCATTTTTAGACCCCCTCTTCAACGGTCATTTGTGCCCTTTTTTTAGCTAATACTAGCTATTTTTCTATTACCCTGTGGATAATTTTTGCTAAGTGGATAAGATTAATAATTGTATAAGTAAAATATTCTTTCCTGATTGACCCGAGCCTGTGCAAAACTTGACTTATGTGTCGTAAAATATCTATATATATGATGTTCCATGTGAAACATAATTATTGAGTCAATTGTTTCATATGAAACATTACACATAATTTCTTCCCCGAGCGGAGTCCATCACCATTTCCCGAAGAAATGGTGAGGGACGAAGTCGAGGGGCCGCGAGTCCCGCACAACGCCTTGGCCCTCGACTTCGCTCGGGCCAGAACGTATGAATTCCCCACCCCACCTCTTCCCCGAGCCGGGTCGAGGGGCAGGCCCTCCACGGTTCGACAGGCTCACCGCAGGCGCGGGTCGGGCACAAACAAAATTACCCCAGAAACTATTTCATTGATAACAATCGATTAGTATTTACAAAGCTGCCAAAACAGCTACAATTACGTTCGTAAGCCTCTGTAGTTCAACGGATAGAACAGGTCCGTCCTAAGGACAAAATGGGGGTTCGATTCCCTCCAGGGGCACCACGTAAAGACACCGGCTTGTCCGGTGTCTTTACGTGTCCCGTGGGAATCCTGCGTAGCAGGATTACTTTACGGGACCATTACATAACAAACGCCGGTGTCCACGTGGCGCAGCCACGTAAAAAGCACGTGCATTGTCACGGGCTTTTTACGTGTCCCATGGCCGCCTGACGCCGACAGGCGAAGGCGGCTTTACAGGACTCCGTTTCGCACGGCTTCACGTGGCGCAGCCACATAACCTGGAGGGAATCGAACGGGTCGCAAGCGAGGCGCGAGGCGCCGTCCAGCGCCGAGCAGCCGAGCGACGCCAGCGCGAGCTGGCGTAGCGCTGGCGCGACCCCGGACAAGCCCCGGCACATTCGGTGCCGGGGCGCGACAAATTCCCTCCAAGGGCCTTAAGATGGGCTTTCTTGCTGGCGACAACGTTTCCCTCACAGGCACCAAAAAAGTATCCGCAGCCGTGTCGACTATATATGTTTCAGCAAGACCTACATCCGGATCAAGACCGGAAAAATTTTTGTTCCCTGTCTGGTATAACAAGATTTATTCAACAGGTATTATGTGAATGCAGCCGGAGGCCAAGGAATTAACTTTTGAGAGCGATTAAATACTCAACGAGCCCCTGTCATTGCGAGGAGGCCCGCAGGCCGACGAAGCAATCCCGAACTTAACCTGGACGGGATTGCTTCGGCCTCCGGCCTCGCAATGACAGCAAAAGAAGTTTTTCAACGCTCTCATTATTTACCTTGACTATCGCGAACAACAAAATGCGTCACGTTATACTCGCTGCAGACAGAGTAAGTGAATATCCTGTGTATTTGCTGTTAGCAACCTGATGATATCTCAAATTATCGCTAATTCTAGCCATAAAATCGTGTGGATAATGTCGGGGATAAATGGTGCAAAATGGGTATAACCCACTTGGGTTGTTTTGACGATTCCAATTTCAGTTTGTATTAATTACCATTCCCGTGAAAACGGGAATCCAGACAGTGCTGATCATCCGCGCTATATAACAAATTCTGGATCCCCGCTTCCGCGGGGGTGGTAATTCCCGCCCGGGCAGTCCCCGGAAATGTCCTCAAGAGTGTCCCCTGCCACACCGCCATCTTCCCCCGGCCATTCATCGCCGCTATTGACCAACTAACGAAAATCAAAAAATCTCCGTTGCCGGAGATCTTTTGGCCGCGCCACGTGAAACCAAGCGTTCGTTTAGGGAAGGCCCCGTAAAGAGATTTGCTCCGCAAATCTCCACGGGGCACGTAAAAAACCCAGCTCGACTGGGTTTTTTACGTGGTGGACCTGAAGGGACTCGAACCCTTTGCCTCTGCAATGCGAATGCAGCGCTCTACCAGATGAGCTACAGGCCCATGTCGGCCTTCTTTGATTTGATGCCAATGATCATCCGCCGACCGACGCGCAGCGCTCTATGGCATGCCGGCCATGCTTGGCCGGCTTTAGAAACGCGCGGCTAAGGCCGCCACCTCTCGCCGAAAGCCGCACAACCGCGGCTTACCAGATGAGCTACAGGCCCATGGCGATACAAAGGACAGAATAATATATCCATCAAATTATGTCGAGTGCCGGAGAAGAAGCAGTCTTTATGTGTCGTAAAATATTATATTATCTTCCATCAAAGAATTGCGATATAATTCCCTCGCTATGCTACAGAACATCATCCTGGCCGCTGTCGTGGTGGCCATCATCGCCGCCATCGTTTATCTCAACAAGACCATCTCCAAACTCCAGGAGCTCAAGGACGCCCAGCAGAACGACAAGAGCGTCATCATGCTCGACCAGCGCCTGCAGAGCATGAGCGAACGTTTTGACGTCACCAACAACCGCATCGCCGATCGGCTCGACAAGGCGGCCCAGGTCATCATGGGCGTGCAAAAAGAACTCGGCACGGTCCAGGAGCGCTTCAAGGGCTTCGAGGAGTTCAACGAGCTCCTGCATCCGAAGATGCGCGGCAACATCGGGGAGCAGATCCTGGCCGACATGCTCTCGCAGGTCTTCCCGCCGGAAATCTACGAGCTCCAGTTCAAGTTCAAGGACGGCTCCACGGTGGACGCCATCATCCGGACGGCCGCCGGCATCGTGCCCATCGACTCAAAGTTCCCGCTGGAAAATTTCAAGCAGTTGACTCGCGCCACAACCGAGGCCGATAAAACTGCGGCCAACAAGGAATTCACCAAGGCGGTCAAGAAGCACATCGACGACATCAGCAAGAAATACATCCTGCCGGAAGAGGGGACGGTCGGGTTCGCGATGATGTATGTGCCGTCGGAGAACGTCTATTACCACATCCTGACCGACGAGGAAAACGCGCTCCTCGACTACGCCAAATCGAAGAACGTCCTAGTCACGTCGCCGCACGGGTTCTTCAACTTCCTGCGCGTCATCCTGATGGGGCTCGAGCGCGCGCGACTGCAGGAGCAGGCGCAGAAGATTTGGGACATCCTCAAGGGCGTCCAGCAGGAATCGGTGCGCTTCAACGACGACCTAGCCGTGCTGGCGCGGCACCTGACGAACGCCAAGGGAGCGATGGACAACGTCCAGTCGCATTACGCCAAGCTGACCGGCAAGCTGGATCAGGTGAAGCTGCTGGAGTAGGGGAAAGCTTTGAAGTATAGACACAAACCCGTTCTTGCCCGACCCGAGTGGAGGGCAAAGGACGCTGGGCGAGGCTCGTGGCCCCTCGACTGCGCTGCGCTCCGCTCGGGGAAGAAAGTGGAGGCGCTTCGATCGGTGTCCGACACCGTGTCGGACATCAATATTTTACGACACATCAATATCCGCCTCACGAAGCCAAGGCTTGACGCTTCAAAGACAAAAGCCTAATATAGCTTTGTTCCAAACATCGGGTAATCAAGTGCAACTATGCCAATCATGAAGTCGGCGATGAAGGCCCTCCGCCAAGCCAAGAAACGGACCGTCCGCAACGCCAAGGTCAAGGACAACATCGCCTACCTGCGTCGCACGCTCCGCCAAGCGCTGGAGAAAAAGGAAGTCTCCAAGGCCACGGAAATCGCCAAGCAGGTCGTGAAGAACATCGACAAGGCCATCCAGAACAAGGTGCTCAAGAAGAACACCGGCAGCCGGATGAAATCCCGCCTGATGCTCGCCGTCAACAAGGTGAGCAAGAAGTAATCATTAAACAGGGCCGCGAGGCTCTGTTTTGTTATCCGCCAGCAGGGGACTGTCCCCTGATTGGTTACACCATAAAGGGCCGACGGAGAAACCATCAGCCCTTGTTTGCCGCTGTCTCGACACGCGATCGTTGACAATGACATCATCGTTGAGCGGGCAACTCCTTCTTGAGGAGCATGGCGGCAAAGGCACCGGCCGCGAGGGCAATTTCCAGTTCCGTCGGTTCGGCTACCACCAGCCGCTGATAACAGAGGCCGATCTGCCGAAAGGGGAAATGGCGAGTCAGTCCAAAGTGCCGGTCAAGCCTCACCGTCGCCACACCTCCAACCAGGAATACCACAAAAACAGGAACGTAAAACAGCGTGGCCAGAGCGCATAAAACCATCACCAGCATGACTTGGAGAGGAGTGCCCACTGAGCCGCAGTCCAATGACAGGCGACTGGCGCCCCTGGCGGCACCGATAATATCTGGCTCTCGGCACACGTTGTACACCTTATGCTCTGCCCCATGCATGCGCCGCAACGACCGCCCCATAACGAAGGCTGTTTGGATTGTCTCTGATACCAATACCGCCCCTAATGCCGACCAAAACACCAACGCCCTGTGGCTGGTAAGGCAGTACTGCGCGACGGTACACGCCAACATGAAGACGATTTCGACGATTAATGACACGTCTTCCAGCCGGCTGGATGGTTCGCATTTGCT
>JAQTNC010000032.1 GCA_028714475.1 Patescibacteria group bacterium
CAACGATTCAACAATCATTTCCTTCTTTTCCATGCAGGGAAATACCATGAGGGACATCACTGCATCAAATTTTTCTTGGTAGAGATTAGAAAAACTGGTGGCGTCAGCCTCCCGAAAATCACCCTGCGGATGCCTTACGCGCGCCTGTTCCAGCATGTCTCGCGACACGTCGAGGCCGTAGTATAAATAACCTTTGTCGGTGACCGTCGAAAACAAATCTCCCGTTCCGCAGCCGACATCCAAAAGGCGACCGGACTTCACCGGCGGGAGATGCCTCTCGACGGCGGGCAACAACAAAATATGTTTGGAGGTTGACTGCTGATAATACTTTGCCGATTGGCCGGTGTATTCGTTCATATCATGGTGGTTCCGCATAAGCGGACCCAAATACTCTAAACCCGTGCTTTGACCATGTCTAGTCACCCTGTTCTGTCCCGATCCTGCCTGCCCCGTGCCCTGTACCAGAACGGTACAGGGTTTACGCGGGTCGAGGGGCAGGGAGGGGCAGGCATGTAGGCCCTCGACTTTGCTCGGGCCAGAACCGTTTTTCTCTACTTATTCTTCCCCGAGCGGAGTCCCTCACCATTTCCCAAAGAAATGGTGAGGGACGGAGTCGAGGGGCAGACCCTCCACAAGGTCGGGCCAGAACCAAATTTACCCACTGAAATAGCCTGTAAAATTTGGCACACGGCCTCACTCTCGGTCCATGCAATTCCCGCCCATAGGGCATGGGTTTGAGGCAAGAAACGGTCGATTAGATTGAACACCCCTCGGTCGCCGGCCGAATGCCGGCGACCTCGTCCAGGTCGGCGCCGGACGCTCGCCGGCTCGCGTCCGTCGACGCTCGGCTGCTCGGCGCTGGACGGCGCCTCGCACCTCGCTTTCCGACCGTGCAATTCCCGCCCACCGAAACCAGAACAAAACACCCCACAAGGGGGTGTTTTGTTCTGGAGGCCTGGGCGGGAATTGCACCCGCGCATAGGGGTTTTGCAGACCCCTGCCTTACTGCTTGGCTACCAGGCCGCGTCGAATTTATATCATTTAAGCCGCCACCGCGCAATATTATCAAGTTATCAACAACATATCCACCGTAATACAAATCTACCCGGCATATTTGGCCACAAAAGTGCCGGGTAGATTTGCCATCAAATATGCCGGGTGGTTTCTGGACAATATGGATAAACTGTGGAAAACTGGGGGTCGGCCAGACATGCTGATATAATGATGGTGACCGGTAATAATTATTCCTTATCCATTACCCCTTCGACTCCGCTACGCTCCGCTCAGGGGATATTATACTTATATGAAAAATAAGCTCTACATCGGCGTTGATCTCGGCGGCACGAAAATTCAAGCTGGTCTGGTTGACCATTGTGGCCGGATACTGCAACGGTACAAAACCCTCACGGAGCTCGATAAGGGCGGCGCGGCCATCCTAGACAAACTACAGAAGGCAGTGGTAGCCGTCTGGCGGGATGGCGTCTGCGGCATCGGCATCGGCAGTCGCGGCAACATCGACCCCAAGCTCGGCATCATCCGCAATGATCATTTTTTCCCCAAGGAATTCCGCAACCTCCGTCTGGCCACCATCCTGTCAAAATCCTTTGGCGTCCCGACCGTGGCGGATAACGATGTGCGCTGTTTCACGCTCGGCGAGACTCTCTACGGCGCGGCCAAAGGCAAGAGGAATGTTATCGGCCTGACCTTCGGCACCGGCATTGGCGGCGGCATCATCATGAACGGTGAACTACTGCATGGGCGCAACAACGCGGCCGGCGAAATCGGCCACATGCTGGTCGCGTTCGGCCACCGGTCAAAATGCCCCTGCGGCCAGGAAGACCATTGGGAGGCCTTCGCCTCGGGCACGGCCATGGCGCGCGCCTACCACAAGAAAACCGGCCGCTGGGTGTTGCCTTCGGATTTCGCCAAGCTGGCCCGCCGCGGCGACCGACTGGCCAAAAAGATTCTCCAAGAGTCGGCTGAAATCATGGGTGCCGGGCTGGCCAGCCTGACCGTCATCTTCAATCCGGACATCATCGTCATCGGCGGCAGCGTCGCCCGCGACCCATGGCTCTGGTGCCCGGCCATGAAGTCATTCAAGGAAAAGGTGAAGTTTCCGGAACTCGGCGAGACGCCGGTCGTCCTGTCAAAACTCGGCGGCGACGCCAACATCGTCGGCGCGGCCGCATTATTGATGAAATGAAACGACTAGTCAACTTATGTCGAACGGCACTTACCGACCAGAACCAAGAAAGAAACCTTCTCGCGGCGGGTTCCGACATTTCTATTCCCGCTCACCCGGCCGACGGCCACCCCGCCAGTGGCTGGGTTTGGTCTTGACCATCGCGATTGCCGTCATCCTCGCTGGCGCCGTAGCCACGGCCGGCGTGTTGGCCTGGGTTGCCCGCGATCTGCCTGATCCGAACAACCTCCAGCTCCGCAACCTCGCCCAGACCTCGCGCATCTACGACCGCACCGGCGAACACATCCTCTACGAGATTCACGGCGACCAAAAAAGGACTGTCGTCGAGCTGAAGGACATTTCACCTTACGTCATGAGTGCCACGGTCGCGGCCGAGGATCGACGCTTCTACGAGCACCATGGCTTCGATCCGAAAGGTTTTCTGCGCGCCATCTGGAGTAATTTGCTCGCCGGCGGCAAGGCCCAAGGCGGCTCGACCATCACCCAACAATTCGTCAAAAAAGCCATGCTTTCCGACGAAAAGACCTATCTCCGCAAGGTCAAGGAACTCATCATCTCCCTGGAAATCGAACGCCGCTATACCAAGGACCAAATCCTCAAACTCTACCTGAACGAGATTCCATATGGCTCGGTCGTTTATGGCATCGAGTCAGCCAGCCAGACATTCTTCGGCAAGCCTGCCAAGGAACTCGACATTGCCGAAGCTGCCCTGCTCGCCGCCCTGCCGAACTCGCCAACCAGGTTGTCGCCGTTCGGAACGCACCGCGACGAACTCCTGGACCGCATGAATTATGTCATCGACACCATGGCGGAAATGGGCAACATCACCGCCGCCGAAGCCGAAGCGGCAAAGAAGGAAGACGTGCTCGCGCGCGTCCAGCCGAAGCTTGAAGGCATCACGGCGCCGCATTTCGTCTTCTACGTCCGCGAACTCCTGGCCGACAAGCTCGGCGAGCAGGCGCTCGAGCGCGACGGCCTGAAGGTCATCACCACGCTTGATTGGGATCGCCAGATGGAGGCCGAGCAAGCGATTACCGACAAGATGAAAACAATCCAGGATTATGGCGGCACCACGGCGGCCATGCTCGCGGTTGATCCGCGCCAAGGGGAGATTGTGGCTATGGTCGGCTCGCCGGATTACTTCAATGACGAGAACAACGGCAAGTTCAACGCCCTGCTCGGGAAAATTCAACCCGGCTCGTCCATCAAGCCGATGGTCTATGCCGCCGGTTTCGAGAAAGGATACACGCCGGACACCGTGCTCTACGACGTCACCACCGCCTTCGAGGACAAGCCGCCGGAACAGCGTCCCTACACGCCTCACGACTACGACGGCGGCGAACGCGGGCCGGTCACGGTGCGCGAGGCCTTGGCCGGTTCGCTGAACATCCCGGCCGTGAAGATGCTTTATCTCGTCGGCATCGATGATTTCCTCGCGACCGCCAAAAAACTCGGTTATACGACCTTCACGGACCGCAGCCGCATCGGCCTGTCGCTTACGCTCGGCGGCGGCGAGGTTTATCCGCTCGAACATATCGCCGCCTTCAGCGTCTTCGCGCGCGATGGTCTCATCCGCGAGCCGAAATCGATCCTGCGCGTCGAGGATGCGAGCGGAAAAATTCTGCTCGACGAATCCGAACCCGTGCCGGAGAAACGCGTCTTCAGCGAACAGGCGGCGCGACAGGTGAACAATATCCTTTCCGACAATGCCGCCCGCGCCTATATCTTCGGCGAGAAGAACTGGCTGACCCTGCCGGATCGCCCGGTGGCCGCGAAGACCGGCACCACCAACAACTACCGCGACGCCTGGGCAATCGGCTACACGCCTTCACTCGTCGCCGGCGTCTGGGTCGGCCGACACGACGGACACAGCATGAGTGGCAGCGCCGACGGCAGCAAGGTCGCCGCGCCCATCTGGAATGCCTTCATGCGAGCGGCTCTCGCCGACCAACCCGTTGAATATTTCACCGCGCCGGAGCCGGTCATAACCGGCAAGCCGGTCCTTGACGGCCAGAAGAATGCCTCCTTCGCGGTGAAAATTGACCGCGCCACCGGCAAGCTCGCGACCGAATTCACCCCACCTGACTACGTCGAGGAAAAAATGTTCAGTGCGCCCCATGACATCCTTTTCTTCTGTCGCAAGGATGACCCGCGCGGCGCGGCTCCCGATGACCCGGCCTCTGACCCACAATTTAACCTCTGGGAAAGGGCCGTGGCCGCCTGGGCGGAAAAGAAAGGTATCGTCAGCACCGAGCCGCCGCCGACCGAGAAGGACGACGTACATGTTCCGGGAAATCAGCCGGCCGTCTCCATAACGACTCCGACCGATGCCACAACCATTGGCACGCGGGGGGTCGCTAGCGCCGTCACGGCCGTCGCGCCGCGCGGCGTCGCCAAGGTCGAATACGCCATTGACGGAGAAACGGCCGCCTCTTCCGAAATCTACCCGTTCAGCGCCATCGTCCCGATCTCGAACCGCTACGGCAAGGGTTTTCACACCCTGACCGCCACGGCCTTCGATGACGTCGGCAACCGCAACTCCGCTTCCGTCACCTTCAACCTGACGGCCGAGCCGGGACCGCTCGGACTGTCGTGGATGAACACCTATTCCGGACAGGACATCTACGCGAGTGCTTTCCCATTCAGTTTCCGCCTGTCCTTGAGCGATCCGAAAAGCATCTCCCGCCTCCGTCTCACGGCCACGAGTTCCGACGGGCGCGAGGAGGAAATAGGCAGCGTTGCCGAACCGTCGTTGTCCAGGCTGGAAATAATCTGGAACAGCGCTCCGCCAGCCGGCGCCTACACCATCCGCGCCGAAGCGACGCTAATCGGCGGCGACACCCGCACGGAAAACGTCGGGATCGTGGTGAGATAAAAGAAGAAAAAAATCAGTAAGTCCAATTGGTCGGAACACCCCTCTCCGCCGTCATTGCGAGAAGGCCCGCAGGCCGACGAAGCAATCCCAATGAATTACCACGCGGCCAGTCCCCATCTCCACGGGATTGCTTCGGTCCGCTGCGGCGCGACCCTCGCAATGACATATAAAGAAGCCTGAATGTTTATGCAAAAAACACCCCTACATTACTGCGGGGTGTTTTAATTTTTTAAATCATCATTGTCTAATCGGCATCACGATATACAGATAATCAGGTTCGCGGCCATCGGCTGGCAGGGGGCGGATGACGCACGGGCTCAACCCATCAACCAGACTCAATGCCACGACATCCCCTTCGATGTTGTTCACTCCGTCGAGAAAATATTTGTGATTGACCGTCACGGCATTTTCCTTGCCTTCAACCTTGGCTTCCAAATCCGCCGCGTGTTCGCCCGACTGGGTGTTGGCGGAATTCACGTGCACCGGTTCGCCGGGCGCAAAACGCAGGCTGATGTCATTCAGTCCGGCCCGCGAAAAAAGTGAAGTGGTCTTGACGGCCCGCTGCAGATCCTCCTTTTCCATGATGGCCACCGTCGCGAAAGATTCAGGGATGAGCTGGCGATAGTCCGGATATCGGCCCTCGATGATGCGTGACGCCAATTCCATGTTGTCATAACTGAAGACAACTTGACTGTCGCCGACCGCAATCTCGATGTTTTCCTGGGCCTCCGCGCTGTCACGGAAAATCCCGAGGATACGGACAATTTCCGCCACGGTTCTGGCTGGCACGATGACAGAAATGGGTTCGCACAATTCTGCCTTGCGGTCCGCGAGCACAACCGTCCTTTCGGCCAAGCGATAACTGTCAGTGGCCGCCAGAACCAACCTTGGTTCGCCTTTCTCGACCGTGAAGCGGAAAAGAACCCCGCTGATTTCCGGTCGCGACTCATTAGGAGCAACCGCAAAAAGCACCTGTCCGACCGCCCGCCGGAAATCAGCCACCCCCACGGAAAAGAGATGTTTCTTCTCCACCGGCGGAATCAGCGGAAATTCGGTGGCGGTAATGCCGTTGATTTTCGTCTGATATTGGCCGCAGGAAACGGTCAAATTGCTGTTCAGCTGGGAAACATCAACCCGTTCCTTCGGCAACAGGGACACATAGTCGGAAAACAGCCTTGACGGCACGGTGAACTCGCCCGGCTCCTCCACCTTGCCGCGCACGACGCAACTGACGGCAATTTCCAGGTTCGTGGAGAGGAAGCGCAGGACCTTGTCATCACATTTGATCAGGACGTTGCCGAGTATCGGAAGGTTAATATTCCGATTCGCAATATGGCTGACGATCGACAGCCCCTGGTTCAGATTTTCTTGCGTGCACGAGAATTTCATCGTAACTATATAATTTACTAAATATATATATATCCGGTGGTGGTAATAGGGGGTGTGGATGGAGGGGATAATCACCTAAACCCGCTTGATGGTGCGGCTTTACAGCGGTGTGGACTGTGCGGAAACGAGGGATATAGGTGTGTCCTTTCGGTGGACGGTTTTTTTGATTTCCGACCCAAGGGGAAATTGTCCACTGTTGGTGTCGAGAAATCCAGAGTCTATCCACCGGTTTTTCAGCAGTCGTTCCCCAGCTTTCCCACAAGCCTTTTACGAGTTGTAGAGGCGTTGGCGGATGAGTTCGAGATCCTGACGGAGTTTGACATTTTCCTCAAGCTCGCGGCGGATTTTGTCATAGGCATGCATGGCCGTGGTATGGTCGCGGCCACCGATTTCCTGGCCAATGCTCGGGTAGGAGGAGCGGGTCTCCTCGCGCATGAGGAACATGATGATTTGGCGGGGGAAGGCAAGGCGTTTTTCGCGGCAGGCTCCGTCAATGTCCTGGATGCTGACGTCAAAATATGTGGCCACCGTCTGTTTGACGTGCTTGGGCGTGACATTCTTCTTGTTTTGTGACGGCCCGAAGCTGGTCAACAGCTGTTTGGTGCCTTCAAGCGACGGCTTGATGTTCTTGAACTGGTGGAAGGCGATGACTTTGTTGAGGGCACCTTCCAGTTCGCGGACGTTGGATTGAACCACGGTCGCGATGTGGCGGATGATTTCCGAATCCAGTTCGTAATTCCGTTCGCGACACTTGGTTTCCAGGATGGCGATGCGGGTTTCCAGGTCAGGCGTGGAGATGTCAGCGGTCATGCCCCACTCGAAACGGGAGACCAAGCGGTGTTCAAGCGCCGGAATCTGCTTCGGTGGACGATCAGAAGTCAACACCACCTGCTTGTTGCCTTCGTGCAGGGCGTTGAAAGTGTGGAAGAATTCCTCTTGGGTGCCTTCCTTGCCGGTCAAGAACTGGATGTCATCAATGAGGAGGACATCGATGCTGCGATAGGTGTCCTTGAAATCCTTGCCGCGATTTGCCTTGACGGCACTGATAAAATCGTTGGTGAATTTCTCGCAGGTGACGTACAGAATTTTTGTGGCCGGGTTGCGGCGCAAGACTTCGTTGCCGATGGCCTGCAGAAGATGAGTTTTTCCCAATCCGACGCCGCCGTAGATGAAAAGCGGATTGTATTTCGTTCCGGGATTCTGGGCGACCGCTAACGCGGCGGCCTGGGCCAGTTCATTTCCCTTGCCGACGACGTACGTTTCAAAGGTGTATTTCGGGTTCAGTTTGTTGTCGCCGGGATACTCTTTTTTGGCTTCATTTAGCCTTTCATCGACCATGACGGCGGTTTGGGACGACGTCATGATCGAGCCGTTTGCCTGATATTGGGTTGTTCCAATCACCTGTCTTCCCATCGGTCGAACATCAACCCGATAAACTATTTCCTTGAGGCGAGCGTCACCGACATTCTGTAATGACTTCAGGATGGCCGGATTATATTTCTTTTCCAACCAGGCTTTTGTGAAGGTGTTGGGAACACTGATAATTACCTTTTCTTCCTCTAGGGAAGAGATATAGGTGTTCTTAAACCACGTCGTGAAATTAGCTTTGCTAAGCGATAATTCTAGCTCACCGAGAACCGCTTGCCAGACTTCGTGGTTATTCATAACCGCACATTAAATATGATTTCCCAAACTTGTCCCAGTATATTCCCTCTGTGGATATTTGAAAACCCAGTCAAGTGTTGATGGATTGTGAATGAATTGTGGATAACTTTAGAAAAACAATCAAGGGGGTCGGTTTATTGGTAAAAGTAGGGATAAGCCCTTGATTTCATCCGTGAAGCGTGGCAGAATCACCATGGTAATGATGAATAGCGAAACGGATAGAAATTCGTTCGCATAAACACCTATGTCCACCAAGAGAACATACCAGCCGAAAGTGAGAAAACGCCACAAGGTCCATGGTTTTCTGTCGAGGATGCGCAAGAAGCCTGGTCAGCAGGTGTTGAAGAGGCGGCGCGCCAAAGGACGCAAAAAATTGACCGTATCTGGTTAAGCAAAACGGCCGCCTGTAACGGCGGCCGTTGGC
>JAQTNC010000033.1 GCA_028714475.1 Patescibacteria group bacterium
GCCCTAGCCAGCCGGTCAGGAACGTCATATGCTCAATATGGTCCTTTCGTGTTGGGCTACCGTCCAACCCAAGGAGAAGAGGTTGCCATGCTCATTTCCCAGCCCTATGTTGGTTTGAACGGCGCGGAAAACGCCCATGACATCGAAGGCGCTATCAGCGGCTTGTCGTTGCCGGAAGGGCGGCTGGTCAAGGTTGACCTGCCGATGCCAGAGCACTTCGGATGCATTCGAATCTTGCCTTGTGCGTTGCCGGAAGGCGGCTCTCTTGGTCGGCAATTGGCGGAGTTGGCCGTGCGGCACGATGGCAAGATCGACGGATTCGAGCTCACGGATGCTTGGCCGTCAACGGAGCAGCTGTCCGCATTCCGAGTCGCGCACCCGGCCATGTCGCTCGTCTTGCGCGTCGGCTTGGTTGCCCAATTGCGCGCCAACGTGCGGGCCTCGGAACTGGCCGCGCGGCTGAACGGGTATGTCGGCATCGTTGATGTCGCCATCCTCTATCAGGGCTGGTCCCTGGAGCCGTCTTTCTCGGTGAATCAGGCGCGAAGCTGGCTGAAGGCGATTCGTGAGCGCTGTGGCGAGTCCTTGCGCCTCGGTCTCGGCGGCAACATCCGGCCGGACACCATGCCGACCATCGCGTCGATTCTCGCGGACTGGCCCGGATTGTCTATCGATCCGTGCGCTAGGCAATTCCGCACGCTGACGAAGCGTTATGATGACCATCAGCCAGTGCGATTCGAGCCAGAGCGGGCGGCGGCGTTTCTCCGTTCCGTCATCAGTCACTGTCAGTGAGTCTGCCTTGTCTTCAAGGCAAAAAACCGGCCGGTTGGATTCTCGCCAACCGACCGGCTTTTATTATTTTTTTGGATTCCCGTTGCTTCGAAAATAGTGGAAATAGGAATGCCCTTCGACTCCGCTACGCTTCGCTCAGGGAATATAAATTATTATGCCTTGAGCCTGCCTGTGGTGAGCCTGTAGAATCATCGAAGGGCTACCTATTGGATAATTACACCTCGATAATCACGGGAAGAATCATTGGGCGTCTCTTGGTCGCCGTGAACAGGAACTGGCCCATGTCATTGCGGACCTTGTTGCGGATGTGTTCCTCAAAGGCGGGGGAGCGCTTGTCGGTATCGGTGAGGATCTTCTTGACCTTGGCGCGCGCCTTCTCGATGAGTTCCTTGTTCTCGCGCATGTAGACGAAGCCGCGCGAGATGATGTCCGGCGAACCGATGAGCTTGCCGGTTTTCTGCTCGATGGTGGCGATGATGACGAAGATGCCGTCCTCGGCCAGAGCGATGCGGTCGCGGAGCACGACTTGCGAGACGTCGCCGACGCCGAGGCCGTCCACCATAATGTGATCGGTGTTGACCTTCTCCTCGGTCAGGCGCGCGCCCTTGTTGTCGTACTCGACGACCTGGCCGTTCTCGGCCACGAAGACGTTTTCGCGGGGCATGCCGACCTCTTCGGCAAGTCGGGCGTTGGCCTCAAGCAGGAAGCGGTTGCCGTGGATCGGCATGTAGTATCTGGGTTTGGTGAGGCGCATCATCAGCTTGAGGTCCTCCTGCTTGGCGTGGCCGCCGGCGTGCACGTCGAGGTTCTGATAATGGAAGACGGTCGCGCCCTGTCGCACCAGGGTGTCCTTGAGGCTCTGCACCGTGCGTTCGTTTCCGGGAATGACCGACGACGAGAAGACGATGCTGTCGCCGGGCTGGATGTGGATGAAGCGGTCCTCGTTGTTGGCGATGCGCATGAGGGCGGCGTTCTTCTCGCCCTGCGCTCCGGTGCAGAGGATGACGACCTTCTCGTCCGACAGGCGGTTGGCCTCGTGGTCCTCGGCGATGATGCCGGGCTTGATCTTCATGTAGCCCATCGAGTGCGCCAAATCAATGTTGGTCTGCATCGACCGGCCCTTGATGAGAACCTTGCGGCCGTATTTTTCCGCGAGCGTGATGATCTGCTGGGCGCGCGTGAGGAGCGACGAGAACGTGCCGATGATGATGCGGCCCTTGGCGGCGGCGAAGATGCGGTCCATCTCGGCGCCGACTTGTTTTTCGGAAATCTGGTGGCCCGGGCTTTCGGCGTTCGTCGAATCGGCCATGAGCGCGAGCACGCCGCGCGCGCCGAACATGGCGATGTGGGTGAGATCAGCCGGCTCGTCGTTCACCGGCGTAAAGTCGAACTTGAAGTCGCCGGTATAAAGGATGGTGCCGTACGGGGTGTGCAGCGCCGCGCCGAAGGCGTCGGAGATGTTGTGGTTGACGTGGAACGGCTCGAACACGAAGTGGCGGCCCATGGCGATTTTCATGCCGTCCTTCACGAGCTGGATCTTGAGCTGTTTCGGATTGCCGAATTCCTCGTGCCGCTTGCGGATGATGCCGGCGGTGAGCGGCGCGGTGTAAATCACCGGGAAGCCGAGAGACCCGATGGTGAGCGGGATGCCGCCGATGTGATCCATGTGGCCATGCGTCACGATGACGCCGCGGATGTTCTGCTCCTTGCCTTTGAGCGAGGAGAAGTTCGGGATGATGTAGTCGATGCCCGGCATACCTTCCTCCGGGAACATGAAGCCGATGTCGATGATGATGATGTCGGCGCCGCACTCGAAGACCGTGCAGTTGCGGCCGATTTCCTCGAGGCCGCCGAGGGCGTACACCTTGAGTTTCGGCGCGATGATCTTGTTGGTTTGGCCGGCGACATTCGGTTGGCCTGTCGGTCGCTGCGCCGTGACAGTCGCGGGTCGCGCCTGGGTCGGCATTGGTCGCTGGCCGGACGAAAAAGGAGGCCGGTTGCCGGTCACGGGGCGGAACGGTGCGGTCGGCCCATGCGGTCGGTTCGGCATCTGGCTCTGTGGACGCGGTGGCATCTGACCCGGCGGTCGCGGCGCCGGTCGGCCGGCGATCATCGTCGGTCGCGGCGGCGGCAGGGGTGTCCGGCCAGCTGGCCGTTGTTGCGGTTGATTAGTGGGCTTGGTCGGGAGGGCGCGTTGCATTGGCGCCGGAACAGGCCCTTGGGGGCGTCGCTGGCCGGGCCGTTGCGGCGGCCGGTTGCGATGCCTGTTGTCTGCGGTCATAAAAATGAATTGTGTTTGTCCAGCGTCGAGACGCGGACCGGGGCGAGACACCCCAATAACGTTAAGTCGTTCCCGCTAGGGGAACTTGATATTGAGTAGCCAATTCCTCGAAAAACAAGACGGATACCGAGCCGTTCTTGATGGGGAGAAAGTGGAGAGTGGTGCGCGGGAAACCGCATTCGTTTTCCGCCGGACACTCGACGCTTTCCGCATTTACGCAATCAGTATAGCACGGATTGGAATTCTTTTCAAGTCCTTGACGGGATTGGCTAGATAGGCACTGGCCGCGCCACGTGGACACCGGCGTTCGTCCAAGGAAAGCCCCGTACCACTCCCGCGCAACGCTCGCTCCGCTCGCGTGCTTGGTCGGGTACAGGGCACGAAAAAACGGCAGACGAGCTGAATCAAATATGTGGCTGCGCCACGTGAAGCCCGTGCTAAACGGAGTCCCGTAAAGCCGCCTTCGCCTGTCGGCGTCAGGCGGCCACGGGACACGTAAAAAGCCCGTGACCATGCACGGGCTTTTTACGTGGTGCTGCGGGAGGGAGTCGAACCCTCAGTTTCGCTCGCGTATAATAGGAATTCGCTCGCAAAACCCCGGGCGGCCCTTGCCGCCCGCCTCGCGCTTCGCCAGCTCGCGCTCGGCCCTTGCGAGCGCTAGCTCCTGAAGCTAGTGCGTCCCCGCCTCACATAGAATATGAAATTGTTCGGCGGGGCCCGGGCGGCCGATGCCGCCCGTGCGACGCTCGCTAGCTCGCGTCGCACCCATTTCGCCACCGCTAACGCAAAAGGCACCAACGACGTTGGTGCCTTTTGCTGGTGCTGTGGGAGGGACTCGAACCCTCACGACCTTGCGGCCACTAGCTCCTGAAGCTAGCGTGTATGCCATTTCACCACCACAGCTGGAGTGGCGCTCGAATATCTTATTCCGTTTTTCAGAAAAGTTCAAGGCCCAGCCCTAGAACCTAGTGCCTAGTGCCTAGTGCCAAACTCACCTCCACACCCTCTCCGTCTTTACATACCAGCCAGTCACGCCGGCGAAGCGGTCGGAAGGGGAGAAGACCAGGCCGGACTCGATGCCCTTGATGTCGCGGCTCACGGCATAGGTGTAAGCCGGTCGGTAAAGGATGACGGCCGGTGCCTCGTCGGCGAGGATGTTCTGGAACTCGCGGTAGGCGTTGGTTCGCTTGGCCTCGTCAAGCGTGCGGCGGGCTTGTTCCAGCAGCTCGTCGGCGCGGCGGTTGCTGAACCCGGAGAGGTTGAAGCCCGACGCGCTGGCCTGCGACGAGTGCCAGAACGGGTATGGGTCAGGATCCGGCCCGACGATTTCGCCGTAGAGCAGGGCGTCGTAATCCCGCTCGCGAACGGTGTCCTTGATGTGCGCGGCCGGCACCAACACGATTTCCGTCTTGACGCCGACGGCTTCCCAGTCGCGCGCCACGGCCTCCGCGACCGCGCGATTTTCCGCCGCGTCCACGGTCGTCAGCTTGACGATGAGCGGCGTCTTCGTCGTCACCTTGGTCTTGGTGTCCGTCGCTTCCTTCTTGCGGAAGCCATCGCTGTCGAGTTTCCAGCCGACTTGGTCGAGGAGAGTCCCGGCCTGCTGGCGGTTCAGGCGGTACTTGGTGGTGTCTCCGCTGAAAGCCGCGAGACCGGGCAGGACCGGACCGTACACGGCCGTGCTGCCGGGCGCGACCTCGCACACCTTCTCGCGGTCCACGGCCCAAGCGAGCGCCTGGCGGACTTCCTTCTGGCGCAAGGCCGTATCGCGGCCGAGGTTGAAGAAGACCGCCGTGTATTGTGACAGCCGCAGGTCGTATAGGCGGACGGCGCGCTCACGCATCACCTTGTCGCGCGCGTCGGTCGGCAGGAAGCCGAGTCCATCCACGTGCTTGGCGGCGAACGCCTCGAAGGCGGTCTCGGCATCGGGGTAGAACTTCAAAGTGAAGGTGTCGAGATGCGGACGCTCGCCGTAGTAGTCGTCGTTGCGCGTCAGCGTGTAGGAGCGGATGGCACCCTTCTTGTCCTTGATGAGCGTCTTGAAACGGAACGGGCCGCTGCCGATCGGCTTGGTGTTGAGGTCCGAGCGGGCGGCGTTCTCCGGCCGGATGTCCTGCCAGAGGTGCTCCGGCAGGAGACCCACGGTCAGCAGGGAGAGGAACGGCGCGTAAGGCTCGGCCAAGGTGAACTTGACCGTCATGTCATCCGTCGCCTCGACGCTGACGTTGCGGAAGCGCGAGTAGTAAGGACTGCGCCAGGATGGATCCTTGATGTAATTGAACGTCGTGACCGCGTCGTGGGCGGTCAGTTCCGTGCCGTCGTGCCATTGCAGGTTTTGCCGGAGGACGAAGGTGTAGGTTTTGCCGTCAGTCGAGATTTCGAATTTCTTCGCGAGGTCGGGAACGAGCTGGCCGTTCACGTCCACGCGCATGAGGCCGGAAAAGACGAGGGCGACGAGGTCGGAGTCGGCGTCGTTGGTGGCGGCCAGGATGGGGTTCAGGTAATGCGGACTGCCGATGACGCCTTCGCTATAGTCGCCGCCGTCGGCCGGCACGAGGCGGACATGGTCATTGTAGTACTTGCCGCCGATGGCCAAGAGGCCGACCGCGATGATCGCCATCAGAATATTGATGGTTTTCTTTTCCTGCGGCGAAAGGAAGCGGGGGAGGTGCTTCAGCTGTTTCGCGGTGGGAAGGCGGCGGACGGAAAGAGACCGAAGAAGGCGGCGATCCCAGTGGCTGGTGTCGCCGGCCTTCGGTTGTCTGTTCGCCTTTCCTTTAAACAGACCTTTGATTTGGTCGAGGAGGGTAGGCACAGTTCATTTGACGGTTCCGACTATGTCGGACCGGGGGCGCCAGGCGTCAGGCTTGCGGCAGGAAGAGGGCGGCCAGCGCCAGGCCGAAAAAGACGACCACTAGGACGATTGTGCCGCGGTGTAGGACCTTTTCGACGCCGCGTTTGGTGCGGTAGATGTTGCCGTCCCCGCCGAAAGCGGCTCCGAGGCCGCCGCCGCGTGACTGGAGCAGGATGGCGGTGATAAGCAGGATGGAAACGGAGATTTGCGCGATGTAGAGGTAAGTTTTCATGTTTCTTCAGCCGCTCTGCGGCCGGTTAGGGTGAGATTGCTTCCAGTCTTGGACGTGATGATTTTTATCATGGACGGCGGAGGGTGTCAATTGGAGGGCGGGGGCGGTTGACAAAAGAGCGCTAACCTATTATTATTTAACTTTCGGTTTTCAAGGAACACCAACGAGAGCAGATAGGAATTGCCGAAATGAAAAATACGACCAGTTCTGTGCGAATAAGGCTTCTGACCGCGTGTGTCACGGCGCTTCTGGCGCTGGTCGCGATCCCGAAGACGGCGGCGGCCGACGAGTGGTCAACCAGAGCCGAATACATAGCAGGCGCGCGCGACCATCTGGCCAGTGCCATGTCCGAGCCCGGAACCAACTTGGCGCTCGTCGATCTCGACTTGCTCGAATGGGATTTGCGAGACGCCAAGGCGGACGATTTCGACTTGATTGGCGTCCTGCCGATAGGGACGACCGTCGCCGAAGTTGCGCGCGCCCTGCAGCTGAAGATGGCGCGGGAGCTCTTGGCAGACGCGCTCGGGCCGGGAGGTGAGGCATACCTCGTTGACATTTGCCGCCACAATCTCGAAATGGCCGGGCAGACAGAGGCCGCTCTCGCCGACCTAATGCCGAAGGGTCAGACGTTGGCGAGCATCGAGGCGGGACTGCTCGTCAAGAATCGGTAGGAGACGAGGAAGACTTCGATCGCCGCCCATTCACGGGCGACGAACCGGACAGGGCCCTTGCCTGTCCGGTTTTTCTTATTATTGCTAATAATGATGTTTTTTGGCGTCGCGGACCAACCTGTTTGTCCCATCCTCCCTAGCCAGCGTATAATGAAACGGTATGGAATTACGCGACAACGCCATTGAGGAAGGGCCGTCCCGGGGCCGCCGCCTGATCCGGTCCGGTTGGAACATCGTCAGGTGGGCGGTGTTCATCCTGCTTTTCGCCGCCGCCGCCTTTTTTGGTTGGCGTCTTTGGTATTACTACGACAAGCTCCGGCGCGGGGAAATCGTCAACCTGCCGCAGTTCCAGGGCCAGTTCACGGCCGCCGACCAGGCGCCGACGCTGACCAGCGTTTACGCGGACCGCAAGGTGGTGGAAGTGCCGGCGCGGCCGACCCTTGGCGCCGACGCCGACAAGGCCAAGCTGACCATCGTCGAGTTCGGCGATTTCGGCTGCCCGTTCTCTAAGGACGCGAGCGACGCCATCCGTTCGGTCATGGCGCGGCACGGTGACAAGGTGCGTTTCATCTATCGGCATTATCCGGTCGTCAGCCTGCATCCGGACGCCGAGCTCGCCGCCGAAGCCGCCGAGTGCGCTTTCGAGCAGGGCAAGTTCTGGCCGTACCACGACAAGCTTTACGCCAACCAAGGTGCCCAGAAAACGGCGGATCTCCTGCGCTACGGCCAGGAGGTCGGATTGAACGCCACGCAGTTTGAGCGATGCTTAGCCGAGGGAAGATACCGGGTGACCGTTGACGACGACGTTGTGGCATCCAAAATCGCGGCCGTGCGCGGCACGCCGACCTTCTTCTTCAACGGCGAAGAGGTGGCGGGCGCGATTCCCGAACAGACGCTTGAGACCATCGTGACGCGGCTCACGCAGTGATGCGTAT
>JAQTNC010000034.1 GCA_028714475.1 Patescibacteria group bacterium
TGGCGGAGAGAGAGGGATTCGAACCCTCGATACCTTGCGGTATACTCGCTTTCCAAGCGAGCGCACTCGACCACTATGCGATCTCTCCGTGGTCATCAAATTTTCTCGCGACGTTTCAGCTTTCCGCTCAACTGCTATTCGAACCCTCGGTTTCGCTCGCGAAGAGTCTGAAATCGCTCACGAAACCCCGGGCGGTCCTTACCGCCCGTCTCGCGCTTCGCCAGCTAGCGCTCGACCCTTGCGGCACACTCGCTTTCCAAGCGAGCGCACTAGACCACTATGCGACCCTTCCATATTGACGATTTCTCCGCGACCACGCTGAAGCGCTGACGAATTGCCGGATTATTATATCCTGACTGCAAAAAAATTCAAGACACCCTCGACCGCCAAACCAAGCCTAAAAACAATCCGCTTAATTGTGCGTAGCACACATTACGGGAAAGATGTCTTCATTGTGCGAGGCCACCCTGTACCGTAATGGTACAGGACTCCGCAGGCCGAGCGCCTACTAATTAAATGGTTGTAAGTAGAAGCCGCGGGTGACGCCGAGCGGGGCGACCGACGGGCGGACCCGGTTCCGGAGACAATCGCTCGCGCAATTACGCATCCAGCGCGAGCGCTGTCGACGGAAGCGGGCCCGACCGGCGGGAGCACGGGTTTCTGCCTGGACCCCTCCGTTCGCGAACGGAGGGGTGGATCCCCGCTTTCGAGAGGATGGTGACAAGATTATTCAAAGATTATTCAACCAGCGTTTCCCGGTCAGAACTGACGGCATTTTGCAGAATCATCGCGTCGGTCATGAACTCGACGGGCGCCCAATCGTCGGTAAAAGGGCGGGCACCGTCAGCCAGCGCGGGTGGCGAGGCCACCAGCAGGGCGCCCCGCAAATCCTCATAACCTTCGGGGACGCGTTCGGCGGCGGCTGCAAAATCAAAGGGCTCGTCGCTGGCCAGCAAGATGACGTTCCAGGAATTCGGCACCGGCACGGCAGCGACATAGGGGAATTCCGCGCTCACGGCCGATGCCAACCCCTGAAACAAGGGCGCCGCCTGACTGGTCGTGTTCACGTTCATGGCCATGACGCCGCCGGTGACGAGACGCGACCGGACGAGGCGAAAGAATTCCCGGCTCGCGACATGCGGCGGAATATAGAGCTGGGTGGCGTAACAATCCACGATGACGACGTTATACCTGTCGTCCGCCGTCTGCAGGAAAACCCGCGCGTCCTGATTGACGATTTTCATCGGCGTTTCGTCGAGGCCAAAAAAACGACGGCCCGTTTCGACAACCGCCGGGTCAATCTCCACGCCCGTCAAGTCAAGTCGGGTCGTCGGCGGGAGGAACATGCCGTAGAGTCGCGCCACCGTGCCGCCCGCCACGCCCAACACGGCCACCCGATGCTCCGCCTCAAGAGGCCGCAAGAGCGGCATCAGCGTCAGGAAGTCGTAGTAATACAACCCGGTCATCTGGCCCGGACGCACGCTGACTGACTGGATGCCGGTGCCCTCGTTAAACCGCAAGGACAAGCGGTCGCCGTCGTCATGAACGCGAATCATCTGATACGGCGACTCGCGCTCGTAAATGACGTCCATGGCCTTGGCCTGGCCCATCATGATGACGGCCGCGGCGGCTACGGCCAGCACCACGGTCACGCTGACGCGCAAGTGCCATTCATCGAGACACCACAGCGCCGTCGCTAGGACCAACCCCGCCACCAGCAGGAGGCTCACGCGCGAACCGAACCGCGGCACCAGCAGAAGTGTCGGGACGACGGTTCCGACGACACTGCCGGCCGTCGAGACCGCCAAATAAAGCCCTGAAGCGCGTCCGACATCCATCTCCTTGGCCAGCAGCTTGGTGAGCATCGGGCCGGCCATGCCCAGAACCAGCACTGGCGCGCCGAAAGCGGCGGCCGCGGCGACCAGCGAGCCGACAAAAAGTGCCATCGCCGCGTTCGACCACCAAGCTACCGCGAGCGTCAGAACGGAAGTGAAGCGCGAGCCGAACCAGATGCCGCCGATGATGAGCAGGGCGGCAGCCGACAACAGCGCGCCGAGATAAGGAAGCCCTTTCCCCTGCTCCGCCGCCAACCCGCCGAGCCAATAGCCGATGGCCAGCGCCACCAGGACGATGAGAATGAGCGACGTCCAGACGAAAATGGACGCGCCGAAGGACGGCGCCAGCAAGCGCGAGGCGACGATTTCCACGGCCATGACGGCGATGCCGACGGCGAAAGTCACGATGAGCGGCCGATGGGCGGATTTGGGGATTGAAGGCATATCATTAGTAACCAATGTGACGAGCCGTTTGGCGGTGCCAGAGCCAGATGCCAAACGCGACGATCAGCACGGATAAGTATTGCGCGGGCGTGAGGCCGAAATAGCGCGTGTCGGAAGAGACCAGGTCATGGGCCCGCAGGAAATCCAGGCCGAACCGGCTCACACCATAAGCCACCGCGTATGCGGCCAGGAAGGGCGGCAGCGCGCGGCTCCGACGTCGCCAGAGCCAGAAACCGAGGAAAATCAACGCGTTCAAGAGCGACAGCAACAATCCGTGATCAAAGCGTCCGCCGCCGGGATACGCGACGGCGAGGAAAAAATCCGACTTGATGCCCGGATGATCATGGATCAGGAAACAGCCAAGCCGACCGATGGCACAGCCCAACGGCAAGGCGTAAGCCGCCGAATTGAAGACCGATGAGCGCGTCATGCTGTCCTCCCGCCGCAACGCGAGCCAACCCGTGAGTGCCGCGCCGAGGAAGCCGCCAAAGATGGACATGCCGCCGTCCCAAATTCTGATGATGAAAAACGGGTGTGACAAGAAAACAGCGGGGGCGTAAAACAGCGCGTAAAACAGCCGACCGCCGACGATGCCGCCAATCACGGCCCAAGTCGCGAAGTCAACAAACAAATCGCCCGTCAGGCCGCGTCGCCGCGCCTCGCGCTGTCCGACGACTAAGGCCGCCAAGATGCCGAGCGCCACGAAAAAACCCCAGGATTGGAGGTGGACGGGGCCAAACTGGACGCCGGTGAATTCAAAGTAAGGAATCATTTTTCTAGGTGCTAGGTTCTAGGTTCTAGGTGCTAGATTCTAGACCTAGAACCTAGAGACTAGAACCTGGTACCTATTTTGGCTTCTGGCCGACCATGACAAAAACCCAGACGGCGAGCGCGAGCGACAGCCCGAACCCGAGCCGACCCAACATCGCCCAGAATGGCACGCTGGACGCGTTCGACCAAAGGGTCAGGGCCGACCCGATAAGACCCGCGCTCGCGAGGACAGCCAGCACCCGCACGTCATTCTCGCGATCAAACTCGGCCTTGAGCCCGCGCAACTCATCCAAATCAATGCGCACGCCGATCTCCCCGCGCGCCAGGCGTTCCATGAGCAGGCGCGTCTCTTCCGGCAGGTGTTTCAGCAGATACAGCCGGTCAAAAGCCGTGGCCGCCGCGTCCTTGGCCAGTTTCTTCGGGCTGAACTCCTGGCGAAAAACCTCGGACAGGAACGGCTGCATCACCTCCACGATATTGATTTCGGGATCCAACGCCAAACCGGTATTCTCGAACGTGAGCAGGGCCTTGCCGGTGACGAGCAGTTCGCGCGGGAAAATCAGGCCCCGCCGCGCGCCCGACAACATCACCTCATAAAATACCTGCCCCAGGCGCTTCTTGGTTGCCGGCTTGTGGATGACGCCGGTCAGAAGCGTCCGCGCGTCCGAGGAAAACCCTTCCACGTCAGCATCGTCGCGTCTTCCGGCCAAGTCCAGCATGTGCGCGATATAACGCTCGACGTCCTTTTCCGCCAAGGCGATAAAACAGCTGACCAACTCATAGCGCAGCTTCTCCGGCAGGTTGCCCACTTGGCCAAAATCGTATAAGCCCACCCGCGGACCTTCGCCTTCCGAAGTCGGCGGCATGGCCACCAAGTTCCCCGGATGCGGATCCGCATGGAAAAATCCGTCAAGGAAAAACTGATGGAAGCCCAGACGCAATCCGGTCCGCGCCAAATCATGCCGATCGATGCCGGCCTTGGCCAGGCCCGCAAAATCATCAACCTTGACGCCATCGACATAATCCATGGTCAAGACGCTGTCCGTGGTCAGTTCCCAATGGACGCGCGGCACGACGACCGTCGGCTCATCGGCAAAATTGGCGGCAAAACGCTCGATGTTGGCGGCCTCATCGGTGAAATCCAGTTCACGCAGGATCAGTTCGGCAAACTGATGCGCGAGCTCGAGCGGCCGATAACGCCGCGCCCGCGGCACGCCGTCCTCGATGAACCGCGCCAGAAGCAGGAGGATGTGAACGTCAGTGCGCACGATTTTCTCCACTCCCGGACGCCGCACCTTGACGGCCACGCGCGTGCCATCCGGCAACGTGGCACGATGGACCTGCGCGAGCGAGGCGGCCGCGACTGGACGCCGATTGAAAGACTTGAACACGTCCCTAATCGGCCGGCCCAAGGCAGCCGCGACGGCATGCTCCGCCACGCCCGGCGCGAGCGGCGGCACGCGATCCTGCAGCTTCGCCAGCTCGCGCACGTATTCAGCCGGGATGATGTCCGGCCGCGTGCTCATTATCTGCCCCAACTTGATGAAGGACGGTCCAAGCCTCTCGAAGGCGTGACGCAGGCGCACCTCCGGCGGGGGTTCGGCGGCCCTGCCCAAGGCGACCCGCCGGCACGACGGCGAACCGCGCCGCCACCAGCAGCGCCATCGCGACGTCGTCGGGACGAAAACGTGAAGACGAAGGTCGGCCACCAAAAAAGACAACCCTTCCTCAAAAAGGACGGTCACGATGTAACGGAAACGTCGGATGTCGCCGACCGCGTCTTTTAGTGAAAGGGGGTTCATTTAGCTAGTAGCTAGTAGCCAGTAATGAGTAGTTTGCCGAGTCGGCAATATTGGAAGACCTCAAATCGCCCCCAGCCGTTCAAGGGTGCGCCGGTACTCCCGCAGGGCGTTGCGAGCCATGCCGGCATCCAGATGATAGCTTGCCTCATGCGCCAATTGGTTGCGGATCTTGTGCGCCCACCAGACGTTCCTGATGTCCGGATACTTGTAAGCGGCGAACTTCAGCCGCTCGCCGAGCGTCGCGCCCGGCATGGACAGCGACTTGAGCGCGGAATCGAGCAGCTTGTCGGCCTCGATGATGGCCAGCTTGCGGCTGACCTCGCCCGGCTGATCAAGCAGCTTCTCGATCTCCGCCCAACGCTGTCGGAGGCTTTCGCGATCCTGGCGCTCGAAACGAAAGGAAGCCAAGAAGCTCCGCAGCTTGGCGCCCGCAAAAAACACGGCCATCAGCCCGAGGACGACAATCAGGCCAAGCCCTATGTACGGCAAGGCCGCAAAGACATCAACGGTTACGGTCATAGGAAGTTTGAAAGACGGGAAGTGGAAAGTGGTAAAGCCAGCAATTCCTTCCACTTTCAACATTTCAACTTATTATTTATTCCCCTTCTTCGGCGCGTGCCAATGAACGCGCACCGGCTTGTCGTCCGCCGACCAGACAATATCCAAGCGCCCGCCCTTGCGCGCCTGATCCACCTGCTTGCCGATGGAAACGGCCAACTGGTTCTCGCTCGTGAAGATGCGCAGCGACGACCCGTCGTCATGAAGGCGGACGATCCTTTCCTCGGGATCGCGCAGGGTGGCGCGCTTGCCGATGTTGCGAACGAGCGCGGCAATCTCCGCTCTTTCTCCCTGGTCAGCCACGCCCTCGATCAGCACCTCGCCCGCATAGGCGGCACCGGCGCGGCAGACATCGCATTTCTTCTTGGCCAGACCGCCGGTCCGCACCTTCGCAGGCACCAACTCGGCCGAATGCCAATGCTTGTCATAATAGACGGCACCACAATCGCCGCAGCGCGCCGCGCCTTTGACTTCAGCAGACGCCTTTACGACTTGGCGATCCCGCCCGGCCAACCGGCCGCCAGCGGCTTGCTTCAGGCCGCGTTTCGGCGAGTCATCCTTCCGCAGACGCGCTGACCGCTTGTTCGGCTTGACGGAACGACGCGCGGCTTTGGCTTTTTTCTTGGACTTCATAAGAAAAAGGTTATATTGACGGGATGAATTCAAGGCGCCCGACCGCTTTCTCATAGGCATTAGCTACGCCGAGCATGACGCGTTCTTCAAATGGCCGGCTGATGAGCTGCATCCCGACCGGCAACCCTTGCACCTGGCCGCAAGGAACGCTGACACCCGGCAAACCGACGATGTTGACCGGCACGGTGTAGATGTCCGCGAGATACATGGCCAGCGGATCCTCGGTCTTCTCGCCCAGCTTCCAGGCGACAACCGGCGAAGTCGGCGTCAGCAGGACGTCAACCTCATTGAAGGCGTCGGCGAAATCCTGGGCGATCAGGCGCCGAACCTTGAGCGCCTGAAGGTAGTAGGCGTCGTAATAACCGGAAGAAAGGGCATAAGTGCCGAGCATGACGCGCCGCCGCACCTCGCTGCCGAAACCCTGTCCGCGCGTCTTGCGGTAAGTCTCGATCAAATTATCACCCTTGGCGCGCGAGCCGTATCGAATCCCGTCGAAACGCGCCAAGTTGGCGCTCACTTCCGAAGGCATGATGATGTAATAGGCCGCCAGGGCGAAATCGGCGTGCGGCAGGCTCACCTCCTTGATCTCGGCGCCGAGTTCCTCCAGCTTCTCCACGGCCTTGCGCACCCGCCCCTCGATTTCCTCATCCATCCCGGCGACGAAATATTCCTTCGGCAAACCGATGCGGACACCCTTGAGACTTTCCGGCCAACCGCTCACGCGCTGGTCAGGCGTGGTCGCCACCGCGTTGGAGTCCAAGCCGTCTGGCCCCTCAATAATCTCAAGCAACGCCGCCGCATCCGCGACGGTACGGCCAATCGGCCCGATCTGATCAAGGCTGGAGGCCATGGCGATGGCGCCGTAACGCGAGACGCGGCCATAGGTCGGCTTGAGGCCGACGACGCCGCACAAGCCGGCGGGTTGGCGGATGGAGCCGCCGGTATCGGTGCCCAGCGCGGCGAAAGCCGAACGTTCGGCGACCGCGGTGGCCGAACCGCCCGACGAGCCTCCGGGCACGCGCGCCTCGTCCCATGGGTTGCGCGTCGGGCCGTGGCAGGAGGTCTCAGTGGACGAGCCCATGGCGAACTCGTCAAGGTTGGTCTTGCCGAGAATGACCAGGCCAGCGGCCTTCATCTTGGTTACGACCGTGGCGTCATAGGGGGCGACGTAATGGCGCAGGATGTTCGAGGCGGCCGTGCAATTGAGCCCGGCGACCATGATGTTGTCCTTGACGGCGATCGGCACGCCGTCGAGAAACGACAGTGCCCCGCCGGACGAGCGGCGGCGATCCGATTCGTCGGCCGCGAACAGCGCCTCGCGCTCGGCCATGGCGACATAGGCGGCCGTGCGCGGAGCCTGTTTCTGGGCGACATCCAAACAAGCCTGCGTCA
>JAQTNC010000035.1 GCA_028714475.1 Patescibacteria group bacterium
ACCACGCGCAACCGGCCCTCGACTACGCTCGGGCAAGAACGCATTTTTTCTTCCCCGAGCGCAGCGGAGCGGAGTCGAGGGGCTCCCCACCACGCGCAACCGGCCCTCGACTACGCTCGGGCAAGAACGCATTTTTTCTTCCCCGAGCGCAGCGGAGCGGAGTCGAGGGGCTCCCTACCACGCGCAACCGGCCCTCGACTACGCTCGGGCAAGAACGCATTTTTTCTTCCCCGAGCGCAGCGGAGCGGAGTCGAGGGGCTCCCTACCACGCGCAACCGGCCCTCCCAAAGGCCAAAAACAACAGGTTTTTGGGCCTGTGCATAACTTTGAGAACCCAAAATATGTTATACTTTTATCGCTAAATACACTTATTAATGTCGGACGCGTTTGAGCCCATCCCAATTGGTCTTCACGGCTCGAAAGCGGGCGTTTCCCGCACGAGCCGACGCGAAAAACCTCGTCGAAATATCGAGGATATTCCTCCTCGGTTTTCGCGCGGTCGTGCGGTAAGCCTCCCGCTTCCGCCTCGCAAATCCCAATTGGGATAGGCTCTAACGCTCCGGTTTTGCATTACTATGCAGGAAGACATGCAAGCCATCTCGTCCGCCAGCCTTGAGGGTGACAGACCCAAGACCCGAAACTGGGTCGTTCGGCTGTGCGACGGCATAATTCGCTGGACGATGCGGGTGCTCGTGGCGGCCCTGCCGTTGTTTTTCCTACCTTGGACGATCGAGGTGGTGGAGATCAACAAGCAACTTCTGCTCCTCACGGGTGCGGTCATCGCCGGCATGGCTTGGCTCGGCAAGATGCTGGCCGAGCGCAAGTTTGAGTATCGCCGCTCGGTGGTCAACATCATCGTCCTGCTGTACCTGGCCGTTTACACCGTGAGCGCGGTGATGTCCGAAAGCCGCTACACGAGTCTCGTCGGCGATTTCGGGCAGGAAAAGGCCGGCCTCATCACGACCGCCGCCTTTGTCGTGCTCTATTTCGTCATCGTCAACAACGTGAAGACGGCAATCGAGCTCGGCCGCCTGTTCACGAGCATTATGGTCGGCGGTTTCCTGACCGCTCTCTACGCGCTCCTGCAGGGCTTGGGCCTGTTCGTCCTGCCGTTTGAGTTCGCCAAGTCCGCCGGGTTCAACGGCGTCGGCACGATTGCGGCGCTGGCCATCTATCTCGCCTTCATCGTGACCTTGGCCGGCGGCATCCTGATGTCCGGCCACGGCCAATCCGCGCGGAGCCGGAAGCTGGCACTCGCGAACAACGTCTTCGTCGCCGTGACGGCGGTGTTGTCGCTCATCGTCATCGTGTCTGTCGATTACCTGCCGGTGACGATATCGTTGCTCGTGGCTTCGGCCATCATGATTGGCTTCGCCTTTGTCCACGCCAAGTCCGTGAAGGGGATTGGCGGCATCCTGTTGCCGACCGCCGCGCTGGTCATCTCCCTGCTCCTCCTGGTTTTCACCATGCCGCTGAAGCTGGGTTATCCGTCGGAAGTCATGCCGTCCATGAAGGCCAGTTGGAGCATTGTCGTCCAGACGATGCGTGAGCGGCCGTTCTTCGGTTCCGGTCCCGGCACGTTCATCATTGACTACGCGAAGCACCACGCGAAGGACGTGAATGAGACCGCGTTCTGGAACACGCGTTTCGATCGCGGATCTTCGCGTTTCCTGACGATGGTGGCGACCACCGGCCTGCTCGGCGCCCTGTCGTGGCTGCTGGTGGCTCTGTTCCTGCTGTTCTCCGCGGCCAAGAAGCTGTTCAAGACGGACGAGGAAACCTGGCACTTGCTCATCGGCATGTTCGCCGCCTGGTTCCTGCTGCTGCTGGCCAAGTTCCTTTACAGCTCAACCTTGGCGCTTGAGTTTGCCACCTGGCTCACGATGGCCCTGTTGGTCATCGTCCACCGCAAGGATTTCTTTTCGGTGCGGTTCGAGAATTCGCCGCGGGCAGCCATGACCCTGTCATTCGTCTTCATCTTGGGCGTGGTCGTGGCGCTGTCCGGCTTGGTGGTCGAGGGTCAGCGTTACGCCGCGGAAATTCGTTACGCCGAAGCCATCCGGATCGACCAGGCTGGCGGCGACCTCGACAAGGTGATTGAAAACCTAGCGAAAGCCGCAGACCTGAACAAGGCCAACGACGTCTATGTCCGCAACCTGTCCTTGGCACTGTTGGCCAAGGCCAATAAGGAGGCGGCCACGCCGGTTCAGCTGAAGAAGAATGAAGGCGAGACGGACGAGGCGTTCAAGACGCGCGAGGATCAGGCCAAATCCGACAAGGTTCGGATGGTGGCCCAGTTGGCCGGCAACGCCGTCAACGTCGCCAAGGCCGCGACGGACATGGCTCCCAACAACATTGCCGATTGGTCGGTCCTGGCTTCCGTTTACCAGAGTCTCATCGGCGTGACGGATGCGGCCGATGAGTGGGCGGTGAAATCCTACGAAAAGGCCATTGAATTGGAACCGGCCAACCCGTCCCTCCATACCGAGCTCGGCAAGGTCTACATGTACCAGGCCAGCGTGCAGGCCAACAAGGCGCAACAGAACGAGAAGGACGAGGCCGTCAAGAAGGAAGCGGAGAAACAGAGGGATGACCTGTTGGCCAAGGCGGTTGACAGCTTCAATAAGGCCATTGATTTGAAGTCCGATTATGCCCCGGCCCGCTATCAGTTATCTCTGGCGCTCGATGCACAGGGCAAGCTGAAGGACGCCATCAAAAAGATGGAAGAGGTGGCTTCCCTGGCCAACCAGGACGTGGGCGTCGGCTTCCAGCTCGCGCTTATGTATTTCCGCGACGATCGGAAGGAGGAAGCCATCAAGCTGATGGATAGCGTGGTGCGCCTATCGCCTGACTTCTCCAATGCCCGCTGGTATCTCGCCGCGATGTACGAGGCCAAGGGTGATTTGGGGAGCCTGGACTTAGCCATCAAGCAGATTGAGGAGGTCAAGAAACTGAATCCAGACAATGCCGATATCCAGAAGAAGCTCGACGACCTGAACGCCAAGAAGGCGGCGCCGCAGCAGTCGGCCGCTGGCCAGCAGCTGCCGCAACCGGTCGAACAGCCGGTCGCCAACCCGAACGAACCAGGCGTCAAGAAGCGCTAGATTGAATCAGATTGAATCGAAAACGGCCCGCTACCCGGCGGGTCGTTTTTGACTTGAACAAATTTAGACATCCGAGTATATTCCTTTTGAGTATGCTCGATGTTAATGACCGAGAAAAATTTAAGGCGTATAAGGAGCAAAGAGAAACCTTCTACAAAACCATTGGCAAGGTATTTTGCCCTGTCTTAAAATGCGACGTTCATTTTACGGCAGACGGCTTTCACCATTTGCAGTTTGATGGTTCGCGTTGTGAGAGATCGAAGGTCGCACAATACCGAAAATTCCGCTGTATAGAGAACGCTGTTGATATCATTGGTAAGTCCGCAACCATCCAAGAGTATCGCTCCTTTACCGAGCCTATCGGCAAGGTAAAAAGGGACGGGTTTAGGAAGACATCCCTGTGTAGATATTGGGCCTTCTCTTCAGTGGTGGGAGAAGATTTGGATATCCGCATTAAAGCTATTGTTAGGCAGGTTGGAGAAGGCCAAGTCCATTTCTGGAGTGTTATGCCAACGATGCAGGTTTATAAAAAGGACGATGGCTCGGCCGTCAAAGTTGTTGGCGGGATAAAATTACAGGACGAATAACAAAAAAGACGGCGACAGCCGCTTTTTTGTGTGCGCTTGGCTTCGGCTTGGGAATTCCTTGGCCGAACGGGGCTTGCGCCCACAAGCGCACAAAAGTAGTTTACCAATATTTTTAGATTTGGTCAAACCTCTTAATTTAGAGAAAAAACACGCCTTAATTGCCCGGTTGACTCGGATGGCGTTTGACATGGCGCGGGAAATGCGGTAACCTGTTATTCGACAACTCAACGATACGGGCCGCTAGCTCATCTGGTAGAGCGCCGCCATGGCATGGCGGAGGTGAAGGGTTCGATCCCCTTGCGGTCCACCACGTAAAAACAGCAGCTTGTCTGCTGTTTTTACGTGTCCCGTGATGGATTGCGTAGCAATCCATTTTACGGGACCTTCCCTGAACGAACGCTGCCGTTCACGCGTGCCCCGTGGACGCGAAGCGTCTTTACGGGGTGGCGCAGCCAACGCCCCGTGGTAGTCTTGCCGCAAGGCGCGAAATAGGGTAGAAATAGCTTCGTAGACGCGGCCGCTGGTAGGCAGTAAATTGTGACCCCACAGTACTCACTATGTCCCTCAAAGTCGGCATCGTTGGCTTGCCCAACGTCGGAAAATCCACGCTCTTCAAGGCCATCACCAAGAAACAGGTTGATTGCGCCAATTATCCGTTCTGCACCATCGAGCCGAATGTCGGCGTGGTGGCGGTGCCGGATGCGCGGCTCGCGGAGCTGGCGCGCGTCTCGAAGTCGCAGAAAATCGTCCCGGCCATGATTGAGTTCGTGGACATCGCCGGTTTGGTGGCGGGCGCGTCGAAAGGCGAGGGACTCGGCAACAAGTTCCTGTCGCACATCCGCGAGACGGACGCCATCGTCGAGGTGGTGCGCGCTTTCGAGAACAAGGACATCGTTCACGTCACCGGCAAGATTGACCCGAAGTCAGACATCGAGGTCATCAACTTGGAATTGGCCTATGCTGACCTCGCGACCGTGGAGAAGCGCATGGAATCCGCGCAGAAGCAGGCCAAGGCCGGCGTGGAGCGCGGATTGAAGATAACTCTTTCGGCGCTTGAAAAGGTTTTCGCCAAACTCTCTGACGGTCGAGGCGCGAGAGAAGCGGATTTGGATGATGAGGAAAAGGCATCAATCAAGGAGTTGCAACTCCTGACCATGAAGCCGCTTCTTTATGTCGTCAATTGCGATGAGGGACAACTCAAGTCCGGCGGCTGTCGGCTCGACGGCGTACCGACGGAACAACAAGTGCCGCTCTGCGTTAAACTTGAGGAGGACTTGGCCTCTTTGCCCGAAGCCGAGGTCAAGGAATATTTGGCCGCCCTGGGACTCACGGAAACCGGACTCGACAAGCTCATCAAGGTGAGCTACGAACTGCTCGGGCTGCAGACCTTCCTCACCTCCGGCGAAAAGGAAACGCGCGCCTGGACCGTCCGACGCGGCACCAAAGCCCCGCAGGCCGCCGGCGTCATCCACACGGATTTCGAGAAGGCCTTCATCCGCGCGGAAATTATCAACTGGCAGGATTTTGTGACCTTGGGCGAGGCCGGTTCGCGCGAGGCCGGCAAGCTCCGCATCGAGGGCAAGGATTACGTGATGCGCGAGGGCGACGTGTGCAATTTCCGGGTGGGAGTATAATCACTTCATTATGGGTTCTGAACGGGAACGGGGTTTCAACCCCGAGATGAGGGAAGAAAAGACGGTTCGCGTTTCGCCTCTGACGGCGGCGGAACTGTATGGGCATGTCTATAAAAGAGATGATCAGGGTGAACAATACCTGGACGCCAGATTTGAGGACGCCCAGCGAGGTGGGCGCTTCACGTATTTTGATCGAGGCAAGCTCGCGTCTTACGTACACGGAAGCAAAGAGGGCTTGGTGTATATCGCGGCTTTTGACGGCGACCAGATTATCGGGTTACAGGAGCTGCAAAAGGACCCCAATCAGGAAAACGTCTATTGGATGAC
>JAQTNC010000036.1 GCA_028714475.1 Patescibacteria group bacterium
GCTTCGCGAGAAGGCTTCCGGCCGGGTGGGATGTTTCGGCTGCGCGAGCGGCATCTGCCGCGAACCGCCGGACGGCTGGGAGGAATTCGTTCCTGACCGCGCGGGCGCCGGCATCCCCTACGCCTGCTTCGCCGCGTCGACGGGGTGCGAGTTGGCGCAATAAGAGTTGGACATAAAGAACGGCTAGGCCCGTCAGGCCTAGCCGTTTTGAAATCTATTGTTTCTTTCTGGTGGCGCGCATCGCTTCGGCCTGGCGAGACAGTTCTTCCAGAGCCTGCCGCAGGCGGCCGGACTGCTCGGCGTCCTTGGGCTTGCCGTCAGGACCGAACGCGTCCTTGATGTTCGGAAAATGCACGGCGGCCGGGAGCGGCACGAGCGTCATGCCGAGAAGCGCCAAACGCAACGCCTCAATCATCCTGGCCCCGCCGATCATGCCGTTCGACACGCCGCAGATCAGCGCCGGCTTGTGCTCGTATTCCTTCTTGAAGGCCGTATCGAGCAGCAACTTCAGCTCGCCGGGATAACCGTGATTGTATTCCGGCGAGACGATGACTAGGCCATCGGCCTTGGTCATGAGCTCGCGCCACGGACGAACGCGTTCGTCCTCGACCCACGACGGCACGGTGGCCGTGAGCGGATAATCGCGCACGTCCACGAGCTCGGTCTCGAAACCAAAGGTCCGCATCTCTTCCGCGACCCAACGGGCGACCTTCTCCGATTGCCGCTCGGCGCGGGCCGTGCCGAGCACGACGGGGATGATGAGTTTGTCCATATCGGAATGCCCTTCGACAAGCTCAGGGCATATATATTTATATCCCCTGAGCGAAGCGGTTCGGGGACTGTCCCCGAATCGGGACTGTCCCCAACCGCGAAGTCGAAGGGTCACCTTAACGTATGTGGTTATTTCCTCTCCACCAACTTTACCTCGATAATCTTTTCCTGACCTTTGTGCAAGATTTTCAGCTTGATGGTGTCACCGACGTTGTATTTGGCGACCATCGCCTGCAGCGGATCTTCTTCCGTGATTTTCTGGCCGTCGATTTCCAAGATGATGTCGTTCTCGACGATGCCGGCGAGGTCAGCCGGCGAACCGGGCATGACGGCCAAATCCGTCGGCGTCTCGCCGCGCACGACGATGGCGCCGTAATCCACCGGCAGCTGATTAGCCGTCTGCAGTTCCTTGGTGACCGGCTGGAAGCGCACGCCGAGGAGCGGCCGCGTGATGCGCCCGGTCGCCTGAACGCCGGAATAGACCTTGCTCACATCATTCGCCGGCAGGGCGAAACCGATGTTCTGCGAACCCTGGACGATGGCGACGTTGACGCCGATGACCTCGCCTTTGAGGTTCAGAAGCGGCCCGCCGGAATTGCCGGGATTGATGGCCGCGTCGGTTTGGATGACGTCGAAGAGGTTCTCGGACGAACCCAGCCCGTCGCCGGCGGTGAGCGAGCGCTGGAGGCCGGAAACGATGCCGGTCGAAACGGTGTTGCCGAACCGACCGAGCGCGTAACCGATGGCAACGACGCTCTGGCCGACCTGAATCTTGTCCGAATCGGCGAAGGTCAGGAACGGCAGTTTCTGCCCTTCGATCTTCAGCACGGCGAGGTCGTTCACGGAGTCGCGGCCGATGACCTTGGCGACGTGCTTCGACTCATCCGTCAGCACGACCGTATATTCGGCGCTTTCGTCGGACACGACGTGCCGGTTGGTGATGATGTAACCGTCCGCGGAAACGATGAACCCGCTGCCCGCGCCGATTTCCTGCTTCTGCGTCCCCTTCTGCTTCGCCTGCGGCTGTTCGAACTGGAGGCCGGGGATGTTGCCGAAGAACTGCTGGAAGAAATCCGAATTGCCGCCGGTGGATTCCCAGACCGGCATGTCCTTGGAAACGACGATGGAAACGACGGCCGGCCCGGCGCGCTTGACCACGTCCACGACCGCCTGTTCCTGCGTCGGCGTCGGCTTGAGCGCCTGGCGAATTTCCGGGAGGGTGTATTTCTCGCCCGTCGGTTTTTCGCCCTGGCTGGGCGTCAGGATGTGCCGCACGACCGGCGGCAGGTTTTGGGCGAGCGACTCGCTGACGCGGCTGTTGGCCGCGATGAACCCAGCCACGGCGCCGAAAACCGAGGCGACAGCGGCGGTCACGATGAGGCCGACAACCACCCAAGCCGTTTTGTTAAGGCTGATGTTGAACTTCTTGTCAGACATAGGAAATTGGGGTAAGGTTTCGCCGCGCCGATGCTGGCTTCATGCCGACAAGCGCGGGTTGTTCATTATTATAACACGGATGGTTTTGGCCGGTGAGCTGCGGCTTGGGCCGCGGCCGAAGGCACCTGTCAGTTTCACGGCATAGGAGTACCATGGGAGACATTATGGAAAGACGCGAGGGCGGCGGAATACCGCCGGACATGATGGAGCCATTGGCTCCAACCGAAACGTCGGCTACCCCGGAGAGCCGCGAGACGGTGGAGGCGAATTATCGCCTGACCGTGGAAACGGCGGTTTTGGGTTGTATCGGTCATTTGGAGCGGTGCGAGGACGGCATTGCCGGGGACTTGAGCCGCATTGACGACGAGGCCAAGCGGGACGTGCCGCTTTTCACACCAAAAGAACTCGTTGACGTCGACCGCGCCATCACGCGCAAAGCCGGCGAACGGGAGAAGACGGCCGCGCCGCTTCTCAAGGAGCGACAGGTTTACGTCGTCACGGACGGCATCAGCGGTTACAGGGTTGACGGGCGCTACAGCGGCAATGGGTACATCGCGAGCCGTTTGAGTACTGCGGCCGCGGTCGAACGAATGACCGCCATGCCGATTGAGGCCGACGAGGAGGCCACGATGCAGGCCATGAAGGACGCCTTTAACCAAGGCAACCGTGAAACCAAGGCCCATGTCATCGGGCGGCTACCGCCGTTTGACGTCGCCGGCACGGCCATGACCATGATGAGGGTTCTCACAAGGCCCGACGGCGGCCCGCAGGTGGTTTACGCGAGTGCCGGTAACGTCCGCATCTACCGCGTCCAGAGGTCTTCAATGACCGCGATGCGGCTGACGTTCGACGATACGCCCCTCGAGACGGCCTTGCGGCGTCAGCTGACGGAAAAGGAAGCCCAGAGGCTGAAATTGGAGCCGGAAACGAAGCGGTGGCTGGAGTTGCCTGAATTACGCCGCGTCCAAGAGGCCGTCGTAGAAACCGACGTCCCTTCGAACCTTCAGGAATGGGTGAGGCGCCGGGAACTCAACTCCATGCTTTTCCCGCCGCGCTCGGTCGTCGGGGTGGCTTCGGAATCGACCGGGGTCATGTCGCACGTCGACGTGCTCGATGCCGAAGTCGGCGATGAGTTCTTCGTGCTGACGGATGGATTCCACAGTCTGGCGACGGAAGAGAGGCTTCAGGAAATTCTGTTGGGCGAAGATCCGGTTAAGCAGCTCCGTCTCCTCGCCAGAGGCGATGGCAACCACGACGATGCGGCAGTGGTTCGCATCCGCATCGAGGCCAAGAGCTGAACCAGAGACGCGCGACCCGTTCCCTTCCTGGGGCGGGTCGTTTTTGTTTTAATAAACGCCGTCAGTGGGTGGGCTGACGGCGATAAATACGCTTGGATGGGTGGTTTTATTTCAGGCGGGGTTCGCCGGCCAAAAAAGCTAGAACAAGCGCGTCAGGGCCTCGCCAAGTACTGCCGAAGCTCCCTGGCCGCCTCGCCGCGCTGGCTCACGGCATTCTTCTCTTCCCTGGTCATCTCGCCTTGCGTCTTGTCGGCGCCTTCGGGACGAAAAATCGGATCCCAGCCGAAGGTGCGGCTGCCGGTTGGCGGGACCAATTGTCCGCGACGCACGCCCTCGAAATAGATGATGTCGTCGTGGCTTCTGGCATAGCCGATGACCGTGCGCGCTTCGGCGCCGAAGTCGTTGCATTTTGCCGCCAGGTCATAAAGGCCATCAGACCCGAGCGTCTGCACGAACCACTTGATGAGCGGGCCGGGCAGCTTGCCGCCGAGGCAGTCGAGGCAGAGCGAGGTGTCCTCGACGATGAATTCGCCTTGGTGATGCGCGGTCGCCTCCTTGAGTTTGGCCTCGATGACGGCCTTGGGGTCTATCTCCTGAATCTCCGGTAAATCCAAATCCATCATCTCGATGTCGGGGATGATGGCCTTGATTTCGTTGAACTTGTTCTGATTGCCGGTGATGAAGTAGAGGGGCATAACGGGGTTATTATACCTGTAAACCGTCATTGCGAGGAGCGACTGGTGCCTGGCTCACCGCGAAGCGGGGTGCCTGGCTCCGGTCGCAACAAAGAAGTCTTCAAAACCCACCACCCCCGCGAAAGCGGGGGCCCAGAAACAAACCGGCGCTTCCGGCCGCCGCCCCGCGGCAAGCCACCGTGCCAACCGACGACCAACCAAATAGAAACCTGCCGCGGGTCCTGCCGCTGCGCACCGCATGTTCTGTCCCGAGCCTGTCGAGGGGCAGAACAGAAATAGCATCCGGCCATGCGGGACCACCCTAACGGCACGCTCGGCCGCTCCGGCGGCGGCCTTCGCTCGACTTCGCTCGCGATGTCCCCCGCTTTGCGGGGGCACCAAGCCATCGCTCGCTCGAACGGCCTTATAGGGTGGTCCCGCACGGCCTCCCTACAAATCAATCTCCTACTTAATATGTAGAGGCGCTCGGCCTGCGGGGCCCTGTACCATTACGGTACAGGGTGGCCTCGCGAGATGAAGTCATCTATTCCGCAGAGTGTGCTTCGCACGTTTTATGCAAAGGCGGCGCATTCAGCGCCGCCCCCGCACGGCCGGGCGTTCTTTCATGTGCCGCCCCTCGACTTCGCTCCGCTTCGCTCGGGGAAGAACCCGGTGCCGCGGGGCGGCGGCCGGAAGCGCCGGTTTCTTTTTTGACCCCTCGACTCGCTACGCTCGCTCGGGGAAGAACAAGGTGTGGATCCTCCGGTCAAGCCGGAGGATGACATTTTATTTTTCTATCGACGATTAAATGTACAGTGATAATTTCTGACCAAGACGCCGCAGGGCGTGAACCCCGCGGCGTCATCGTATCTCTAGGAGCAACCGCTTGTTGATCCGCAATTCAGGCATTTATAGCAGGCACCGTTCCGCACCATGATGGTGCCGCAGGT
>JAQTNC010000037.1 GCA_028714475.1 Patescibacteria group bacterium
GCAGGGTGATTTTCGGGAGGCTGACGCCACCAGTTTTTCTAATCTCTACCAAGAAAAATTTGATGCAGTGATGTCCCTCATGGTATTTCCCTGCATGGAAAAGAAGGAAATGATTGTTGAATCGTTGCGAGAAACGAAACGAGTGCTGACGGAGAACGGAAAAGTTATTATAGGGGTGACCCACCCCTGTTTCGATTTCTACATGCAGAAGTATCTTTTTGACCGGCCGGATGTCGATGCTGACTTTAAAAGTTATTTCCGTTCAGGCGATAAAATGAAAATCCATAAGCAATTCAAGGACGGAATAATGACATTTCAGGATTACCATTGGCTAATTGAGGACTACATTAGTGCCATCACTGCCGCCGGTTTGAAACTAACCGCATTTGACGAATGCCGACCGGATTTGAGCAAAAAAGTTGAGTGGGACAGCACCTTTACGGAACAGAGGCTACTGATACCGACCTATCTGGTGTTGGTGTGCGAGAAACGGTAGGGATTCAGTTGGTCGCGGGAAAGCCCACACCATTGACTTTTTCGCGTATTTGGCGTATATATTCGACATGACCCAGTAGCCGAGCGGTTCAGGCCGGGGATATGAAACTCCTCGTACGCGGCGTTCTGACCCTTCAGGTCACCACCCGCAGGGTGGGAATCCCGCCTGGGTCTCAAAGCCTGTTTATGTGCGTCTGGGACGGTTCCGTTTCGACAGGATCGACGCTTGTTCATTCGGCCGATTGTTCTGGCCGGGGTGCTGTCCCCCGCGCTGGACTAAGCCTATTCTCGTAGCTGTTGAGAATCCGTCGAACGTCAGTGCCGACAGACGCTGTTTCTCGTTGACAAGGCTGGAACCATGAGGTACGTCTTAATGAGCGGTCGGTTCCTTTAACTTCGTCCGTGGCATCTTGCCACTGGGTTCGTAGTTGAGCCTGGCACAACACCGGTCGCATAGACCGGAAGTCGCAGGTCCGAATCCTGCCGAACCTACTGAGGGCTGGCCGCGTGCGTCAGAGCACGCTCGTGGCTGGCCCTCTTAATTTACGCAAAAAACGCCTTTTTTAACGCCTGTTTCTGTGCTATCCTGAATTAGCTATGACTACCGACCAGCGCCAGACAAACCGTCTCCTCATCCTCGACGGCCATGCCATCCTGCACCGCGCTTGGCACGCCCTACCGCCCCTTTCGACCAAGAGCGGCCAGGTCGTTTCGGGCGCCTACGGTTTCGTCATGACTCTGCTCCGCGCGGTCCGCGAATTTCATCCGACCCACTTGGCCGTCACGTTTGATCTCAAGGAGAAAACCTTTCGGCACGAGGCGTATGAGGATTACAAGGCCGGCCGCCAGAAGCAGCCGGAGGAGTTTTACGAGCAGGTGCCGATCGTCGAGAAGATTCTGGCGCAGATGAACATCCCGGTTTTTACGTCCAAGGGGTTTGAGGCCGACGACGTCATCGGGACCATCGTGAGCCGTACCGAGGCAGACGATTCGAAAATGCGCGTCGTCATCGTCACCGGCGACCTCGACACGCTTCAGCTCGTGAGCGACCGCACCAGCGTCTTCACGATGCGGCAGGGATTTACCGACACGGTGACGTATGGTCCGGCGGAGGTCGAGGCGCGTTATGGGTTGAAGCCGGAGCAGATGGTGGACTACAAGGCGCTCCGCGGCGACCCGTCGGACAACATTCCGGGTGTGCGCGGCGTCGGCGAGAAGACGGCGTCGGAACTCATCCGCGAATTCGGTTCCGTGACGAAGCTGTACGAGTCACTGGATGCCGATGATGCGCGGGCCAAGGCGCTCAAGCCGGCAGTGCGCGAAAAGCTCATCGCCGGGAAAAAAGACGCCATCAAGGCGCTCGATCTCTGCCGCATCCGGCGTGACGTGCCAATCGAGTTTTCCCTGGGGCAGTGCGAATACCGACCGGTCTCGCGACAGCGGATGACGCCGATGTTCGAGGAATACCAGTTTCATCGGCTGCTGCAGCAGATGCCGGATGACGAAGGTGTGGCGCCTAAAGTTGTTGCGGCCGAAACGTCACTTGTCACCAAGGACGACGGACCCAAGATACATTCGGAGAAAATGCGGCCAGAATCTGCTGACGCCGCCAAGCAGGCTCCGCTGCCGGAAAGAAAACCGGTGAAGATGCTCGGCACCAAGGCCGAAGTCGCTGACTTCATGGAGAAGATGGGCAAGCACCGCCGCATCGCCTTTCGGACCGTTTTCGAGGACGAAAACCCGGCGACCCCGGTCATCGTCGCGGTGGGTTTCGCTTGCGGCAAGCGGACATTTTTCGTCGAGGCCGCGGCCATCCGCGCCGACGCCGCCCGCTTCACCGAATGGCTTTCCTCCTCGCGCCGCTTCAAGGTCTGCCATGACCTGAAACGCGAACTGATGGCACTGTCCGCTCTGGGCGTGACGCCTCGTCTGCACGGCTTCTTCGATCTCATGCTCGCCTCGTACCTGTATTTCGCCGGCGAGCGCCGCCATTCTCTCCCGAATCTCCTGTCGTTCAACCTGGATGTGCATCTTCCGGAAGGTCAGCCGGCTGACAACGCGGAACGGTTGTCGCGGTGTGCTGACGAGCTGCCACATTTCCTGCCGCTGTTCGTCCAGTTAAACCGCGATTTGCGCAAGTACCGTTTGACCCGCCTGAATGATGAGATGGAATTGCCGACGGCGGCCGTGCTCGCGAGGATGGAACGCGCGGGCGTGGCTGTGGACGTCCCCTACCTGCGCGAGCTCTCCCAGAATTTCGGTCATCAGCTTGTGATTCTGGAAAAGAAAATCTATCGCGCCGCGGACGGCGAGTTCAACATCAACTCGCCGCGCCAGCTTTCGGAAGTGCTGTTCGTCCGGCTGAAACTGTCCGCCGTGGGGTTGAAGAAGACCGCCAAGGCCAAGGAGGTCTCGACCGCCGCCGGCGAACTGGAGAAGCTTCGCGGCAGCCACCCCGTCATCGAGGACATCCTCTTATACCGCGAACTCACGAAGCTCAAGTCCACTTACGTTGACGCCCTGCCGGAACTCGTCCATCCGCAGACCGGACGGATCCACGCTAATTTCAACCAGGCCGTCACGGCGACCGGCCGGCTTTCGTCATCAAATCCTAATCTCCAAAACATCCCGACTGCGGAGACGGAAAACGGCCGCTTGGTCAGGAACGCCTTCGTCGCGCCACGCGGCCGTCGCCTGCTCGCGTTCGACTATTCGCAGATCGAGTTGCGCATCGCCGCGCACATCGCCAAGGAGAAGGTGATGATCCGCGCGTTCAAGGCCGGTGAGGACATTCATTGGCGCACGGCGGCGGAAATGTTCGGCAAGGCTGAGGCGGACGCCAAGCGCCGCGTGGCCAAGGTCATCAATTTCGGCATCCTCTTCGGCATGGGATCGCGACGCCTCGCGGAGAGCGCCAGCATTCCCCTTCCTGAAGCCAGCGAATACATTGACCGCTACTTCGCCGTCTATCGCGGCATCGCGGCCTACATCGAGCGCACCAAGGAGAAGCTGCGGCGCGACGGCTATGTCGAGACGCTCTTCGGCCGTCGACGTTTCTTCTTCAACTACGACGCGATGAACCAGCGCGAGAAGGCCGAGGCGGAACGTCAGGCCATCAACATGCCGATTCAGGGCACGGAAGCCGACCTCATCAAGCTCGCGATGGTGAGCGCCGACAAGTGGCTCACGGAGCGCTACGGCACCGGCCCCGACGCGCCGGCGCGGCTCATCATTCAGGTTCACGACGAGCTCGTCTTCGAGGTTGAGGAAAAATTGGTCGAAAAAATCGCGGCCCCGCTCGCGGCCATCATGGAAAACGTGAAGACCCTGTCCGTGCCGGTCAAGGTGGACGTGAAGGTCGGCAAGAGGTGGGGCGAGATGGAGAAGATTAAGGTTTAAAAATATTGTGTAGCGGCCGGGCTTGCCCCGGCACCACCATAAACGAATGTTGGGGTGTGGATGGCGGCGCGTTATTGGTGGTGGCGGGATAAACCCGCCCGCTACTTTTAGTATTTGCCACCCCACCCGCGTCAGGGCTATGCTCAAGGTATATGGAACGCCTGCAACTGACCGCCTACTACGCCAAAACATCGCTTAATTTGGCAAAAATCGAGCAGAAGAACGCTGATTTGCCGCTCTTTACGCTGGTGCGGCGCGAGC
>JAQTNC010000038.1 GCA_028714475.1 Patescibacteria group bacterium
GGGGCGTGGTCGCGGCCCCAGGAAATTCCATCGTCAACCCGTGTCGCGTGACTTCGGCCAACATTTCCTCGGAAGTCTCGATGATGATCCTGATGACGTCAAAACGGAGGCAGTTGTATTCGATGCGACTCCTCTCGATGCGGGAGACGTTCAGGAGGTTGTTGATGAGGCGGACCTGCCGCTCGTTCATTTCCGCGATCTGGACGATCTTGGCCCGCACCGGTTCGGGAATCTCGCCGTACATCCCGTCACGAAGGAGCGCCAGATACCCCTTGATGATGGACACCGGCGTCCGCAGCTGATGCGAGGCGATGGAGACGAACTCGGACTTCAGCTCGTCCAGCCTCTTCAGGTGGTCATTGGCGGCGGCCAACTCCTTGGAGAGGCTGACGGACATCTCACGCAGGCGGATTTCCTGCCGGACGTCCCTGACCAAGGCGAAGCCGGCAAACCCTCCGAACAGCAACATCATGACGGCTATCAGCTGGCCTGATGGAGAATAGGCGAGCGCGATGTTGATGACCAACAACAACATTAATGTCAGCAAAAACACTTCCGCCGCAATAATCTTAACGTTCAGCATTTCGTGTTTAGCAACGGCGTAAGCAATCGCGGCCACCAGGACTATCGAGGACACGGGGCCATATTGCGACGTATGGAGGCCGAGATTCGGCAATGCTATATTGGTCAGCGAACCAATGATGACACCCAACAACCAGCCACCAGCAAATATCTCAAGCTGTTGCCTCATCTCCCCCTTGAAAGATCTTATTTTGATGACCAACAAAACGATGCTGGCCAAAGAAAAGGCCGCGAAATGGGTTACGAATATTGGATACCAGGGTCCGTAAAATGTTTTGGTGGCGACCCCGACTACGATTTCATTTTCATCAATTAATCCTGTCGCCAAGGTAACGGTCGTCAATAAGGTTACCCATACAAACAGCCCCGTCGTGACCAGCCTAGGTAGGCTGAAAAGCTTCCGGGGGAAAAGATAGACAAAAAAGAAGACAAAAAACGCGATGAGCTCCGCAAAGACAAAGTTTGCGCGACCAAAGACAATGACAAACGGCTGAATACGCCAAGAATACAGCAAGAAAAGAGTCAATATCCAACCGCTTATACTACCAACAAATAAGGCAAATGTTTTATTTATTTTTTCGTCCGGCCGATGAAGATAAACCGTGCAAGCTATGGCAAAATTGAAGAAAGCAGTAATAAAAAACAAAAGCTGTGATTCTAGTGTCATATTCTTGCGATGACATTGGCAGGCGCCCTTTCCGCAACGCCACAAAAAATTATCTTGCTCGCCTATTTATTATAACAGAAACGCCCCTTTCTGAGGAGCGTTAAAGTGTTGGGGCGGCTATTTATCGGCATGCTGGCTCGACTTTTAGCCTTACCGGTACGCCTAACTTCTGTCTGACCAAACACAGTCCGTCCGCCATAATGACATGCCCTACGGCGTCGTTAAAATCAAATACCGTAGGTACGCCAACCTTGCTCATCAGAAGAAAAAAACTGCTTCTCTTGCTTGTGCGGCAACACATAAAGTCGGCGTTCGCCTCCACAGCGATACGATAACCGCAAGCCAGAATCTCGCGCATCGGTCTGATGCCTTTTCGGTGTTCCTGAACGACACCGAGTTCCTTGAAGTACGCGATGCCGGAAGCGTTCCTCGAACTAGCCTCCATGGCCTCCAACAAACCTCCGGGCAAGCCAGACCCACGAATCGTCGCGGGCACGAGATGCCGCCAATCGAACCGGCCTTTCGGCAGGCATAGAACCACCGAAAAGCCCCTGATGCCGCCGTCTTGACGCCAGGTCGTCACGTGCGTCTGGTTCGCCTCGCTGGCGCTATCGTCAACCAGCAATCTTCTTGCGCCGTCCGGAGTGTGCGCTTCGTGCCACTCTCCCGGGCCAACAGCATTGAAAACCGCCATGTAGGCTTCGACCAGCTCGTCAACGAATCTGGGCCTACCCATGAGTTCAGCTACAGTCTGCGTAAAAATACCATCCTCGTCCGGCTCGGCGATAACAACGTATTCCATGGCACCGTCCCCTCTGTTGATAAGGAGCCATAACCTCATTTACAAGGATGAGTCCTCCCAGTGCCTCGGTCAACAGATACTTATCAACAGCGCCGCGAGAAAACAAAAAGCCGGTCAGTGAGCCGGCTTCGTTTCCGCGGAGACCGTTAGCGTGGAACGCGGGTCGTTGATTTCTGACGATAAAGGATCCATTGGCCGAGAATGACGGCCGCGAGCAGGCAGGCAGGAACCTGCATGACCATGATGAACCAGTCGGGCTTGCTCGAGCCATAGAGACTGCCGCAGAGATACGACGCGAGCGCCGCCACGATAAGGACCGGCGACATGCCGACTTTTTTGCCCCGCCAATTCTTGATGATTTCGTGAGGGAATCCGCAAAACGTGACGGCGAGCGATACAACCGACCAAAGAACGCCAATAAACGAGCTCAGCATCTGCACCTACCTCCTGCGCACGTTGTGTTAGCTATGAAAAGACTGGACTGAAAACATCGTCCTGTCAAGCCCCCGGCCGGGGGCGTTGGAAAACAAAAAAGCCGGGTCGTTTCGCCGGCCTTCATCGTCCGGTGACCCAGCCCTAACACCTGCCGCCTATAACCTACGCTACATCTCCTCCGGTGCCTGGATGCCGAGAAGCCGCAGGCCAATCGACAGGGCGTTCCGGCAGGCGATGGCGGTGCCCAGCCTTTGGTTGCGGAGCGGGCGATCCTCGACATTCAGCACCGGCACGTCACGATAGAAGGCGCTCACGGCCTGGGCGAGATCGAAAAGGTATTGCGCGAGAATCGACGGCTTGTACTGCAGGGCGGCGCGGCGGACGACCTCCGGCAGTTCGGCGGCCTTGAGGAGCGCGGCGTATTCGGCCGGTTCCACGGCGACGATGCGCGGGTTGTTCAAGTCGGCCTCGTTCCAATCTCGCTGCGCCCGCGCCTTGGTCAGGATGGAATTCAGGCGCGCGCCCGCATACTGGACGTACGGCCCGGTGAAGCCGTCGAACGAGAGCGCCGCCTCCATGTCGAACACGATGACCTTGTCCGGGTCCTGTTTGAGCATGCCGAACTTCATCGCCCCTTCCGCGATGGCCCAGGCGATCGCCTTCACCTTCTCTTCCGGCCAATCGGCGTGACGTTCCTTGGTCTCGACCGTAACGCGCTTCACCATCGCGTCGCGGAAGTCCTCATACGTGACGATGTTGCCGAGCCGCGACGACATCGCCCCTTCCTTAAGGGTCACGAACTCGTAGTCGAGATGCATCATCTCCTTATCGAACCCGAGCTTTTCGAGCGTCCGGAAAAGCTGGCGGAAATATTGCGACTGGCGCACGTCAACGATGTGGAGGCTGCGCTTCGTCTCGGGATATTCGCGGAACTTCAGGCCGGCGAGTGCCAGCTCCTTTGTGGAGTAAAGCGAGTTGCCGTCCGACTTGAGCAACAGGAAAACGCCGAGGTTGTCGGCTTCGAGGTTGATGATGATGGCGCCGCCCTCGCCGATTTCGGCCAAGCCGTCCGCGAGCATTTTCTTCACCAGCTCCTTGCCCGGCTGTTCGACTTCGGATTCCAGGTACCAACGCTCGAACGTGGCCCCCATCTCGGCGAAGGTCTGTCGGAGCTCGTTCAGGCAGCGGTCGCGCGTGTCGAGCCAAAGCCTGTCCCAATCAGGATCGCGGGCTTCGAGTTTTTTCTGCACCTCGGCGATCTCCAGCTTGTAGTCGGGGTTTTCCTCGACGCGCTGCGTGGCGTCCGTATAGACGTGGCCAAGGAAACGCCCCGCGCCTTTTTCCGGAAGGGCCGCTTCGCCACCGTGGAACTTTCGGAGCGCCCATAGGCACTTGGCCACGTGCGCGCCGATGTCGCCGACATAAGTGACGGGCGTCACTTTTTCGCCGATGGTGCGCCGCAGGTTCACGGCCGCGAGGCCGAGCGCCAGGTTGCGGAGATGACCGACGTGCAGTTCCTTGTGCGTGTTCGGGGAGATGTATTCGATGAGGACATGATCGCTTGAAACGTTGCTTTGGCCGAAACCCGACGAAGCGGC
>JAQTNC010000039.1 GCA_028714475.1 Patescibacteria group bacterium
ATGCCGACCAAAACACCAACGCCCTGTGGCTGGTAAGGCAGTACTGCGCGACGGTACACGCCAACATGAAGACGATTTCGACGATTAATGACACGTCTTCCAGCCGGCTGGATGGTTCGCATTTGCTGGCTGTGACGGTGATGTGTCCTCCAACGCACCGCAACGTGAACCAGCCGTGGCCTTCGGCATAATAGGCTACCCAGTCGGGTCCGGCCTTGCCTTCCAGTTCTTTCAATGAACGCATTGTCCGCCTCCTTTCCGGGTATACGATGGACGCGTCAACTTATCACAACCAAACGCCAATGTCAACATGTCGGGCTCCGAGAGCGTTGAAAAACTCAACAAACCCTCGTCATTGCGAGGAGGCCCGCAGGCCGACGAAGCAATCCCGAGCTTAATCTGGGCGGAATTGCTTCGGCCTCCGGCCTCGCAATGACACCAGATAGAGTTTTTCAATGCTCTCCGGGCTGTTCTCGAAACGTTTCCGTGAACTACAAAACCCGCCTGGTGAGCGGGTTTGGGTGACCAAGACGGCTGCCGGGTGCCGGTGGTCAAGAATGGATCAGCTGGCGTATCTCGATGCCGCTGACATACACGATCAGGACGAGCAGGGCCAACACGCCGAGGAGCGTCAGAATCTGGCCGATTATGGTGCCGACGCGGCCGAAAAGCTTCTCCAGCCCCAGCACCATGATTCGCCCGCCATCGAGCGGCGGAATCGGCAGGAGGTTCATGGCCGCCAGAGCAACGCTGATGTTGGCAATCAACAGCGCCAGCGAACCCATGTAGGCCCCGAAAGACATCGTTGCATATCCCTTGAACATGCTCGCGACGCCAACCGGCCCGATGACCTCGACCCCACCGCCGCCGAAGAACAGGGCGTGGACAGCAAACACCGGGGTCGCCAGCCACGCGAAGAACGGGAATGCGAAACCCTTCAGGCAACAGGCAACCATGGGCGGCAACCAACTCACGAGCGGCGCAATCGGCTCTGGCATGGAGCATTTTGCCGGTGGATTGACTGCCATCAGGATCACCATCAAGACCGACGCCGTCATGACGTTGAAGAGCATCCCGGCGAGGTAGATCTTGAGTTGGTCCATGCGCGAAGCCCTCGGGAGCGAGCCGCGCCCCTTCATCTTCGGCTTTGCCGACCCGCCGAGCGGCAAGAGTCGCAATGAGTATTGGATCCGGCTGCTGCCAGAACGCCAACCAAACAGCTTCGGCCCAAAGCCGAGAGATACTTCCTTGATTACGACGCCATAGCGCCGCATGGCGAGCAGATGACCAAGCTCGTGAATCGCAACGATGACATTGATAGTCAGAAGAGCAACCAATATGAACATCGAACATCTCCGAGGATTGTCGTCGTTCAGTGCACCTGACCGTCGGGTCATTGGTGGAACAACTGATGAAAGGAACCGGTTCGCTAACTTAACAAAAAAAGCGGCTAACGTCAAGCGTCGCCGCCTTACACATTTTTCTTCCCCGAGCCTGTCGAGGGGCAGGCCCTCCACGCGGGTCGGGCAAGAACATTTTTCGCCTGCTGAAATCTACCCGCTTCTTTCCGTAACCTGATTTGTCCCGCTACACAGCGCACGTCCCGCCGAGACGGGCGGCGAAGATGACGAGACGCGGCTTGGCCGAGCCGCCGCCGGTCTTGAGGTCGCGGTCGATGCTGACGAGTTCGCGGTAACGGTCGGCGAGGGTTTCCGGAGAGAATCGCCCGGCGAGCTGAAGAGCCTTGCCGGCGGCGTAAGGATGGACGCCGAGCTTGCCGGCCAGTTCCTCGCGGCCGAGCCCGGCCTCACGCAGGTCGGCGGCGCAGGCGAGCAGGCGGAAATGCTTGAGCAACATGGCCACGGCCTGGGATTCGGCCATGCCGGACTCGAAAAGCCTCTCGAGGGCGCCGGCGGCGGCCTGACCCCGTCCGGCCGCACAATGGTCCAGGAAGGCGAAAATCGGCTCCTCTTGGGCCGGCGTCACGGTTTCGCGGACATCGCCCTCGGAAATCTCCTTGCGCCCACAGCCAGCCACGTAGGCCGCCAGTTTGGCCGCCTCGCCGTGCAGGCGCCAGGCGTCCGTTCCGACCGCCGTCACGAGGGTTCGGGCTGCGGCTGGCGACATCGGCATCCCTGCTGACGCCGCCTCGTCGCAGGCGAACTGCTGGGCCGTGGCGGGGTTAAGGGCGGGGCACTCGACGGAGAATTTCTCCGCCGCCAAGCCTTGAAACAGGGGAGAGCGGCCCAGTTCGCCAGCCCCGGCCGCCTCGAAGAAGATCGCGGCCGTGGTTTCCGGCAGGCGCCCGGCCATTTCCGCCAAGTGCTCCTGTTGTTCCTTTGGCCAAGCCGACAGAAAGCCGTCGAGGATGGTGAGCCGGCGCTCGGCCAAGAAAGGCGCGGCAAACAGCGCCTGTTCGGCCTCGGCCAAATCACAAGATGCCGCCCGTAGGGTCGCGACATTGAGCCCACTCGGGTCGCGCGTTTTCAGAAACTGGGCCCTAGCGGCGGCCAAGGTCCGGCGGGCGCGAAAATCATCTTCGCCGTAAATGAGGAAGCGCATGGTCAATTTATTATCGAACCTACTTTACCCGAACCCGCAATTCCTGTCGAAAGAGTAAGGAAACCCCTCGACTTCGTCCCTCACCATTTCTTCGGGAAATGGTGAGGGACTCCGTTCGGGGAAGATAATTGTTCTGGCCCGACCCGCGCCTGCCCTCCGTAGCTTTAGCGGAGGAGGGTGGAGGGCCGCCGCTCGGTTCCCCCTCACGCCAACCCCATGAGCGCGAAGACAATCTCGATGACGAACAGCACGATGATGATCCATTCCAGGAACTCCGCCCGCCTCGTCTGCAGAACATCGAGCACCACCTCCGAACTGCTCTGGATGAAATCCATCTTGAACCGCAGGGCCCCGAAACGGTCCTCGAGCTCGAACATCTTGCGCAGGCCGATGAACATGGTTTCGGCCTCCCTGTCCTCCCAGGCGATGTCCGGCTTGTCGAGGAGCGACAGCCGGTTGATGATGAAGTGCACGGTGTTGCCGCTCGCGCCCAGCGTCTTGATGACCGACCGCGTGTTGGCGATGAGCTTGCCTTTCTGCGACATGGCGTTATGGATGCCCTCGAACTTCTGCATCGTCTCCTGAATCTGGCTCTCGAGATAATCAATGGCGACCGATTGCGCGATGACATTACAGATGAGCATGACCTTCTCGACCGTAAGCTGGCGAATGCGTACGAAATCGAACTCGACCGCTTCCGGCTGTTCCTCATCAACGACCACGCCGTACTCCTCCAATTCCGCCTTATCCGAAGCCGTCGCGCCGCCGTCGTCCGCATGGGAGAACCGCTTGAGCATCTTGCCGATTTCCCGCTTGTCTCCGAAACCGAGGAAGACGATGACGCCAAAGGAATATACGCAAACGAAGCGGTTTTCGCCGGTCTGGTACAGCAACAAGCCGCGCTCGCGCCGCACCAGCGTAAAGAGCGGCAAATCAGCGTTCTTCTGCTCGATTTTTGCCAAATTAAGCGATGTTTTGGCGTAGTAGGCGGTCAGTTGCAGGCGTTCCATATACCTTGAGCATAGCCC
>JAQTNC010000040.1 GCA_028714475.1 Patescibacteria group bacterium
CTTCATCCTGCCCACCATCGACACCGGCTTCACCGTGCGCTACACGGGGTCGCCCGCCAAGATGTTCGTCGATGAGTTTGCCGTCACTTACTGCAACTACGTCAGCGGCAACAACGACTACACCTTCACTTCCGCGCAAGCGGGCAGAACCATCTCCATAAGCGCGACAGATTGCGGTGCGCCAGCTGGCGGCGGCAGTGGCGGCGGAGGCGGAGGCGTCACCCAACCTTGGGGCACGCTCTCCCAGCCTAACGGCGGTCAGACGCTGAACGCCGGCAGTTCATACCAGGTTCTGTGGTCAGCTGGCGGCACAGGCGTGACTGGCATCAAGCTCTCGCTCTCGACTGACAGCGGCGTGACCTATCCGACGGTCATCACGGCCAATACCGGCAACAACAGCTACTACTACTGGACCGTGCCGAACGTCTCGACCGCCCAGGCGCGCATCAAGATGGAAGTGCTCGGCACGACCATCTCGGACACGAGCGACGCCAACTTCACCATCTCTGGCTCGGCATTGATGGACACGACGCCGCCCGGCCCGGTCACCAACCTGAAGTCCGTGGTCGGTGACGGCAAGGTGGTGTTGTCGTGGACGAATCCGACCGCCGATTTCAGCGGCGCCAAGGTCATCCGCAAGGCCGGATCTGCGCCGACCGGGGTAACCGACGGCACATCAATCTATGACGGCGCCGGCACCGGCACCGAGGACACCGGGCTCACGAACGGCACGACCTATTACTACGCCGTCTATGCCCACGACGCCGCGCCGAACTACGCTCCGGCGGCCACGGTCGTCGCCACGCCGCAAGCGGGCGCCACAACGACGGAACAGCCAGCAACGACCGGCGCCGCGGCCGGCCTCACCGCCACGGAAGCGGCCGCGCCAGTGACGGACAACACCGCCGTCGGCATCTACAACCCGGATGCGGCCAAGGACAACACCCCGTCCATCAACGTGGACAAGCAGTTGCCGCCCCCACCGGAGGATAAGCCAGCGCTTTGCGTGTCCGGTAGCCTCATCAAGCTGGCTTGCCCAGCCGGAGCCGGGAGTGACCACGCCTGCCGCTCGGTCTATTACTGCGGCCGCGACGGCAAGCGCTACGGGTTCCCGAACGCGCACGTCTTCAATTCCTGGTTCGCCGACTTTTCCTCGGTCCAGACGATAACCAGCGAGGTGATGGCGTCCCTCCAGCTCGGCGGCAACGTGAACTACCGCCCGGGCGTCCGCATGGTCAAGATTGTGAGCGTTCCCAAGGTCTATGCCATCTCGCGTGACGGCCTGCTCCGCTGGGTGTCAACCGAGGCCGTAGCCATCAAGCTCTACGGCGCCGACTGGAACAAGAAGATCGACGACGTACCGGACTCGTTCTTCTTCACCTACCGCATCGGCGACCCGATTACCGAGGCGGAAGCGGCGTCCACCGCGGCCGCCACGGCCGCTGTGACGCCACCGCCGGCGGCACCCGCGGCATGCACGACCACCGTCACCTTCACCGAGTTCCTGTCCCGCGGCAGCACTAATGCGCAGGTTCTCCCGCTCCAAAATCTCCTGCAGTGCTTGGGCTACTTCCCGGCTGGCGTCACGCCGACAGGAACCTACGGTCTGGAGACGGAGAACGCCGTCAAGAGTTTCCAAGCCGCGAAAGGCATTGACGTGTTCGGTTACGTGGGGCCAGGCACCCGCTCGGCCCTCAATGGCTACACCGTCCACTAAACGTCGTTATCGGAATGGCGTGAGTTAAACAAAAGAAGATGACAGCCGCCCCATTAAACCGGGGCGGCTGTTGAAATATGGAATGGATGGTCCGATCAAGTCGGACCATGACGCTTTTTTTGTGGACAAATTAAACGTCATCCTCCGGCAAGCCTGTCCTCGGGCCGCGACCCGAGGAACCGGAGGACCCATTCCTATTATTTGCATTTGACTGATTTTCATCCTTTGATTAAAACTCCGTGGCTATGGAAAAGACCTTCCACGTCTATATTCTCGCCTCGCACCGTCACGGCACCATATACATTGGCGTCACGTCCGACTTGGAAAAACGCCTCTGGGAGCACAAGAACAACGTCGTTCCTGGGTTCACCGCCAAATATGGCATCCATCGCTTGGTATATTTTGAGGAATGTGGCTCGGCCGAGGCCGCGATTACGAGGGAAAAGGCCCTCAAGCGCTGGCTGCGTGCCTGGAAGATTGCCTTGATTGAGAAAAGTAATCCTGACTGGCGCGACTTGTCCTTGGACTGGGACGAATAAGGAATGGATGGTCCGATCAAGTCGGACCATGACGGCATTTTATTTTATTAAATAACGTCATCCTCGGCCCCCCCTTTAACGTCATCCTTTGGCTTGACCAAAGGATCCATTCCTATTTTTATCCACATCCTTCGTTTTCAGCAGAAAATAGGCTATAATCATCCTATCAACTAGCCTAAAACTATATGCGCAACCTTCGTTCAGCCAGCCTCGTCGTCGTAGCCGCAGTGCTCATCGTGGCCTGTCCGGCCTCGGCCGTGACCCCAACCTCCATCGGCGCGGACATCTCTTCTGGCGGCGATTTGACCGTGGCCGGCGACACGACGCTCGGCGACACTTCCGCCGACTCGCTCATCATCGCCGGCACCGTCACCCAGCAGGCCGGTCAATATCGCCTGCCGTCCGGCAGCGCGGCCGCGCCGGCTCTGGCCTTCGGCACCGATGTCGACACCGGCTTCTTCGTGAGTGGCACGAACAATAATAACGTCTACCTGTCGCTTGGCGGCTCTCAGGCCCTCTCCATCAACTCCGCCGGCGTGAATTTTGACCTGCCACTTCAGATTCTTCCAAACACCTCGTCGGTGAGCGCGCCGGCCTACAGTTTCATCCACGACCAGAACACCGGCATGTCATCTACCTCGACGCCGGGTAATGACACCAACGTTCTTCTCTTCGCGACGGACGGCACGGAGCGTCTGCGCATCGCCGCGACCGGCGCCCTGACTGCCGCTGGTGCCGCCTCGTTCGGTTCGGTCCAGACGCCGAACATACTTGATGATCACGGCAACGTCATCCTGAATTTCAACCACTATGATTCCGCCGTCAATTACCTTGACATCAGGAACGGCAACGCCGGCTATTCGGTGGGGTTTGACGCGGTGGGTACTGACGCGAACATCTCCGTCTACATCCAGGCCAAAGGCACGGGTTCATTCGTGACGAGCAATAACGTGACCAATGCCGATCTTCTTGCCTTAAAGGCCCAGACCGCCGCCACCGCCGCCGGATTCATGGGTACGATCACCACGGCTGACTTAGTCTCCGCCAACCGCACCTGGACATTTCCGGATGTGAACGGCACCGTCGTCACCACCGGCAATCTGTCGGATATCATCGGCGTCGGCACGGTCGCAAGCGGCACATGGCAAGGCACGCCAGTCGGCGTCGCTTACGGCGGCACGGGAACTTCCACGGCCTTCACCGCCGGCTCGGTCGTTTTCGCCGGCGCGAGCGGCGTCTATGCCCAGGATAACGCCAACTTCTTCTGGGACGCCACGAATCACCGGCTGGGCATCGGCGACGCTGACCCGGCCGCACTGCTCACGGTCGGCA
>JAQTNC010000041.1 GCA_028714475.1 Patescibacteria group bacterium
TGCAGAACGCGAACTACGTCGTATTCGCGACTTCCGGCGCCGGCAAATCCTACGCGGTCAAGCTGGAGATTTTGCGGTCGCTCATGCTCGGCACCGAGGTCATCGTCATTGACCCGGAAATGGAGTACAAGCATCTTTCGGACGCGGTCGGCGGCACCTACATCAGCATCTCGCTCGCGTCGGAGGCCAAGATCAACCCGTTCGACCTGCCACGACCGGTCGGTGAGGACGTTTCCGTCGAGGACATCATCCGTTCGGCGGTCATCACCGTGAAGGGGCTGCTCCGGATCATGCTCGGCAACATCACGCCGCAGGAGGATTCCACGCTCGATCGGGCGCTCATCGAGACCTACGCCAAGAAGGACATCACGCCGGGCGTGGACCTGCGGACGGCCGAGCCGCCGATCATGCAGGACTTCCAGCAGGTGCTCGAGGGTATGGAAGGCACAGCCGACCTCGTCATCCGCATCAAGAAGTACACCGAGGGAACTTTTGCCGGTCTCTTCAACTCGCCGACGACAGTCCAGATGAAGAACATCCTCGTGACCTTCTCCGTCCGCGACCTTGAGGACGAACTGCGGCCGCTCGCGATATACACCATCGTCAACCACATCTGGAACGTCGTGCGTTCGGAACGCAAGAAGCGCATCCTGGTCATTGACGAGGCCTGGTGGCTCATGCAGCATGAGGATTCCGCGAAGTTCATCTTCGCCTTGGTCAAGCGCTGCCGCAAGTATTATCTCGGCGTCACTACCATCACCCAGGACGTCAACGACTTCCTGCGGTCGCAGTACGGCCAGGCCATCGTCACCAACTCGGCCATGCAGCTCCTGCTCAAGCAGTCGCCGGCCTCCATTGATAACCTGCAGAAGACGTTCATGCTCACCGAAGGGGAGAAGTTCCTCCTGCTCGAGGGTGGCGTCGGCGAGGGCATCTTCTTCGCCGGCAACAAGCACGCGGCCATCAAGGTCGTCGCTTCCTACGCCGAGGACCAAATCGTCACCACCAATCCGCAGCAGCTGCTTGAGATCGAGAAGGCCAAGAGGGAATACGAGGCCTCGCTCGCTGAGGCCAAGGGAGGTTGATTATGGCCGAAGAAAAAGAGAACCGCCGTCGCCGGCGCACCGTCATCGTGATTGTCATCGTCGCCCTGCTCATCGTGGCGGCGCTGCTCTTGTGGCTGTGGCTCATGCGCCAGCCGGCCGCGCCGACGCCGGCCGCCGAGCCGCCGCTCAACCAGCCGGCCGCCAGCTTGCCGGCCACCAATGCCCCCATAACCAACTCCGCCGTTTCCCAACCGGTCACGCCGACGCCGGGAACGCAGCCGACCGGCGAAGCGGACGCCCGTTCAACGCTGCGCTCGTTGGCGCGATCGTTCGCCGAGCGCCTCGGCAGCTTCTCCAATGCCGGGAATTTCGAGAACGTCCTGGACCTCAAGGTCTTCATGACGCCGAAACTCGCGGACTGGGCGGACAAGTTCGTCGCCCAAGCGCGGGCGAGCCAACCGTCGTCCGCGGAATACTCCGGCACGACCACGCGGACCATCACCGCCGAGGTCGTTTCCCTGGACGAGAATGCCGGCCGCGCCGAGGTCAAGGTCAAGACCCAGCGGCATGAGGTTGCGCACAATCTGGATAACGTCTATTATCAGGACCTCAATCTTGTTTTCCTAAAGCAGGGCGGAACATGGAAAGCGGACGCGGCCGTTTGGGGCCAAAAATCAGCCGATGGGACATAAAAGCTGGGGTGGCGAGACCCCTCCTGGCCGCGGTTTTCCCGCATTTCTGCGTGGTTTGCGGGGTGGAAGGGCGGCTGCTGTGCGATGATTGCCGCGAGGTCGAGGATGCCCGTGTCTCGGGCGTTTTTTGTTGTCCGATGTGCCGGGCGCGGACGCCGTTCGGGACGACTTGTTCGGGGTGTCGGGGTAAGACCGCCTTAGACGGGGCGATTGCGGTCGCTTCGTACGGCCGGCTGGCTTGGCGAGAATTGCTGCACGCGTGGAAGTATGAGGGAGCGGACGAGGCAGGGGAGACGGCGGCGGCCGCTTTTGCGCGGTTTTGGGCGGAGCGGTCGGCCTTGGCGAAGGTTCTTTTCGGCAGCGCGGCCATCGTGCCGGTGCCGCTGCATTGGTATCGCGAGGCGCGGCGGGGCTTCAATCAGGCGGAGCCGCTGGCCTTTGCTTTGGCCGCAGCCGCTGGGGCGCGGGTGGAGAAACGTTTGCTGACGCGGCGGTTTGGCTGGACGCCGCAAGCGCAACTGCCTTCCGGCGCGGTTCGGGCGTTAAACGTCGCCTCGGCGTTCCGTCTGCGCCCCGGCACGGCCGTGCCGCCACGGATTGTTTTGGTGGACGATGTCCTGACCACCGGCGCGACCTTGAATGTCTGTGCTAGGATTTTGAAGGCCGCCGGTGCGAAATCCGTCTGGGCAGTGACGTTGTTGAGGGGATGAGTAGTTTTTGTACCGCTACGCCGCACACAAATATTCCCTGAGCGAAGCCCCGCGAAACGGGGCGAAGTCGAAGGGCAATCCAAATATCTGCTATTCCGGCGAAAACCGGAACCTAGAATAACACCAACGCGCTTCGGCCGCCGCCCCGCGGCACCTGAAATATGTTCTTCCCCGAGCGAAGTCGAGGGGCAGAACAAGAATAACGTCCGGCCGACGGTGGCACCCCTGTCGGCACGCTCGGCCGCTCCAGCGGCGGCCTTCGCTCGACTTCGCTCGCGGCGCCCCTCGACAGGCTCGGGGACCAAGCCGTCGCTCGCTCGACCGGCCTCCAGCGGGTGCCGCCGTCGGCCTCATAAAAATATCAATCGTCCACTATTAAAGAAGCATGCGCTCGGCCTGCGGGGCCCTGTACCATTACGGTACAGGGTGGCCTCGCGAAATGAAGGCATCTTTTCCGCAAAGTGTGCTCCGCACGTTATTTTTTGGACCTGATTTTGGCTAATTTAACAATAAAACACCCATGGCTGATTAGCCTCGGGTGTCTTATGGCGGAGGGTGTGGGGCTCGAACCCACAAGACCCCTTTCGAGGTCGCAGTTTAGCAAACTGCTGCGTTACCATTCCGCGCAACCCTCCAATATGATTGGCGTTACTGTGCCATACTAACCGAGATTTAGGTTTTTGTGAAGGCCACTCATTATAATTATATTTCCAGATTTCTTCCGTCGGGAGCGGCGGGACCCACACCCCGTCACGAAACGGCCACCACCTCGTAGGGGTGATGGCCGCTTAGTTTGGTGTCGGTCAGGCCGAGCACCTTATTCAACAATCCTCTCGGCCTTATAGAAGCCCAAGCCAGCCGCCACGGTGCCTACGAATTTGCTGGTATCTTTGATCGCGAAGGACCAGACAATTTCCTTGGCGGGGGTCACCTCAATGATCTTGGTCGTGGTAGTTATCAGGGTATTCCCGTTGGGCAGCCGGTTCACGTCCCTGACCGGCCATTGATTCGGATTCGTTATTTCATATTCCCAGACAACCTTTTCATTTTGGTCGATCTCGACGGCTTTTTCCGGCGTCCCATGATTGGCGAACAACAGATCGCCGTTTGCGAGCAAGACCGGATCATG
>JAQTNC010000042.1 GCA_028714475.1 Patescibacteria group bacterium
TGCGACCAGCAGAAGGCCGACTGCCAGGCCTACTGTTCCAGCGAACGCACCGGATGTCTGTTGAACTGCAACGACATCTGGTGTTCGCACGAGAAGGCAGCGTGCCAGGCGACCTGCGAGGCCGAGTCCGTTTCCTGCGTCGAGAAGTGCGACAGCCAGCACCACGACTGCGAGGACGACGACGATGACGGCGACGACGACGGCTGCTCGAAGAAGGGCAAGGTCGCCGTCTGCCACCATGAAGACACCCATTGGGTGAACCTGTGCCTGCCCGAGCCGGCAGTCGATGCTCACCTGACCGTGCACCAGTCGCGTGGCGATCACAGAGGCAAGTGCACCGAGGACGATCGTCGCGGCAAGCCCAGCTGTCACATCGGCTGCGGCCACAGTCACGCCAAGCCCAGCTGCAGCTGACCAGCGCGAAAATCGGAGAGGTCCTCTCTCCGTCGCTCACCCCGCTCTCTTGAGCCGGCGGTGGGCGTTTTTATTACGTGAATCTGGACATAATGGCGACTGGCGCTTATTATAAGTAGGCTCTGGATACCCCTCGACTTCGCGTTGGGGACAGTCCCCATCCGAGGGGACAGTCCCCGAAACGCTTCGCTCGGGGAATAACATATTTCCGTATGACCGAACATGCGACAATCAAAAATTTCGACGCCATCGCCAAATTCTGGAAACAGGAGTTGGCCGCCTTGTCGGAGCGAAACCGGAAGCTGGCGGCCGAACACATCACAAAAACCGAGGAGATTGCTCGTCGGCAGACCAAGCGAACCAACATCGTCTTCACCTGCATGGACGAACGCACGGCGCTGGTTGAGGACGCGCTCGGGCTGATTCCCGGCGAGGCTCTAGTCCACGCCTCCGGCGGAGCGCGACTCAACATTGAATCCTTCGAGCGAATTTTCGGCGGAGCCTTGGCCGAAGCCGAAAAATCCGGCCGCGCCGCGGCTGTTTATCTCGTCACCCATGAAGCCGCGAACGAACCGGACAAGGGCTGTGCCGCCTTCTCGAACGACGTGCCGGCGCAGACCGCTTACTTCACCGCGCTCAAGGAGGAAATCGGCAAACGCCATCCGGCAACGTACGTGCATGTCATCATGCTCGACTCCACGGCTTACGGACTGAAGCCAATCTCGGTTGACGAACGCGACGAAGCCGGCGCGGCGGCCATCAAAAACGGCGGCGCGCTGAAATTCCATGCCGCCGAAACGGCTCATGCCGGTTATGGCATCTATATCGGCGACTGCTACCGTGCCTGGGTGCCGGAGCACAATCTTTATTTCCGCCTCACCGCCCTCAACCCCGACCTCGCTGGCGACGTCGGCATCGCCCTCAAGGTGATGGGGCACCACAGCACGGTGGATCTGTCGAGCAAGCCAATCGTCATGCACGCTGATTATCCGCGATATGAAGATGCCGAGAAAACCGACGCCGCCTGGCTGAACATCGATGGCGCGCTGGAAAAAATCCTGGCCGATGACCAAGTGAAGGCCGGCTTGTCCGGCGGCTCGATGCGACTCATAAAATCGCAGACCGACGCCCGAACTTGGCAAGGAGAAATCGTGAAGTGATACAATTCATGTGGACGGCCAGCCGTCCACACGCCCAGGTGGTGGAATGGCATACACACGACACTTAAAATGTCGCGCCCACAAGGCATGAGGGTTCGAGTCCCTCCCTGGGCACCACGTAAAAAACCCAGCTTATCTGGGTTTTTTACGTGCCCCGTGAAGATTTGCGGAGCAAATCTTTTTACGGGGCATTCCTTAGACGAACGCTGGGTTTCACGTGGCGCAGCCATTGCCCCGTGATTGGCCGTGCGAAGCAGGCCAATTTTACGGGGCCTCATACAGACCTGCGCCGGTGTCCACGTGGCGCAGCCATTGCCCCGTGGAAGCCGTGCGAAGCAGTCTTCTTTACGGGGTGGCGCGGCCACGCTTCCAGAACAAAATATTGGCATGTGTGCCAACCCGCCATATCCTTGACTTTTTCCCAAAAACGTGCTAATCTGTGGCGTTAGCCTTGTCCGTCTCTTGTTCGGAGATTGATGAGTCTATCTCAACTCTGTTCCCCACAAATACGCCGATTCTCGGCGTCAACCTGGAGGTTTCTCAATGCCGACTGGCACCACTACGAGCTCGATCCTGCATCCGTTTCCGCTGACGATTGGCGTAATCGTGTCGACTGCCGGCCTCGTCATCTCCTACTTCGTCGCCCGGTACGCCGAAAGCCACGAGCTTTGGGCGCTCCTGCAAGGCGGCAAGATCGGAATCGACGTCATGACCACCCTGCTCACGGTGTGCAGCGTGGCGCTCTGGCTGGTCCTGACCGGCCAGACAAAACCGGCGGCACCCCCTGTTGCTCCGACGAGGCACGGTCCGAAATCGCCGGCTGTTGCCGCGCCCGCCACCCCCTGCCTGTCCGCCGAATTGACTGGTGCGGCTGCTTGGGCGCTGGCGTTCGCGCTGGTGTTCACGGAAATCGTGCCGATCTGGCGCGACACCAAGGGAACCGTCGCCATCGTCGTCGGCCTGCTGTTCATGGTCTTGGGCACCGCGGCCGGGTGGTTCAAGAGCACCGGATTCCGCAATGTCGCCTATGGCATCGTCATCGCCATCGTGGCCTGGAGCATTCTGAAGATCGCCTATCCAAACGTGGCTTCGGCCATCGGCGGATTGGGTGACACGGCCGTTGACAAGGCCACGACCTCGGTGCGGAAAATCAACGATCAGTGGAGAAGCGGTGCGGGCAACAACGTCGCTCGCCTGCCGCCACCCGCTCGGTCAGCCGCTCGACCCGCGGCCGCTCCGCCCGCGCCATCGGCCAGCGCTCCCCGTCGCGCGAACCGTGAGACGTGCCCACCGGGTAGGGAAGACCCTTACGACATCTTCCTGCATCCGGAACGGTACCGGTAATCCGCAGCGCCTCCAGGCCGTCTTTCGCTCCGCTTCTGGCTAACCACCAAAGGCGGAGCGGATTTTATTACTGAAAATTTAGCTAAATTTAGCGACAACTGCCTACCCCGGAGCCTGTTTAGTTAGCAGTCAAGGCTGACACCTCTTGCTGGAGCGATAGGTAGCTGTCCAGTTTCTCCCTCGGGGTCATGCCGTTCAGGTACTTGCCGAGGTGGATGCGCTCCTCGTTGTACCAGCGGAGG
>JAQTNC010000043.1 GCA_028714475.1 Patescibacteria group bacterium
TTCTGACCAAGACGCCGCAGGGCGTGAACCCCGCGGCGTCATCGTATCTCTAGGAGCAACCGCTTGTTGATCCGCAATTCAGGCATTTATAGCAGGCACCGTTCCGCACCATGATGGTGCCGCAGGTTTCGCAGGGCGGGGCGTCGGCCATGTTATCGAAGCTCGCCGAGAGCGCGGCCGAACCCGAAAGGCGGGTTGGCGAGTCAGTGAGATTGAGCTGGCGCGCCCCCTCCTCCGCGACGCCCGGCGCGGCCGACGACGCCGCATCCACGGCCGCGTCCGTGGCGATCTTCGACGACGCGTCAATGTCCGTCTTGACGGCATCCTCAACCGTTTCCGTGTTCACGCTCACGCCGACCGCGGCCTGCTCCTCCGGCGACAGGAAACGCGAGGCCATCCAACGGAAGATGTAATCCATGATGGACTTGGCAATGCGGATGTTCGGGTTCGAGGTGAAGCCGGACGGCTCGAAACGGACGTGCGCGAACTTGTTCACGAGCACCTTGAGCGGCACGCCGTACTGGAGCGCGATGGAGGTCGAGACGGCGAACGAGTCCATGAGGCCCGACACCACCGAACCGCCCTTCGACATGCGCAGGAAAATCTCGCCCGGCGTCCCGTCGTCGTAGAGACCGACGGTGATGAAGCCGTCATGCCCGGCGATGCTGAACTTGTGCGTGAGCGACTTGCGCTCATACGGCAGGCGGCGGCGGAGCGGCCGGTATTCGATGCGCACCTCCGGCAATGGCGCCGGTGCCGCCTCGGCCAGCTCCTTCTTCTTGTCCTTCGTGAGCGTGAGCACCTGCTGGCCCTTGGAGCCGTCGCGATACACGGCCACGGCCTTGAGTCCGGACTTCCACGCCTCGACGTAGGTTCGCTCGATGTCCTCGACCGAGGCTTCCTTAGGCAGGTTGACCGTCTTCGAGATGGCGCCGGAGAGGAACGGCTGAACCGCGGACATCATGCGGATGTGACCCATGTAATTGATGAAACGCGTACCCTTGGCCGGCTTGAAGGCGCAATCGAAAACCGACAGGTGTTCCTCCTTAAGGAACGGCGCGCCCTCGATCGTGTCGTTCTCATCGATGTGCTTGAGGATGGCGGCCCGCTCCTCCTCGCTGTAACCGAGCCGATCGAGCGCTTCCGGCACGGTGCTGTTCACGATCTTCATGAGCCCGCCGCCCACCAGCCACTTGTACTTCACGAGCGCGATGTCCGGCTCGATGCCGGTCGTGTCGCAGTCCATGAGGAAACCGATGGTGCCGGTGGGCGCGAGGACCGACATCTGGGCGTTGCGGTAGCCGTGGTCCATGCCGTTCTCGAGCGCCGCGTCCCAGACATGGCGCGCCTCGACGAGCATCTCGTCCGGCACGCCGGCGTCGGGAATCGCGTAGGCGTAATCGCGGTGCATGCCGACAACCTTGAGGAACGGCTTCTCGTTCAGGCGGTAATACGTGAATGGCCCCATGGCCTCGGCGAGCCGCGCCGACTGGTGATAGGCGTGCCCGGTCATGAGCGCGGTCACGGCCGCGGCGTAATTGCGGCCCTCGTCGGAGTCGTAAGCCAAGCCGCGCGCCATGAGCATGGCACCCAGGTTGGCGTAACCGATGCCGAGCGGCCGGAAATCGTGGCTGTTCTGCTCGATGGCCGGCGTCGGGTAGCTCGCGGCGCCGACCACGATTTCCTGAGCGGTGATGATGATCTCCACGGCGTGCTTGAAGGCCGCGACGTCGAACTCGCCGTCTGCCCGACGGAACTTCATCAGATTGAGCGAGGCCAAGTTGCAGGACGAGTCGTCGAGGAACATGTATTCGGAACAGTTGTGGACGACAAGGCCGCCGGCGACGAAATGAGAAGTGTCCGGCTCGGTCAGGTCATAGACTGGTTCGTCGCCAAGCAATTCCAGCGACACGAATTTATCGGTCATTGGGAAACGTTGCTTGTCAGCCAGTTTGGAACATCCTTCGTTGAGGAAATCGGCCCACTGTTTGTCAGTCAGTATTCCTTTGAAGAGCCTCTGTTCTCTGTCTTCTTCAAGGTATATTTGACAGACTGCTTCGTAGTCAAACACGATGTACCCGTCCTTATTCTTGGTTTTAATTCCAATATTCAGCAGCAATAAATGAAGCTGGGTTCTCAATTCTTCGCTCGGCACTTCACACAGGACGCACGGATATCCATCATACTTTGCCGCCCCCTTAATCCAGCCGAACAAAATAGATCTTTGTTCTTCATGATCAAGGTCATCTACAATATCGGCCAATGCAACTATTTTTCCTTCCGAATCAACTGACAACCACTCCCTTTGACTGTCGTGTGCAATCTCTCCTTTTGCTATGCTCTTACCAATAAATTCAGCGAAATCATTGTTTATATTGCGATCGCCGAAGCCGACTGTACCGAGAACAATCGAGTCATTTGGTGTTAATTCAATCGCTGGTACATCCCCGCGATTTTTTGTTAGAACTTTGTGGTCGGCTGTCAATTTCAAATTAAATCCAGATTCAGTCGTTAAACGATAAACGGGCTTAATCCCAGTCGGGAAAGCCGGATGGACTTGGTGCAAATTATCATCAGATCCCATTACCTGAAAAGGTAATCCCAACAGCGAATCGATCCGCTTCCAACCTTTCGCCGTGGCCACAAGGGTGTCACCGGTGACACACGGGTTCGAGCCGTTGATGCGGCCGGAAACCGGCGTCGGGTTCCAGCGGTTCACGGTGGTGTCGAACTGCAGGCCGGGGTCGCCGCACTCCCAAGTCGCCTCGGAAATCTTCTTCATCAGGTCGCGGGCACGCATCGTTTCGACCGTGGCGCCGGTCACGACGGCCTTGGTCTGCCACTCCCCGTCGTCCACGACCGCGCGCATGAAATCGTCAGTGACGCGCACGCTGTTGTTGGCGTTCTGGAAGAAGATGGACGAGTAGGCCTCGCCGTCAATCGAGGCGTCATAGCCGGCCTCAACGAGCGACCGTGCCTTGCGCTCCTCGCGCTGCTTGCAGGTGATGAACTCCTCGATGTCCGGGTGATCAACGTTCAGGATGACCATCTTGGCGGCGCGCCGCGTCTTGCCGCCGGACTTGATGACGCCAGCGAAGGCATCGTAGCCGCGCATGA